>JBQTJX010000039.1:0-151509 GCA_052386675.1 Betaproteobacteria bacterium
GAGGCGGGCTACGTCGGCGAGGACGTCGAGAACATCATCCAGAAGCTGCTGCAGAACTGCGACTACGACGTCGACAAGGCCAAGCGCGGCATCGTCTACATCGACGAGATCGACAAGATCTCGCGCAAGTCCGACAACCCCTCCATCACCCGCGACGTGTCGGGCGAGGGCGTGCAGCAGGCGCTGCTGAAGCTGATCGAGGGCACCATCGCCTCGGTGCCGCCGCAGGGCGGGCGCAAGCACCCGAACCAGGACTTCGTGCAGGTGGACACAACCAACATCCTGTTCGTCTGCGGCGGCGCCTTCGACGGCCTCGAGAAGATCGTTCGCAACCGCACCGAGAAGACCGGCATCGGCTTCGGTGCCGAGGTGCGCAGCCCGGACAACTCCAAGGCGATCTACGACCTGTTGAAGGCGGTCGAGCCCGAGGACCTGATCAAGTACGGCCTGATTCCTGAATTCGTCGGCCGCATGCCGGTGGTGGCCGCGCTGGAGGAACTCGACGAGGTGGCCCTGGTCGAAATCCTGGTGGAGCCCAAGAACGCGCTGGTCAAGCAGTACCAGCGCCTGTTCCTGATGGAAGGCGTCGAGCTGGAACTGCGCGACGCGGCGCTCAACGCGGTTGCCCGCAAGGCGCTGGCCCGCAAGACCGGCGCCCGCGGCCTGCGCTCCATCCTGGAGCAGGCCCTGCTCGACACCATGTACGAGCTGCCCACGCTGGAGAACGTCAGCAAGGTGGTGGTCGACGAGCAGATGATCTCGGGCGATGGCAAGCCGCTGCTGATCTATTCGGACCAGCAGAAGGTCGCCGGCAGTTCTGCCTGAGTTGCCGGTTTTTTCCGCAGGTTTGATTTTTCGCCGGGGAACCCCTAACGTAGGGGAGCGTCCTACGGTGTAGTCGCCTACCCAGAGGCCCTCATGTCCGAAACCGCACTTCCAGGTACACCAGGCACGCCCGCTTCCCCTCCTGCCGGCGCAGCCACCCAGTACCCGCTGCTGCCCCTGCGGGACGTGGTGGTGTTCCCCCACATGGTGATCCCCCTCTTCGTCGGGCGGCCCAAGTCCATCAAGGCCATGGAAACCGCCATGGAGACCGGCAAGTCCATCCTGCTGGTGGCTCAGCGCTCGGCGGCCAAGGACGACCCCTCGCCCGAGGACATGCACGAGATCGGCTGCATTTCCAGCATCCTGCAGATGCTCAAGCTGCCCGACGGCACGGTGAAGGTGCTGGTCGAGGGCGGCACCCGCGCCCGGATATCGGGGGTGACAGACCTGCGAACCCACTGGGTAGCTGAAGCGACCGCGATCCCGGTCGAGTCCGCGCCGCCCCCCGAAGTGGAGGCGATGCGTCGCGCCCTGCTGTCGGCCTTCGACCAGTACGTCAAGTTGAACAAGAAGATCCCGCCCGAGATCTTGACCTCGCTCTCGGGCATCGACGACGGCGGCCGGCTGGCCGACACCGTCGCCGCGCACCTGCCGCTCAAGCTGGAGCAGAAGCAGCAGGTGCTGGAGATGTTCACCGTCAAGGGGCGGCTGGAGCACCTGCTCAGCCAGCTGGAGACCGAGATCGACATCCTGCAGGTGGAGAAGCGCATCCGCGGCCGCGTCAAGCGCCAGATGGAGAAGAGCCAGCGCGAGTATTACCTGAACGAGCAGGTCAAGGCGATCCAGAAGGAGCTGGGCGAGGGCGAGGAGGGCGCCGACCTGGAGGAGATGGACAAGCGCATCCGCAAGGCGCACATGCCCAAGGACGCGCGCAAGAAGGCCGAGGCCGAGCTGAAGAAGTTGAAGCTCATGTCGCCGATGTCGGCCGAGGCTACGGTGGTGCGCAACTACATCGAGACCCTGGTCAACCTGCCCTGGCGCAAGCGTTCCAAGATCTCCAAGGACATCAAGCAGGCGCAGGCAGTGCTGGACAAGGACCACTACGGCCTGGAGAAGGTGAAGGAACGCATCGTCGAGTACCTGGCCGTGCAGACGCGCGTCGACAAGATGAAGGCGCCGATCCTGTGCCTGGTGGGTGCGCCGGGCGTGGGCAAGACCTCCCTGGGCCAGTCCATCGCCAAGGCCACCAACCGCAAGTTCGTGCGCATGTCGCTGGGCGGGGTGCGCGACGAAGCCGAGGTGCGCGGCCACCGCCGCACCTACATCGGCTCCATGCCGGGCAAGATCCTGCAGAACATGAGCAAGGTCGGCGTGCGCAACCCGCTGTTCCTGCTCGATGAAGTGGACAAGCTGGGCCAGGACTGGCGCGGCGACCCGTCCTCGGCGCTGCTCGAAGTGCTGGACCCGGAGCAGAACCACAGCTTCACGGACCACTACATCGAGGTCGAGTACGACCTGTCGGAGGTGATGTTCATCGCCACCGCCAACACCCTTAACATCCCGGCGCCGCTGCTTGACCGCATGGAGGTCATCCGGCTCTCGGGCTACACCGAGGACGAGAAGCTCAACATCGCCCTGCAGTACCTGCTCTCGAAGCAGATGCAGAACACCGGCCTCAAGGAAGGCGAGCTGTCGGTGAACGAGGCCGCGCTGCGCGACGTCGTGCGCTACTACACCCGGGAGGCCGGCGTGCGCAGCCTGGAGCGCGAGATCTCCAAGATCTGCCGCAAGGCGGTCAAGCAACTGCTGACCGACAAGCAGGAGAAGGAAGGAAAAGTGAAGCGGATCGTGGTGACGCCACGCAACCTCGACAAGTTCCTCGGCGTGCGCAAGTACAGCTTCGGCATGGCTGAGAAGAACAACCAGGTCGGCCAGGTGACCGGCCTCGCCTGGACCGAGGTGGGCGGCGAACTGCTCACCATCGAGACCGTGACCATGCCCGGCAAGGGCAAGACCATCACCACCGGCAAGCTGGGCGAGGTGATGCAGGAGTCCATCCAGGCCGCGCTGTCTGTGGTGCGCAGCCGATCGAGGAAGCTGGGCGTGAACGAGGACTTCTACCAGAAGAATGACCTCCACATCCACCTGCCTGAAGGCGCGACGCCCAAGGACGGGCCCAGCGCCGGAATCGGCATCGCCACTGCCATGGTTTCCGTGCTCACCGGCATCCCGGTGCGTGCGGATGTCGCCATGACCGGCGAGATCACGCTGCGCGGCGAGGTGCTGGCGATCGGCGGCCTGAAGGAAAAGCTGCTGGCGGCGCACCGCGGAGGCATCAAGACGGTGCTGATCCCGGAGGAGAACGTGAAGGACCTCACCGAGATCCCGGACAACGTCAAGAACCGGCTCGAGATCATTCCGGTGAAGTGGGTGGACCAGGTGCTGGAGCGGGCGCTGGAGCGCCAGCCCGAGCCGCTGCCCGCGCTGGAAGTCGCGCCCCTGGCCGCGGCGGATGTCGCCAAGCCCGGGACCGCGGCGGTCAAGCACTGAGGCGCGGCCATGAACAAGTCGGACCTGATCGAGCACATCGCCCAGTCGGCGGAAATATCGCGCTCGGCCGCCGAGCGTGCCGTGGACGCCACCATTGCGGCCGTGAAATCAAGCCTGAAAAAGGGCGACGAGGTCACGCTGGTGGGTTTCGGCACCTTCTACGTGGCGAGTCGGGAGGCCCGCGCAGGGCGCAATCCCCGCACCGGGGAGGCCCTGAGCATCAAGGCCGCGAAAATTCCCCGTTTCCGCGCTGGCAAGGCGCTCAAGGACGCGATAAACTAGCGCCCCTCTCAAAAAGGGGCGGGGCGACACCTGCATAGGGGTGTGCGACACCGGTGTCGCGGGGGTGCTTAGCTCAGCTGGCAGAGCGTCGCTCTTACACGGCGAATGTCGGCGGTTCGATCCCGTCAGCACCCACCAGCAGCCCGGCCGGAATAGCGGTTTTTGTTCAGATTGGAGCGGTAGTTCAGTTGGTTAGAATACCGGCCTGTCACGCCGGGGGTCGCGGGTTCGAGTCCCGTCCGCTCCGCCAACCATTTTCCTCCCGGATCCTCCAGGGCTGAAATGTTCGACTTCGTCACCAAGCACAAGCGCATCCTCCAGGTATTCCTGGTGCTGTGCCTCGTGCCGTTCGCGTTCTTCGGCCTCGAGTCCTACACCCGCGCCGTCGGCGGCCGCGATGTGGTCGCCGAGGTCGAGGGCAGCCCGATCAGCCGCCGCGAGCTGGAGGACGCCCTGCGCGAGCAGATGGAGCGCCTGCAGCAGATGTTCGGCCGCGACTTCGACCCGGCCTCGGTGGACACGCCCGATTTCCGCCAGCGCATCCTGGACGCGCTGATCGCCGACCGCATCGTCACCCTGGAGGTGGCGCGCAGCAACATGGTCCTGAGCCGCGAGGCGGTGATCGCGGAGATCATGCTCGCGCCCGAGTTCCAGGAGGACGGCAAGTTCTCCGCCGAGCGTTACGCCGGCTGGCTGCGCACGCGCAACCAGTCGGACGCGGCCAATGTCGAGACGCTGCGGGTGCAGGCGCCGGCCTCGCGCCTGTTGTCGTCCATTTCCGCGACCGCGATCCAGCCGCGGCAGGTCGCCGAGCGCCTGTTGCAGCTGGAAGGCCAGCGCCGTGAGGTGAGCGAAGCCTCCTTCGCGCCCGAGGCCTATGCGGCCCAGGTCAAGGTCGACGAGGCGGCGCTCAAGGCCTACTACGATGCGAATCCGGACGAGTTCAAGGTCGCAGAGCGCGTGCGCGTGGAGTACCTGGTGCTGTCGGCCGAGGACCTCGCGCGCGGTGAGGCCGTGGGCGAAGCGGAGCTGAAGCAAGCCTATGACGAGCGACTCGCCGCCGGCAAGCTGGGCGTGGCCGAGCAGCGGCGCGCCAGCCACATCCTGGTGAAGACCAGGGAGGAGGCCGAGAAGATCCTGGCCGAGGCGAAGAAAGCGCCGCAGCGCTTCGCCGACCTGGCGAAGAAGCATTCGCAGGACACCGGCTCGGCGGAGAAGGGCGGCGACCTCGGGTTCTTCGCTGCCGGCGACATGGTCAAGCCCTTCGCCGAGGCGGTGTTCGCCATGACACCGAACGAGATCGCGGGCCCGGTGCAATCCGAGTTCGGTTTCCATGTCATCCGCCTGTCCGGCGTCCAGCCCGGCAAGGTGCGCGGCTTCGAGGACCTGAAGGCGGAACTGTCCGCCGACCTGGGCAAGCAAAAGGCGGGACAGAAGTTCGCCGAGTCCGCAGAGGGCTTCAACAACCTGGTCTACGAGCAGTCCGACAGCCTGAAGCCCGCCGCCGAGCGCTACAAGCTCAAGCCGCAGGCGAGTGGCTGGATCTCGAAGGGCGGTTCGGCCGAGGGCGTGCTGAATCACCCGAAGCTGCTCGCTGCGCTGTTCTCCTCCGACGCCATCCAGCAGCGGCGCAACACCGACGCCATCGAGGTGTCGCGTGGCACGCTGGTGGCGGCGCGCGTCGTGGACCACCAGCCCGCGACCCAGCGCAAGTTCGAGGAGGTGCGCGCCGAGGTCGAGGCGCGCGTGAAGCGCCGGGAAGCGGCCGCCCTGGCGCGCAAGGATGGTGCCGCGAAGCTCGTGCAGGCCAGGTCCGGCGGCGATGCCGGCCTGAAGTGGAGCGCGCCGGTGCAGGTGTCACGGCGCGCCTCTGCCGGCCTGTCGCCGGACGCGCTGCGCCAGGTGCTTTCCGCCGACGCCTCGAAACTTCCCGCCTACGTTGGCGTAGACCGCGGCGACCGCGGTTACGTCATTTACCGGCTGGTTCGCGTGCTGGAGCCGGATCCGGTGCCGCAAGAGCAGAAGAACGAGGAACTGGCCCGGCTTGACCGCCAGGCCGGCGCCGCACAGGTGGACGCCTACGTCGCCGGCCTGCGCGCGCGGGCCAAGGTCGAGATCAACAAGGCGCAGCTCGAGAAGAAGCAGTAGCGCGGCGGTCCTGACGCGCCCCGTGGACCGGCGCCGCTACTCGCCGCCGATTCCGCCGATTCCGCCGATTACCCGGTTGAAGCCGCCGTCCACGTAGATCACCTCCCCGGTGATGCCGGAGGCAAGGTCCGAGAGCAGGAATGCCGCCGCGTTGCCGACATCGTCGATGGTCATGTTCCGCCGCAGCGGCGCGTTCTCCTCGACGAACTTCAGGATCTTGCCGAAACCCGCGATCCCGGAGGCCGCGAGCGTCTTGATCGGGCCGGCGGAAATTGCGTTGGTGCGGATGCCCATCGGCCCCAGGTTGGCCGCGAGGTAGCGCACCGCGGCCTCCAGGCTGGCCTTGGCGAGCCCCATGGTGTTGTAGTGGGGCACCACGCGTTCGGAACCGAGATAGGACAAGGTCAGCACCGAAGCCTTGCGACCCTGCATCAGGGGCAGCAGCGCCTTGGCGAGCGCCGGCAGGCTGTAGACGGAAATGTCATGCGCCTCGCGGAACGCCTCCCGCGACAAGCCGTCGAGGAGTTCGCCGGAAATCGCCTCGCGCTGCGCGAAGGCGATGGCGTGCACCAGTCCGTCCAGCCCGTCCCAGCGCTCGCGCAGGGCAGGGGCGAGGGCCGCGATCTCGGCGTCGCTCGCCACGTCGCAGGGCAGCACCAGCGTGGCGCCGAAATCGGCCGCCAGTTCGGTGACGCGCTCCCTGAAGCGCTCGCCGGCGTAGGTGAAGGCGAGTTCAGCGCCTTCGCGATGCGCCGCGCGGGCGATGCCGTAGGCGATGGACCGGCTGCTGAGCACGCCGGTGACGAGGATCTTTCTGCCGCTGAGGAATCCCATGCGGGCATTATACTTTCCCGCATGCGCGCGATCCTGAATGCGGTGCTGGTGCTGGGCGCGTTGCTGCACGCGGGGTGCGCGGAGGTCTGGAACGACCCCTATCCGGCGCCGGCGCGCGGCGAGCGAGTCCTGTACTCGGTGTTTTCCGAGCGCCCAAAGCACCTCGACCCGGCCCAGTCCTACGCCACGGACGAGTCCCAGTTCACCATGCAGGTATACGAACCGGTGCTGCAGTACCACTACCTAAAGCGTCCCTACGAGCTCATTCCGAATACCGCCGTGGCGCTGCCCGAGCCGCGCATCGAGCGTCGCGGCGGGGAGACCGTGAGCGTCTACGAGATCCGCATCAAGCCGGGGATCCGCTTCCAGCCGCACCCGGCCTTCGTCCCGGCCAACCTCGCGCTGGACCGGCGGCAGGTCGATGCGCTGGAGAACCCCTACCAGCTCGCCCTCGGCACGCGCGAGCTCACGGCCGACGACTATGTCTACCAGATCAAGCGCCTCGCGCATCCGCAGCTGCACGTGCCGATCTTCGGCCTGATGTCGGAGTACATCGTCGGCCTGAAGGCGTATGCGGAGATGCTGAAGCAGGCGGCGCGCCCGGGCGAGTGGCTGGACCTGCGCCGGCATCCGCTGCCCGGGGTGGAGCGCGTGGACGCGCATACTTACCGCGTCATCCTCAAGGGCCGCTACCCGCAGTTCCAGTACTGGCTGGCGATGCATTTCTTCTCGCCTATTCCCTGGGAGGCAGAGCAGTTCTTCCATCAGCCTGGCATGGCGGAGAAGAACTTCTCGCTCGACTGGTGGCCGGTGGGCACCGGGCCCTACATGCTGGTCGAGAACAACCCCAACGCACGCATGACGCTGGCGCGCAACCCGAACTTCCGCGGCGAAGCCTATCCGTCGCAGGGCGAGTCGGGCGATGCCGAGGCGGGGTTGCTCGCGGACGCAGGCAAGGTGATGCCCTTCATTGACAAGGCGGTGTACACGCGGGAGAAGGAGGCAATCCCCCTGTGGAACAAGTTCCTGCAGGGCTACTACGACAGTTCGGGCATCAGCTCGGACAACTTCGACCAGGCAGTCCGCATTTCGCTGGAAGGCGAGCCCGGCCTGTCGCCGGAGATGGAGGCGAACGGCATCCGCATGGAAACCTCGGTCGAGCCCACGGTGTTTTATCTGGGCGCCAACTGGCTCGATCCGGTGGTGGGCGGCGCCATGGGAGGCGCTGCGGCGGAACGCGCGCGCAAGCTGCGCCAGGCCCTGGCGATCGCCATCGACTGGGAAGAGTACCTGCAGGTGTTTGCCAACGGGCGCGGGGTGCCATCGCACGGACCGATCGCGCCAGGCCTGTTCGGCTACCGGGACGGCGCGAAGGGGATCAACCCGCTGACGCATGAATGGAAGGACGGCAAGGCGGTGCGCCGGCCGCTGGAGGCGGCGAAGAAGCTGCTCGCCGAGGCGGGCTATCCGGACGGGCGCGACGCCCGCACCGGGCAGCCGCTGGTCCTGAACCTGGACACCACCACGCGCGGCCCGGGTGACAAGGCGCTGATGGACTGGTGGCGCAAGCAGTTCGCGCGGCTGTCGATCCAGTTCGAGCCGCGCCAGACGGACTGGAACCGGTTCCAGGAAAAGCTGAGGAAGGGCAACACCCAGCTCTTCATGGTCGGCTGGCGCGCCGACTACCCGGACCCGGAGAATTTCCTGTTCCTGCTGAACGGTGCGCAGGCGAGGGCGAAGACGCAGGGTGAGAACGCCTCCAACTACAGCAACCCGGAGTACGACGCGCTGTTCACGCAGGTGCGGCACATGGCGAACACGCCGGAGCGCCAGCAGCTCATCGACCGGATGATCGACCTCTTCCGCCGCGACGCGCCCTGGATCGGCGGCTTCCACCGCAAGACCTTCGGCCTGTACCACGGCTGGCTCGGCAACGTGAAGCCGAACGAAATGGCCGACAACAAGCTGAAGTACCTGAAGCTGGATCCCGACCGGCGCGCGGCCATGCGCCTCGCCTGGAATCGTCCGGTGCTGTGGCCGGTGCTGCTCGGACTCCTGCTCCTGGCCGGGGCGATCGTCCCGGCTTGGCTCGCCTACCGGCGGCGCGAGCGCATGGCGGCCCGTCCCGTTCCTGCAGGAGGTTGATCATGGCGTCCTACGTCGAATCGGTCCTCACCCCCGGCGAGCGCGTGCTGCATGTCGGGCGGGTCAGCGGCTGGTCGCAGTTCTGGCTCTGGGTGCTGGGGGCGCTGCTGCTGCCCGTGTTCGGTGTCGGCCTCGTTCCGCTGGCGATGGCGTGGATCAACCTCAAGACCACGGAACTGGCCGTGACCGAGCGTCGCGTGATCGCCAAGTTCGGCCTCATCAGCCGCGAGACCACCGAAATCAAGGTCGAGCGCATCGAGAGCATGCAGGTCAACCAGAGCGTGATGGGGCGCCTGCTCGGTTTCGGCACCATCATTTTCTCCGGCGCCGGCACGCCCCAGCTCGTGGTGCCGAGCATTTCGGAACCGCTCGAGTTCCGCAAGGCGGTGGTGGGCGCGCAGGAAGCCTCCGGCAGGAAGGCCTAGGTGTTCGCCTACGTCGTGCGCCGCGTGCTTTACGCGATCCCGATCCTGGTCGGGGTCAACCTGCTCACGTTCCTGCTGTTCTTCGTCGTCAATACCCCGGAGGACATGGCACGCATGCAGTTGGGCGCCAAGCGCGTCACGCCGGAAGCAATCGGAAAATGGAAGGCCGAGCGCGGCTACGACCGGCCGCTGCTGTGGAACGACCGGGCCGAAGGGGCGGGCAAGGCGACGCAGACCGTGTTCTTCCAGAAATCCGTGCGCCTGTTCGCGTTCGACTTCGGCGCCTCCGAAGACAAGCGCGACATCGCTGGCGAGATCGGCGAGCGCATGTGGCCCAGTCTCGCGCTAGCGGTGCCGGTATTCCTGGTGGGGCTCGCGGTCTGCGTCAGCTTCGCGCTGCTGATGGCCTTCTTCCGCGCCACCTACCTGGATCTCTGGGGCGTGGTGCTGTGCGTGGCCATGATGTCCGTCTCGACGCTGTTCTACATCATCCTCGGCCAGTACCTGCTGTCCAAGCTTCTGCACCTGGTGCCGATCTCGGGCTACCAGGGCGGGGCCGAGGCCCTGCGCTTCCTCTTCCTGCCGGTGCTCATCGGCGTCGTCGCCGGCATCGGCGCCAGCAGCCGCTGGTACCGCACCCTGTTCCTGGAGGAGATGGGACGCGACTACGTGCGAACCGCCCGCGCCAAGGGCCTCGCCGAAAGCGCGGTCCTGTTCGGCCACGTGCTGCGCAACGCCCTGATTCCAATCCTGACCGGCGTGGTGGCGGTGATCCCGCTGCTGTTCATGGGCAGCCTGCTGTCCGAATCGTTCTTCGGCATCCCCGGGCTGGGCAGCTACACCATCGATGCCATCCAGGCGCAGGACTTCGCCGTGGTGCGCGCCATGGTGTTCATCGGCTCGGTGTTCTACATCGTCGGCCTCATCCTGACCGACATCTCCTACACCCTGGTGGATCCCAGGATCCGGCTCCAGTAGGCATGCCCGTCGTCCTCCCTACGGATGCCCTGGTCTGGCTGCTGGTAGCGGCGGCGGGGGTCTATGCGCTGGTCTGCCGGCGCCATGACCATCTCGCGGCACCGTGGGGGAGAGTGTTCCGGAGCGCGCCCGCGATCGCCTCGGCGGTGGTACTCGCGTTCTACCTCGGCGTCGGCCTGCTTGATTCCTTTCACTACCGGCCGGAGCTGCCCGCGCGCGGCGCCAGCGTCGGCAACGGTGCATCCAAAGCTTATTCGGTCGAGGTCCTTTCGCTCCTCGACTGGACGCTGTCGCACCTGCGGGGCCGCACCGAGAGGACCTATTCGGCGCCGCTCGCCATCCATTCCTATGCCAGGGAGCAGGTGGAACTGCCGGGGGGGAAGACGGCGCGGGAGTTTCCGCGATTGCAGTTCGGAGGGGCGCACCTGGCGAAGGAGGAACATTGGGGTGCAGACATAGGGTGGCGCGTGTTCAAGGGGCTGTGTTTCGCCGCCGCGATACTGCTCGCGGCGGCGATCGGAATGAAGATCGCCATGGCGAAATGGCCGGCGGTGCCCTGGCACGCGGGGATGTGGGCGCTGGGGGGCGTGCTGGCGCTGCTGGTGCCGGCGCTGGTCCTCTCTGGCGGCTATCACGTCCTGGGCACGGACAAGGTCGGCAACGACGTGTTCTACCAGGCGTTGAAATCCATCCGCACCAGCCTGGTGATCGGCACCGTTACCACCCTGGTGCTGCTGCCGCTGGGAATCGCGCTCGGCATCATGGCCGGCTACTTCAGGGGCTGGGTGGACGACGTCATCCAGTATCTCTACACCACGCTCAATTCCATTCCCGGGGTGCTCCTGATCGCGGCCTCGGTGCTGATGATGCAGGTCGTGATCGACCGGCACCCGGACTGGTTCGCGACCGCGGCGCACCGCGCCGACGTGAAGCTGCTGGTGCTGTGCGCCATCCTGGGCCTGACCAGCTGGACCGGCCTCGCGCGCCTGCTGCGTGGCGAGACGCTGAAGCTCTCGGAGCTGGAGTATATCCAGGCCGCGCATGCGCTGGGCGTCAGGGGCGGCCGCGTCATTTCGCGCCACATCCTGCCCAACGTGGCCCACATCGTCGTCATCGCCATGGTGATGGACTTCTCCGGGCTGGTGCTGGCCGAGGCGGTGCTCTCCTACGTCGGGGTCGGGGTGGATCCCTCCACCAACAGCTTCGGCACCATGATCAACTCGGCGCGCATGGAGATGTCGCGCGAGCCCATCGTCTGGTGGGCGCTCGCCACCGCGTTCTGCTTCATGTTCGTGCTGGTGCTGGCGGCGAACCTGTTCGCCGACGCGGTGCGCGACGGCTTCGATCCCCGGGTGCGCGTGGGCGGCCTGGCGAAGGCGGCGGCATGAGCGAGGTCTCGCTCGCGGTCGAGGGGCTGGCGACGCGGATCGACACCGCCGCGGGCGAGCTGCGCGCGGTCGACGGCATCGACTTCGAACTGCGCAAGGGGGAATGCTTCGCCCTGGTGGGCGAGTCCGGCTGCGGCAAGTCGATGACGGCGCTGTCGCTGCTGCAGCTGCTGCCGGAGGCCGGGCGGATCGCCGATGGGCGGGTATTGCTCGACGGGCACGACCTGCTCGCGCTGCCGGAGGCGGCGATGCGGGCGGTGCGCGGCCGGCGCGTGGCGATGATCTTCCAGGAGCCCTCCACGGCGCTCAATCCGGTCCTCACCGTCGGACGCCAGATCATCGAGGTCATCGAACGCCACCTCGGCGTGTCCGGCGAGGAGGCCAGGCGGAGGGCGCTCGCGCTGCTGGAGGACGTCGGCATCCCCGACGCGGCACGGCGCTTCGACGAATACCCGTTCCAGCTCTCCGGCGGCCTGAAGCAGCGCGTCATGATCGCCGCGGCGCTGGCGGCGGACCCGGAGGTGCTGGTGGCCGACGAGCCCACCACCGCGCTGGACGTCACCATCCAGGCCCAGATCCTCGAGCTGCTGGCGAAGCTGCAATCCGGGCGCGGCATGGCGCTGCTGCTCATCACGCACGACTTGGGCATCGTGGCGCAAATGGCGCACCGGGTCGCGGTGATGTACGCGGGACAGGTGGTGGAACTGGCCACGCGCGAGCAGTTCTTCCGCGCCCCGCAGCACCCGTACTCCCGCAAGCTGTTCGACGCCGTGCCCACGCCGGAGAAGCGCTCGGGCGAACTGGCGGTGATTCCCGGCCAGGTGCCCTCCCTGCTGGGGGCATTCCGCGGTTGCCGCTTCGCCGAGCGCTGCGACGAGGCCTTCGAGCGCTGCAAATGGGTGGCGCCGAAGCTTCTGGAGCTGCCGGGAGGGCATCTGTCGCGCTGCCTGCTGCGAGAGAAGGGACCCGCCGCGCCGCCCGGCGAGACGACCGTGGTCGCCGGCAAGCGCAGCTCCTCCGCGGGCGAAAGCCCGGTGCTGCTGGAGGTGCGTGACCTCAGGGTGCATTTCCCGATCCGGCGCGGCCTGTTCAAGCGCACCGTCGGCCAGGTCAAGGCCGTGGACGGCGTGTCGCTCCAGGTCCGCGAAGGGCGCACCCTGGCGCTGGTGGGCGAATCCGGATGCGGCAAGACCACCGTCGGCAAGGCGATCCTGCGGCTGCTCGCGCCCACGGGCGGCACCGTGAGCCACGGCGGCGTCGACCTGGCAAAGCTCTCGGGCGAGGACCTGCGGCTGCGCCGGCGCGCCATGCAGATCGTGTTCCAGGACCCCTATGCGTCGCTGAACCCGCGCCTGCGGGTGGGCGACATCCTCGCCGAGGGCATGCGCGCCCTCGGCGTGGGCGGGGACGAGGCCGGTCGCGCGACGAAGATCGGCGTCCTGCTCGACCAGGTCGGCCTGCCGCGCAACGCGGTCGCACGCTACGCGCACGAGTTCTCCGGCGGACAGCGCCAGCGCATCGCCATCGCGCGCGCGTTAGCTGTGGAGCCCAAGCTCATCATTTGCGACGAACCGACCAGCGCGCTGGATGTGTCGGTGCAGGCGCAGATCCTGAATCTGCTGCGCGAGTTGCAGCAGCGCCTGGGCCTCGCCTACCTGTTCATCACCCACAACCTGTCGGTGGTGGAATACCTCGCGCACGACGTGGCGGTGATGTACCTCGGACGGATCGTGGAGCAGGGAACGGTGGACGAGGTGCTGGGCTCCCCCCGGCACCCCTATACCGAGGCCTTGCTCTCAGCCGTGCCCCGGATCGAGCGCCAGCAGCAGATCGTGCGGCTCGCCGGAGAACTGCCCTCGCCGGCGAACCCGCCTCCAGGCTGCCATTTCCACCCTCGCTGCCCGAAGGTGATGCCGGAATGCGCCCGGGCCTGGCCGGAGGCGGCCAGGTTGAGCGCGACAAGGACGGTGAACTGCCTGCTGTACCGCGGCTGACTAGCGTTCCAGCGCGGCGAGCAGCAGCTGGTTGAGATCGTCAGGCAGGGGCAGCAGCCCCTGGCGAAGGACCGAGCCGAGCTGTTCCTGTTCTTCCTGCGGCATGCCGGTGGTCTCGGCGCGGAACGCCGCCGCGAGCATCCGCTTCTCGGTCTCCGACAGTTGCGCCAGGCGCTGACGGGCGTCCCGCACCGCCAGCGCGTGCTGCACGAAATACTCGATCATCGGCGCCCGCACCGCGGCGTTCTTCGGGCTGAGCAGGGCCTCGTTCAGGGAAGCGAATATCTCGCCGCGCTGGTCCCGGGAAAGGTAGGCGAAGCACTCGTCGATCAGGCGGCGCAGGTGCTCGGGCTCGACCAGGGTGCCGGGATAGACCCGGCCCAGGTCCACCAACGGCGTGCCTTCAGCCGGCTGGGGCTTGCTGACATGGGCGATGACCATGTCGCGCGCGATTCCGAGCAGGAACATGAGGATCGGGTCCGCGGCCTGTGCACGCATGGGCGCGGCCATGCCGGCCAAAATCAGGGTGAAAAGGACGGCCCTGCGCAGACGGTGCATGGGCCCATTCTAGGAGACTTGCGGCTCGAACAAGTCCGCACTGCAACATGAACGTATATCTAGCTTTAACTTATATTCCTAACTACCTGCTTTTCGTACTGTTTTCTTTGTAGGCTTAGGCTTGGATTTCCCGGTGGCGACCTTTCGGACCGGCTTTCCAGAGGGCGTTGCCCGCGTCTGTATCTTGAGGGACTGGCCGACCTGGAGCCGGCCGATGGGATTCCAGCGGCGCAAGTCTTCGACGCTGACCCGGTAGCGGGCGGCAATGGAGGCCAGGGTTTCCCCGGCCTTGACCCGGTGCACCGACGTGCGCGGCTGCGGCGCCGCGATTGGCGGTGCGTACATGATGGGCAGGCGAGCACCGGACACGGCGGCGCCGTTCATCGGCACCACCAGCAGCGCCGGCACCGCCCGGTTGCGCGCATTGATGCCGTTGACCTCCTTCAGCTGCGCCAGGCCGACGCTGAAGCGCCGCGCGACCGCCTCCAGCGACTCGCCCTTCTTCGGGGTGTAGGTCTGCCAGGACACCAGGCCCTTCTCGTCGTGCTTCAGCAGGTTGGCGCGGAACACCTCCACCCGGTCAGCGGGCAGCACGATCCTCGGATTCACGCTGACCGGGATCAGCGGCCGGTTGAAGCCCGGATTGAGCGCCACGAACTCCTCCACCGGCATTTCGGCCAGGCGAGCCGCGAGGCGCACGTCGATGTCGCGCGTCTTGGTGACGGTGGCGAAGTAGGGCTGGTTCGGGATCGGGTCGAGGTCGATGCCGAACACCTTTGGGTCGGCGATGATGGCCTTGAGCGCCTGCAGCTTGGGCACGTAGTGTCGCGTCTCCAGCGGCATGTTGATGCTGGAGTAGTCCAGCGGCAGGCGGGCGGCGCGGTTCTTCTCCAGCGCGCGCGCCACCGCGTTCTCGCCCCAGTTGTAGGAGGCGAGCGCGAGGTGCCAGTCGCCGTGCATGTCGTAGACGTCCTTCAGGTACTCCAGCGCAGCGCCCGTGGAATCCACGATGTCGCGGCGGCCGTCGTACCACCAGTTCTGCTTCAGGTCATAGCGCTTGCCGGTGCCGGGAATGAACTGCCACAGGCCGGAGGCGTGGGCGCGCGAGTACGCCATCGGGTTGAACGAACTCTCCACCATAGGCAGCAGCGCGAGTTCCGTGGGCAGGCCGCGGCGCTCGATTTCCTCGACGATGTGGTACAGGTACAGCCGGCTGCGGTCGAACACCCGCTTCAGGTAATCGGGCCGCGCCACGTACCAGGCGATTTTCTCCCGTACCAGCGGGCTGTCCAGGTCCGCCATGGCGAAGCCGTCGCGGATGCGCTGCCAGAGGTCATCCGCGCGCAGCGTGCGGTCGACGGTGGCGACCGGCGGTGGCCGGTGCATGTCGTGCCGCGCGCCCTCGAAGGGCGGCAGGCTGGCGGCGTCGATCGGTTTCACCGGCGCGGTCGCCGGATCGGGGGGCGCGTCGCGGATGCCGAGCACCGGCGAATCGGGCTGCTGGCGCGCGGCGGGCGCGGACGCCTGCGGCGGCTGCGCATCAGGCAGCGTCTCGCAGCCGGCGAGCAGCAGCGATGCGAGCAGGAGGTACACGGCGTGCGCGAATTTGGGCACGCCGGAGTCTACTCTTTTGTCACGAGCGGTTTTTCCACTCGCGGATCGCGGTGAACACGCTCACCGGATCGCCGATGCGCGCGCCGAGATACTTGTTGGCCGATGCCACCACCGGCGGCTCGGCGCAGCGCAGGAACGGATTGGTGGCGCGCTCCTCGCCCAGCGTCGAGGGCAGCGAAGGCTTGCCCTGCGAGCGCAAGGCACGCACGCGCGCCTCGCGTGCCGCGAGCGCGGCGTTGCCGGGATCCACCTTGCGCGCGAACTCGATGTTGGCCAGCGTGTATTCGTGGCCGCAGTAGACCCGGGTGTCGTCGGGCAGCGCCGCCATCTTGCCCAGCGAGGCGAGCATCTGCGCGGGCGTGCCTTCGAACACGCGGCCGCAGCCGCAGGCGAAGAGCGTGTCGCCGCTGAACAGGGATCCTGCGCCATAATAGGCCACATGCGCTCGCGTATGCCCCGGGATGTCGAACACATTGAAGACAAGGCCGAGCTGCGGCAGTTCCACGCGGTCGCCTTCCCCGACCGGATGCGTCAGTTCCGGAATGGGCTCGCCCTTCGGGCCGTGCACCGGGACCTTTGCATCGCGGACCAGTTCCGCGATGCCGCCGACGTGGTCCGGATGGTGGTGTGTCGCGAGGATGGCGCACAAGCTCAGGCCCTCGTCGGCGAGGTAGCGGCGAACCGGCGCCGCCTCGCCAGGATCCACCACGGCCGCGTAGGCGCCGGCTCGCAGCGTCCACATGTAGTTGTCCTTGAAGGCCGGTAACGGAACGATCTGGAGCATGGATCGGCAATCTTTCGTCGCGAATGACGCGGCCAAGTATAACGGCGCGGGAGGTCCCGGGAATGCGCAACCCGCCCCCGTCCGGTCGGGCCTCGCCGACTGGTTCACCACGCCGCAGGGGCGTCACGTGCTGGAATGGGAACTGGACCAGTTCGCCAGCGCCACCGACGACGTGTTCGGCTTCCGCGCGCTGCAGGCGGGACTTCCGGGCATCGACTTCCTCGCCGGCAACCGCATTCCGTTCCATTTCACTGTCGCGATCGAACCCGGTGCGGCGCTCGCCGCCGATCCGCTGCAATTGCCGCTTGCCGACCAGAGCGTGGACCTGGTGGCGCTGCCGCACGCGCTCGAGTTCAGCGCCGACCCGCACCTGGTGCTGCGCGAGGCCGCGCGCGTGCTGATGCCGGAGGGACACCTGGTCATCTCCGGATTCAACCCGCTGTCGCTGTGGCGCCTGCGCCAGGCGGCAATGAGCGAGCGCGGCCGGGCCGTCGCCGGCGCGCCCTGGGACGGGCGCTTTATCGGCCTGCTGCGGCTGAAGGAATGGCTGCGGCTGCTCGGCTTCGAGTTGAACGGCGGGCGCTTCGGCTGCTATGCGCCGCCGTTCTCCGGCCCGGACTGGTTGCGGCGCTTCGCGTTCATGGAGAAGGCGGGCGCGCGCTGGTGGCCCATCATGGGCGGCGCCTACGTGGTGCGCGCGGTGAAGCGGGTGCACGGCATGCGCGTCATCACGCCCGCGTGGCGACGCGAGCGCGCGCGGCGGCGCGCGGTGGCCGCGGTGTCGCAGCGCAACGGCTCGGCGCGGCAGAATCATGAGTGAGGACCTCGTGGAGCTGTATGCCGACGGTGCCTGCAAGGGCAATCCGGGGCGCGGCGGCTGGGGCGTGATCCTTCGCGCGCGCGGCCACGAGAAGGAGCTCTACGGCGGCGAGCAGGCCACGACCAACAACCGGATGGAGCTGCAGGCGGTGATCGAGGGCCTGTCGGCGCTGAAGCGCCGCAGCCGCGTGAAGGTCTACACCGATTCGCAGTACGTGCAGAAGGGCATCTCGCAGTGGATCCACGACTGGAAGCGGCGCGGCTGGCGCACCGCGGCCAGGGCACCGGTGAAGAATGCCGACCTGTGGCGGGTGCTGGACGAGGTCGCCGGCAGCCACGAAGTGGAATGGCACTGGGTGAAGGGGCACGCCGGCCACCCGGAGAACGAGCGCGCCGATGCGCTCGCCAACAAGGGCGTCGAGGAACTGGCCGGCGCGGCGCCGGGGGCCGGCTAGCATGGCCTCGCGGCAGATCGTGCTGGACACCGAGACCACCGGCCTGGACGCGAAGAACGGCGACCGGGTGGTGGAAATCGGCTGCATCGAGCTCCTCAACCGCCGCGTCGGCGAACGTGGATTCCACAAATACCTGAATCCGGAGCGCCCGATCGAAGAGGGCGCGGCCAAGGTGCACGGCCTGACGCTGGAGTTCCTCTCCGACAAGCCGCGCTTCGCCGAGGTCGCCGCCGAGTTCCTGGACTACGTCGCGGGCGCCGAGCTCATCATCCACAATGCCGATTTCGACGTCGGCTTCCTGGACGCGGAATTGAAGCGCGCCGGGCTGGGCGCATTGAAGGGCCATGTTTCGGGCGTCCTGGACACGCTCGCCATGGCGCGGGAGCTGCATCCAGGCAAGCGAAACTCCCTGGACGCCCTTTGCGAGCGCTACGCAATTGACAACGCACACCGCACGCTGCATGGCGCGCAACTGGACGCGCGCCTGCTGGCGGATGTGTACCTCGCGATGACGCGGGGGCAGGAGAGCTTCGTCATAGAGCTGGATACGCCGGCCGAGGCCGCGGCGGCGGTGGCGCGGGTGGATGCCTCGAAGCTCAAGGTGCTGAAGGCAAGCCAGGAGGAGGAGGCCGCGCACCAGGCCTACCTCGATGCGCTGGACGAGGCGGCCCGCAAAGCCGGCGGCAGCCTCTGGCGGAAGCTGGAAACCTAGCGCTTCAGCTTTGGAAGGCTAGCGCCTGAGGCGCTCCAGGATATGCCGGGTCATGCCCGCCGCCAGTTCATGTTCGCCCATGAACACCGCGCTGGCGCCTTCCTTGCGGAACAACTCCGCCTCCTCGTCGTCATGCACCCGGACCACCGTCTCGATGGCCGGGTTCAGCATGCGCGCGGTCTCGAGCATCCTGCGTCCCTTGACCGGGTCGGGAACGGCGATGACCAGCATGCGGGCGATGGTGACGTGGGCCTGGATCAGGACCGCGGGCACCGCGGCGTCGCCCGTCACCGCGGGTATGCCGCGTGCGCGCAGTTTTTCCACCGCGTCGCGATTCTCCTCGGCCACGGTGACCTTCAGGCCTTGGGCCATGAGGCTCTCGCCGATGCGCCGTCCAACCCGGCCGTAGCCCACCAGCAGGACGTGGCCCTCGAGCGACTCGTGGCTCACGCTCGCCGGGAGTTGCCCCAGCGGGTCGTCCGGCTGCTCCATGGCGCGCGCCAGCTTCGAGCGCGCGCGGATCCAGCGCTGCGCCGGCTCGATCAGGCCGAACACCAGCGGATTGAGCGCGATCGAGATCAGCGCGCCGGCCAGGATCAGGCTCAGGCCCTCTGCCGGCAGCACGCCGAGCGTCACGCCGAGCCCGGCGAGGATGAACGAGAACTCCCCGATCTGCGCCAGGCTCGCCGATACCGTGAGGGCGGTGTTGAGCGGGTAGCGGAAAGCCAGCACGATGAGGAACGCGGCCAGCGTCTTGCCGACGATGACGATGGCGATCACCGCCAGCACGCGCAGCGGCTGCTCGAGCAGCATCGACGGATCGAACAGCATGCCCACGGAAACGAAGAACAGCACGGAGAAGGCGTCGCGCATCGGCAGCGACTCGTTCGCGGCGCGGTGCGAGAGCTCGGACTCGCGCAGCACCATCCCGGCGAAGAACGCGCCCAGGGCGAAGGAGACGCCGAACAGCGCGGACGAGCCGTAGGCGATGCCGATGGCGGCGGCGATCACGCACAGCGTGAAGAGTTCCCGCGATCCGGTCTTCGCCACCTGCCACAGCAGCCATGGGAACAGCCGCTTGCCGACGACCAGCATCAGCGCGATGAACGCGGCCACCTTGCCCAGCGTCAGGCCCAGGGTCTCCAGCAGGTCGCCGCCGCTGACCTCGCCACCCGAGAGCGCGCCGGCCACCGGCGGCAGCAGCACCAGCACCAGCACCATGGCGAGGTCCTCGACCACCAGCCAGCCCACGGCGATGCGGCCGTTCACGGTCTCCAGCACGCCGCGCGCCTCCAGCGCGCGCAGCAGCACCACTGTGCTCGCCACCGACAGGGCGAGGCCGAACACCAGGCCCGCCATGAGGCTCCAGCCCCAGAAGTGCGACAGCGTGGCGCCCATGGCGGTGGCCACCGCGATCTGCACCACGGCGCCGGGCAGCGCGATGCGGCGCACCGATAGCAGGTCCTGCAGCGAGAAGTGCAGGCCGACGCCGAACATGAGCAGCATGACGCCGATTTCCGCCAGCTGCTGCGACAGGCCGGCATCGGCGACGAAGCCGGGGGTGAAGGGGCCGATGACGATGCCCGCCACGAGGTAGCCCACCAGCGCGGGCAGATGCAGGCGCGCGGCGGCGAAGCCGAACACCAACGCGAGGCCGAAGGCAGCCGCCAGCGTGGTGATCAGCGTAATGTTGTGTTCCACCGGCCTCAGCCCCGGTTCCGCAGCCAGACCTCGATGAGGCCTTTCCAGCCGTCGATCATGGCCCGGAAGGCATCCTCGCCGAAGCCCTCGAGGAAGGATTCGCCCGCCGGGGTCAGCGCAGTGAAGGTGTAGGAGACCGTCACGCGCGTGCCGCCCGCTTCCGGGTGGCAGGCGACCTCGACCAAGCCCAGGCGGGACGCTGGCGTCACGCGGGCGTATCGCGCGCGATGCGCCACGGGGTCGTAGTCCACCAGCGACCAGAACGTCAGTTCGTCGCCGGCCCCGGTCGTGAACACCATCCCGGCCTGCGTCTCGCCGGAGGCCGGATGGAGGTAGCGGGGGTCCCATTCCCGGATCCAGAGCTTCTCCCCTGCCGGCGTGAACAGCGGGAACGCCTCCTCAGGCGGGAGCGGGAGCACGATGGCATGCGTGCGGCGGACGTGTTTCATGGATTTATACTTAACTGATATGAGCGCCGCCGCCAACCCCTACGATCGCGACCTGCCGAAGAATCCCGCGAACCATGCTCCCCTGACCCCGCTGGGATTCCTGGAGCGCGCCGCATACGTCCACCCGAAGCGAACTTCCGCCATCCACGGCAAGCGTCGCTTCACCTGGCGGGAAACCTACGCCCGCTGCCGCCGCCTCGCCTCGGCGCTCGCACGGCGCGGCCTGGGCAAGGGCGACACCGTGGCGGCGATGCTGGCAAACACGCCGGAGATGTATGAATGCCATTTCGGCGTGCCCATGGCAGGGGCGGTGCTCAATACGCTCAACACGCGCCTGGACGCCGAGGCCATCGCCTTCATGCTGGATCACGGCGAGGCGAAGCTGCTCATCACCGACCGCGAGTTCTCGCCCACGATCGAGAAGGCGCTGAAGCTGGTGAAGCGCAAGCCTTTCGTGGTGGACGTGGACGACAGCGAGTACGGCGGTGAGGGCAAGCGCCTCGGCGAGGCGGAGTACGAGGCCTTCATCGGCGAGGGCGACCCGGCCTTCGCGTGGAAGGTGCCGGACGACGAGTGGGACGCGATTTCGCTGAACTACACCTCCGGCACCACCGGCGACCCCAAGGGCGTGGTCTACCACCATCGCGGCGCGTATCTCAACGCGGTGTGCAACATCGTCACCTGGAGCATGCCGCAGCACGCGGTATACCTGTGGACGCTGCCGATGTTCCATTGCAACGGCTGGTGCTTCCCCTGGACCATGGCGGCCAACGCGGGGACGAACGTTTGCCTGCGCAAGGTCGAGGCCAAAGCCATCTTCGACGCCATCCGCGAGCACAAGGTGTCGCACTACTGCGGCGCGCCCATCGTCCATTCCACGCTCATCAACGCCCCGGACGAAATGAAGCAGGGCATCACGCACAAGGTGAGCGGCATGGTGGCCGCGGCGGCGCCGCCGGCGGCGATGATCGAAGGGATGGAGCGCCTGGGCTTCGACATCACCCATGTCTACGGGCTGACCGAGGTTTACGGCCCGGCAACGGTCTGCGCCAAGCACGAGGAATGGAACGCGGTGGACATTTCCGAGCGCACGCGCCTGAATGGCCGCCAGGGCGTGCGCTACCTGATGGAGGAGGGTCTCGCGGTCATGGATCCGGAGACCATGAAGCCGGTGCCCGCCGACGGCGAGACCATGGGCGAGATCATGTTCCGCGGCAATATCACCATGAAGGGCTACCTGAAGAATCCTGCGTCGACGCAGAAGGCCTTCGACGGCGGCTGGTTCCATTCCGGCGACCTCGCGGTCATGCAAGCCGACGGCTATATCAAGATCAAGGATCGCTCCAAGGACATCATCATTTCCGGCGGCGAGAACATCTCGTCGCTGGAAGTGGAGGACGTGCTGTACCGGCATCCGTCGGTGCTGGCCGCCGCGGTGGTGGCCAGGCCGGACGCGAAATGGGGCGAGACGCCCTACGCCTTCGTCGAGTTGAAGTCCGGCGCCACCGTGGCCGAGGCCGACATCATCGCCTTCTGCCGCCAGCACCTGGCGCACTTCAAGGCGCCGCGCGCCGTGGCCTTCGGCGAGCTGCCCAAGACCTCAACCGGGAAGATCCAGAAATTCGTGCTGCGCGAGAAGGCCAGGTCCACGAGCGCAATCGACGCATAGGAGGACGCATGAGCGCCGTACCCAAGACCGAGGGCCCCGTCCTGCTGCGCGAGGATCGCAACGGCGTCGCCACGCTGACGCTCAACCGGCCGCAGCAGATGAACCTGCTGACCTCGGAGATGCTCGCCGCGCTGCAGTCCGCATTCGACGCCATCGCCGTCGACAAGTCTGTACGCGTAGTCGTTATCACCGGCACCGGCAAGGGTTTCTGCGCCGGGCACGACCTGAAGGAAATCAAGGCGCTCGGCGAGCAGCCGAAGATCGTGGCGCTGTTCGAGCAGTGCAGCCGCATGATGGCCACCATTCCGAAGCTGCCGCAGCCGGTGATCGCCAGGGTGCAGGGCGCCGCGGCCGCCGCCGGATGCCAGCTGGTCGCCCAGTGCGACCTCGCGATCGCCGTGGACACCGCGAAGTTCGTCACTTCGGGCGTGAACTGGGGCTTCTTCTGCTCCACGCCCGGCGTCGCCATCGGCCGCAACCTGCAGCGCAAGCACGCCATGGAAATGCTCCTCACCGGCGATCCGATCAGCGCTGCGCGCGCGCTGGAGCTGGGTTTGGTGAACCGCGTCGTACCGATGGCGGAGCTCGACGCGGCGGTGGAAGAGCTCGCAGCCAAGCTCGCCGCCAAGCCGCCCGCCACCGTGGCTGCCGGCAAGCGCGGCTTCTACCAGCAGATGGACATGAACCTCGAGCAGGCCTACGTGCTCGCGGGCAAGGTCATTTCCTCCGACTTCGCGCATCCGGAGGGCAGGGAAGGCATGAATGCCTTCATCGAGAAGCGCGATCCTTCCTGGAAGAAGTAGCTGCGGTTTCGGGAGAACTAGGCGATGGTCTTGCGCTTCGTAAGGGCAGTTGCGGTGGTCTCGTGCGCGCTTCTTGCTGCCGCATGCGCGCCCCGAATACATGTAAATTCGGTCGAGATGCCGGAGGTATGGCTAGCCAAGCCGGGGCAACCTGCGGGCAAGGTGATTGGTTCGATCGGCGCCCGGGGACTGTTCAGCAATCGCCACGTCCTGCTGTTTCGCCCCGTCGGAAGCAAGGAAACGCACATTCTGTCGATTGGCCAATTCATCTGGCGTGGAAATGTGAACGACCGGATCTATTTCGAGAACCATGGCGGTGGAGAGTTCGGTGAGGTGTTCCATATTGATTTGCCCGCGGGTGAGTTCGAGATATTCGAGGTGCAGCATAGTTGCGACATGGGATGCGGGTCGGATGCCTACTTCGCATCGAAGCCGGCGTTCAGCGTTCCATTCCGCGTGGTTTCAGGGGAAGTTCTTTACCTCGGCCGGTTCCTCGCGGTATCCAGGGCGGTACCGGGATCGCCGCGGCGCAAGAGCGTTTTTCCCAGGGACATGCAGTTCGCGATCGTGGATGCGCTGCACTTGGACTTGAAGCATTACGAGGATGCAACGGGCAAGAGGGTTGATCGCGCGAAGGTGCGGCGGGGAATTCCCGATCCTGCGACCGTGGCCTTGCCTCATTTCCGCCTGCTCGATGAGCAGGACGTGGCGCCGATGCTGAAGGCTGAAGAACCCATAAAGGGGCGGTAGCCGAACGCTCCCGATTGCCGCTGCGCTTCCTCCTCATCCGCAATCCGGCGGCCGGTCGCGGCCGCGCCCTCAAGCTGTGGCCGGGGTTCACAGCGCAACTCGCCGCCGGCAACCTTGATTTCGACGAGATCAGCACCGGAAAGCCCGGTGACGCGCTCGAATTCGCCGAGACAAGGGGGAAAGACTACGGCTGCGTGGTCGCCGTCGGCGGCGACGGCACCGTGCACGAGGTAGCCAACGGCCTGATGCGCGCCGGCGCGCCCGCGGCCCTTGGCGTCCTGCCCTGCGGCAGCGGGGACGATTTCGCCAAGATGCTCGCGCCCGGCGATCCCGTGGCCCGCCTTGCCGCCGGACGGATGCGCCCCTACGACATCGGCCACGTCGAGGCGGACGGAAACCGCTACTTCATTAACGGCATGGACATCGGCTTCGGCGCGCACGGGGCGCGCAATATCACGCGGGTGCCGCCGTTCCTCACCGGCCTCGGGGCCTACCTTGGCGCGCTGGTCCTGACCCTCGTCCGCTACCCCAAGCTCAATGTCCGCATTCGCCTGGACGACGCGCCGCCGTTCCGGCTGCGCACCGCGATGACCGCGATCATGAATGGCGTCAGCTTCGGCGGCAGCTTCCGGGTGACGCCCGAGGCGAAGGGCGACGACGGGTTCCTGGACCTGCTGATGGTGGACGCCGTGGGCCGGCTGGGGATCCTGGGGCTGGTGCCGCTCATCATGCTCGGGCGCCATGCCTGGCATCCGCGCCTGCGCATGACTCGCGTGCGCCGCGTCCTCATCGAGGCCGGCGAGCCCCTCGACCTGGAGCTGGACGGCGAGCTGCCGCTGCCCCCGTCGCGGCGGATCGCCATCGAGATCCTGCCCGGCGCGCTGCGGGTGATGGGTTGAGCGCGGCCTTGTCGCCGCGGATGCAGCGCATCCGGCTGCTCGCCTTCGGGCTGGGCACGCTGGGCTTCGTGCTCGCGTTTTTCCATCGCGTCGCGCCCGGGACCGTTGCCGCCGATTTGCGGGACGCCTACGCGCTGAGCTCCACCATGCTCGGCTTCGTCGCCGCTTTTTATTTTTATCCCTACGCCGCGATGCAGTTGCCGGCTGGGGTGCTTGCTGACTCAATCGGGCCGCGCAAGCTCTTCGCCGGCGGCATGATCGTGGCGGGCGCGGGTTCGCTGCTGTTCGGCCTCGCGCCGTCGACCGCCTGGCTCCTGGCCGGGCGGGCGCTGGTGGGGCTGGGCGTCGCGGTGGCCTTCGTCTCCGTCCTCAAGCTCATCGCCAACTGGTTCCGCGACAACGAATTCGGCACCTGGGTCGGCATCCTGCAGCTGGTGGGCAACATGGGCGGAATGCTCGGCGCCTGGCCGCTGGCCTGGGCCATCCAGTACGTCTCGTGGAACTCGGTGTTCGCGGCGGTGGGCGTGCTCTCGTTCCTGCTTGCCGTGGCCTTGTGGGTCGGGGTGCGTGATTCGCCGGAGGAGGCGGTGGCTGCGAAATCGGCTGCGCCTCGTGCCGGCTGGATGTCGGGCCTGGCGGTCGTGTGCCGGAATCCGCAGACGTGGCTGGCGTTCGTCATGCACACCGGCTTGATCGGGTCGTATTTGACCTTCTCCGGATTGTGGGCGGTGCCTTACCTGACTGAAGGACTGGACATGACCCGGTCCGAGGCGACGCTGCACGTCACCGTCATGATCCTGGGGCTTGCGGTGGGGGCGCCGATCGTCGGGACCTTGTCCGACCGGATGGGGTTGCGGCGGCCGTTGATGCGGGGCGTGTCGTTCGTTTTCCTGCTGTGCTGGGCGCCGCTGGTGCTGGGGTGGAAGCTGCCCGCTTTTGCTTCCTATGCTTTGTTTGCCTTGATCGGATTGAGCATGGGGAGCGTGGTTCTGTGCTGGGCTTTGGCCAAGGAAGTGAATCCTCCGGAGCTGTCTGGGACGGCGACCAGTTTGGTTAATTCAGGAGGGTTCCTGGGGACTGCGTTGTTGCAGCCTGGGGTGGGGTGGATTCTGGATGCTTCTGTGGGGTTGCCGAAGTTGGAGGCGTATTGCCGGGCGGCGGGGTTGCTGGGGGCGGTGGCGTTGGTGGGGGTGGGGGCGGCGTTTGGGCTGAGGGAGACGAGATGTAGGAATGTTTGGAGATAGGGGTCTAATCGTGAGTAGAGTTGGACGGGTGGATTTCGGGGGAAGATTCCGGGAAGGTTGAGGAGTGGTCGAGAAATGCAACAAAATGTGCGCCGCGAGGTCAACAAACTCGCTAGGTATTAGAAGAGCGCGGCACACAATGCCACAGAGGGAGACAATGAGACGTGCGCTGATCGCAGCATTCATTGCGTTTCTTACTGGGTGTGCCACAACGGCAAACTACGAAAAGATCCTAAGCTCATGGGTGGGCGCGGATGAGATCGATCTAATTCGCAAGTGGGGGCCACCTCACAGATCGTACGAAACTGGTGGAACAAAGTTCTTAAGTTTCGTTTCCTCGCGAGACTTGTATATACCGGGTACCGCGCCGACCTACCGAACTACGGTGATCGGTAACACAGCGTATACAAGCGCCACAGGAGGGACTCCGGGGCAGAGAATAGGACTGAACTGCGTTACGACATTCGAGCTTCGAAACGACAAGGTCGTTTCATGGAAATGGGAAGGCAACGACTGTACGGCGCTAGAGTGAGCGCAGGACGCGCATCCGATGCCTATTGGCTGGGTCGAGCACGAACTCACTAGGGAACCGCCTGTGCGGATAACTGCTGCTTGCACTCTTCCGTTTTGAGCAAATTGCAGTTCCGTATTGGTTTAATCGAGGACCTCCCAGTTCTTCAGTCCATCGAATCCGCTGCTGCATCGCTCTTCCCCCCAATTGCGCTTCCGCGCCTGTTCTCTCAAACCCTCCCCCAGGAGACACTCCTCAACTCTTTAGACGAAAGCCACCTCTGGGCAGCCACCCACCCCCAATCCGGCATCGTCGCCTTTCTCGCCGCCACCACCCACACCACCTCCCTCCACATCGAGGAAATGGATGTACTCCCAAACCACGCCCACCAGGGCATCGGCACCGCGCTCCTGAAGCATGCCTGCGAGCAGGCCATCAAGGAAGGCTTCACCCACGTAACGCTCACCGCCTTCGAGCACCTGCCATGGAACGCCCCGTTCTACGCAAAGAACGGGTTCAGGGTCGTAGACCCAAAGGAAGAATTCCCCCACCTGGCGAAGCAACTGGAGCAGGAGCGCGAGCGCGGCCTTGAGCGCCGCGTCGCGATGGTCAAGAATACGGCGTGACCCAGACCACACAGACCTACAAAGGCGCCTGCCACTGCGCCCGCGTCACCTTTGAGCTGAAAGCGAAGCTCGACCACGTCATCCACTGCAACTGTTCCATCTGCAGCAAGCGCGGCGCGCTGTGGCACGGCGCAACGGACGACAACCTGAAGATCCTGACCGGCGAAGCCGATCTCGAGCTCTACCAGTTCGGCACGAAGACGGCGAAGCACTATTTCTGCCGCCATTGCGGCGTCCATCCCTTCGTCCGCCCGCGCCTGGACCCGACGCGCTGGGCGGTGAACGTGCGCTGCCTGGAAAGCGTGGACCTGAAGGACATCCCGGTGAAGCAGTTCGACGGCGAGCACTGGGAGGCGGCGGCGAAGGCGTTCCTGAGGCCGGCGAAGGGCTGAGGGCAGGGGGCAAGTCATCCTTGCAATTCTGGAGCGGAACTCCATAATTGCGGGGATGATCCCCAGGCGCCTCCTGCCCACCCTCACCACCGCCCTAGCCGAGACCCCGGCGGTGGCCCTGCTCGGCCCCCGCCAGGCGGGCAAGACCACGCTGGCGCTGGAAGTAGCCAAGGGACGGCCGGCGATCTACCTCGACCTGGAGTCCGAAACCGACCGCGCGAAGCTTTCCGACCCCGAGCTCTACCTGTCCCAGCACGAGGACAAGCTGGTGATCCTCGACGAGATCCAGCGCGCGCCGCAGCTCTTTCGCAGCTTGCGCGGCCTGATCGACGCCGGACGCCGGCGCGACAGGGGCAAGGGCCGTTTCCTGGTCCTGGGCTCGGCCTCAATCGACCTGCTCAGGCAGTCGAGCGAGTCGCTCGCGGGCCGCATCCGCTACCTGGAACTCGCCCCGCTGGACGCGGGCGAGGCGGGGTCCGGAAAGCTCGACGCGCTGTGGCTGCGGGGCGGCTTCCCGGAGAGCCTGCTGGCCGGTTCAGATGCGGCGAGCCTGCGCTGGCGCACGGACTTCATCCGCACCTACCTGGAGCGCGACGTGCCGCAGCTCGGCCCACGCATCCCGGCCGAGACGCTGCGCCGGCTCTGGACGATGCTCGCGCACCAGCAGGGCGGGCTCCTGAATGCGGCGGCGTTCGCCCGAGCTCTGGCCGTGGACGGCAAGACGGTCGCCACCTACCTCGACCTGCTGGTGGACCTGCTGCTGGTGCGGCGCCTCGCGCCGTGGCACGGCAATGTCCGCAAGCGCCTGGTGAAGGCACCGAAGGTCTATGTGCGCGACAGCGGGCTGGTGCATGCGCTGCTCGGGATCGGCGAGCGCGAGGCGCTGCTTGCACACCCGGTAGCCGGCGCGAGCTGGGAGGGCCTGGCGATCGAGTCGCTGATCGCGGCAGCGCCAGCCGGCACCGAAGCGCATTTCTTCCGCACGGCGGATGGCGCCGAGATCGACCTGCTGCTGAAGCCGCCCGGACATCGAAAGCCCTGGGCGATCGAAGTGAAGCGCGGGCGCGCGCCGAAAATCGAGCGCGGTTTTCACCTGGCCTGCGACACGGTGCGCCCGGAACAGCGCTTCGTGGTCCATGGCGGCGAAGAGCGCTTCCCGCTCGGCGAGGGCGTGGAGGCGATCCCGCTCGTTGGGCTGTGCGAGGCGCTGGCGGCGGCATGACTGCAGGCAGGCTGCTCAAGGGCGCGACAACTCTCGCGCTGGGCGCGGCAGTCGGGTTTGCGGGCACACTCAACGCGCAAGCGCCTGTTCCTGGCGAGCAACGCCACACGATCCGCGTCACCGGCCTCGATCGCCACTACACCATCCACGTCCCCGCCAACGCCGAGGCGAAGTCACCGCTGCCTGTGGTGGTCATGCTCCACGGCGGCGGTGGTACAGGAAAGGGCGCGGCGAGGGAAACGGGCTGGGCGGAGAAAGCCGACGAAGCCGGCTTCCTGGCGGTGTTCCCGGACGCGATGCCCTCCGATCCATCCAGGCCGAGCCAGTTCCGGCTCAACCCGCAGCTCTGGAACGACGGCTCGGACCGTTTCTACCGGGGACAGAAGGCACCGGATGACGTGGCCTTCCTCGAGGCCATGCTGGACGATCTGGCCGCAAGGCACCGCGTGGACCCGCGCCAGATCTACGTCACCGGCTTCTCCAATGGCGCCTCGATGAGCTTCAGGGTCGGCGTGGCGCTCGCGCACCGCATCGCGGCGATCGCGCCGGTCGCGGGCGCGCTATGGCTGGAACCGCCCGCGCTGAAGCATCCGGTGCCGATGCTCTACATCACGGGCACCGCGGATCCATTGAACATCATCGAAGGCGGGATTCCGAAGCTGGTGAACGGCGCCTACGACCCGGTCCGGGCGAAGGCGAAGCCGCCGGTGCGGGACTCGATCGGGAAGTGGGCGAGGGCGCTGGGTGTTCCGGTAACGCCGTCCAGCACGACGGACTTGGACGGCGTCAGGACGGAAATCCATGGCGCCGGGGCGGAAGTGGTCTACGTCGCGATCGAGGGCCTCGGCCACCACTGGCCCGGCGGCCGCAGCCTGCTGCCGGAGTCCATGGTCGGGACCTGGTCCGGCAAGGTCCGCGCGACCGACCTCGTCTGGGATTTCTTCGTCAAGCACCCCCGCAGGGACTGACAATGTAACCGATCGGTTACATTTCCGATCGAGACCTTAGAGCGTACAATCCGGCCCATGGCCAACTTCACCATTGAGCACGAGCAGGAAGACGACGGTCGCTGGCTCGCCGAAGTCCCGGAACTTCCCGGGGTGATGGCCTATGGCGCCACCGCTGACGAGGCCATGGCTAAGGCCGAGGTCCTGGCGCTTCGTGTACTGGCGGATCGATTGGAGCATGACGAGGTGCGTCCGCAGTCCATCTCCATAGGTATCGCTGCCGCTTGAGCAACTGGCCTTCGTCCAGGGCCACGCGGGTTCTCGCAGCGCTGTACCGGATCGGCTGGACGCTCAAGCGCCAGTCCGGCTCCCACAAGACCCTGTCCCGGCCTGGCTGGCCTGATTGCGCTTTCGCGTTCCACGATCGGGAGGAGATCGGTCCCCGTATGCTGGCGAGAATCGCAAAGCACACGGGGCTCAGGCCGGACGATCTCTGAAATCGCTACTGATCGCAACGAATTGGGGTCTGTCCCCGTTTTAGAACGACCTCGGCAACCCCAGCACGTGCTCGGCCACGTACGACAGGATCAGGTTGGTCGAAATCGGCGCCACCAGGTACAGCCGCGTTTCCCTGAACTTGCGCTCCACGTCGTACTCCGCCGCGAAGCCGAAGCCGCCGAAGGTCTGGATACAGACGTTGGCCGCGTCCCAGGAGGCCTTGGCGCACAAATGCTTGGCCATGTTGGCCTCCGCCCCGCAGTGCTTCCTGGCATCGAACATGGCAGCCGCCTTGTAGCGCATCAGGTTCGCGGCCTCGATTTCCATGTAAGCCTCGGCGATGGGGAACTGCACGCCCTGGTTCTGGCCGATGGGGCGGTCGAACACCACCCGCTCCTTGGCGTAGCGCGTCGCCTTCTCGATGAACCAGTAGCCGTCGCCGATGCATTCCGAGGCGATCAGGATGCGCTCGGCGTTCAGGCCGTCGAGGATGTACTTGAATCCCTTGCCTTCCTCGCCGATCAGGTTCTCCTCCGGGATCTCGAGGTTGTCGAAGAACACCTCGTTGGTCTCGTGGTTCACCATGTTGCGGATCGGCTTCATGGTCATGCCGCGGTGCAGGGCCTCGCGCTTGTCGACGATGAAGATGGACATGCCCTCGGATTTCTTCTTCACCTCCGCTAGCGGCGTGGTGCGCGCGAGCAGGATCATCAGGTCCGAATGCTGCAGGCGCGAGGTCCAGACCTTCTGGCCGTTGACCACGTAGCGGTCGCCTTTTTTCACGGCCACGGTCTTGATGCGCGTGGTGTCGGTGCCGGCGGTGGGCTCGGTGACGCCCATGGACTGCAGGCGCAATTCGCCGCTGGCGATCTTCGGCAGGTATTTCTTCTTCTGCTCCGCGGAGCCGTGCCGCAGCAGGGTGTTCATGTTGTACATCTGGCCGTGGCAGCAGCCGGCGTTGCCGCCGGAGCGCGTCACTTCCTCCATGATCACCGAGGCCTCCGTCAGCGAGAGGCCAGAGCCGCCGAACTCCTCCGGAATGAGCGCGGCCATCCAGCCGGCCTTGGTGAGCGCATCGACGAAGGCTTCCGGGTAGTCGCGCGCCTCGTCCACCTTCTGCCAGTAGGCCGAGTCGAATTGCAGGCACAGGCCGCGCACGCCTTCGCGCAGGGCCTGGTGGCTGGATTCGGCCGAAATCATGGTGTTGGCCATGGTCAATCGGCCTTGATGCCGGCGTCCTGGATCACCTTGGCCCAGCGCCCGACCTCGCTCTTCAGGTAGCCGGAGAAGGCCTCCGGGGTCGAGGCCACGGGATCCACGCCCGATTTCAGGAAGCGGTCCGTGATCTCCGGGGTGCGGATGACCTTGACCATCTCCGCATTGAGCCGGTCCACGATGGGCTTGGGCGTGCCCGCGGGGGCGAGGATGCCGAACCACACCGTGACGTCATATCCCGGCACGCCGGCCTCGTCCACGGTCGGCACCTCCGGGGCGAGCTTGCTGCGCACTTTCGAGGACACCGCCAGCGCCTTCAGCTTGCCCGCGCGCACGTGCGGCAGCACGTTGGGCGTGTTGTCGAACATCACCTGCACCTGCCCGGCGATCAGGTCGGTCACCGCCGGCGCGCTGCCCTTGTACGGGATGTGCACGATGAAGGTCTTCGTCATCGCCTTGAACAGCTCGAAGGACAGGTGGTTCGAGGTGCCATTGCCGGTGGAAGCGTAGTTCAGGCGCCCCGGGTTGGCCTTCGCGAAGGCGATCAGTTCCTTCACCGAGTTCACCGGCGCGCCGGGATTCGCCACCAGCAGGTTGGGCGTGGTGCCCGCCAGCACGATGGGCGCGAAATCCTTCGTCACGTCGAACGAGGTCTTGTACAGGCTCTGGATCACCGCGAAGGGCAGCGCCGCGCCGAACAGGGTGTAGCCGTCGGGCGCGGACTTGGCCGCGGCCTCGGTGCCGATGATGGTGTTGCCCCCGGGGCGGTTCTCCACCAGCACCGGCTGGCCGAGCGCCTTGGGCAGTTCGGCGGCCATCATCCGCGCCAGTGAGTCGTTGAACGCCCCCGGTGGGAAGGGCACGATGTAGCGGATGGGCTTGGAGGGCCAGGCCTGCGCGAAGGCCGTGGTGGCGGTGAGTGCAAGTGCCAGTGCGATGAGTTTTTTCATCAGTCTGCCTTTACCCCTGCGGTGGTGATGACCTTGGACCATTTCGCGATCTCGTCGGCGAGGAACTTCGAAGCCTGCTCCGGCGTGCCGCCGCCGGGGAAGATGCCCAGCTGGTCGAAGCGCGCGCGCATCTCGGGCGACTTGATGACCTTGTCGGCTTCCTGCGACAGGCGGTCCACGATGGGCTTGGGGGTTCCGGCCGGGGCGAGGAACATGAGCCAGGTGGAGGCCTCGATGAGCGGACCGCCGGACTCGACGATGGTCGGCACTTCCTGCGCGCCGGGCACTCGCTGGGCGGAGAACATGGCCATCGCCCGGATCTTGCCGCCGCGCGCGTGCGGCATGAGCGTGCTGGGCACGTCCACCAGCACCTGGATGTCGGTGCCCATCAGGCCCGCCAGCGCCGGCGCGGTGCCCTTGTACGGGATGTGCACCATGTCCACGCCGGTGGTCTGCTTGAAGAGCTCCGTGGTGAGGTGCGCGGCGGCGCCGATGCCGGAGGAGCCGAATGAGATCTTGCCCGGGTTCTTCCTGGCGTACTCCACCAGCTCCTTCACGTTCTTCGGCCCGAAGTTGTTGTTCACCGTCAGGATCAGCGGCGCGACCACCGCCAGCGACACCGGCGAGAAGCTCTTCACCGGGTCGAAGGGCAGCTTGCCCTGGTACAGGGTGGCGTTGGCGGCGTGCGCCGCGATCACGGTGACCACGCTGTAGCCGTCGGGCGCCGCCTTGGCCACCAGGTCGGCGCCGATGATGGAATTGGCGCCGGGCTTGTTCTCGATCACGATCGGCTGGCCGAGCGCCTTTTGCATCTCGGCGGTCACCATCCGCGTCACGTTGTCGGTGATGCCGCCGGGCGTGTACGGGATCACCCAGCGGATGGGCTTGTTCGGGTATTGCGCCTGGGCGGCGGTGGCGGCGCACAGCGCGGCCGCGATCAGCAATCGTCTCATTGGAATCCTCCTCTGCCTAAATATAGCCCGGACCTTCGATGGCCGGATGCTTTTTGAGAAACGCCTCGTCCACCTCCAGCCCGAGCCCGGGCTTGTCCAGCGGAATCACGTTGCCCTTGCCGTCCCAGTCGCAGGCCGGCGAGCACAACTCGTCGCGGAACTTGTTGGATTTGGAGACATCGCCCTCGAAATAGCCGCCGTTGTCCAGCGCGGCCAGGAAATGGATCGAGATGGCGTGGTTGAGGCCGGTCATGGAGCTGTGCGGGTGGATCGGCAGCTTGTACGCCGAGGCCATGGCCGCGATGCGCAGCGCCTCGGTCATGCCGCCAGTCTTGGACAGGTCCGGCTGCAGGATGGTGATGACGCCGTCCTCGATGACGCGGTTGAATTCGAACCGGGTGTAGTGGTTCTCGCCCGCGGCCAGCGGCGTGCGGCCAAAGCCCCGCGCCAGCTGGTAGCTGCGATAGTCGTGCGCGGGGAAGGGCTCTTCCAGCCAGGACACGTTCAGCTCGTCCATGCCCGGCATCACCTGGCGCACATCCTCAACGCTGTAGCCGATGTTGGCGTCGGTGAGGATCACCAGCTCCTCGCCGAAGGCCTTGCGCACCGCGCTGATGCGCTCCAGGTCGCGCCTGGGCGAATCGCCGACGCGCAGCTTTACCGCCTTGTAGCCCGCGTCCAGGCTTTTCTGCAACTCCGAAAGCAGTTCCGCTGGCGGCTGGTAGCCCAGCGACACGCCGCCGGCGTATGCCGGCACTGGCTTGCGCGAGCCGCCCAGCAATTTATACAGCGGCATGCCCGCCGCCTGGCCCCGGATGTCCCACAGCGCGCAATCGATGCCGCTCATGGCGAGGCAGGTGCCCGCGCCCATGCCGTGGCTGGCGAGCTGCTTGTCGTAGATTTTTTTCCACACGCCCACGGTGTCGGAGGCGTCCATGCCTTTCACCAGCAGGGTCAGCGTGGTCTCGATCAATTTCGCCACCGCGGTATGGGCGCGGCCGTGGTGCGACTCGCCCCAACCGACCAGGCCGCCGGCGGTGGTGACCTTGACCACCACCGCGTCGCGTTTGATGGCGGTGCCGATGCCCAGCGCGACGCGGTTCTCCGGTGGCACCGGGAACGAGGTCGGGTAGGCCTTGATATCAACGATTTTCAGGTCGGCGCTCATGGAACCTCTGCGTGAACTGCGTCCAGACTTCGGGATTGACGAAATGGGTCGGCCGTTCGCCCGCGAGCATGCGCAGCGTATCCTCGGCGGCCTGGCGGCCCATGCGGGCGCGGGATTCCTTCGTCATGCCCGCCAGGTGCGGCGTGAGCACCACGTTCTCCAGCGCGAAGTACGGATGGCCCGGCTCGAGGCGATATTGCTCGTAGACATCGAGCATGGCGCCGGCAATGCGCTTTTCCCGCAGCGCCGCCACCAGCGCCGCCTCTTCCACCACCGGCCCGCGGCCGACGTTGATCAGCCAGGCCCCGGGCTTCATGCGCGCGAGGCGGGCGGCATTGAACAGGTGGTGCGTCTGCGGCGTGAGCGGGCAGCTGATGACGATGAAATCCGATTCGGCCGCCAGCTGGTCCAGGTCGGCGGGCTGGGCTTCGGGCGGCAGCCGGTCCAGGCGGCGCTGGTTGCCCAGCACCTTCATGCCGAAACCGTTGCGCAGCATTCTCGCCAGCCGCCCGCCGATGCCGCCGACGCCGACCAGGCCGGCGGTCATGCCCGCAATCTCGTGGGCATGGACGCCCAGGCGCCGCGCCGGATCCCAGGGCCCGGTGCGCAACGCGGTGGTGATGGCGCTCACGTTGCGGGCAAGCATCAGCACAGCCATGGCACAGTATTCGGCCACCGATTGCGAGTTGCCGCCGGGCAGGTGCGCCACGGCGACGCCGTGCGCGGTGGCCGAGGGCACCGGGACCAGGTCGGTGCCGGTGCCGTGGATGGTGGCGGCGCGCAGGCGCGGCGCGGCCTCGAAGATGTCGTCCGGGACGCGGCTGCGGGTGATGAGCGCGTCGGCGTCGCGCGCCGCGCGGCGGATCTCGTCCAGCGAGGCTTCGTCGAGCAGCGTGACTTCCGCGTGCTCGCGCAGGTGGGCTTCGCCCGATGGATCGATCGGGTCGACGATCAGGATGCGCATGCCTAGACGATCCCGCCGGCCTTCAGCTGGTCGAACTCCGCCTGCGATTTTCCGAGGAGATCCTTGAGGACTTCCTCGTTGTGCTGCCCCAGCGTCGGCGGCGCGAGGCGGTATTCGACCGGGGTCTTCGACAGACGCAGCGGACTCGCCACCACCGGCGCCATGCCACCCAGCGAATGCGGGATGTCCACCCGCAGCTGGCGGTGCTTCACCTGCGGGTCCTCGAACACTTCCTTCATGTTGTTGATCGGGCCGCAGGGCACCGTGGCCGCCTCCAGCAGCTCGATCCATTCCGCCTTGGTCCGCATGCGCATCACTTCGGCGATGAGCGGAATCAGTTCGGCGCGATGCACGATGCGCTGCGACATGGTCCTGAAGCGCGCCTCCTGCGCCAGCTCCGCGCAACCGGCGACCTGGCAGAAGCGCTCGAACTGGCCGTCGTTGCCGATGGCCAGGATGATGTGGCCGTCGGCGGTGGGGAAGACTTCGTAGGGGACCACCTGGGGATGCGCGTTGCCCCATCGCACCGGGACGCGGCCCGAGGCGAAATACGACACGATCTGGTTGGCATTGAAGGCGACGATGGTGTCCAGCAGCGCGCTGTCGATGTACTGGCCTTCGCCGGTGCGCTCGCGGTGCGTGATGGCGGCGAGGATGGCGACGCTGGCGTACATGCCGGTGAGCACGTCGGTGATGGCGATGCCCACTTTCTGCGGTCCGGCGCCGGGCTGGCCATCGCGTTCGCCGGTGATGGACATCAGTCCGCCCATGCCCTGGAAAATGAAGTCGTAGCCCGGGCGCGGGGCGTAGGGCCCGTCCTGTCCGAAGCCCGTCACCGAGCAGTAGATGAGGGACGGGTTCACTTTCTTCAGGCTGTCGTAGTCCAGGCCGTATTTCTTCAGGGCGCCGACCTTGTAATTCTCCACCAGCACCTGGCACTTGGTGGCCAGCTCGCGCACGATGCCCTGGCCTTCGGGCTTGGCAATGTCCAGCGTCACAGACTTCTTGTTGCGGTTCACTGACAGGAAGTAGGCGGCTTCGCTGGTGTCCTTGCCGTCCTGGTCCTTCATGAACGGCGGCCCCCAGCCGCGGGTGTCGTCGCCGGCGCCAGGGCGCTCGACCTTGATCACTTCGGCGCCCAGGTCGCCCAGGTTCTGCGCCGCCCAGGGGCCGGCGAGGACGCGCGAGAGGTCGAGGACGCGGATGTGCGAGAGCGGGCCGGGCATGGGGATCCTTGGATGCTTGGCGTTAGACGACCTGGAGCAGCTTGTCCAGGACCTGGGGCGCCACCGGCATTTCGGGCAACAGCGCGGAGGACATGGTGGGGCCGATGCCGACGGTGTCGCGCCGCAGCGGATCGCGCGGGGCGAGCCGGTGCACATAGGTGAGCAGGGCAAGGAGGTGCCGGCGCGCGTCCGCGTTCCCGGCGCCCTTGTCGGACAGGCGGGTGCCCTCGTCGGCCATGAGCGCGGCGGCAATGGCGTAGTACAGGCCGGTGGCGGCCTGGCGCGCATGCGCCTCCTGGCCGGAAGTCGCGGTCTCGAGCGCGAATTCCGCGGCCTTGTCCAGCGACGCGGCAAGGCGCGCGGCCAGCAGGCGCGGCGCGCGCTCCAGCTTCTCGTTCAGCTCCGGCAGCAGGGCTTCCAGCGACGCCTCCTTGCGGATGGCGCGCAGCACATCCAGCGCGACGATGTTGGAGGTGCCTTCCCAGATGGAGCCCAGGTGCGCGTCGCGCACGAGCCTCGGGTCCGACCATTCCTCGGTGTAGCCCACGCCGCCGCGCACTTCCATGGCATCCCCCGTGACCTTGCGTGCGTCGCGGCAGGCGCGGAACTTGATAAGGGGCGTGAGCAGGCGCACGCGCCGGCGCGCGGCTTCGTCGCCGGCGTCGGCCTTCGCCAGTTCCAGCGCGGTGTAAAGCACCATGCTGCGCGCGGCCTCGGTGGGCAGCATCAGCTTCACCAGTTGCCGGCGCATCAGGGGCAACTCGATCAACGGCTTGCCGAAGGCCCTGCGGTTGCGCGCCACGAACAGGGCTTCGGTCAGCGCGCGGCGCATCATCCCGGCGGCGCGCATGCCGTTGGAGAGGCGCGACATGTTGATCATGTCGGCCATCTGCACGAAGCCGCGCCCGGGGTCGCCCACCAGGTAGGCCGTGGCGCCTTCAAGTTTCGTTTCGCCGCTGGGCATGTCGCGCGTGCCGAGCTTCTCCTTCAGGCGCACGATCGTGTACTTGTTGGGCGAGCCGTCGGGCAGGAAGCGGGGCATGAGGAACAGGGAAAGTCCCCTGGTCCCCGGGATGGAAGACCCGTCGCCGCCCTCCGGGCGTGCGAGCACGAGGGCGAGACCGGCATCCGCATTGGAGCAGAACCACTTGTCGCCATGCAGCGTCCAGGCGTCGCCGGACTTGCGGGCCACCGTTAGCGTGCCGCCGACGTCCGAGCCGGCTTTCTGCTCGGTCATGAACATGGCGCCCTGCGTGAGCGCGTCCATGTCCTGGGAGGTGAGGCCGGGCAGGTAGCGCGCCACCAGCGCGGGGTCCGCGAACTTGCGGATGGTGCGGGTGAGCGCGTCGGTCATGGACAACGGGCAGCAGACGCCGAACTCGGCCTGCACGTAGACGTAGGTCAGGGCGTACTTGGCGATCGGCGGCAGGGGCTCGGGCCAGCCCAGCACGCCGGCGCGGTGCGACATCGCGGCAAGTCCGTATTCGCCGAAGGCGACCTCCTCCAGCCGGCGGTAGGACGCATGTTTCTCGATGCGCTGGCCGTGGAGCTGCGGCGGGTTCTTGTCGGCGGCGAGCGCGAGCTCGTCCAGTTCCGCGCCCGCCATCGCGCCCAGGCGCGCGAAGTGCGGCATCAGGTGCGCGGCCAGCTTCGGCTCCAGGTGCAGCTCCAGCAGGCGGCGGAAGCCGGGATCGGCCTCGAACAGGTTCAGGCCGCGGGAATCGGGAACGCCCTCGGGAGCGCGCGCGCTCATGGTTTCGCCAGCCAGGGCGTTTCGCCGCGCTGCCGGGCCTCATGGGCGGCGATCGCGGCCTCGTGTTGCAGCGTCAGGTCGATTTCGTCCCAGCCGTTGAGGAGGCATTCCTTGCGGAACGGGTCGATGTCGAACGCCTCCACGCTGCCGTCGGGGAACGCCACCATTTGCGCGGCGAGGTCGATGGTAACCTGCGCCCCGGGCTTTGCCGAGAGCTGGGCGCGCAACTGTGCGACTTTTTCAGCGGCGAGGATGACCGGCAGGGTTCCGTTCTTGAAGGAGTTCTCGAAGAAGATGTCGCCGAAGGAGGGCGCGATCCAGGCGCGGAATCCGGCGCCCGACAGCGCCCACACCGCGCCTTCGCGCGAGGAGCCGCAGCCGAAGTTCTCTGCCGCGACCAGGATCTTCGCGTCCTTGTAGGAAGGATGGTCAAGGACAAACCCACCGCGTTCCCGGAGGTCGTGGAACAGCCAGTTGTGGTAGCCCGCCGAGCGGGGCTGGCGCAGGAACCGTGCCGGGATGATGCGGTCGGTGTCCACGTTGGCGGTGTCCAGCGGCGCGGCGACTGCGGTTAGCGTATTGAACGGTTCCATGCTTAGTGGGCCAGCAGCTTGCGCACGTCGGTGATGCAGCCGGTGATCGCGGCGGCTGCCGCCATGGCCGGGCTCATGAGATGCGTCCGCGCGCCTTTGCCCTGGCGACCCTCGAAATTGCGATTGGAGGTGGACGCGCAGCGCTTGCCCGCGTCCACGAGGTCGCCGTTCATGCCCACGCACATGGAGCATCCGGGCGCGAGCCATTCCAGGCCCGCCGCCCTGAAGACCTGGTCGAGGCCCTCTGCTTCAGCGGCCTGCTTGATAAGGCCCGAGCCGGGGACCACCATCGACGGAATGACCGCCTTGCGTCCCTTCACCACGGCGGCGGCGATGCGCAGGTCCTCCAGCCGGCTGTTGGTGCAGGACCCGATGAAGACGCGATCCATGGCGAGGCCCTCGAGCGGCTGGCCGGGCCGCAGGCCCATGTAGCGCAGCGCGTCGGGCTTGCCGTCGGGGACCGCGCCATCGACCGCCACGCCGTCCTCCGGACTCGTGCCCCAGGTGACCATGGGCGCGAGGGCATTCGCATCCAGTTCCACCTCGCGATCGAAGCGCGCGTCGGCGTCGCCGGGCAGCAGGCGCCAGCGCGCCACGGCCTTGTCCCAGTCGGCGCCCTGCGGCGCGAAAGGCCGCCCATGCAGGTACTGGAAGGTGGTGTCGTCCGGCGCGATCATGCCGCAGCGCGCGCCGGCCTCGATGGACATGTTGCAGATGGTCATGCGCGCTTCCATGGACAGCGCGCGGATCGCGGAGCCGGCGTACTCGAGCGCGTGGCCCGCGCCGCCGGCGGCGCTGACCTTCGCGATGATGGCGAGAATCACGTCCTTCGAATGCACGCCGGCGGCAAGCTTGCCGCGCACATTGATGCGCAGCGTCTTCGCGCGGCGCGCCCACAGCGTTTGCGTCGCGAGCACATGCGCCACTTCGGAAGCGCCGATGCCGAAGGCCATGGCGCCGAATGCGCCGTGGGTTGAGGTGTGCGAATCGCCGCAGACCAGCGTCACGCCGGGCTGGGTGAAGCCCTGCTCGGGGCCGACCACGTGCACGATGCCCTGGCGCACATCGTCCATGTCGAAGTGGCGGATCCCGGCCGCGCCGGTGTTCTCGAGCAGCATCTCCATCTTGCCGCGCACCATGGGGTCGGCGATGCGGGTGCCGCGATCGCGGGTCGGCACATAGTGGTCGGGCGTGGCGAGGCACAGGTCGGGCCGGCGGACCTTGCGCCCTGAATGGCGCAGCGCCTCGAAGGCGTGGAAGCTGCCGTCGTGGATCAGGTGGCGGTCCACATACAGCAGGCTGCGGCCGCCGGGGCCGGAGGCGACCTCGTGCGCGGCCCAGATTTTCTCGTACAGGGTATGACCCAAGGCGCGCCTACTTCTTCACGGGCATGTGCCCGACCGAGTCGGCGTACTTCTTCATCGCTTCCTCGCCCAGGTATTCCTGCTCCAGGGCGCGGATGCGGTCGAAGCCGGCGAAGGTATGCAGGTCGCCAAGCGGGTGCTTGCTGAACTCCGCGATGAAGCGCGCCTCGGCCATCGGGCCTTCGTCGCGCAGTTTCACCGCCAGGTCGTGCATCGCGGCCAGCGAGACGCGCATCAGGGCGCCGGCGGATATGGTGACGGCGATCTTCAGCGCCTTCATTTCGTCAAGCGAGAATCGCGGCGAGACGCCGGTCATGTTGTAGAACACCGGACCCTTGACTTCGGTGCAGACGCGCTTGACCTCGACCACGGATGTCGGGCCTTCGACGAAGGCGAGATCGGCACCGGCCGCGAGCAGCGCGTTGGCGCGGCGGATGGCCTCGTCCAGCGAACCGCCCGATGCGCCGCGCGCGTCGGTGCGCGCGATGAGCACGAAGTCCGGATCCAGCTCTCTGCGGGTGTCGTCGGCCGCGCGCATCTTGCCAACGGCTTCCTCGAGGGGCACCACCAGCCGCCCGGCGACATGGCCGCAGCGCTTCGGGCTCACCTGGTCCTCGAGGTGGATGCCGGCGATGCCGGCGCCGATGAACTCCTTCACGGTGCGAATGACGTTCAGCGCATTGCCGTAGCCGTTGTCGGCGTCCGCGATCACCGGCACGTTCACCGCCTGGGCGATGTAGCGCGCGTTGGTGATCACCTCGCTCATGGTCACCAGCCCGGCGTCCGGCAGGCCGGTCAGCGACAGCGAGGTGCCGTAGCCGCTCATGTAGATGGCGGGGAAGCCCGCGTTCTCGATGACCCGCGCGCTCATGGCGTTGTAACAGCCGGGAACGAACAGCGTCGGGCCGGCCTTGATCAGTTCCCGCAGGCGGGTGCTCTGTCGTTTCATCAGTCCACCTTCGCGCCCGAGTCCTTGACCACCTTTTTCCACAGCAGCAGTTCCCGTTCCAGCAATGCCTTGAACTCCGCCGGTGTGTTGCCCACCAGTTCCGCGCCCTGCTGCGTCAGCCGCGTGCGTACGGATGGCGTGTTGATCGCCTTGATCGCAGCGGCGTGCAGCGTGGCGAGGATCTCCCCCGGCGTGCCGGCCGGGGCAACCATGCCATACCAGGTGTCCGAGGCGTAGCCGGTGACGCCGGCTTCGGCCAGCGTCGGAATCTCCGGCGCCACCGGCGAGCGCTTGCTGCTGGTGAGGCCGAAGGCCTTTAGCTTTCCCGCCTTGATGAGCGGCAGCGTCGGCAGCAGGCCATCGACCGAAAGCTGCACTTCGCCCGCGACCAGGTCCTGGCGCGACTGGGTGCTGCCGCGGTAGGGGATGTGGGTGATGAACGTTCCGGTCATGGACTTGAACAGTTCCATGTTCAGGTGCGTGGCCGAGCCGGTTCCCGCCGACCCATAGTTGAGCTTGCCCGGGTTCTTCTTCGCGTAGGCCACCAGTTCGCCGACCGTGGAGGCCGGCACCGAGGGATGGCCGACGATGAGCTGGTGGGTATTGGCGATGACCGTGATGGGCTCGAAGTCCTTGATCGGGTCGTAGCCGACCTTGGGACGCAAGGCCGGATGAATGACGTGCGAAGGGCTGGCCGAGAGCAGGGTGTAGCCGTCGGGCGCCGCCCTGGCGACCGACTCGGTGCCGATGATGCCGCCGGAGCCGGGGCGGTTCTCCACCACGAAGGGCTGGCCGAGGATTTTCGCCATTTCCTCGCTCACCACGCGCGCCAGCGTGTCGCCGGTGCCGGCAGCGGCCAGCGGCACGATGACCCTGACGGGCTTGGCGGGGTAGGCCTGCGCCATCGCGAGCAGCGGGGCGCACAGGAGCAGGGCGGCGAGCGACGTCCGCCTCATCAGATGGGATCCCACGAGAACACGTCCTGCGAGCGGTCCAGGGCATAGAACTGTGCCCGCATCGCGGGAATCGCCTGCTCGCCGATGGTCTCGGGCGTCCAGCCTTCGGCGCGGTGCACCGAGCGCAAGGGGCGGCTCTGGCCCATGAGAAAGATTTCGTTGGCGCGCACCGCGAAAATCTGGCCGGTGACCTCCTGCGAGGCGTCGCTGGCCAGGTACACCGCGAGCGGGGCGATCTTGGCGGTCTCCATGCTCTTCAGCTTTTCCACGCGCGCCTTCTGGTCCGGCGTCTCCGCAGGAATGGTGCCGATCATCCGGCTCCAGGCGAAGGGCGAGATGCAGTTGGAGGTGACCTTGAACTTCGCCATGTCCAGCGCCATGGACTTGGACAGGCCCACGATGCCCAGCTTGGCGGCGGCATAGTTGGCCTGGCCGAAATTGCCGATCAGGCCCGAGGTTGAGGTCATGTTGATGTAGCGACCCGAATTCTGGCTCTTGAAGTAGGGCGCCGCCGCCCGCGAGACGAAGAACGTGCCGTTCAGGTGCACGTCGACCACGGCCTTCCACTCGTCGACGGACATGTTGAAGAAGAAGCGGTCGCGCAGGATGCCGGCGTTGTTCACCACCACGTCGATGCGCCCGAAGCCGTCGATCGCCGTTTTGACGATGCGGTTGGCCGACTCCCATTCGGCGACGCTGTCGGTGCTGGCCACCGCGACGCCGCCCGCGGCCTTGATCTCGTCCACCACCTTCTGCGCCGGGCCGGCGTCCTTGCCTACGCCGGAAACCGAGGCGCCGATGTCGTTGACCACCACTTTCGCGCCGCGCGCGGCCATGGCGAGCGCGAAGTCCCGGCCGATGCCATTGCCGGCGCCGGTGATGATGACGACTTTGTCTCTCAGCATTGAATGGATTCCTCCGAAGTGGAGCGGGTTCCTCTTTTATTCCCGGTACGACGGGTCGCGGCGATCCAGCATGCGCAGCATCGCCGGCCATTCCAGCTCGGTGATGCTTCGGCGCTGGCCGGGCTTGTAGCGCTCGTTGGTGAGGGCCACGGTTTTCGCGTCCGGGTGGTTCAGCTCGGTGTTGCAGGCCATCGCCTGTACCTGGGCCTGGCAGGCCTTCTCCAGCCAGTGCATGGTGACGAAGGCCTCGCAGGTCGTGCCGCCGGCCGTGAGCAGGCCGTGGTTGCGCAGGATCAGCGCGGCGCCGGCGCCGAGGTCCCGCACCAGGCGCTTCTGTTCGTCCAGGTCCACTGCCGGGCCCTCGTAGTCGTGGTAGCCGATCTGGCCGAAGAACATGGCGTTCTGGGTGAGCGGCAGCAGGCCGCACTTGAGCGCGGACACCGCCATGCCGGCCGGGGAATGGGTGTGGATGACGCATCCGACGTCCTCGCGGGCGCGGTGGATGGCGCTGTGGATGACGAAGCCGGCGCGGTTGATGCCGTAGCCGGTGCCGGAGTCCAGAACGATATTGCCGTCGAAATCAATCTTCATCAGGCTGGAGGCGGTGACCTCCTCGTAGGCATAGCCGTAGGAATTGATGAGGAAGTGGCCTTCCTCGCCGGGCACCCGTGCCGAGACGTGGTTGTAGACCAGGTCGTTCATGCCGAACAGGGCGATCAGCCGGTAGGCGGCGGCGCAGTCCACCCGCGCCTGCCATTCGGCGGCGCTCACCTTGTCGCGCAAGGACGCAATACGAACCTGGGAAAGGTCGCTCATGGGAAATCCTCCGTGGCCCGATTGTCGCACCGCCGGCGGCGTTCCGGCAGGGTGCGTTTCAAACCGGACGGCCGCGGCGGCAAGGCTATAATCCGGCCCATGAAAATCCTGGTCAGTGTCAAGCGCGTGGTGGACTACAACGTCAAGGTGCGCGTCAAGGCCGACGGCACCGGCGTCGAGACCGCCAACGTCAAGATGTCCATGAACCCCTTCGATGAGATCGCAGTCGAGGAGGCCGTCCGGCTCAAGGAAGCCGGCATAGCGACGGAGATCGTGGTGGTGTCCTGCGGCGTCACGGCCTGCCAGGAGACGCTGCGCACCGCCCTCGCCATCGGCGCCGACCGCGCGATCCTGGTGGAAACGGACGTGGAACTGCAGCCCCTTGCCGTGGCCAAGCTGCTGAAGGCGGTGTGCGCCAGGGAAAACCCACAGCTCGCGATCCTGGGCAAGCAGGCGATCGACGACGATTCCAACCAGACCGGCCAGATGCTGGCCGCACTGATGGGCTGGCCGCAGGCGACCTTCGCGTCCAAGGTCGTGATCGCCGACGGCAAGGCGCAGGTGACCCGCGAGGTGGACGGGGGCCTGGAGACCCTGTCCCTGAAGCTGCCGGCGGTGGTGACCACCGACCTGCGCCTGAACGAGCCGCGCTATGTCACCCTGCCCAACATCATGAAGGCGAAGAAAAAGGCGCTGGAGACGCTGAAACCCGATGCGCTCGGCGTGGACGTGGCGCCGCGCCTGAAGACCCTCAAGGTGGTCGAGCCGGCGAAACGCAAGGCCGGCGTGAAGGTGCCCGACGCCGCGGTCCTGGTGGACAAGCTGCGCAACGAAGCAAAGGTGATCTGAGATGGTGTCCCTCGTCCTGGCGGAGCACGACGGCAAGGCCGTCCGCAAGTCCACCCTGAACACGGTCGCCGCAGCGCAGAAGATTGGCGGCGACATCCATGTGCTGGTCGCCGGCCACAACTGCGGCGAGGCGGCGAAGGCAGCGGGACAGATTCCCGGCATTGCCAAGGTGCTGCACGTCGATGCCGCGGCGCTGGCCGACGATCTCTCGGAGAACGTGGCGGCGCTCATCGTTTCGCTGGCCAAGGCCTACAGCCATGTGCTGGCGCCGGCCACGCCCAGCGGCAAGAACATCCTGCCGCGCGCGGCCGCGCTGCTGGACGTGCAGCAGATCTCGGACATCATCGCGGTAGACAGCGCCGACACCTTCGTGCGTCCGATCTACGCCGGCAACGCGCTGGCGACGGTGCAGTCCGGCGACGCCATCAAGGTCATCACCGTTCGCACCACCGGTTTCGACGCCGTGGCGGCCACCGGCGGCTCGGCCGCCGTTGAGAGCGTAGCGGCGCCGGCTGACAGCGGCTTGTCCAGTTTCGTCGGCCGCGAAGTGGCCAAGTCCGAGCGCCCGGAACTGACCTCGGCGCGTGTCGTGGTCTCTGGCGGCCGCGGCATGGGCTCGGGTGACAACTTCAAGCTGCTCGAGCCGCTGGCGGACAAGCTCAACGCCGCCATGGGCGCCTCGCGCGCCGCGGTGGACGCGGGCTTCGTTCCCAACGACTGGCAGGTCGGCCAGACCGGCAAGATCGTCGCCCCGGACCTTTATATCGCCGTCGGCATCTCCGGCGCGATCCAGCATCTGGCCGGGATGAAGGACAGCCGCGTCATCGTCGCCATCAACAAGGACGAGGAAGCGCCCATTTTCTCGGTGGCCGACTACGGCATCGTGGGCGACCTGTTCCAGGTGGTGCCGCAGCTGGTGGAAGAACTGAAGAAGGGCTAGACACAAGGAGCAGGGGATGAGCAGCTACGTCGCGCCGCTGAAGGACATGAAGTTCGTGATGAACGAGCTCGCTGGCCTCGCGGAGGTGGCGAAGCTGCCGGGGTACGCGGACGCCACGCCGGACACGGTGGAAGCGGTGCTGGAGGAAGCGGGCAAGTTCGCCGGCGGCGTGCTGGACCCGATCAACCACACCGGGGACCAGGAAGGCTCGCAGTGGACCGAGGCCGGCGTGAAGACGCCCAAGGGCTTCCGCGAGGCCTACAAGCAATACATTGACGGCGGCTGGGCGGCGCTGCCCTTCGCCCCGGAACATGGCGGCCAGGGCCTGCCCAAGCTGGTGGCCACGGCGGTCGAGGAAATGCTCACCTCGGCCAACATGTCGTTTTCGCTCTGCCCGCTGCTGACGCAGGGCGCCATCCATGCGCTGGAACTTGCCGGCTCGGAGGCGCTGAAGGCGGTGTTCCTCGACAACATGATCGCCGGGCGCTGGACCGGCACCATGAACCTGACCGAGCCGCAGGCGGGATCGGACCTGGCGCTGGTGCGCTCGAAGGCGGTTCCCGCCGGAGACCATTTCCTGGTCTCGGGCCAGAAGATATTCATCACCTACGGCGACCACGACCTCACCGACAACATCGTGCACCTGGTGCTGGCCCGGCTGCCGGATGCGCCGGAGGGCGTGAAGGGAATATCGCTGTTCATCGTGCCCAAGTTCCTCGTCAAGCCGGATGGATCGCTTGGCGAGCGCAACCGCGCGCAGTGCGCCTCCATCGAGCACAAGCTGGGCATCCACGCCAGCCCGACCGCGGTGATGGTGTTCGACAAGGCCGTGGGCTATCTCGTGGGCGAAGCGAACAAGGGCCTCGCGTACATGTTCGTGATGATGAACGCGGCCCGCTTCAGCGTCGGCCTCGAGGGCGTGGCCATCGCCGAACGCGCCTTCCAGCGCGCATTGGCTTACGCCCGTGACCGCGTCCAGGGCAAGGAACTGACCGGCGGCAAGACCGTGCCCATCATCCAGCACCCGGACGTGCGCCGGATGCTGATGCTGATGAAATCGCAGACCGAAGCCGCGCGCGCGCTCGCCTACGTCGTTGCCGGCGCCATGGACGCCGCCGCGCGCCATCCGGACAAGGAAACGCGGGGCCGCAACCAGGCTTTCGTGGACCTGATGATCCCGGTGGTCAAGGGCTGGAGCACGGAGACCGGCATCGATGTGGCGTCGCTCGGCGTGCAGATCCATGGCGGCATGGGCTTCGTCGAGGAAACCGGCGCCGCGCAGCACCTGCGCGACGCACGCATCACCACCATCTACGAAGGCACCACCGGCATCCAGGCCAACGACCTCATGGGGCGCAAAATTGCCCGCGAGGGCGGGGCGACGGTGAAGGGCTGGCTTGGGTTGCTTGCGCAGTTCGACGGTGAGCTGGCGAAGTCGAAAAGCGCTGACGTGCAGGCGCTGCGCGCGGCGCTTGCTGCGGGCGCGAAGGGCGTGGCGGAATGCGTGGACTACGTCCTCGCCACCGCCGGGAAGGATCCGAATGCCGCCTTCTCCGGCGCGGTGCCTTTCCTCAAGCTCATGGGCATCACGGCTGGGGGCTGGCAGATGGCGCGCGCCGCACTGATCGCGGAGAAGCTACTCGCCTCTGGCGGCGAGAAGAAATTCCTCTCGGCGAAAATCGCCACCGCGCGCTTCTACGCCGACCACGTGCTGTCGCAGGCGCCCGGCCTTGCGGCCACCGTCACCGGTGGCGCGGCCGCGGTGATGGCGCTGGACGAGGAGCAGTTCCTGGCGGCCTGAGCAGGCCTGCGGGGCAGGCAAATGTGCACGATCGTGCACATTTGCCCCGTGGCGAAGGTCAGAACCTGATCTTCCCCACCAGATGGTCCTTCCACATCACCCAGTCCCCGGCAAAACTGTAGAAGGGGTACTTGAACGTGGCCGGCCGGTTGTGCTCGAAGAAGAAATGCCCGACCCAGGCAAAGGCGTAGCCGCACAGCAGCGCGCCCAGCACCCACCAGAAGTTCAGCGTCGAGAAGGCGTGCAGCAGGAAGGCGAGGCCGAGGCTGGTGCCGACGAAGTGCAGGCGCCGGCAGGTGCGGTTGGAATGCTCGGAGAGGTAGAAGGGATAGAACTCCGAGAAGCTTGCGTAGCGTTTCGCCGCCTCAGCCATGGTGCCGTCCTCCGTTACATGTTCGGATAGTTGGGCCCGCCGCCGCCCTCGGGCGTGACCCAGACGATGTTCTGCGTCGGATCCTTGATGTCGCAGGTCTTGCAGTGGACGCAGTTCTGCGCGTTGATCTGCAGCCGCGGGTTGGCGCCGCCGTCGTCGCGCACGATTTCGTAGACGCCGGCAGGGCAGTAGCGCTGCTCGGGCGCGTCGTATAGCGCCAGGTTCACGCCTACCGGGACCGAGGCGTCCTTCAGGGTCAGGTGGATGGGCTGGTCCTCGCCGTGGTTGGTGGCGGAGAAGGACACCGAAGTGAGGCGGTCGAAGCTGAGCACGCCGTCAGGCTTTGGATACGCGATTGGCTCTACTTCAGCCTTTCTCTTCAACGTCTCGTGGTCGGCGTGGTCATGGCGCAGGGTCCAGGGCGCCTTGCCGCCGAACACCACCTGGTCGATCCCGACCATGAGCGTGCCGGTGTAGAGCCCCTTGGACATCCAGGGCTTGAAGTTGCGCGCGCGGTAGAGCTCGTCGAACAGCCAGGACCGGCGGAACGCCTCCGGGTAGGCGGCCAGCTCGTCGCGTGAACGGCCCTTGCCAAGCGCTTCCGCCGCCGCTTCCGCAGCCAGCATCCCGGACTTGATGGCGCAATGGCTGCCCTTGATGCGCGAGGCGTTGAGGTAGCCGGCATCGTCGCCGATGAGGCAGCCGCCCGGGAACACGGTCTTCGGCAGCGACTGCAGGCCGCCGGCGGCGATGGCGCGTGCACCGTACGCGACGCGCTTGCCGCCCTCGAGGAAGCCGCGGATGGACGGATGCGTCTTGTAGCGCTGGAATTCCTCGTAGGGACTGAGGTAGGGGTTGCTGTAGCCGAGGCCAACCACGAAGCCGACGGCGACCTGGTTATTGTCCAGGTGATAGAGGAAGGAGCCGCCGTAGGTGTCCCGGTCCAACGGCCAGCCTGCGGTGTGGACCACCAGGCCGGGCTGGTGCTTCTCCGGCTTCACGTCCCAGAGTTCCTTCAACCCGATGCCGTAGACCTGCGGGTCCACGCCCTTGCGCAGGTCGTACTTCGCTTCGAGCAGCTTGCCCAGGTTGCCGCGGCAGCCCTCGGCGAAGAAGGTGTACTTCGCGTGCAGTTCCATGCCGGGCTGGAAGGCGTCGGTTTTCTCGCCCTTGCGGCTGACGCCCATGTCGCCGGTGGCGACGCCTTTCACCGCGCCGCTGTCGTCATACAGGACTTCGGCAGCGGCGAAGCCGGGGAAGATTTCCACGCCGGCGGCTTCCGCCTGCTGGCCCAGCCAGCGGGTGACGGAGCCCAGGCTGATGACGTAGTTGCCGTGGTTCTGGAAACAGCCCGGCAGCATCCAGTTGGGCGTCTTGAGCGAACCGGCCTCGGTGAGGAACAGGAAGCGGTCCTCGCTCACCGGGACGTTCAGCGGCGCGCCTTTCGCCTTCCAGTCCGGGAACAGTTCGTCCATGGCGCGCGGATCCATCACCGCGCCCGAGAGGATGTGGGCGCCGATTTCCGATCCCTTCTCGATCACGCACACGGTGATATCCGTGCCAGATGCGGCGGACAACTGCTTCAGGCGGATCGCGGCGGCGAGGCCGGCGGGCCCGCCGCCGACCACCACGACGTCGTATTCCATGGATTCGCGGGTCATGGCCGCATTATATGATTCGTCCATGAGCGATGAAGCAAGGCGGCTGGCGCATGTCGAACGCATCCCGATCCGCTGGGGCGACATGGACGCCATGGGGCACGTCAACAACACGGTCTATTTCCGCTTCATGGAACAGGCGCGCATCAGCTGGTTCGACCGCCTGGTGCCCGAGGACGCCGCCTGGCAGTCCACCGGCATCGTCATCGCCAATGCCTCCTGCAACTACAAGCGCGCGCTGACCTACCCGGGCACGGTGGAGGTGCGCCTCTACGTCGGCGCGCCGGGCGGGGCGAGCGTGCCGACTTTCTATGAGCTGCTGCTGGAAGGCGACCCGGCGCCCTACGCCGACGGCGCGGCGGTGGTGGTATTCGTGGACATGGCGACCCAGAAATCCAGGCGCATCCCGGAGGACATCCGCGGGCGTCTGGAGCATACAGAAGCGTCAGCATGAACGAACAACCGCTTTGGCGCCCGTCGCCCGAACAGGCGGCGCAGACCCTGATTGCGCGCTTCATGGCGCAGACGGGAAATGCCGACTACGCCGGACTCCACCGCTGGTCGATCGAGCACAGCGAGGATTTCTGGAACAAGGTCTGGGACTTCGCCGGAGTGCGAGGCACGAAGGGCGCGCGCACGCTGGTGGACGGCCGCCAGATGCCAGGGGCGAAATGGTTTCCGGACGGCCGGCTGAACTTCGCCGAGAACCTGCTGCGTGACCGGGACCAGACCAATGCCATCGTGTTCTGGGGTGAAGATCGCATCAAGCGGCGCCTGAGCCGAAACGACCTGCATGACCTGGTGTCCAGGCTCGCGCAGGCGCTGAGGGCAGCGGGCGTGGGCAAAGGCGACCGCGTCGCGGGTTACCTGCCGAACCTTCCGGAAGGCGTCGCTGCGATGCTCGCGACCGCCAGCATCGGGGCCATCTGGTCCTCCTGCTCGCCCGATTTCGGCGTCCAGGGCGTGCTGGACCGCTTCGGCCAGATCGAACCCAGGGTGTTCTTCTGTGCCGACGGCTACCTGTACGGCGGCAAGCAATTCGATTCGACCGAGAAGGCGAGCGAGATCCTGGCGGGGCTTCCCGGGAAACCCCGCTGCGTCACCGTGGCCTATACAGGGTCGGGCGCGGTGGTGGGCGAGTCGCTGGAAGCGTTCCTCGCTCCGTTCTCCCCTGGCGCCATCGCGTTCGAGCCGGTCGAATTCAATCATCCGCTCTACATCCTGTATTCCTCCGGCACCACCGGCGTGCCGAAGTGCATCGTCCACGGCACCGGCGGCACGCTGCTGCAACACCTGAAGGAGCACCAGTTGCACAGTGACGTGCGGCCGGGAGACCGGCTGTTCTATTTCACGACCCTGGGCTGGATGATGTGGAACTGGCTGGCCTCGGGGCTGGCTTCAGGCGCGACGCTGCTGCTCTACGACGGCTCGCCGTTCGTCGGCCGGGGCCGGATCCTGTTCGATCTGGCGGAGGCCGAGGGCATGACGCACTTCGGCACCTCGGCCAAGTTCATCGACGCCATCGCGAAGATCAACCTGAAACCACGCGAGACCCACCGGCTGGAGAAACTGCGCGTCATGCTTTCCACCGGCTCGCCGCTGGTGGCCGAGGGCTACGACTACGTCTACGCCAGCATCAAGCAGGACCTGTGCCTCGCCTCCATCTCCGGCGGCACCGACATCGTGTCCTGCTTCGTGCTCGGCAACCCCGCCGGACCGGTCTGGCGAGGCGAGATCCAGGCCAAGGGCCTGGGCCTCGCCGTGGAGGTCTACGACGAAGCGGGGCGGCCGCTCGCCTCGGGCAAGGGCGAGCTGGTGTGCACCCGGCCGTTTACCGCGATGCCCATCGGCTTCTGGAACGATCCCGACGGGGCGAAGTACCGGGCGGCCTACTTCGAGCGCTTTCCGAACGTCTGGCGCCATGGCGACTGGTGCGAGGAGACGGCGCACGGCGGACTGGTGATCTACGGTCGCTCGGACGCGGTCCTCAATCCCGGCGGCGTGCGCATCGGCACCGCGGAGATCTACCGCCAGGTCGAGCGCCTGGACGAGGTCGTGGAATCCCTCGTCATCGGCCAGGATTGGGCCGGGGACGTGCGCGTGGTGCTGTTCGTGAAGCTGCGGGAAGGGCTGGCGCTCGACGACGCCCTGGCCGGGCGCATCAAGCAGCAGATCCGGGCGAACACCACGCCGCGCCACGTGCCGGACAAGGTGTTGCAGGTCCCCGACATCCCGCGCACCAGGAGCGGCAAGATCGTCGAGCTCGCGGTGCGCGACGTGATCCACGGGCGGCCGGTGAAGAACCAGGAGGCGCTGGCCAATCCCGAGGCGCTGGCGCACTTCCGGGACCGGCAGGAACTGGCGCGGGCCTGACCGGTTTTGCGGGCCGGGGACGATTCCGGTAGACTCTCGCATTCGCGTCCTGATCGGCGGTCATGACGAAGCTTGTGAAGTACGTGTTCGTCACCGGTGGCGTCGTTTCCAGTCTTGGGAAGGGCATCGCTGCCGCCTCCCTCGCCGCGATCCTCGAGTCCCGCGGCATCCGCGTCACCAACATCAAGCTGGATCCCTACATCAACGTGGATCCGGGCACCATGTCGCCGTTCCAGCACGGCGAGGTGTTCGTCACCGAGGATGGCGCCGAGACCGACCTCGACCTCGGACACTACGAGCGCTTCCAGTCCTCGCGGATGCGGCGCTGGAACAACTTCACCACCGGCCAGGTCTACGAGTCGGTGATCAAGAAGGAACGCCGCGGCGACTACCTCGGCGGCACGGTGCAGGTGATCCCGCACATCACCGACGAGATCAAGGCCAACATCAAGCGCGGCGCCGGCGATGCCGAGGTGGCCATCGTCGAGGTGGGCGGCACCGTGGGCGACATTGAGTCGCTGCCGTTCCTCGAGGCCATCCGGCAGATGGGCCTGGAGCTGGGCCGCAACAACGTGTGCTACATCCACCTCACGCTGGTGCCCTTCATCGCCTCGGCCGGTGAGATCAAGACCAAGCCCACCCAGCACTCGGTCAAGGAGTTGCGCGAAATCGGCATCCAGGCCGACGTCGTGCTGTGCCGCACCGACCGTCCGCTGCCCGAAGAGGAGCGCCGCAAGATCGCGCTGTTCTGCAACGTGCAGAAGGAGGCCGTGATTTCGGCCTGGGACGTGGACTCGATCTACAAGATCCCGATGATGCTGCACGACCAGATGCTGGACGAGATCGTCTGCCACAAGCTGCAGATCCTCGCCCGCGCCGCCGACCTGTCTGCCTGGCGCACGCTGGTGCATGCGCAGGCCAACCCGGAGGCCGAGACCGACATCGCCTTCGTCGGCAAGTATGTCGACCTGCAGGACTCCTACAAGTCCCTGAACGAGGCCCTGATCCATGCCGGCATCCACACCCGCAGCCGCGTGCGGGTGCACTATGTGGACTCGGAGGAAATCGAGAAGGGCGGTGTCACGGCGCTGGAGAAGATGGACGCCATCCTGGTACCGGGCGGCTTCGGCAAGCGCGGGACGGAGGGCAAGATCGCGGCGATCCGCTTCGCCCGGGAGAACGGCGTGCCCTATCTGGGCATTTGCCTGGGCATGCAGCTGGCGACCATCGAGTTCGCGCGCAATGTCGCCGAACTGGCCGGGGCAAACAGCACGGAGTTCGACGCGGACACGCCGCACCCGGTGGTGGCGCTGATCACCGAATGGCTGGATCGCACCGGTCGCATCGAGGTGCGCACCGAGAGTTCGGACCTCGGCGGCACCATGCGCCTGGGAGCGCAGAAATGCCCCGTCGAGCCCGGCACCCTGGCGGCGAAAATCTACGGCGCGGAAGTGAACGAGCGCCACCGGCACCGCTACGAGGTCAACAACGTCTACGTACCGCACCTGGAGGCGAAAGGCTACAAGGTGTCCTCGCGCACCACCAGCGAGAACCTGCCCGAGATGATGGAGTTGCCCGGGCATCCGTTTTTCTTCGGGGTGCAGTTCCATCCCGAGTTCAGTTCCACCCCGCGCGCGGGCCATCCCCTGTTCAAGGCATTCGTCAATGCGGCGCTCGCCTACCGCAAGCGCGCCAACCGCGCTTCGCCGGACGGAAAGCTCTCCGTCGTCAAGGCATGAAGCTGGGCGGCGCCGATGTCGGCCTGGACAGGCCGCTGTTCCTCATTGCGGGGCCGGATACGCTCGAGAGCGAGCAGTTGTGCCTGGAGGTCGCCGGGAAGCTGAAGGCGCACACGGAGAAGCTTGGCATGCTTTACGTGTTCAAGGGCTCGTTCGACAAGGCCAACCGCAGTTCCGGCGCCAGCTACCGCGGCCCGGGTCTGGCGGAGGGGTTGCGGATCCTGGAGGCGGTGCGCAAGCAGATCGGCGTCCCGGTGCTGACCGACGTGCATGAGGACACGCCCCTGGCCGAAGTCGCCTCGGTGGTGGACGTGATGCAGACGCCCGCCTTCCTCTGCCGCCAGACCAACTTCATCCGCAACGCGGCGAAGCAGGGCAAGCCGCTGAACATCAAGAAGGGGCAGTTCCTGTCGCCCTGGGAAATGAAGAACGTGGTCGACAAGGCGAAGTCCACCGGCAACGTGGACATCCTGGTCTGCGAGCGCGGCTTCAGCTTCGGCTACAACAACCTGGTCGTGGACATGCGCGGCCTCGCCGTGATGCGCGACACCGGCTGCCCGGTGGTGTTCGATGCCACGCACTCGGTGCAGCTGCCCGGCGGGCTGGGCAGCGCCAGCGGCGGCCAGCGCGAGCACATCCCGGTGCTGGCGCGCGCGGCGGTGGCCGCCGGCGTCTCGGGGGTATTCATGGAAACGCACCCAAAGCCGGACGAGGCGCTGTGCGACGGGCCGAATTCCTGGCCGCTCGCGCTGATGCCCGAACTGCTGGACACCCTGGTCGAGCTGGACCGGGTGACGAAGAGAAACGGATTCGCAGAGATGAAGGTGACCCGCACATGAGCTCGATCGTCGATGTGGTGGCAAGGGAGATCCTGGATTCGCGCGGCAATCCGACCGTCGAGGCGGACGTGCTGCTGGAATCCGGCGTCATGGGCCGTGCCGCGGTGCCCTCCGGTGCCTCCACCGGCAGCCGGGAGGCCATCGAGCTGCGCGATGGCGACGCAGCGCGCTACGGCGGCAAGGGCGTGCTGAAGGCGGTGGAGCACGTCAACACCGAGATTTCCGAGGCCATCGTGGGCCTGGATGCCTCCGAGCAGTCGTTCATCGACCGCACGCTGATCGACCTGGACGGCAGCGAGAACAAGTCACGCCTCGGCGCCAACGCGATGCTGGCGGTTTCCATGGCCGTGGCCAAGGCCGCGGCCGAGGAATCCGGGCTGCCCCTGTACCGCTATTTCGGCGGCTCCGGGCCGATGCAGATGCCGGTGCCGCTGATGAACGTGGTCAATGGCGGCGCGCACGCGAACAACAGCCTGGACATGCAGGAGCTGATGATCGTCCCGGTCGGGGCGCAGACGTTCCGCGAGGCGCTGCGCTGCGGCGCGGAGGTGTTCCAGGCGCTGAAGAAGATCATCGACGGCATGGGCATGTCCACGGCGGTGGGTGACGAGGGCGGCTTCGCCCCGAACCTGCCCAACCACGCCGCGGCCATCGAGCTCATCCTCGAGGCGATCGCCAAGGCGGGCTACGCCCCGGGACGCGACGTCGCCCTGGCGCTGGACTGCGCCGCGAGCGAATTCCACAAGACTGGCCGCTACGAACTGACCGCGGAGAAGCTCTCCCTGTCCTCGCAGGAAATGTGCGACTACCTGGCCGGCCTCGTCGAGAAGTATCCGATCGTGTCCATCGAGGACGGCATGGGCGAGGGCGACTGGGACGGCTGGAAGCTGCTGACCGCGCGCCTGGGCAGGAAGGTGCAGATCGTCGGCGACGATCTGTTCGTGACCAACACCGCGATCCTGAAGGAAGGCATCCACCAGGGCGCTGCCAACGCCATCCTCATCAAGGTGAACCAGATCGGCACCCTGACCGAGACCTTCGCGGCCATCGAGCTGGCCAAGCGCGCCGGCTACGGCACCGTGATCTCGCACCGCTCCGGCGAGACCGAGGACACCACCATCGCCGACATTGCGGTGGGCACCAACGCGCTGCAGATCAAGACCGGGTCGCTGTCGCGCTCGGACCGCAATGCCAAGTACAACCAGCTGTTGCGCATCGAGGAGGACCTGGGCGAATCCGCGTCCTATCCGGGGCGCGGCGCATTCAGGGCCGCTGGATGAAGGTATTGGGAAGCGTCCTTGTCGCGCTGATCCTGGCGCTGCAGTTCCCGCTCTGGCTGGGCAAGGGCGGCTGGCTGCGGGTCTGGGAAGTCGACCGGCAGCTGGAGGAGCAGGCGGCGCGCAACGCGGGCCTGCAGGCGCGAAACGGCTCGCTCGCCGCGGAGGTGAGCGACCTCAAGCAGGGCCTGGATGCGGTCGAGGAGCGCGCCCGCTTCGAGCTGGGCATGGTCAAGCACGACGAGGTGTTCTTCCAGTTCACCGACGACCCGTCCCAGCGCCGGTGAGCCCGTCCCGGCGACGCATCGCGTTCCGCAACGCGGCGCTCTTCGACAGCCGTAAGGGCACGCTCCGGACCGGATCGACGGTGGTGGTGGAAGGCGCCTTCATCGTCGGCGTCGAGTCCGGTGCTGTGAAGGTCGATGACGCCGAGGTCCACGACCTGAACGGCAGGGCGCTGCTGCCGGGCCTGATCGACGCGCATGTCCATGTCACGGCCGTCAGCCACGACGTCCTGCGCCTGGCGCTGACGCCGCCCTCGCTCATCACCGCGCAGGCTAAGGATGTGCTCGAAGGCATGCTGTCGCGCGGCTTCACGTCCGTGCGCGACGCCGCAGGGGCCGATTTCGGACTCGCCGAAGCGGTGCAGCGCGGGATTTTCGCCGGGCCGCGCCTGTTCATCTCGGGCCAGCCGCTGTCCCAGACCGGCGGCCACGGCGACGTCCGGCCCAAGGGCGCGCGCAGCATGATCTGCACCTGCGCCGGCCTGGGCCTCTACGGCGCCATCGCCGACGGCGTCGGCGAGGTGCGCAAGGCCGCGCGCGACCAGCTGCGCAATGGCGCGAGCCAGATCAAGATCATGGCGGGAGGCGGGGTGATGAGCCCCACCGACCCCATCGAGGGCACGCAGTACTCGATGGAGGAACTGCGCGCCGCCTGCGAGGAGGCCGAGGCGGCCGGCACCTACGTCATGGCGCACGCCTATTCGCCCCGCGCCATCGAGCGCGCGGTGCGCGCCGGGGTGCGCTCCATCGAGCACGGCAACCTGCTGGACGAGGCCGCCGCGCGCACCATGAAGGCCTGCGGCGCGTTCCTGGTGCCGACGCTGGCGACCTATGCGGCGCTGGCGGAGGCGGCCGGCGGCCTCAACGTGTCGCCGGATCAGCTGGAAAAGCTGCGCAGGGTCCAGGACAAGGGAATCGAGGCCATCCGCATCGCGAAGGCCGAAGGGGTCCCGATCGCATTCGGCACCGACCTGCTGGGAGAGATGCACTCGCGGCAGAACACCGAGTACGCATTGCGCGCACCGGCGCTCAGTCCGGCCGAGATCCTGCAGGGCGCGACCAGCGTCGCAGCCGACCTGCTGCGCCAATCCGGGAAGATTGGCGTGATCGAGCCGGGCGCCTTTGCCGACCTGGTGGTCGTGGAAGGCGACCCGACGAAGACGCTGCATATGCTAACGGCCCCGGAAAAGGGGCCGTTAGCGGTGATGAAGGAAGGCCGGTTCCACTTCAACCGGCTGTAGGCAAGCGGACTAGCTGCCGCCGCCCACGCGCGTGAAGCGCGACTGGTGGCGGTCGTCCGCGCTGTGCACCGCGGTGACGCCCTTCTTCATCGCCCAGGGGCGCAGCTGGTGGTGCAGCGGGATGTAGTAGGCCTCGTCCCGCGTCTTCTCCAGCGCCTCCTTGAGCAGCGCATCGCGCGCCTTGACGTCGGTGGCGATCTTGATCGCGCCGATGGTGTTGTCCAGCTTCGGGTCGCTGATCCGTCCCTGGTTGAAGTTGCCATCCGCGCCGGTGGTCTTGGTGTGCACCAGCGACTGCAGGGTGTAGAGCGCGTCGAAGGTCGCCACGCCCCAGCCCAGCAGGTAGGCGCTGGAATCCACGTTCAGGATCTTGGGGATGAAGTTGGCAAAGGGCATGGAATTGAGCTTGGCCGTGATGCCGGCCTTGGCCCACATCCCCACCAGCGCCTGGCAGATCTTCTCGTCGTTGACGTAGCGGTTGTTCGGGCAGTCGAGCGTGAACTCGAAGCCGTTTGGATAGCCCGCTTCAGCCAGCAGCTTCTTCGCCCCGGCGACGTCCACCTTCGGGATGATGTCGATCGCCTTGGAGTGACCGTGCACGCCCGGCGCCACCATGATGCCGGCCGGGATGGACAGGCCGCGCATGGTGACGCGCTTGATCGCCTCGCGGTCCACGGTCATGTTGAGGGCCCGGCGCACGCGCACGTCCTTGAACGGGTTCTTGCCCTTGACGTTCGAGTACTTGAGCTCGTTGTTGTGCTGGTCCATGCCGATGAAGATGGTGCGCACCTCGTGTCCGTCCAGCACCTTCAGCTTCGCGTCCTTGCGCAGGCGGTCCACGTCCTGCACCGGCAGGTCGGTCACCAGGTCGACGTCGCCGGCGATCAAGGCGGCGACGCGGGTGGCGTCGGCCTTGACTGGACTGTAGGTCACGTCGGTGGCGTTGCCGTCCATCTTGCCCCACCAGGACTTGTTGGCCTCGAGCACGATGCTCTTGTCCGGAGACCAGCTCTTGATCATGTACGGGCCGGTGCCGTTGACGTTGCGGGAGGCGAAGGTCTCCTCCTTCTTCTTGTAGTCCTGGACGTTCATGGACTTGGTCTTCTCCGACCAGGCCTTGCTCATGATGCGGAAGTCGGTGATGTTCCGCAGCAGCACCGGCACCGGGCCGGACAGGATGAGGTCGACGGTGTGGTCGTCGATCTTCGTCACTTCCTTGATGCCGGTGACGTAGATCTGCATGGTGCCCTGTGGCTGCTGGATGCGGCCGAAGGAGAACACCACGTCGTCGGCGGTGAAGGGCGAGCCGTCGTGGAACTTGACGCCCTTGCGCAGCGTGAAGCGGTACTGGGTGTCCGACAGCTGCTTCCAGCCGGTGGCGAGCGCCGGCTCGATCTTGTAGTCCTTCGTGTAGCGCACCAGGCCCTCGTACGAGTGCTGGAGCAGGGCGTTGGTGGTGGCGTGGTTCTGCGAGTGGACGTCGAGCGTCAGGATGTCGTTCTGGGCTGCCCACTTCAGCGGCGCGGCCTGCGCCGGGGCGGCGCCCAGGGCGGCGGCGACAGCGGCCGCCATCAACATGGTTCTGAATTTCACGGGTACTTCCTCCTCTGTGTGCGGGTTCCGGGCTGTGCTGCCCGGGATGAACCAGTCTAGCAGACCAGCCCTATAATCGGTGCCTCCGGAGGCGGGCCAGGAGGACTGGATGAGACTTTCGCAGACCCAGGCAGGGCAGTTCGAGCGCGACGGGTACCTGTTCTTCCCGGGGCATTTCAGCCCCCAGGAGATCAAGGTCCTGGTGGACGAGGTGCCGGCCCTGTATGCCCAGCGCCGCCCCGAGAACGTGCGCGAGAAGACCGGGGACGTGGTGCGGACCAATTTCGCCGCGCACCTGTACAGTGCCCCGTTTGCCCGTCTCGCCCGCCATCCGCGCATGGTCGAGCCGGTGCGGCAACTTTTCGACGAGCCGGTGTACATGCACCAGTTCAAGGTCAACGGCAAACAGGCCTTCGACGGCGACGTCTGGCAGTGGCACCAGGACTACGGCACCTGGAAGAACGACGATCACATGCCCGAGGCGCGCGCGATGAACGTCGCCATCTTCCTGGACGAGGTCAACGAGTTCAACGGCCCGCTGATGTTCATCCCGGGCAGCCACAAGCTGGGGGTGCTGGAGGCCGCGCACGACACCGCCACCACCAGCTACCCGCTGTGGACCATCAACAACGAAACCATCCGCAAGCTGGTCGAGCGCGGCGGCATCGTGGCCCCCAAGGGGCCGGCGGGCTCGATGATCCTGTTCCACGGCTGCCTGGTGCACGCCTCGACCTCGAACCTGTCGCCCTGGAACCGGGTCAGCGTCTACCTGTCGCTGTGCGCGGTATCGAACCACATCCGGCGCTTCAAGCGGCCGGGCTACATCGCGCACCGCGATTTCACGCCCATCGAATGCCTGCCGGACGATTGCCTGAGCATGGACTACGACGTGCCCCTGCCCTGGAAAGACGGCACCCCGGCGGAAGAGTTGCAGGGGAGTCTCAAGGCCGCATGAACCTCTACGCGAAGCTGAAGGCGCGCGACGGCAACCCGATCCGGGTCGGGCTGATCGGCGCGGGCAAGTTTGCCGCGATGTACCTCGCGCAGGTGCCGCGCACGCCGGGCGTGCGGCTGGTGCAGATCGCGGACCTCGCGCCGGCGAATGCACGCGCGAACCTTGAGCGCGTGGGCTGGACGCCGGCCCAGATTGCCGCCACGCCTGTCGTCGAGGACTGGCAGAAGCTGGTCTCGCATCCGGAGATCGACATCGTCATCGAGGCCACCGGAAATCCGGTGGCGGCTGTCGAACACATGCTCGCCGCCTTCAGGCACGGCAAGCACGTGATCAACGTCACGGTGGAAGCCGACGCGTTCTGCGGCCCGGCACTGGCGCAGAAGGCGGCCGAAGCGAAAGTGATCTACAGCCTCGCCTACGGTGACCAGCCGGCCATTATCTGCGACCTGGTGGACTGGGCGCGGGCGGCGGGCTTCCCGGTTGTCGCAGCCGGACGCGGCCACAAGTGGCTGCCGCATTTCGCGCAATCCACGCCGGAGACGGTGTGGGGCTACTACGGCCTCACGCCGAAGCAGGCGAAGCTTGGCGGCCTCAACCCGAAGATGTTCAACTCGTTCCTGGACGGCTCGAAGCCCGCGATCGAGACCAGCGCGGTGTGCAATGCCACCGGCCTCACGCCCGCGCCCGAAGGCCTGCTGTACCCGGCCGGTGCGGTGGACCGGATCCCCGACCTTATGCGTCCGCGATCCGAAGGCGGCGTGCTGCACCACAAGGGGCAGGTCGAGGTGGTGTCGTCCCTCGAACCGGATGGCACGCCGATCCCGTACGACATCAGGTTCGGGGTCTTCGTGGTGTTCGAGGGCGAATCCGACTACATCCGCCGCTGCTTCTCGGAGTACGGCGTCAAGACTGATTCATCCGGTCGCTATGCCTGCATGTACAAGCGCTGGCACCTCATCGGGCTGGAGGTCGGCATTTCGGTGGCGTCGGTCGGCATTCGCGGCGAACCCACCGGCTGCGCCACCGGCTGGCGGGCGGACGCGGTGGCGACGGCCAAGAAGGACCTGAAGGCGGGCGAGGTGCTGGACGGCGAGGGCGGCTACACCGTGGTCGGTCGGCTGATGCCGGCCGCGGATTCCCTTGCCCAGGGCTGCCTGCCGCTGGGCTTGGCGCACGGCTGGAAGCTGTTGCGGCCGGTGGCCGCAGGGCAGCCGCTCAGCTGGAACGACGTGGCCGTGGACGCGAACGTGCCGGCCGTGAAGCTGCGGCGGGAGATGGAGGCCGCAGTGGATGCTTCAGCCGGCGCAGGTAGTGGTACAGCTCCGTATGGTCGGCGCGCGGCCTGAGGCTGCGCTCCGCGTCTCGCCAGATCCTGTGCGTGCGCTCCAGGTAGGGCGCCGCAACCTTCACCTTGCGCGCGATTCCTGCGGCGATGCCGACGTCCTTGCGCATCAGGTAGAGCAGGAAGCCCGAATTGAACGCGCCGGTGAATACCTGCTGCGGAATCTTGCGCTCGGTGGTGCTGTTCTTGCCCGTCGATGAGTTGATGGCATCGATCATGACGCGGGTGTCCAGGCCGTAGGCCTCGCCCACCAGCAAGGCCTCGAAGCCCGCGATGGTGCCCACCGCGCCGAGGTAGTTGTTCAGCGCCTTGACCGCGTGCCCGGAACCGAGGGCGCCGGTGGGGAAGATCTCGCTGCCCATCGTCAACAGCACCGGCCGGGCCTTCCGCAGCACCTTCGGGTCGCCGCCGACCATGAGGGCGAGGGTTCCGTCCTTCGCCCTGGCCTTTGCGCCCGACACCGGTGAGTCCAGCATCGCCACGCCGCGCATCGCCAGCACTTTTCCCAGTTCCCGCGTGGTTTCCGGGTCAGAGGAGCTCATGTCGATCAAGATCGCGCCGCGGGCCAGGCCGGGCAGGGCAGCAAGCACTGCCTTGCGAACCGCCCGGCCGTCCGGGACCATGGTGATCAGGATTCCCGCCCCGGTCGCCGCTTCCCGGGCGGAGCGGCAATTGCCGCTGCCGTTGATGTCGTAGGTCTGCAGCCGGTAGCCGGCCTTCGCCAGGTTGGCCGACATCAGCCGCCCCATGAGGCCCAGGCCGATAAAGCCGACCGTCCGGGCCCCCTCGCTCACAGGCCGCGTTCCTTGAACACCTCCTTCGCGGTGCGGAAGCTCTCGACGGCAGCCGGCACGCCGCAGTAGATCGCGACCTGCAGGAACACCTCGCGGATCTCCTCCTTGGTGAGGCCGTTGTTGAGCGCGCCATTGATGTGCAGCTTCAGCTCATGGGTGCGGCCAAGGGCGGACAGCATGGCGAGGTTGAGCATCGAGCGCGACTTGCGCTCCAGTCCGGGCCGGTTCCAGACGTCGTTCCAGCAGTAGGAATTCAGCAGCTCGACGAAGGGCTGGTTGAACTCGTCCACGGTCGCCATCGACTTGTCGACGTATTCGGCGCCCAGCACCTCGCGGCGCGTCTTCAGGCCGGCGTCGTAGCGTTCCTTGTGGCTTCGCTTGTCCATTTCTGCTTCTCCTAGGTGAGGTCTTCGTAACGGATGCCGGCGCGGCGCAGCAGGGCATCGAAGGCCATGCCGCCGGGACGCGGGCCGGTGCGGAAGGTCTGCACCCGCGCCGGCGTGTCGGCGAGCACCTGCGGCGTGATGGGCAGATTCTCGCCCGCCATAGCGTCGCTCGCCAGCTGGATTTCGCAGGCGCGCTGCAGCGTCCAGTACGTGGTGAAGGCCTCGGCGATGCCGGGGCAGGCGACCAGCAGGCCGTGGTTGCGCAGGATCAGGATGGGCTTCGCGCCGAGGCTGGCAACCAGGCGAGGCTGCTCGGAAGTGTCGGTGGTGACGCCCTCGAAGTCGTGGTATGCGACCTGTCCGTACAGCGCCGCGCTGTAGAAATTGTCGCAGCGCAGGCCATCTTTCTTGGAGGAGACGGCGCTGCCCGCGGTGGTATGGGTGTGAATGATGCAGTGGGCGTCGTCCCGCGCTGCGTGGATGGCGCTGTGGATGACGAAGCCGGCACGATTGACTGGGTGCTTCGAGCCGTCCATGGTCTCGCCGGCGATGTTGACCTTGACCAGGTTGGAGGCGGTGACCTCGCTGTACCAGAACCCGTAGGGATTGATCAGGTAGTGCCGCTCGGGGCCGGGCACGCGCGCGGTGATGTGGTTGTAGATCAGCTCGGTCCAGCCCAGCCAGTCGAAGGCGCGGTAGCAGGCGGCCAGTTCCAGGCGCACCGCCCATTCGTCCGCTTTCATGCCCGCCGGCTTAAGGCGCAGCGCCTGTTCACTGAGGTCCATGGCTTCCTCCAAAAAAAAAAAGCGCGAGCCGAGGCTCGCGCTTTTACGTTAACACGGCGCTCCGGGTCTACTTGCCCATCACGTTCCCGAAGCGCACCCACTGCTTGCCATCGAAGCGGATCAGCTGCACCGCCTGGATCGGCGCGTAGTCGCTGTCGCCGGTGTTGATGGTGATCCCCGGCAGGAAGGTCTCGACGCGGAAGCCCTTCATGCTGGCGGCCTGCTTCATGATGTTGTCGCGCGTCAGGTTGTTCCCGGCCTGCTTCAGGACCTGGTGCAGCGTCGAGGCCACGGTGTAGCCGTAGATGTTGGACGCGTCCTTCAGGTCGCCCTCGGGGTAGTACTTGGCCATGAAGGCCTTCCAGTCGAGCACGGCCTTGTCGTTCGCCCACTGGCTGTCGAGCGGATCCTTGATGTACTGCGTCGAGATCAGGCCCACCGACTTGTCCAGGCCCGCCGGCGTCAGCACCGAGCCCACCGAGGCCGAGACGTTGTTCAGGAAGTGCAGGGGCTTCCAGCCGATGTCGAAGGCCTTGCGGATCGCCTGCGCCGCGAACTTCGGCGTGGTGATGTTGAAGAAGGTATCCGCGCCAGAGGCCTGCAGCTGGACCATCTGCGAATCCACCGTCGGGTCGGTCACTTCGTAGGACACCTCCTTGACGATCATCGACGGCGCCTTGGCGCCGAGGCCGTCCTTCATCCCCTTGAGGTAGTCCTTGCCGTAGTCGTCGTTCTGGTAAAGGATCGCGATCTTGGCGTTGGGCTTCTCCTTCAGGATGTACTCGGCGTAGATGCGGCCCTCGGTCTGGTAGTTCGGCTGCCAGCCCATGGTCCAGGGGTGCGCCTTCGCGTCATCCCACTTGGTGGCGCCGGTGGCGACGTGCAGCTGCGGCACCTTCTTCATGTTCATGTACTTGTGGATCGCGGTGTTCGGCGGCGTGCCCAGGGTCTGGAACACGAACAGGACGTTGTCCTGCTCCACCAGCTTGCGCACCATTTCCACGGTCTTGGGCGGGCTGTAGCCATCGTCGTAGGACACCCAGGTAACCTTGCGGCCGTTGACGCCGCCCTGCTCGTTGACCATCTTGAAATAGGCGCCGATGGACTTGCCGATGGTGCCGTAGGCCGAGGCCGGGCCGCTGTACGGGTTGGTGTTGCCGATCTTGATCTCGGTGTCGGATGCGCCCGGATCGTACTTCTTCTGCGCGAACGCGGCGGGCGAGGCCAGCGCCGCGGCCAACAGGGCTGCAACGGGTACGAGCTTGAAGTTCATGGTGGTCTCCTCCTCCAGAAAGTCGTCAGGTATTCTGCCTCTTCCGCGCCAGTCGCGCCATGCCCATCCGCACCGCGCCGGCAATGCCGGCGGGCATGAGGTAGACGAAGGCGATCAGGAACACGCCGAAGATCGCCCAGGGGGCAGCCTTGGAGATTTCGTCGGCGATGTTGGGTACGAACTGGATGAACAGGGCGCCATAGATCGCGCCGGGGATCGACGCCAGGCCGCCGACCACGATGCCCACCAGGAACACGATGGACACGAAGATGTTGAAGCTGTCCGGGGCGACGAACTGGATGGCGATGGCGCCAAGCGCGCCGGCAACGCCGGTGTACATCGCCGAGACGCCAAAGGCCAGCGATTTCACCATGGCGTTGTTCACGCCCATGGCCTCGGCGGCGACGTGCTGGTCGCGGATCGCCACCAGCGCGCGCCCGATGCGGCCCCGCAGCAGGTTCCAGGCGAGGAAGAACATCACCACCGTGACCGCCAGCGTGAAGTAGTAGAGCCACTGGTCCGGGTTCAGCGGCAGGCCGAGTGAGGTGAAAACGGCAGGCGCATCCGGCTTGGCGATGACGATGCCCTGCACGCCGCCGGTGATCTTCTCGAGGTGGTGGTACTTGAGCAGGTGGGGCAGCGATACCCCGAGCGCGAAGGTCGCCAGGGCAAGGTACAGGCCCTCGAGCTTCAGGGCGGGCAGGCCGAACAGGAAGCCTGCGACCAGGCACACCGCGCCGGCTACCGGGATGGTGGCCCAGTACGGCACGCCGGCCTTGTCCATCAGGATCGCGGCGGTATAGGCACCGATGGCGTAGAACGCGCCGTGGCCGAGCGAGATCTGGCCGTTGTAGCCGGTGAGGATGTTCAGGCCGAGCAGGGCGGTGGCGTACACCAGCACCATCGTGAACTGGAAGGTGCGGTAGTTGCTGACGAGAAACGGCAGCGCGCAGGCCGCCAGCAGGACGACGGCGAGGACGATGAGCTGGCGGCGGGTCATGGTCGGCGCCTCATACCCGGGTCACGTGGACCTTGCCGAAGAAACCCGAGGGCTTGACTGTCAGCACGCCGATGATCAGCACCAGCGCCACCGCGAGCTTGAGCTCGTTGCCGATGACGAAGGCGCCCAGCACGTTCTCCAGCACGCCGACCAGGAAGCCGCCGAACACCGCGCCCCAGGGGTTGTCGATGCCGCCGATCAGCGCGCCCGCGAACGCGTAGAGCAGGATGCCGCCCATCATGTTCGGATCGAGGAACACCACCGGCGCCACCATCATGCCCGCGATCGAGCCGATGGCCGCGGCGAAGCCCCAGCCCAGCGCCAGCATCCAGCCGACGCGGATGCCGACCAGGCGGCTGGAGTCCGGGTTTTGCGCCGCGGCGCGCATGGCAAGGCCGAGCGGGGTGAAACGGAAGAATGCGTAGATCAGCAGCAGCACCACCAGCGTGACGCCGATCGCGCCGACCTCGTGCGGCGACATGTACTTGCCGAAGCCGAGCTCCTTGGGGAATGGGCTGGGAAAGGTCTTGATGGTGTAGCTGTAGATCCATCCTGTCACGCTGTTCAGGATCACCAGCAGGCCGATGAACACCACCACCACCGACAATACCGAGCCGCTGTTCGCCACCGGGCGGATGACGATGCGCTCGATCACCACGCCGAGCACGAAGGCAAATGCCACCGTGAGGAAGAATGCCGCCCAGTAGGGCACGCCGGCGTTGATCAGCGTCCAGGCGATGTAGGTGGCGAACATCGCCAGCTCGCCTTGCGCGAAGTTCACCAGGTGGGTGGACTGGTAGATCATCACCAGCGCGAGCGCCAGGCTGGCGTAGATGCCGCCGGTGGCCAGGCCCGCCAGGACCTGGTGGAGGAAGGCGTCCATGGTCAGTATCCCAGGTAGGAACGGCGCACGGCGTCGTCCTTCTTGATGTCCTCGGAGGCCCCGGACAGCACGATGCGGCCGGTCTCGATCAGGTAGGCGCGGTCGGCCAGGTCCAGCGCCATGGCCGCGTTCTGCTCCACCAGCAGCATGCTGACCTTCTCCTTTTCGTTGACCGCCCGCAGGATGCCGAACAGCTCCCGGACGATCAGCGGCGCGAGGCCGAAGGAGGGCTCGTCGAGCAGCATCAGCTTCGGGCGCAGCATCAGCGCGCGCGACACCGCCAGCATCTGCTGCTCTCCGCCGGACAGGGTCCCGGCCTGCTGCGTGCGGCGCTCCTTGAGGCGCGGGAAGTAGCCGTACATGCGTTCCAGATCGGCTTCCACCGCGTCCCTGTCCTTGCGCGTGTAGGCGCCCAGGCGCAGGTTCTCCTCGGTGCTGAGCATGGTGAACGTGCCACGACCGTCCGGCACGTGCGCGATACCCAGGCGCACGATGTCCTCGGTGGCGCGGCCGTCGATGCGCTCGCCACCGAAGCGGATCCTGCCCTGGGTCTTCACCATGCCGCACAGCGCGCGCAGCGTCGTGGTCTTGCCGGCACCGTTGGCGCCGAGCAGGGTGGTGATGGTGCCTTCCTCCATCGAGAAATCCATGCCGTGGAGTACGCGGGTGAGGCCGTAGGCGGCGTGCAGGCCGCTGGCTTCGAGCAACGCCATCAGGCGCCCCCTCCGAGGTAGGCCTGGATCAGTTCCGGGTGCTGTTGCACTTCCGCGGGAGTGCCTTCGGCGATCTTGCGGCCGAAGTTCAGCGCCACCACGCGGTCGGAAATGCCCATGACCAGGCTCATGTGGTGCTCGACCAGCAATACGGTCAGCGACAGGCGGTCGCGGATGCTCCTGATCAGGGCGCCCAGCGTGCCCACCTCCTCGTGGTTCAGTCCGCTTGCCGGTTCATCCAGCAGCAGCAGCCTGGGCTCGGCGGCCAGCGCGCGCGCCAGCTCGACGCGCTTCTGCGTGCCGAAGGGCAGGTCCGCCACACGCGTGTCCGCGACCGAGTCGAGGTCCAGCAGGTTGATGAGCGCACGAGCCTTGTCGAGCGTCGCGGCTTCCTCCTGCGTCACCGCGGGCAGGCGCAGGGCATTGGTGAAGAAGCCGCTGCCGGTCCGGCAGTGGCGCCCGACCATGACGTTGTCCATCACAGTCATGGTGCGGAACAGGGCGAGGTTCTGGAACGTGCGCCCGATGCCGAGCGCGGCGATCCGGTGCCTGGGCAGCTGGAGGATCGAGCTGCCGTCGAACTGGATGTCGCCGCTGCCGCATTCATAGAGGCGCGACAGGCAGTTGAACAGCGTGGTCTTGCCGGCGCCGTTGGGCCCGATCAGGCCGACGATGCTTCCCGCGGCGACGTCGAACGAGACGTCGTCGAGCGCGACGATGCCGCCGAAGCGCACCCCCACGCCCTGCACGCGCAGCAACACCCCTGCAGCACTCGTTCCGATAGACCCTCCTCCATCAGACGATGTACCCGGCATCGCACCGGGTGTTTGCAAATTGCGTCGGATTGTCGGACGATGTTTTCCTCCCGTCAACCAAAATGTCGGAAGCCCAGGAAAAATTCCGGCGCATCAAGGCTACGCCGGCCTACCGACTCGTCGCGGAAGCGATCGAGCGCCGGATCCTGTCGGGTGCGATTCGCCCGGGCGAGCCCATCGGCACCGAAGCCGAGCTGGTCGAGCAGTTCGGCGTGAACCGCTCCACGGTGCGTGAAGGCATCCGCCTGCTGGAGCACGACGGCCTGATCCGGCGGGAATCGAACCGCCGGTTGTCAGTGGGGCTGCCGCACTACGACCGCCTCGCAACCCGCTCCAGTCGCGCGCTGGTGCTGCATGAAGTGACCTTCCGCGAACTGTACGAGGCCGCGCTCGCATTGCAGACGGCGACCATGGAGGGGGCGGTCGAGCGCGCGACGCCGGAGCTGGTGAAGGAGATGGATAGGAACATCGCGCGCACCGCCGCCACGCTGCAGGATCCGGAGGCGGTGGCGCAGTTGGACACGGAATTCCACGCCCTGATCGGCAAGGCCTCCGGCAACCGGGTGCTGCAGCTGGCACGCGAGCCCTCGGACCTGCTGGTTTTTCCGACCACCAAGCTGGTGCTGGCGCAGATCAAGGAAGGTCCGTCGCGGCTGCTGGAGGCGCACCGCATGATGGTGGACGCGATCCGCCGCAAGGACCGCGACGCCGCCCGCACCTGGGCGCGCCGGCACATCAACGACTGGCGCAAGGGCTTCGAGCGCGCCGGCAACGACATCGACCAGCCGATCGACAGAATCTACCTCCGCGCGTTCGCATGATCCGGGCCACGATGCAGCGGGTGCCGCTGTCCGTCAACCAGCTGCTCGAGCGCGGCGGCCGGCTCTATCCGGAATCGGAAATCGTCAGCCGGCGGCCGGACAAGTCCCTGGCGCGGCACCGCTTCGCGGAGTTCCACGCACGCGCAAAGGGCCTCGCCGCGGCGCTGCTGGCCGCGGGGCTCGAGAAAGGTGACCGCGTCGCCACGCTGTGCTGGAACCATCATGCGCACCTGGAGTGCTATTTCGGCATTCCCGCCGCCGGCGGCGTGATGCACACGCTCAACCTGCGCCTGTCGCCGGACGAGATTGGCTGGATCGCCGGCCATGCGCAGGACCGCTTCCTGGTGGTGGACGACGTCCTGTTGCCCCTGTTCGAGCAGTTCCGGGACAAGCATCGTTTCGAGAAGGTGATCGTATTCCCTTTCAGCGGCGCGAAGGTCGCGGCGCCGTACGCGGACTACGAGCAGTTCATCGCGAGCGGTGCCGGCGGGTTCGAGTACGTCCCGCACGAGGAGGATGACCCGATCGCCATGTGCTACACCTCGGGCACCACGGGACGCCCAAAGGGCGTGGTGTATAGCCACCGGTCCACCGTGATCCATACCCTGATGGCGAACCAGCCCGACCACTGGGGCCTGAAGGCCGGCGACAGCGTGCTGCCGGCCACGCCCATGTTCCACGCAAACTGCTGGGGTGTGCCCTATGCCTGCGTGATGATGGGCATCAAGATGATCTTTCCCGGGCCGCACCTGCATCCGGAGGACCTGCTGGACCTGTTCGCCGCGGAGCAGCCGACCTATGCGCTGGGCGTGCCGACCATCTGGATGACCATGCTGCAGCTGCTGGACGCGCAGCCGGAACGCTTCAGGCTGCCGCCGCACATGCGCATGCTGGTGGGCGGGGCGCCGGTGCCGGAGGCGATGATCCGCGCCTTCAAGCGCCACGGCGCCCAGATCTGCCATGGCTGGGGCATGACCGAGATGAGCCCGCTGGGGACGGTGTCCTACATCAAGCCCGAGTTGCGGCACCTGGGCGAGGAGGAAAGGATTGGTCGCTACGCCATGGCCGGCGTGCCGGCGCCGATCATGGACATCCGCCTCATCGCCGACGACGGGTCGGAATGCGCCTGGGACGGGAAGAGCGTGGGCGAGATCCAGGTGCGCGGGCCTTTCATCGCCGGCGGCTACCACGACGTGCCCAATGAACCGGAGAAGTTCACCGCGGACGGCTGGCTGCGCACCGGCGACGTCGCCTCGCTGGACGCGCATGGCTACCTGCGCATCACGGACCGGACCAAGGACCTGATCAAGTCGGGCGGGGAGTGGATCAGCTCGGTGGACATGGAGAACCTGCTGATGGCGCACCCGGCGGTCCAGGAAGCCGCGGTGATCGCGGTGCCGGATCCGAAATGGACCGAGCGCCCTCTCGCCTGTGTCGTGTTCAAACCAGGCAAGTCCGCGACGCCGGAGGAATTGCGCGCGCACCTTGCCGCGCGTTTCATCAAGTGGCAGCTGCCGGACCGCTTCGAGGTGCTCGAGGCGATCCCGCGCACCTCCACCGGGAAGTTCTGGAAGGTGAAGCTGCGGGAGATGTTCCGCAGCTAGGAACCTACGCTGTCGGCCGGCGGAGGTATCGGCCGCGCGGCTTGCCCACGACCTTGGCGCCGTCGTACACCAGGTTGCCGCGCAGGAAGGTCGCCTTCACCCGTGCCGAGAGCTCGATGCCCTCGAAGGGCGTGTAGCCCTGGGTGGATTCCGAATCCCGCGCCCGGATGGTCCAGGTTTCGCGCGGGTCCACCAGCGCAAGGTCGGCGTCGAGGCCCTCGGCGATGTCGCCTTTCGAATTGAGGCCGTAGCGGCGCGCCGGGTTGTAGCTGGTGAGCCGGGCCATGTGGTTGTAGGACAGGCCGCGGCGGGTGCCTTCGGAGACCAGCGCCGGCAGCAGGTACTCGGTGCCGCCAAATCCGGACTTCGCCAGCCAGATGTTGCCGAAATATTTCTTCGCCACCTTGGTTTCATGGCGGCAGCAGGCGTGGTCGCTCACCACCCAGTCCACCTTGCCCTCCAGCAGCTTCTCCCACAGGAACTCGACATCCTCGCGGGGGCGGATCGGCGGGTTCACCTTGGCCAACACGCCGGTCTTGGCGTCGGTGTCCAGGACCAGGTGGCCGATGGTCACCTCGCGCCGGAAGTCGATGTGCGGGAAGGCCTCGGCCATCTGCAGCGCGGCGGTGAGCGCCTTGCGCGAGGAAAGGTGCAGCAAATTGATGTTGGGCAGCGCGGTCTCGTTGGCGAGGTAGGACGCGATGAACACCGCCAGCCCCTCGGAATGGGGCGGCCGCGCGGCGTGGTAGGCCGCCAGGCCCTTCAGCTTGCCCTCGCGTTCCACCTTGTTGGTGTACGCAGTCATGATCTCGGCGGTCTCGCAATGCAGCGACAGGCTGATCTGCGAGGCGAGGGCGGGGTACTTCTCCCGCGCCGCCTGCACGCCGCGCATGATGAACTCGAAGTGCGCGTAGTCGTAGCGCTCGTTCTCGCCGATCATGAGGAAGTCGCGCTGGCTGTTGGAGCTGCCATGCAGGCCGTGCGAGCCATAGAACATGAAGATCTTGAACGAGCTCACCCCGTGCTTCGCGATCAGCTCCGGGATTTCGCGGATATGGCCCGCGTCCATCGGCGCAAGGTGGTAGGCGTAGTCGACGTGGTACTTGCCGTCGGAAATGGACAGCACCTCGGGGAAGAACTTGCGGTACGGGCCGCCCTTGTTCAGGTAGTACTGGCCAGTGCGGAAGTAGTTCAGCATCGAGGTGACGCCGCCCTGCGCCGCGGCGCGGCTCTCAGTCACGGCGTCCTCGGCGAGGGGCGAGTAGATGCCAGCGTGGGTGTGGGCGTCCACCACCCCGGGGAAGGCGAGGCGGCCCTTGCCATCGTGGACCGCCTTGGCGTCCTTGACGGGAATGTTGCCCGCGATCTTGGCGAACCTGCCGCCCTTGATGGCGATGTCGGCTTCGTGGACGTCGTTGCCCAGGGGGCGGACGACGCGGACGTTCTTGATGACGAGGTCGTAGGTGGGCTTCATCCTGCCAAGTCTAGCGCCGCCCAAGCCGGTGGTGCCTGCGGTTTCGAGCAGGAGTAGACTCCCCAGGGACGTATACAGGGGAGCACCCTGGATGGCCAACGAAGACCGCGTTTCCGTGTTCTCCGCCGACAACCGCGCCAATGTCCCGGTCTACCCCGCCGATGTGTTCGTGATCACCAAGGGCGGCAGCGCGCAGATCGAGCAGGGCGGCACTTCTCTGCCGGCGGAGGCGCTGACCATCCTGGTGGCGCTGGATGGCGAGATCGCTGTCGGTGACCTTGAGGAGAAGCTGCCCCATATCCCGTCCGAAGGCGTGCGTGACCTGTTGCGCTCGCTGCTGGCGGCGAAGTACATCCGCCCTGCCACCGTCGAGGAGACCACCGGCTTCGATTTCGAAACCTTCCTGAAGGCCATGGCGGCCGAGGAAACGCTGACCCCCGGCGCCATGGCGAGCGCGCAACGCGAGGCGGGGGACGGGGCGCCCATGCTCCTGAAGAGGGGCTATTACGTCAGCATCGCGCGCAAGGCCGTCAAGTCGCGTGAGCTGCGCGAAGGAGAGAAGCTGGAAGTATTCGCGGTCGAGGACGATCCCGACATGGCGGCCCTGATTCGCCAGATCCTCGAGGACCAGGGGTTCAAGGTGACGGCGGCGGCCAATCGCGCCGAGGTCATCGCTCGCCTGCGGGTCGCGCCCATGCCGGACCTCGCGCTGCTCGACGTCAACCTGCCCGACACCAACGGCTTCGACATCCTGCACAACCTGAAGGCGCACCCCGCGCTGCGGACGATGCCGGCGATCATGGTGACCGCCGAAGCGAAGCGCGACAGCGTGATGCGCGGGCTCGTGGGCGGGGCGGACGGCTACATCACCAAGCCGTTCGAGCATGCGGCGCTCGTGGCCGGAGTGAAGGCGGTGCTGGGGGTCGCGAACTGAAGGGGATGGCTCCTCGACCTGGACTCGAACCAGGGACCTGCGGATTAACAGAGCCCCAAGCACCGTCCTTCACAACAAGAAGCAGACACTTACAACAATAAATCAAAACGTTATCGAGAGCTAGTTTTTGCAGTGGATGGTGGCTATTGACCAAAACTTGCGCTGAAATGTCCCATAACTGTCCCAGAGCCGACGTGCCCGCGGTGGAGCCTACTGGGCAACCGCAGACCAGACCGCCCAGTACTCCTCGCCATGGCGATGGACCTTGAAGCGAAGCACCTTCTGTGGGTCAGCGCCCGTGACCTTGCTCACCTCCTCTAACGGAACGTCGCGGCCGCGTCGTTCTCCGTAGATCAGGATCCCTTCTGCTTCGTCAGACGAAGCGGCCATTTCGCAGTGCCGTAGGCGTTCCTTCCCTCCCGCGCTATCGGACCAAGGCCGATCACCGCCCCGATCCGGCCCAAAGAGCAGGTACTTGTTCGTGTCGCCGGCTCTTTCGACGTCAGTCGCCCATACGGTAAACACGACCATCCCATCGGATTCGCGTATGCCACCCCAACTCCAACGAGGGTTGCGCAACTTGACGCCGCGCATCTCGAATGCTCTGGAGCGCGAGACGAGGCGTCGGCCATCCAGTTCGTGTTGTCGTTTGGCCTTTCCTCTCGTGCGTTCCTTGGGCCGACCGACAAGTACCTCGTCACAAAGAGCAACCACCTCCTGGCTGCCTCGAGCGTGGGCGTTTGCTCGGAGATTGCGGATCTCAGCGGCCTTGAGTGCTTCGATGCGGACCTTTGTCCAACTCATTCTCGTGGCTACTCCGTGGCGTCGTTCTCGAGGTTGAGGTGCGTCAGCAGATATGAACGTGCACTTGTTTCCTTGGCAATTTTCTCGAGATCGTCCCCGCCAAGGACGTGCGGGGCTATGTGATGGTCGCCAATGAAGCACTTGAAGAAATCTTCATAGAACTGGCCGATTGATCGATAAGGATGATGCACCGTAGAAATCGTATTTGACCCGGCAAGCTTCACTTGCAAAGCGGGGACACAGGCGATGCCGGCAGGATGGTAAACAAACACGAAAGAGTCGGAACTGACAGCAAGCATACTGTCGACCTGATTGAGCATATTGGGGCTAGAGGCCTTTGCGATTGTTTCACCTGGACGCCCGATCCAGCATTCGGAGTGGCTCGTGTCGACTTTTGCCTGCGCGAGATATGCCTTTGAAATGCGCCTCCCACGGAATTGAAGCTGAAGTACTCCCATTAGGTCAGCCCCTACGACTTTTTCTTGGCGCTTCGTGAATGTGGCAACCCGGAACTTGCATCCGCGAATTCTGCGGCCGTTCAGCCGCTTCTCAACGGCCTTTAGAAGCCGATCATTGAGCTCGCCTCTCAAGCGTGCCGTCAACTCCTCTTCTCTGCCAATGAGGTTCGAATAATCAGCGAAGAGCTCTCGCACGGCATCTTCTGCTGCAGCGTTGATCTCACGGCCCGCGTCCTTGATGAACTTGTAGTCCTTAAGCATCGTCCCCCTCGTTGGGTGTCATGATAGCCGCGGCAATCGTCCTACCACGATTCGCTCAGCTTGAGCCCCAGTAGTGGTACCGCATGCTTGCTTCCCTTCGCGTTCGCGAGGGTGAGGTTAGACTGCATGACTTCGGGCGGACGCCGGAACCAATCCACCGCGATTTGCACAAGATCCGACTGTGCGCGCACATTTGCAAACCGAAGCAGCAGGTCTTTGGTCAATTCTGCGTTCGGCACGTGAAGACAATCACCTGGACTACGGATGTTCTCAACTGATGACGCTTGCTCTGTGACTCGTTTCTGAAACGCTCTGCGAGGGCAGGCACGCTGCAGGCCCATGGCCTCGATCGTTTCTGGAAAATAGGGGGCGGTAAAGTCCAGTAACCAATCCTCGGTTTCCAACCAGCAATGGAAGTGTTCTGCGGTAGACGCAACGGTCGGCGCCCCCGGCACCATGAAAGCAAGAACATCCGGCTTGTCTGAGACTCCGATGCAATAAATGGCGGCGCCCACAATTGGACGTGCCTTGATGCCGTAGTGGTAATCGAGAATCAGTGCACCGGTGATGCCATAGTGGAGACAAGCCTTCGTGTGGTCGGCTTTCTCGGGCGCAAGGACACTGTGGATCGTACGTGCAATCAGCGCAAATTCCTGAAGCGGCAGCGGCAGAGCTATGCTCATTGCTCCACTCTAATGCAGTGGTGCCTCAGCTCCTGAACGCGGTGCGAGCGAGAAACGCCAATCCGGCGCCGGCACCCAGGGTCTTCAGGGCCCGTACGGCAGCTTCTTTGGAGGCGCGCTCCGCAGCATATTGCCGTTGCCATTCTTGAAATAACGCGGTCCATACGGCGAATGCCGTCGGAAAACGATACCGCTCAGTGCGACACACCATGTGCCGCAAGATTCGTCCCAGTTCGCCATGCTTCGCGATCAATCCCTCTGCCGCGAGCCGGGGTACCCCGTCGCGGATCATGGCTGCCATTTGCGGCGCCTCGACATTTGGCGGGATCACATGGCGGCCAAGCAGGAGCGACGTAAGCACCAAGCCGAGCTGATAAACGTCAGACTGGTGCGTCCATCGGCCATCGCCCAGCAGTTCCGGAGGGAGATACATGGCGTTGCCGAGGAACGTGTGGGTCGCCTCGCCCGCGGCGACGGCGGCCTTGGATACGCCGAAGTCGTTGAGCTTCACCACACCACTTGGGAACTCGAGCAAATTCTTCGCCGAGACGTCTCGATGAACCCTGTTGATGGAATGAAGGTAGGTGAGGGCGCTCAGTATCTGCGCTCCGATCACGCAAACTCGACTGGCTGCCAGTGGTTGACCAAAATTGATTACGTCATCGAGGCTTCTAACGGCCGGTTCCATCACGATGACATACCAGCCCTCTGGCTGCGCCTGGAACTGGTCATAGCTCACAACGACATGCTTCTGGTGAATACACTGCAGATGACCGTCCTGATCGTTGTACCAGGACCAATATGCCTGCGAGTTATGCGTCGGCCAGATTACCTTCAGAGCAACATGTGCTCCCGATTCGGTAATACCTGCCCAAACGCCGCCTTGGCCGCCGACGCCCAACCGGCGCGTAGCGAAATACCGAACATTGCGCTCGGGGTTGTACACAACGAACTCGAACTGCTGTTGCATTTCGTCCTTCCTTCTCGTCGCTTGTCCCCTCGTCAAGCGGCCTTGTTATTCGACAGATCGAACGATACCCTAACGATGTATATCCGTCCAGTAGGCCCAAATCCATGCGTTTTCGCGTTTACCTATTGCGTCGACGTGGGCGCCGGCTCCCATGGAAAGTGGTGCTGAACGGCGCTAGCTTCGTCGGTGATCTGCGCACTCACTCCACGGATTCGGGCGGGGAGCGGTACACGGTGGCAGAGCTCTATCCTGTTGACCCGATGGAGAATCCTCCGGCGCCCGCCCTCTACGAGCCAGTGCTGCTTGGATTCAGTACGCTTGCGTTCAGGTTGCGAGGCTTTGAGCGCGTTGGAGATGGAGAACATGCTCACGGCGTGGTGCAGGAATGGCACTGTGAGCTTCCCGGCGCAGCTAAGTAGTAGCCGCGAATGCGTGTTAAGTGATCGACGTCACTTCCCATCTTGAATAGAGATCAATTTGCCTGCGGCCGGCGACGGTGTAGGCTTTGCACGTGCGCGGGACAGTTCTAATCCGGCTCCTAGGTGGGCCAGGCGGGGACGAGGAGATGCAGATTCCCGCCATCTACTGCGTGGATCGCATCAACATGCCTCTGGATACGTGGATCTGCGAGACCACAGACGGGGGCGCGCAAGTAATTAAGGGGAAGCGCACGCCGGCATCACCATGGACCACCTATTCGCGGCGCGTGTATCGAAAGGGACCGCGAAAGACCGGCGAGCCCGTGACCTATTTCTTCGAGCGAACCGAGGAAGTCAGCCGCTGCGCGATGGTTCTGAGGGAACTAGGACGCCGCTGCGGGCATGAAGCAGCGCCACAGTCGGAGTTTTGTCCTGCCCATGGAGCAAGCAAGAAACTAAGCCGATTTCGAAGACCCGCCCGCCGCTAGACCAAAAAGGCCAAGTCACGGGTAACATTTCTCTGGAAGGGCCCGAAATGGAGCCATTCGGGAGGAATTTTCGGAATTTGGAGGGGGGGCGATGGGGCAGGTTGCCGTATTCATCCAGGAATGGCTGCCGTTCGTGCACAACATGCACGGCGTGCCGCTATGGGTGGTCTACGTGGTGCTGGCGGCCTTTGCCGCTTTTCTCGTGGTCTTCGTCCCCAAAGCGATATACATAGGCATCCAGCTCCGCTGGAAGGGTTCGCGGGTCAAAAAGATGCGGGAGAAAGCGGGACCCAAGACGGTCGACCCCGACGATGTCGCCAAGCTCATGCGCCGAGAGCCCTATCGGCATCTTTGGAGCGAGTACGACGACACACTCCACAGGGTCAGGAGATACAGGGGTTCCGAGAACGAAACCGTCGAGGTGCGCGCTACAGCTCTCGCTGAGAGTTTCTTCACCCGAGAAACCCTTGTAGATAGCCGGCTACTCGACGAATTTGTACGCCATCTTCCTGGCATTCTGACCGGCCTCGGAATCATCGGAACTTTCGCCGGCCTGCTGTCAGGCTTGGAAGGATTCAAGCCGAGCGAGGACGCTTCAACAGCCAGAGAAAGTCTTCAGCGCCTCCTGGAAGGTGTAGGACATGCGTTCTACGCATCGGCCATTGCGATCGCTTGCGCGATGATCATCACGCTCTTCGAAAAGGTGTTGATCGCGCTTTGCTATACCGGTGTCGAGCGTCTATCACATGCAGTCGACTCGCTCTACAACACCGGCGCAGGCGAGGAATATCTCTCGCGCCTAGTCGAGGCATCCGAAACGAATGCGGCACAGACATCCCAGTTGAAGGATGCGTTGGTCGAAGACCTCAAGACGATGATGACCAACTTGGTCGAGAGGCAGATTGCGGCCCAGAAGGAGGAGACCGAACGGCTGGGGGAGCGCATCGGCAAGTCGATAGCAGACGGACTCACAACTCCGATGCAGCAATTGATGGGCGTAGTTGAGAAAGCATCTGGCCAGCAGGGTACCCAGGTCGAAGGCATGTTGAACACACTGCTTACTGCGTTCATGGCAAAACTCGAAGACACGTTCGGCAAGCAGTTCCACGGAATAAATGACGCATTGCTTCAATCTCAGCAGGCCATGCAGAGTGTGCAGGCCGCAGTTGCGCAGCTTGTCGGCGACATAGGTAAGGCGGGTGAAACCGCGGCTTCGCAGATGAGTGCAAAACTCGAAGAGGCAATGACTCGAGCGGCGGTCGCCCAAGAGCGAATGAACGATCAGATGCGGGAGTTTGTCGTTGAGATTCGACGACTGATCGAAGAGCAGCAGGCCGCGAGCAAGGCTGCGCTTGATCAGGCAGTCCAGTCAGTACTTGAGAAGATGGGCGACGCCATGAGTCGACTCGCCGAGGATCGCCACGCGGCAAGTGTGGCCGATCAGGCACGGCAGGATTCCTTGAAGGCACAGACAACGGAGCTCTATGGAGGATTGGCAACTGACGTTGGGGAGCTTCTCAAAGGAGTCAGCGAATCGGCGCAGCTCACCCAGGAAAGCATTGCTGCCCTGGAGCGCGTGACTACGAAAGCGATCGACGGCATGAGTGCTGGCGCAGAGAACATGAATGTCGCGGCAACGAAGTTCACTGATGCCGGCAACGCGGTTACCGACGTTTTGAGCCGGTCTGGCGAGCTGGGCAAGACGCTTACGGGCGCCTCGCAGGCTCTCAGTCAGTCAGCCCAGGCCGTTCAGACAGCCTTTGAGCAGTACGACCGGACGCGCGCAACCATTGAGCGAATGGTGGGCGAACTAGGGGTGTTGGTCGAGAATGCGAAGCGCGAGGCAGGAGTTAGCGCAGGGCTAGTGCAGGAGATGGACAAGCTACTGGCCAGCGTCAAGGGAATTGAAACTGAAACTTCGAATTATCTGAAGGAAGTAAACGGGGTTCTTCAGACTGCGTTCCAGAGCTTCGGTACTCAGTTGGCCAATCAGGTTGCCACCACCATGACAGAGACGGATAAGCATACGAGCTCGGCGATCTCAAGTCTAACGGGAATCGTTCAGGAACTGGGCGCAACCCTCCAGCGCCTTAGGAGGACATAGCAATGTTTTCTCGGATCGCCACTCGTGGACACAGCAGAGACGAAGGGGAAAGACCCTTCTGGATCTCGTTTGCCGATCTTATGACCGCACTCATGATGCTCTTCCTGGTCGTCATGTGCGTGACGCTGCTGGCGGTTACGAAGAAGGTGAATGTCGAGGAGCAGCGTAAGGTTCAGCGAGAGCGGGATATTGCGGAGCTAATGAGCAAGATTAGGCAAATCTCGCGACAGTGGCCGGCGATCCGCGTCGACATGTCTACATATCGGATCGATCTTGGGGACATCGTGCGGTTTGACAGCGGCAAGTCAAACATCACGAAGGCTGGCGGAGAGTTCCTGCGCGGATATGTGCCTACGCTGCTGGAAGTGTATCGGTCCGAAATGGGTACGCGGTGGATTCGCCGCCTGGTCGTTGAGGGCTTTACAGATCAGGATGGCACGTACTTGTACAACCTGGGCCTTTCTCTTCAGCGCAGCCAGCAGGTTGTATGCGCACTGTTTGATTCTCCTGGAACACTGGAGCGCAGGCTCACAGACGAGGAGAAGCGGGAAATCCGTGACCTATTCCTGGTTGGCGGCTACTCATTTAACTCGATGAAGGCCTCCAAGGAGGCTTCGCGGCGCGTTGAACTGAAGATCGACTTCTGGGCCTTGGACGAACAAGAGCAGACAACCGCGCCGACGCGGCCCGACAGCAAGGAATTTGGTCGTTGCTAGGGATGAACTGGTGACACAAGACCTGGCATCGTCGCTCAGTAAGGTGATCGAAGAGCTGGACATCGCCAGCATTCGGTTTGGCCGAGCGAAGCTTGTGGAGCAAGCCGCCGATGAAGCGGCAAAGGCCTTTGACGGGGTCTCAAAGGGTGCTGGCTTGAAGGAAACAGCGTTGGCGGCCGCATTGAAGTTCCTGAGGAATGAACTTGCCGCTGACGATGAAAACGCTTATGCGCTCTTGTCGGGCGTTCTTGCGGAGCCTATTCGAGAAGCTGATGGCCGGACTCTCCTTGGCGCCGGCGGTGCCTTTGACGCGCTGCTGGCTCGCTATCGGGGCGAAATCGATAGAGGAGACATGTGGAGGCCGACTTGGTACGGACTCTTGATCTCCTACTTTTCCTTTGTCCCCAAGGGTAGCAACGAGCAGGCCACGCGAGGATGGCTGAGCTTGCGCAGCCTCCTTTGTAGCACGTGGCCTAAATTCAATTCAGAGGACGGAATCCGTCCGCCATGGGTGGTAGCGCTTGCAAATCACGAGGCTCTGTTGGGTGAAGATCCATGCGCCCCCTATGCCGCTAGCATGCTAGCCAACAACATGGCAGGGCTCGATATCCTTGGTAGGGACCTAGGCATACCGGAGTCGAGTTGGTTCTGGCATGAGTTGATACTGGCTGCAGCCAGGCGGGCATGCGAGCTCGGCGATGAGGACTTCAAGCGCACGCTGGGCAGGCTCGTTTCCCTATTACGAGAAAGACCTGTTTTCCGTGATGAAGCAATTGAGCAAATCTTGCGGCGGTACTACGAGTGTTCAGATCGCAGTGCGGTACCGATCTTCAAGGACTACGTCGTTAGCAAGGAAGTTTGGCGCAATCCCAAGCTCAAGGACACGGGACTTGCTTCGCCGTGGAGCCGGGTACCTAAAGACGTATGGCGAATGGCACTTGCCTGGGTCAACGAAGCGAATCTGCGGCTTTTCTTCGAACTACTGTCCGGCCGGAACAACGCCGAGGAGGGTCGCCTCGCGTTCTGGACCGGGTACTTGGAGCAAATAACTTGGACCAAGCTGGTGTTTGGCAGAGACACTCTGTTCCGCGCGAGGAGCGACCCGCAGTTGCGCGCGTTAGTCGACCAGGAGCAAGGATTGTCGGCCCGCCTTTCGTCAAATGATGATGGCTTGGATGCGTTTCTGATGGAGATCGGCGATTATGTAATCGTCGAATTCAGTCGCAAGCCAAACGCAGCCTACATATATCCGAAGGCATCGCTGCCTTTCGACGTGCACAAGGCACACATGTCAGGTGGTACCGATGAGCTAAAGCGGGGCTTTCACCGCGGCGACGACAAAATTATTCACGTGCCCAATTGGCAGGGGAGTGCCGCCCGCAAGCTGAGAACCCTGGGGATTCATCCAGACGCAGTGCTTCGCAGGACGCGGCAGACACTCCAAACCAGGCTCGATCCCGAGGGGCGGACACGAATCGGTGCTCCTGGCCTCGGAGATGCGCCGAAGAATGCAAATTTCACGATGCGCGAGCTTCACGAAGCGGCTCGTAGAAATAGAGTCGTCGTGACCGACTTTCGCCCGTCTGGAGGGCGAATCTGGGTGGAATATGGTCGGACCGACACTCCGTTTGCGCGTGAGCTGAGAGAGTGGGAGTTCGTATATGCCCCGAGGAGGGGTGCCTGGTACCACCCAACAGGGTCATGATCAGGGAGCTCCTAAGAAGGCTTGTCTCTAGGGCGGGAGCGGCCGGGAATCTGCGCGCGGAGCCAACCGAAGAAGGCCTACGGTATGCACTGTTCCAGACCGGGAGCAGTCACGATGCAGAAACCGCGTTCAATTTGGCTGGAAAGGCAGCAGCACAGGATCAAGCGCTAGCTACGTACCTAGCCCAGCTGGTCCAAGAGGAGATCGCCCTCGTTCGGGACGACGCCGTCGTTCTCCCGTGGTCCGCCGTGTATGAGTTGCTTCGCGATGAGGAGCACGCAGGGTGCGTCGAGCTATTGGGGCTAGCGCCGCTAACGGATCTGACACCTGTTCTTGGCAGCAAACAGGCGATGTCGGATCCCGGCTTCGAGATATTTGTCGACGTCTGGACCTCTCCGGAGGAGGGTGACAAAACAGGGCGCTGCGTTGGCGGGTATCTGCTCGCCGAACAAGGCGCAAAGCTACTGGGGGAGCGGGCTTGGCGACTGGCAAGTGAAGTTCGAGCGTTTCAGAACCGTCCGCAGGAAGCTCGAACGCAACATTTTCATGAATTGGCATGGGGTCGTATTCGGACGATTGCCCAATCGGCTCAGGCGAGGATCGCCAGCAAGTATTTGGCAACGACAGTTGTCCTTACTCCCGAAACTCTTGAATTGCCTCTTGCAAAGGTTGAGGCACTCGGAACTCGAGTCCTAACTGTTTTTCCAACGTTCCGCGACGCTCCGGACGAATGGCTCTCGACATTCGATCGCTTTGGTGAAGTTCAGCCGCATTATGACGTCACGCAAGGTGGAAATAGGGTCCGGATCGTGCTGTCGGAACCGGTGCGGCGCGTCCTCACGGTCATAAAGAAGCAGATGCCAGCCCGTCAGGTCGCCGGCGCGAAGGCAGAGGCGTTCATTCGCAATCCCTATGCAGTTCTTGGCGAAGACGCTCATGCCGCAATCGACGAGGCAAAGTTTCAGGAGGCGAAGGCTTCGGGGGGCCTGTTGCCGTGTGTTTTCACACTGCACTCCACGGTGAAGGGAGGCAATGTCGAAGGTGTAGGCCTCCTAGTAACACAACACTATCCAGACGGCGCGGCAAAGACCGACCGGGTAGGTTTTGAGAGCCCCGAACTGCTGGAACGTTTTCTCCTAAAGCTGGAGAAGGCGCTCCAGGAAGAGCGTCAGATGTTCCCTTGGGAAGAGTTTGATCTGGACCTTGACGGTGAGTCCAGTCGTCACTTGGAGGAAGGTCGTCAGCTGCTGCATCTGTGGAGAGCGAAAGCGCAGCAGTCCATACCTCTTGAGGAGGTGTATTCACTAACTCAGTATGGGGAGCGAATTGAAGGGATAGGCATCGCCAAACCTATTTATTCCCCGTTCATCAAACGACAGAACGAGAGTGCCGACGATCCTTGGGCGCCGGAGAATCTGGTTCCTCTCCTCGGGATCTCGTTGCCCAACACGACGGAGCGTGTCTTCGTGGAGTTGGACAAGGCCTGGATCGACTCCTTCGAACAAAGCGTTGCTAAGGCCGAGAGTGAAGGCAGGCCGGAAGTCTCGAACGTGAAGCTGCCCACGCCAGTTGCAACTGCTGAGGCACGACGGCTAGCTGATTCCTTTCGCTCCCTCCTTGACGCCGATAGCAACCTCGATCACAAGCCGTCGAAACAGAGCGACTCGGCGCCTTCGGCTCGCCGAAAGCGGGAGACGTTGTTGGTCAAGGCAAACATTCAGCAAATCGACTATGTCGAGCAGCGCAAGGTGGTGTTGACTATTCCCTCGGATAGGGGTCCGGATCTACCCAGCTGCCTGCGACCGACTGTAAAGCTGAAACCTCATCAAGAGCGCGGGGTCGCCTGGCTCCAGCACCTTATTGGGCTTAGTCCGACCGAGTGCCGCGGCGCTTTGCTCGCAGACGATATGGGGCTTGGCAAAACTCTCCAACTCGCTACGGCACTGGCACGGTATTACGAATCCACGCCAGACGGGGCGCCGACCCTGATCGTTGCGCCGGTGACACTTTTAGACAACTGGAAGAACGAGTTCAAGACGTTCTTCAACGACCAGTTCCCGCCTGTCGTGACGTTGTACGGGGAACAACTGGCGCAAGTGAAGCAGCCAAAGTCCTACATCGACGATCGGCTGCTTGAGCGCGGGATCGGCAACCTGCTAAAGCCGGGGTGGCTAGCTGGTGCCAAGATCGTACTCACCACGTACGAAACGCTTCGCGACTACGAGTTCTCCCTTGCAAAGCAGGACTTCGCTTTCATGATTTGCGATGAGGCGCAGAAGATAAAGACGCCCAACGCGCTGATAACGCTGGCTGCGAAGAAGCAGAAGGTGGCATTCAAGATTGCCTGCACAGGCACACCGGTAGAAAACACGCTGGCGGACATCTGGTGCTTGTTTGACTACATCCAGCCCGGTTTACTTGGGGCGCTGGACGAGTTCGGGAGATCCTATCGTCGTCCGATTGAGGCAAAGACTGAGGAGCACCGAAACGCATTGGACAGGCTGCGCGCGATGCTTGCGCCTCAGCTGCTGCGTCGGACAAAAGCGGATATTGCCGGTGATTTGCCCAAGAAGATCTTTGTGACGAATTCACGGCCGAATGAGCGGCTACAGGTTGAGCTGTCGAACTATCAGCGCCAGCTCTATGTTGAAGGTCTGCGCCGGATCCGGTCAGCCGCGGCAGAAGCGGATCTTCGTCAAAGAGCCAGATTGTCCTTTGGTGTTCTCCATTTTATAAAGGCTGTTTGCGCTGAGCCATTTTGCCTTCCTGGGGGCCGGTTTGCAGTAGACCGTGCCGGGGAGATCCAGCATCTGGAGAAGTCGCCAAAGATGCGGTGGATGCTCGATGAGCTGGAGAGAATCCAGGTGCTGCAAGAGAAAGTAATAATATTTACCGAACTGAGGCAAGTACAGAGTGCCCTATACCATTTTTTGAATTCGAGATTCGGCCTCAAGCCGTTCATCATCAACGGAGACACCGAGTCACGGCAAGGCTTGATTGACAAATTTCAACAGAAACCGGGCTTCAACGCGATTGTTCTATCGCCGCTGGCCGCTGGGTTTGGTCTGAACATCGTGGCAGCGAATCACGTGATTCACTTCACCAGGACGTGGAATCCTGCAAAGGAGAATCAGGCGACCGATCGCGCGTACCGGATTGGGCAGACGAAGGATGTCTACGTTTATTGCCCAACGATAGTGGCGCCAGACTTTGTAACGTTTGAGGCAAAGCTGGATGGTCTTATGCGTGCGAAGTCAGCTCTTGCAACAGACATGCTGGATGGGAGCGGCGGCGACTTTGGTCTCGCTGACCTGGCGCCAGAGGGTCCGACCGGCTCCGGGCTGGAGACATCTGCGCTTACGTTAGACGATGTCGACAGGATGGACGGCGACACATTCGAAGTGTTCTGCAAGCTTCTCTGGGAGAAACAGGGATTCTCGTCGCGGATAACACGCAAGAGGAAAGGCGACGGAGGTGTGGATGTTGTTGCCCTCTCGGGCAAGAGTGGGGTACTAATCCAGTGCAAGCATTCCGGGGGCGCGGACTCCGAGATGGGCTGGGATGCAATCAAAGAGGTAGTGGGCGGGGCCGCGGGGTACCAAGCGATGCACGCGGGTGTCAAGTTTTCCCGACTAGCGTTGACAAATCGAACGTTCAACGCGAATGCTCGCGAGCAGGCCAATCACAACCACGTTGTGCTCGTTGAGCGCGAGAAGCTAGGCGCGCTGTTAGGTGGATATCCAGTGTTGAATACTGAGTTTCATGACGAACTATCGCGGAGGCATGCACTCGATGCACATTGAGTGTGTAGTGCCGTCGTGACCCTCGCTAGGCTCATCGTCCAACTTCGTTCGATCGCGGTCCACCAGGGCGATCAGGCCACGCCGGCTTCCCCGAATCTCGCGATTGCAACGCTGACGGGGCTGGGGGTTCTGCCGACCGTTGAAGCAGCGGCTATCCGCCAAGTGCTTGTGGCGCTTGCGCACTCGCATTCGGATCCAGAGTTCGACTCACAACTCCTGGAGCACCTTTCCCCTCTCGCATTGACCACTCTGGACTGTCTCGTCCACGCGATTCTTTACGGGGAGCTGGCCGAAAGGGACCTCAAGTCGATGCTTCGGCCGTTCCTGGTTCGTCCTCTGAATTGAAAATCGCGCTTCACGCTGCGACAGCATTCGCTCTCCTCGTTGTCGGGGGATGGGTTGGCGGAAGCGAGATCACGGGCACGGTCACGAGAATCCAGGACGGCGACACGTTGACGATCAGCGCGGCAGGCACAGCGATGACGGTTCGGCTCCTTGACATCGATGCTCCAGAATCGAATCAGGCCTACGGGACGGCGGCGCGCCAGGAGCTGTTGCGTTTGTGTCCTATAGGATCGATTGTGACCGCTGACGGAGGAAAGTGGGATGCCTTTGGAAGGCTGATCGCCAAGGTCACCTGCGCGAGGCAGGACGCAAGCAGCCATCAAGTGCGCGCCGGTGCTGCCTGGGTCTTTCGCCGATACGCCCACGCCTCGAGTCCGCTTTTCGCACTCGAGGCTGACGCTCGCGCTTCTCGGCGCGGACTCTGGGCAGAACCCTCGCCGACGCCACCTTGGGTTTGGCGACGGAAACCGGCGACAGTGCTCTGACGCAACTCAAGACCGCGGCCTATGGATCCTCGAATAGGCGCGCTACTGGCACCTTCAGACCACCCGCTAGCGCTTCGATAGCGTCGAGCGACGGGTTTCCCCGTCCGCGCTCGATTCGGCTCATATAGGATCTAGCGAACCCACAGCGGTCCGCGAAAGCTTCCTGGGAAAGCCCGGCCCGCTTCCGAAGAGCCGCTACCCGCTCCCCGAACTCTACCCGAAGGGTGTTCCGCACGCCTCCGACTTTGAGACCGTGTTAACTTATCGGCCACGCACTAATCGTGACATTTCAGGGCCTGGAGGAGTTCCATGGAATGGCTCGCCGGTATTTACCTGGTCGTCGGGGTCTTCAAGACAATCGCACGACTGGGGCATCCGAATCCCGGCAAACGGCCTGCTTGGCTAGCGCTTACGCGCAATCCACTTGTCCGGGCCGTCTACTTCACCATGAATGTCTTCTTCTGGCCGTTCTTGCGAACTGAGAAATGAGCTGGCTTCTCGGTGCCGTTGGAATCGTGCTCTGTCTGGGGTTCGCCCTCGTGGGCTACTGGAAGTCGTTGTTGATCGGCGGCATCGTCGGATCGTTCTTTGGCATTGCGGGCTTCGGCGGCGCGGTGTCCGGAGCGATTCCGGGCGCGATCGTCGCCGCTGTAATCGCGATAGCGCTGGAAAAGAACGACAAACCGACCTAACCGTGCTGGCAGAACAGGCATGGACAAGTTCCGCGCCAACAATTTGCGTGACCGAGAACTTGCAGTCATCAAGAACCACAAGGCGTGACTCAGTGCGCTTCGGAAAGAGACTTGGAGGCCGATCACACCTGACCAGGAGTATTTCATCAGGAGGTGCAAGGGAAGAGCCATACCGAAGTCGGAATGGAGGTCGCCTGGAAGCGCTACCAGGACTTGAGGCGCAATCGGTGATCTACCAGGTTAGCGAGGCGAAGTGATTTAGCTCTGTACTTGGAGTGGGTAGCGAGGGAAGCCTCACGACGCATCCATTCGCGGTATTGATTTTGGTCGCGACATAGGGGGAGGGCTTGTGATGACATGGCAAGCAACCAGTTGGCTACGTGTTGGCGGCCTCGCTGTGTTTGGGCTTGCAGCCACACCATCCCTGGCAACCTGTGTGCAGGTATTCGATACGCCTCAGACCGTTTCGGCGTCGACTCCTGTTGCGGGGCCACGTGGTCCCGCCTCGACACCAGAGAACGCGCCGCCGCGATTGCCGGATCGGGCTGAGGGGGGCACCCGGACCCAGATCGCAGTGTCGGGTGAACAACTGCAGATGCTCGCTCGAGCGATGGGTCGCCTTAAAGAGGTAGCTCTAATCGATCCGGATCTGTACGTATGCGAGTACTCAAGTCCCGCTGCGAGGGCGTTCCCAGCAATGGAGGGATTGCCGAATGGAGGAATACAGATCTCGACTGGAATGATGCGCGTAATCGGCGGAAACGAATCAATGGCTGCATCACTGCTTGGCCACGAGATCGCGCATATTCTGGAAGAGCACGGCGCGCTGAAAAGTCGCTTTCGCAGCGCGGCAGCTGCGGCAGCCAATCGCGCTGGGAGGGACGCGGAAAGAGCACAAGTCGGGGCGGGGCCGATTGTTACGCAGCAGGTCTTTGTTGTGGCTCAGCGTGCGTACAGCAGAGAGCTTGAACGAAGAGCAGATGACATCGGTTACCGGCTGTACCGTTCGGCTGGATATGATCCCCGAGAGTCGACTCGGCTGATGGAAGCGATGCGGGAGTTGCAGAGCGGTGACGAGGTGCCGGCTTATTTGTCCACACACCCTGGCATGGACGAGCGAATCGTTCGGACGTTGGCCATTGCAAGAGATGACTCCGCTCGAGCGGATGCGGCCGATCGCTCCAGGGCTATCGAGAAGGAGAGCGCCGCGTTCCAGGTGGTTGTCGACGACCACATACGCAACGGGAAATGGCGCGAGGCAAGTGGCGTGGTGGCGGATTGGTTGAAGGCGCTGCCTGACAGCGGGCTTGGTTGGTACTACCGTGGGCAGCTGATGCGAAAATCAGTCAAGGGACGCACGGTGGCCTGGAGGGACTTTGCAAAAGCCGCGGAGCTGGATCCGAATCGCGCTGAGATCTGGAGCGCGCTGGTCGAGTCGCTCGTGATTGCAGGCTATCGACAAGAGGCGGCCGCATGTGTGGCGGCAATGTCGGATATCGGGCATTCGACCGCTGAACTCAGGGAAGGGCTCTTTGAAGGCCGGCTCTTCGTGCACCGTAGCCGCTCCGCACCTTATAACCTGTGGTGGTCGCGCGAGCGCAGTGGAAGCCGGTTCATCACGAATGACCGGGCGCTGTTCGAACTTAGGGGGATGCGCGCGCAAGGTATTCCGCCAGAGTGGAAGCCACCGGAGTAACGCCTTGCAATCCGCGGCGGTAGTCCCTGCGATTCCGGGCAGATGTCCAAAAAGTGTTACGGATCAACCCCATATGCATCTCCTGCAGGGTAGTTACTGGCGGGGCATCCACCCCGCTCCCTGTCTTAGGCCGCCAGCCTGCCGTACTTCACCAGCCGCGCCCTGACGCCGGTCTGAGTGCGCTCATGCGCCGCCGCGATTCCGGCAAGACCTCGGCCCGCGTCAAAGGACGACAGGAGCTTGCGGTCCTCGTCTTCGGTCCAGGGTGCCCCGGCCTTAGCCGGCAGCGAGCCCCTGCGCCGGGCGGCCTTGTCCTGGCGCTCCAGCGCCTCGGTGGCGTGGTACAGCGCACGGACCACGTCCGCCCGCTGGTAGGGGCTGTCGGACGAGAACACCTCCCCGGACTGGGGATCGACCCCGTTGGCGAGGGAACGAACGATGCTGAGCGATTGCCCTGCTTCCATGATGAGTCTCCATAGGTTGTGGGAACTGCGTTGGACTGCGGTACTGCCTGGGGCGTGCGGGGGCTACAGGAGCCCCCGCTCGGCAAACGAAATGGAATGGCGACCAGCGACGATGAAGTGATCCAGCACCCGGACCTCGACCAGCGCGAGTGCCTCGCGGAGGTTTCGCGTGAGGAGTTCGTCGGCCTGGCTGGGTTGCGCGACGCCGGAGGGGTGGTTGTGCGCAAAGATCACCGCGGCGGCATTGCACGCCAGTGCGGCCTTGACGATCTCGCGCGGGTACACGCTAGTCTGGGTCAACGTCCCCTGAGAAGCTTCCTCGAACCGGATAACCCGGTGCTGCGCGTCCAGCCACACGCACACGAAGACCTCGTGCTCCTTCTCCGCGATCGCAAGGCGCAGGTAGTCACGCACCGCGCCCGGAGAGGTGAGGGCGGAGCCGCTGCGTGCCCTGTTTTCCAGGATTTTCAGGGCACGGTCGATGACCTGCTGCTCGGTTTGAAGGTCCGTCATAAGGCCCCCGCCTCTTCTGCGCTCCATGCCGCGTTCGAAGTGGCGGCGATCGGTGGGGTGCCGCAGACCGACTCGATGAAATCTGTGGCGTGTTGGGCTTTGGCGGCTGCAGCGAACACCGCGCGCTTGTCGCTCTTGAGGACCTGCAGCCAGTTGCCGATGTAGCTGGCGTGGCGCAGCTGCCCCTCGAGGTAGCAGCTGGCGCACAGGAACGCGCTGCCCATCTCGGCGATGAGCTCCTCCATGGCATAGGCCGCCTCCCCGAACCGGCGGCCGAGGTTCCTGTTCAGGCGCCCGGCATGGCCCGTCCAGTGGATCAACTCGTGCAGGGCGGTCGCGTAGTAGGTCGAAGCACTGGGGAAGTGCCCACGCTCCGGGAGCTGGATCCGGTCGTCAGGGACGCTGTAGTAAGCGTCCGACCCGCCATGCCGGATGGTCGCCCGCGACTCGATGAGGATCGATTCGGCGGCGGTGTGGGGGTTCCAGGCAGTCAACGCTTCTTTCACTGCAAGCCTGTCGGGCAGGCCATCGATCTGCTCGACGTTGAACACAGTGAATGTGCGCAGGAACGACACCACCTTGGCGTGCTTGTCGCTTTCGATCTGCTCGACGGTGGTGGAGTGGGGCAGGTCCACGAGCTTGTAGAACACGACCGTCGTGCCTGTCTCGCCTCGCCGGACCTGCGCTCCGATCTCGGCGGCCTGCCGGTAAGTCATCCAGGCGCTGCGGCCGTACCCGCGGGCCTGGGCTTCGAGCGTGAGGAGGACCGCATTGATGCCGCGATAGCTCCTGCGGCTCACCGCGTTGATGGGGGTGGGATCGAAGTCGACCGTCCACGGGCGGATCCAGGGGGTGATCCCGGCCTCCAGAGCCGCGACAATTCGGTTGGTGACCTCGGCGTACAGGTCCCGGTGCATGGCTACCTCCAGAAATGAGAAAGCCCCGGACGCGCGCAAGCACGCCGGGGCATGGAAAGGAAGGAAATCAGCGAAAGAGGGACTTGAAGCCGAGACGGATGACTTGGCGAGCCAGCTCCCCCGCCGCGGCCCAGAGGGCGATGTCTAGCGGGGCGGGCCCACGTTGACGTGGAACAGGCCGGGGTAGTACCTCCCCTCCCGGATGTATCCGAACACCCGCTTCGCCGCCGAGGTGGCCAGCGAGGTCAGGAGGCCGGCTACCGTCGCGGCCATCACCCCCGAGAAAGTGCCCCAGTGAATCGTGAGGACCAGGACCGACACGGCAATGTCGATCATCAGGTCTTGGCCCAGTAGCCGCAGCATCAGCTTCCGGGGGAGCTTCCACAGGATGAGCGCGATTCCCAGAAAGACCATGATTCCCGTCTCGATCATGGTCTTCCTCTAGGCGTTTGGGCGGGCAGACCCCGGGCGGGCAAGCCCCTGAGCCAAACCGACGACGTAGCGGGCGCCCAGGAGAGCCGTGAACGCGCCGCTCCTAGCTGCTCTTGCGACGGTGCGGGCACCGGCGCCGGCGACTTCAGCTATTCTCGCGGAGTGGCGAGCCGCGGCGTGGTCGACATTGAGTTTGGCGATCTCAAAACGCAATCGTTGCTCGGACGAGCGGGTGTCCATGGTCCAGGTCTCCAGGTTGACGAGGCGAAGTTGCCTCCCAACAAGAGGACAGAGCGCGAGCTTGCGAGCGCAGCGGCCGAAAAAGAATGCTTTTTTCTACCGGACGGGACTCCGAATCCGAAGTGGGGGTGGGGTTTCGGAGGCCGGGGTGGGGTGGACCTGTCGTCCTGTCGTTCTCCAAAAAAATAAAAATATTTGCGAGATACACTGGCCCTTGCCGCGGCTAGAGGGGAGGGGGTATGAGTAAGAGACTGGCAAGGGGCGCTGAGTCATACAAAAACGAAGAACGGCTATTTGGAGAAGCGGTCACGGCGGTTCAGGCAAGTGGCTTTCGGAGTGTGGTTCCGCGCAGGAGTGGGGCGGTGAAAATAATTGACGCCGAATCTGAGAACGGCGGGCGCGTAGCGTTTTGGCTAAAACTTGGATGGACTGACGTGCCATATGCTGCGATTCAGTTTGGAATGTTTGCTGGTCCGGAGGGCAGTTCGAAGACCAACGCGGAATTTGTTGATTTCGTGAAGGAGCGAATTCGGAGTATCAAGGCACGAGGTGCGACACACGCGCTGCTCTTTCATCAAGGAGTTCTTGCGATAGCTCTGGCAATCGACGATGTGGCGGTCGCTTACGAAGAGCAAATGCAGCAGTTTCCAACGACTGCTCGAAATACCAAGTCGCCAACGATGTGGTTCTTTGACCCACGTCCTTCTGCAAAACCAGAGCTCACCGCAATCGTAATGCGCCGCGCCATTCCACTCGAGGTGTTGGCCATGCGATCAGACGCAACGGCCGACGAGGCCGAAGCTCGCAGCCGTATGGCACAGGTGGAGGCCCGAATCGTGCAGGCTGCATTCCGGAACCGCGTAGGTGAACGATGTGGGTGGCGTTGTTCGGTGACCGGATCCGCCATTCGCCAGACGCTCGATGCCGCCCATTTGCCAGGAAGAGATTGGCGGAAGCATAACGAAGCCAGCGACGGGATACTGGTGCGCGCCGACATCCACCGCCTTATCGACGCAGGGTTGATCTCAATCGAGGGCGGCATTGTTCGCGTTCACGGGGATGCAAAGAGCGAATACGGGGCATTCGACGGAATCAACGTGAACTAGCCGGCAGGTGTCTAGGCACCTGTGCATCTTCAGCGCGAAGGGGAGGGCGAATGGATGCTTATCTGCTTACCTGGAATCCCGATCGTTTCGATAGTTGGGAAGACTTGTCGTGGATCCTGAAGAACCCGCAGAGTCGCTGGAGTTGTGGATCTCGGAACACATTGCCGAGGGGAAGCCGAGTGTTCTTGCTCCGGCAAGGATCGGATCCCCGCGGAATCGTTGCTTCCGGGTATACGACGCGCGGCGTCCATCCTGACGACCACTGGGACCCGGAGCGCCGGAGAAAAGGCGTCAAGGCAAACTACGTTCAGGTGAAGTTTGACGTCGTCTTGGGCCCTGATCCGGAAGCCGTGCTTCCCGTCACCAGATTGCGGTCCGGGAAACTGAAAACTGTTCACTGGCGGACGCAAATGTCGGGTATTCAGATACCGCCACCGGCGGTCGCGGAATTGGAGCGCGCTTGGAAGAATGTTGCGCGGGCGGAGCGCCTTTACGCCACTGCCCGACAGATCCAGGCCGTCGAGAATACGCTTACGGAAGAACGGACCTATGTCCGGAGTCGCGATCGTGGACTTCGCCAGCGGGCAATCGTGGATGCAGAAGGCATTTGCGAGGCCTGCGACTTCAGCTTTGGCAGCTTCCTCGATGGGCTTGGGCAGCGGGCTCTGCAGGTGCATCACCGACGCCAATTGAGCGCCACTGACCGGCCGCGAATCACGGGCCTGCGGGACCTGGCGGTGGTGTGCGCGAACTGCCACGCTATGATCCATGCCGACCCGAAGCGCGCCATGCCGGTCAGGACGCTGCGCGCGAAGCTTCGCCGATACAGCCGAAGATGAGGGGCCGCCCGATAGGCGGCCTTCTCTTATATGGGTCCGTCGTTCGTCATGTGGATGATTCTAAAAGCTTTTCCGGTCCAATGGTCCGATAGGGCATCAGTGTCCTGTCCGTTGTTTAGACAGATTTTTTGTCCGATGGCTCGGGTCGTCGCGATGCGATCGGATCATCGGGAACCAGCCGCTTCTTGTCGACGAAAAGCTTCCCCTCCTTGACCCACTTCTTCAGCAACTCGCGAAGCTGGACCTTGCCAATTTTCAACGCACCCGTTTCTCCGCCGAACGTGTCTTCAAACTTGGTGCGCGTGTACGTCGCTCCAGCTCTGGCCTCGACGCGAATTCGGTCCCGAACACGTTGCAGCAGGGCGTCCTCAGTGCCCGCTCTTTGCTTCGACAGATCGGCGGGCGCGAGCAGCCCCTCCTCGCCGCGGCGCAATAGCACACCGACCCCTGGTGGTCCGTAGTTGTTCTTCACTACGGTGGCGGTCAGATAGAGCCGCTTCTCGTCTGAACGAATCGCGTACTCCTGCATCTCCTTGTCGCTTAAGTACGAGAGATTCAACTGCCACCGGACGCCGTCGCTGAACGCGCTGGAGCCGCGCTGGGAACCTTGGCCCTGGTCGCCACCGCTCATGCTGCCTTTGTTCGCGTGGTGCGCTACGAGGAGGTTTGCGCCAGTGCGGCGCACGACCAACTCGAGTACTTCGATAAAGCGCGTCGTGTCCTGTGCCGTGTTCTCATCGCCGCCCCGGAAACGCGAGCCAGGGTCGATCACGATCAGCTTGATGTCAGGGATCTCGCGAACTGCGAGAAGCAACCGCTCGGCGTAGTTAGTAGGCGTCACCTCGCGCGAGACGCGGTCCGCGCTCGTCATAAGATTGTCCCGCCCGACCATGGACTTAAGGTGCAGGTTTGCCTTCAGTCTGGGAAAGAACTCTGCGTCCAGGTCGGAGCGCCTGCTGAACTGCTGCGTTATGTTGTGCAGTCGACGATGAATTTCATCCTCATCGTCCTCGGCGAAAAGGCAGAGGACCCCGCCCGGCTCGTCGATTTCCAATCCGAGGAAGGGCTCCCCGGTAGCGACACTGACGGCCAGCTGAAGCAGGAATTGGCTCTTGCCCGTGCCCCCCGGCGCGATCAGCGCGCCCACCTTTCCACGCGGCAGGCACTCTTTCAGAAGCCATCTGCGCGGCGGCGGCGGGTTGGCTATGAATCGCTCGACTCGCGCATCAGCGATCGGGAAAAGCTCGATGACCTCGCCGCCCTGGGCAGCTGGTTGCGAGGCAGGGTGTTTGCGGAGATGCGTCTGTTGCATGCTCGCGCAGGTAGACACGACTTTTTCATCATCCAGAGGGGGCGTGTTCCGTGAGTTCCAGCCTCGGGCGAGGGCGGTGACTTCGTCCAAGCCGAGGCCTTTCGCAAAGTATCGACCGGCGAGTTGGACGAGATGCTGCGTTCGCTGCCCATCCGAGAAGGAACGCCCGATCACGTCGCCTGGGTCTTCGCCAGTTCGGGTCCCAGGAACGGTCGCCGGTGCTGATACAGACGCGTCTGGGACTGCTATCAGCCGCTGCAGCTCGGCGATCATGTACGGTACTCGGACATCAGCCGCCTTTGCTGGCGGCTCGGCCAGTCGGACGGTGAATGGTTCTGACTTCTGGTGAACGAATCCGGGCAACCGCAGCACGCGGGGTAGGTCGACTACTGCGGTGTCTCCATTGAAGCGAGCCGCCAGGCCGGCTTGAAGTGCGCGGAATGCCTCCGGCGGGCAGTCCGAAACGAGCCAGTAGGCGTGCCATTTTGCGGGGCTGGACTCCACGACGATTTGTGGCGGTGTATCGGCGTCGACAACCGGCGCAAGGGGCGCGCCGTCGAGGTCGACGAACACGGCTCGAACTCGAACGACGTTAGCAGCTGTGCGGCAGGTTTTTGCGCCCTTGTGCACCAGCCCGTCGCCAGCATTGACCATGACGAAGATCCCCGCCCCGTTCGCATTGAGGTGCGCAAGCTCCGCGGCATGATCCTCAAGGCGCCCATGCAGGACACGGGCGAGGCCAGGCTTCTTGGCATTATCCGCGTCGGGGAACGTCTGGAAGGTGACATCCTCGCCTGGAGCGATGAGGTCTAGGAAGCGCTGTGCTTCGTGAAGGTCGACCGGTGGCAGTGCCACGCCAATCGCGCTCGCGGGCTTATTTCCCATCCTTGCCCCCATTTGAACGCACCCACTCGAAGAACTGAGCCTCGTCGATCAGGACGCGGCGACCGGCTCGTTTGACGACTCGGTCGAATCCGTTCGTTTTCTCATTGAAGATCAGATGACGCAAGCCGCCCTTCGGTGGCCATGGGTGGTAGTCGTTCCATTTCGTCGCTGGGATGAGGCGAGCCGTATCTGTTGTCATGGTGCTGCTCCGTCTGTAGTCGATTGGTGCCGATTGCGTAGTGCTGCTCGAGGGGTAGGCTGGCGGTCCGCGTGGCCGCGGGTCCAGCGGCGGGCCTCGCCCTGGATGAAAGGATTGGAAGGGGAGGGTCACTTAATCCTCCGGAAATATCTGCGCGTTCATGTTGGCGACCACGTCGGCCGCAAGCGCCTTCCTGACGTGCGCGTAGCGCCTCACCATCTGGAGGGTGCGGTGCCCGAGGACGCTTGCGATCTGCAGGTCGGTGGCGCCGGCGTCCACGAGGAAGGTGGCAGCGCTGTGCCGGAGATCGTGAAAGCGGAAGTCGATAAGTCCTGCCCTCTTCACGGCGGTGGTCCAGGCTTGGGAAATCTCGCTTGGCCGGTCTGGTTTGCGCCCCGGGAAGAGCAGGTCATCCTGTTTCTCGGCGTTCTCGATCCTCGCCTTGAGCAGCTGTAGCGCGCGTCCGGCAAGCGGTACCACCCGCAGGTCGCCGTTCTTTGTCATGGTGAGGGTGATTCTTCCGGTGGCGCAGTCAACGTCGTGGCACCGCAGTCCCATGATCTCGCCCTGGCGCATGCCGGTAGAGACGGCAAGAACGACGATCGTCGGAAGGTGAGGATTCTTAGAGCCTTCGCAGGCCTTGAGGAGCCGCTCAAGCTCCTCCCTCTCTAGAAAGCGCGTCCGGCCGCGCGCCTCGCTGGGCTTGCTTACCTTGCGGAGTGGGTTGTCATCGATCCAGTTCCAGTCCGTCACAGCGACAGAGAGGGTGTGCGAGAAGGCGGCAAGATAGCGCCGCACCGTGGCGGGGGACTTCTTTCGGTGAGCGGCGGAGTTGCTTTGCCGGCGCACCTCGCTTGCGAGGAGTTGGTTGCGCGCTGCGGAGAGGACGGCGGGGGTGAGCTCGGACAACTTCAGTCCGCCAAGCTCGGCCTTCCACCAGAGCAGCTGGGCCTTGCGATTTCGGAGATCTCGCGGCTTTTGCGGGAGTACCTCCGCGATGTACTTGTCGATGAGTTCGCCGACGGTGCGGCGCTTCGCTTCGGTGGATTTGAAGTGTCGCCCTTCGCGGATGGCAGACTGCATCTGCTCCGCCCAGCGCTTGGCGTCGGTCTTGCGGGAGAAAGTGGCCGTTTCTGGTGGTGCGCCCTTTAGGCGGACCTTGACGCGATAGCGTACGGTCCCGTCTGGGGATTCACGCTTCTCGATTGTTGGCATTGCGCATTCCTCACGTGCAGACAAGCGCGCTTTACAGCGCGCGGCAATGACCAGCTACTGCTGGTCGCTGTGTCTGCTCGTCGTGAAGACTGGCGCCAGATCAAGGGAACGCCGCTTAGAGCTGGGTCCCGGACCTGACTTGCAGGCGACTATTACCCCGTATACCTAGTACTCAGTGTTGCGAGGTAGTAGTGATCGCCAAGTATAACATTTCGCCCACACGATGCCGGTCCCCCTGGAGCCTCACGGTGTCGGCCCTGAGTCGGGGAGTAGCACTTCGATCACCAAGTGTCCCACTAGTGTCCCAGCGGAAGTTCTAGGTTCTCGAATCTTGCGCCAACCCCTTGAAGTGGTTGGCTCCTCGACCTGGACTCGAACCAGGGACCTGCGGATTAACAGTCCGACGCTCTACCAACTGAGCTATCGAGGAATTGTGCAGTGCTGCGAAGGGGCTGAATTATATAGGAAAAGCCCCGTGGTTTTCCACTACCGGATCACCTTGGCGATGGCGTCGGCGACATAGTCGATGTTCTTCGTCGTCAGGGCGGCGACGCAGATGCGGCCGGTCTCGATGGTGTAGATCGAGTACTCGCTGCGCAGGCGCAGGACCTGCTCCCGGGTGAGGCCGGAGTAGGAGAACATGCCGCGCTGCCGCAGGATGAAGGAGAAGTCCGAGCCCGGAACGCGCTTGTGGATGCCGTCCACCAGCGCCTTGCGCATGTCCTTGATCCGGTCGCGCATGGCGCCCAGCTCCTTCTCCCACTGCGCGCGCAGGTCCGCCTTGGTCAGCACTTTGGCGACGATGGCGCTGCCGTGGGCGGGCGGATTCGAGTAGTTGGTGCGCACCACGCGCTTCAGGTGCGACAGCGCGCGCGTCGCCTCGTCGGCGCTGGCCGTGACGACGCTCAGGGCGCCGGCGCGCTCGCCGTAGAGCGAGAAGGACTTGGAAAACGAACTCGCCAGGAACACGGGCTGCATCGCCTCGGCGAACAGGCGCGGCGCATAGGCGTCGGCGTCGATGCCTTCGGCGAAGCCCTGGTAGGCGAGGTCGAGGAAGGGCACCAGGCCGCGGGACTTCACGACCTCCAGCACCTGCCTCCACAGGGACTCATCGAGATCGACGCCAGTCGGGTTGTGGCAGCAGGAGTGCAGCACCACGATGTCGCCGGCGGGCATCTTCGACAGCGCTGCCAGCATTCCTTCGAAGTCGAGGCCGTGCGTCTTCGGATCGTAGTAGGGGTAGTCCTTTACCAGGAAGCCGGCGCCCTCGAACAGGGCGCGGTGGTTTTCCCAGCTCGGATTGCTGATCCAGGCGCTGGCGCCCGGGCACACCTTGCGCAGGAAGTCCGCGCCGATCTTCAGGCCGCCGCTGCCACCGATGGCCTGGACGGTGACGACGCGGTTCTCCTTCACCACCGCCGAGTCCGGACCGAAAACAAGGTCGCGTACGGCCTTGTCATACGCGGCGAGGCCATCAATCGGCAGATAGGACTTTGGTGCCCCGCTGCTGACGTTGGTGTCTTCGACTTCGCGCACGCAATCGAGCAGCGGAACCCTGCCGTTGTCGTCGGTGTAGACGCCAACCCCGAGGTTGACCTTGTTCGGGTTCTTGTCTGCAACATAGGCCTCGGTGACGCCGAGAATCGGGTCCTTCGGCGCCATCTCGAGGCCGGCAAGCGGGGAGGGCAGGTGCGGGGCGTTCATCTGCTAGACTCGTTGACTTTTTTGCATAGCACCATTTTACCCGTGGATCTCGCTTTTCCCAATAGCCCGTACAAGCTGCACCAGCCGTACGCGCCCGCCGGGGACCAGCCCGAGGCCATCGCCAAGCTGATCGAGGGCGTGGGCGACGGATTGGCCTTCCAGACGCTGCTGGGGGTCACTGGCTCGGGCAAGACCTACACCATGGCCAACGTCATCGCCCAGCTTGGGCGGCCGGCCCTGGTGCTCGCACCCAACAAGACCCTGGCGGCCCAGCTGTACTCCGAGTTCCGGGAGTTCTTCCCGGAGAACGCGGTGGAATACTTCGTTTCCTACTACGACTACTACCAGCCCGAGGCCTACGTCCCCTCCAAGGACCTGTTCATCGAGAAGGACTCCTCGATCAACGAGCACATCGAGCAGATGCGCCTGTCGGCCACCAAGTCCCTGATGGAGCGGCGCGACTGCGTCATCGTGGCCACGGTGTCGGCGATCTACGGCATCGGCGATCCGGCCGAGTACCACGGCATGATCCTGCACCTGCGCGAGGGCGAGAAGATGGCGCAGCGGGACGTCATCGCGCGCCTGGTGGCGATGCAGTACGACCGCAACGACGTCGATTTCCGCCGCGGCACCTTCCGTGTCCGGGGCGAAGTCATCGACGTATTCCCGGCCGAGCACGCGGAGCACGCCGTGCGCATCACGCTGTTCGACGACGAGGTGGAGAGCCTGCAGATGTTCGACCCGCTCACCGGGCGGGTGCTCCAGGGCATCTCGCGCTTCACCGTCTATCCCTCCAGCCACTACGTCACGCCGCGCGAGACGACGCTGCGTGCGATCGAGGCCATCAAGGCGGAGTTGCGCGTGCGCAGCCAGTACTTCGTCGACACGAACAAGCTGGTCGAGGCGCAGAGGATCGAGCAGCGCACCCGCTTCGACCTGGAAATGCTGGTCGAACTGGGCTTCTGCAAGGGCATCGAGAACTATTCGCGCCACCTCTCGGGGCGCAAGCCCGGAGAGCCGCCGCCGACCCTGATCGACTACCTGCCGGCCGATTCGCTGATGATCATCGACGAGAGCCACGTCACGATCGGCCAGCTGGGGGGCATGTTCAAGGGCGACCATTCGCGCAAGGTGAACCTGGTGGAGTACGGCTTCCGCCTGCCCTCGGCGCTCGACAACCGGCCGCTGAAGTTCGAGGAGTTCGAGGAAATCGTGCGGCAGACCATCTTCGTATCGGCGACGCCCGCGGCCTACGAGGCGCAGAAATCCGCGCAGGTGGTGGAGCAGGTGGTGCGCCCGACCGGCCTGATCGACCCGCCGGTGGAGATCCGGCCCGCCGCCACCCAGGTGGACGACCTGCTGTCCGAAATCGGCAAGCGGGTAAAGCAGAACGAGCGCGTGCTGGTGACCACGCTCACCAAGCGCATGGCCGAGGAACTGACCGAGTATTTCGCAGAGCACGGGGTCAAGGTGCGCTACCTCCATTCGGAGGTCGAGACAGTGGAGCGCGTGGAGATCCTGCGCGACCTGCGTCTGGGCGAGTTCGACGTGCTGGTGGGGATCAACCTGCTGCGCGAGGGGCTCGACCTGCCGGAGGTATCGCTGGTCGCGATCCTGGACGCGGACAAGGAAGGCTTCCTGCGTTCCGAGCGTTCCCTGATCCAGACCATTGGCCGTGCCGCGCGGCACATCAACGGCGCGGCGATCCTCTACGCCGACCGCGTCACTGATTCCATGCAGCGCGCCATCGCCGAGACCGACCGGCGGCGCAACAAGCAGGTCGCCTTCAACCTGAAGCACGGCATCACGCCCAAGGGCGTGTTCAAGCGCATCAAGGACATGATCGACGGCGTCTACGACAGCGAGCAGATCGCCGAGGACCTGAAGGTGGCGGAGGCGGAAGCGCGCTACGAGGCGATGAGCGAGAAGCAGGTTGCCCGCGAAATCAGGACGCTGGAGAAGCAGATGCTGGACCACGCCCGCAACCTGGAGTTCGAGAAGGCGGCCAGGGCACGGGACCGGCTCACGGAGATCCGCAAGCGGCTGTTCGGCGTGGAGCCGGCTGCGGCGAAGAATTCGTTCTGACGATCGCCCGAAACGTGGGCGACATCGTGCTGTGGTCCGCCTTTGCAGCGGCCTCGGCGACCTTCGACACGCTCGTCCACGACGGCTGGTCACGCCCGGGCTGCGCGTAGCAGGCTAGGGCGGCCGCGCCTGCTGTCCACTCAGCGCTCGATACCCCAATTCGAGTACCGCACGGCGACGACGGACGCGAGCCCATAGGCCGCCATCCCGAACGCGACAAGCGCGAATATCGTCCACGACGGCGTTTGCGTGGAGGCGAGTATCCAGCCGCCGATCGCGATCACGGCGAGCCTGAGCGTGCCGGCAAGCACCGGGCCGCCGACCTTGCCGGCGCCGAGCGATGAGAAGTACAGGCAAAGCCCGAGTCCGAACAGTCCGTAGCAGGGGCCTGCCCAATGGAAGTAGAGGGCGGCGGAAGCGAGCACCTCCGGGTCCTGGGTGAATTGACGGGACCACAGGTCGGGGGCGATGGCGACCACCAGCCCCAACGCGCCAAGAAGCGCGGTAGCCAATGCCGCTGCGATCCAGGTCGCGCGTCGAGCGCGCGAGATTTTGCCGGCGCCCATTGCCATGCCCACGAGCGGGACCGATGCCACGCCAATGGCGAATCCGATAGGAATCAGCAGGAATTCGAGCCGGGTGCCGATGCCGTAGCCCGCCAGCGCGGTGGTGCCGAACTTCGCGACCAGCCAGGTGAGGATCAGGACCGTCAGCACGGTCTGCAGCGGCGAGATGCAGGCAAGTGCGCCCACTTTCAGGATGTCGCGCAGCAACTCGCGCTGTAGCGGCGTTGCGCGCACCGCCAGCCGGATCCGCGAGTGGCGCGAATGCAGGTAGCCATACAGGAACACCGCGCCCAGCGCATACGCGATCACTTGGCCGGCCGCGACACCCGGCATGCCCAGCCGGGGAAACGGTCCCCAGCCGAGTCCGAGCACGCCGCCCAGCAGCACTTGCAGCACGGAGACCGCTAGGTAGGTCGCCGAGGGCACCGGCATGTTCCCCGAGCCGCGGATCACCGACGCGTAGGTGTTCATGAGCCAGACGCCGATCGAGCCGACAAACGCGACGTTCGAGTAAGCGACCGCCTGCTCGAGCGCCTCGCCGCGGCCTCCAAGCGCGGCGTAGATGGCCGGGCCGAAGCCCAGCATCAGTGCCGTGTACAGCGCTCCGGCCGAGAGCCCGATCCACATCGCGTGCACTGCGAGGGCGTTCGCGCGCCCGAGGTCCCCGGCGCCGAGCGCGCGGCTCACGGCAGACGAGATGCCGCCGCCCATCGCGCCGCCGGAGAGCATCATCTGCAGCATGACCATGGGGAACACGAGCGCCATTCCCGCCAGCGAGGCGACGCCGAGGCTGCCGACATAAGCCGTCTCGGCGATGGCCGCCAGCGCGGTGGCGAGCATCGCGCCCATGTTCGGCAGCGCAAATCGCACGAGCGTCGGCAGGATCGGCGCCGTGAGAAGCGGGTCAGCGACGCGGTCCGCTGCGGGCTGTGCCTTCTGACCCGGGACGCGAGCCGGCTTCATCGTACTTTGACGACGACCTTGCCCCTGGAGCGCCCCTGGGCGAGGTAGGCAAGCGCATCCTTTGCCTGCCCGAACGCAAATACCCTGTCGATCACCGGCCGGATGCGCGCCGCCTTGAGGAGCTCGCCGATCTCGGCGAGTTGATCGCCATCGGCACGCACGAAGAGAAACGAGTAGGTGACTTCCCGCTTTCCCGCCATGCGCACGATCCTGCGGCTCATCAGCCCGAACACGAACGTGAGGAGGAAGTTCAGCCCTCTGGCGCGGGCGAACGCTGCGTCCAGCGGCCCGACGAGAGAGACGATCGTGCCTCCCGTATTGAGGATGCCGATCGATTTCTCGATTGCGTCACCCCTGACAGTGCCGAGCACTGCGTCGTAGCCGCGCAGCATTTTCTCGAATTCTTCCTTCCTGTAGTCGACCACCTCGTCTGCGCCAAGGCTGCGCACCAGTTCGACGTTGCCCGTGCTGGTGGTGGTTCCCGCCTTGGCACCCAGGTGCTTTGCCAGCTGGATCGCAAAGGTGCCAATACCGCCAGACCCTGCGGGGATGAACACCTTCTGCCCGGCCCGTAGATTCGCGCGCTCCTTCAGCGCTTGCCACGAGGTGAGCCCGACCATCGGGATCGACGCTGCCTGCACGAAGTCCAGATTGGCCGGCTTCAGCGCGGCAGCACGCTCCGGAACCACCGCGAATTCGGCGATCGAGCCCGTGCCAAGGTCGAAGACGCTGGCGAAGACGGCGTCGCCCGGCTTGAAGCGCGTCACGCGGCTGCCGACCTCGGTCACCACACCGGCCAGGTCGCTGCCGAGCGTGGCCGGCAGCTGGAACCGCAGGACGGCCTTGAACATTCCCGTCGGAATCATGTTGTCGATCGGGTTCAGGCCCGCGGCGTGGACCTGCACCAGCAGTTCGTCCGGCCCTGGCGCCGGGCGCGGGACGTCGGCGAGCCCGGTCTCGGGCGCCTTGCCATAGCGCTTGAAGGTGAGTGCCTTCATGGTTCTGCCGCCTAGGTTCCGAGCCGCAGGTCTTTTCGAATACCGAGGTCCACCAATCTGGCGGGCGCAAACCTGCGAAGCAATCGCAGGCGGTTCGCGAGCCCGCCGGCTGTGTAGCGGAGCTTCGGGTGCGCTGCGCTGGCCGCCTCCAGGACGACATCGGCCACGACGTGGGGCTCGTCGGCCCTTGCCATCACTTCCTTGACCTGTCTGGCCAGGGACGCGCGCACTTCCCGATACTCATCGAGCTTCGAGTCGGGTTCCACGAGGTTCGCGTCGAACTGCGTTTTCGTGTACGCGGGCTCGATGACCGAGACGCGGATACCCCTGGTGCGCAGTTCGTGGTCGAGTGACTCCGAGTAACCTTCGATCGCGTGCTTCGTGGCGGCATAAAGCGCCCCGTATGGCATCGGCAGGAAGCCCAGCACGGAACCGATGTTGATGATGCGGCCGCTTCCCTGCCGGCGCATATGCGGCACGACCGCTCTCGTCATCCGGACGATGCCGAAGAAGTTGGTGTCGAAGATTGCCTGGGCCTGTTCGAGCGAGCTTTCCTCCGCGCCTGCTGGCGCGACGCCGAAGCCGGCGTTGTTGACCATCAGATCGAGGCGACCTTCCAGTTGCATCAGCTTCCCGACGGCGGCTTCCACCGATTTGTCGCTGGTCACGTCAAGGGGCAGCATCGCGAACGCTTGCCGGCCCGCCTGGGCGCCGCGCCTGCTGGTGCCGTAGACCTTGTAGCCCGCGATCGCGAGCCGCGCCGCCGTGGCTGCGCCGATGCCTGTGGACGCGCCGGTGACCAGTGCAACGGATCCTTTGATCTTCATGGGAATGTCCTTTCGTGGAAGAGGCGAAATATGATAAGCGTCATATTTCTAGTCGAACTCGAGGCCGATGCGAATCCAGTCCGTGTCAGTTTTCGGTGGCGGAGAGGTGGTTCAGCGCCGCCTCGCGAAGCGCGTCGGAAAGCCGGCGGTCATCGACGGCACGCGCGAGCACGAGCGCACCGACCGCAGTGGCCAGAGTCGCGAGGGCGCGCTCGTGCGCGCCGGGCTTTCCCCAGTCTGGCAACTGGCGCGCAACGAGGTCGATCATCTCCTTGATCCGGCGCGTGGCGGCGCGCCGCACCTCGGCCGCCTGGCGCGGCATCTCCGAGACCAGCGCTGCGGTCGCGCAGCCAGTCTCCACGCCATCGACGTGCGTCTTCGACAGGTAGGCCTGAAGCATCGCTTGCAGGGCCTGTTGCGGTTGGGCGGTGGCGGCAACGCGTTCCATCAATGCGACGCTTTCACTGCCGGCGCGATCTGCCGCTTCGGCGAGCATTGCCTCACGGGACGCGAAATGGGCGTAGAAGCCGCCGTGCGTGAGGCCGGCCTCCTTCATGATGTCGGCGACGCTGGTGCCGTCGTAGCCGCTGCGCCGGATGGCTCGCGCGGCGGTCTCGACGATGCGGTCGTGCGTTGCTTCTTTGGCGCTGCTGCTCGCTTTTCGCATATGATGAGCATCATACCGAATTCGGGCATGGAGCGCAAGCTGGACCTCCAGGCGAACGTCGGCAACAGTTGCGTCAGAGGCATTTCCGAAATGCCGGCGCCCCGTTTCCGTGTCGTCTCGGGAATGGTGCCAGCGCAGTTGCCACGGGGGGCGACGCGAGCGGCTGTTCGAGGTGGGACTGGCCGCCGACCAGGCGACCGGTCCCGGCTGCTTATTTGTTGCGGGTTTCCACCTGCTTCAACTCGACGTCCTCGGTGGTCGGCATGGGGCGCTCGCGTCGCGGGCGACCAAGCTGCACCGGCTCGGGTTCGCCCGAGGTGAACTTCGCCTTGGAGGCGTTGGTCTCGACCATCTGCAGGCCGGCTTCCGCCAGGATTGCCCTGGGATCCACGCTGGGAGCGGGCGCTTCGACGCGTCGCGGTTCCTGGCGCCGCACCGGTTCCGGTTCACGCATGGCAGGCGCCGCCACCGGCGCGGGCGCCGGTTCGAAGACCATGGACGGCGCGCGCTCCTCGATCTGCACCTGGACTGGCGCGGGCGCTGCAGCCGGCACGGGAGCCGGAGCGATCGTTTCATGCGCAGGCTCCTCGGCGTGCTCGTCCGCCTTGCGCTGAAGCTCGCGCAAGCGGAACTCCTCGCGCTGCTGGGCCGCGATTTCCTGCTCGGTCGCGTACTGAGAGCCGGGCAGGTGTGAAGCCGGCTGGCGTTCCGGCCGCGGGCCGCGGTCGCCGCCCTGCCGCTCGCCACCCGTGCGCTCGCCACGATCGCCGCGATCACGCCCACCACGCCGGCCACGCCGGCCACGACGTTCGCCGTTGCCCTGACCTGGCTGCTGGGCCGGCTGCACGCCTGGCTGCTGCGGGTCTCCCTGTGCCTGTTCGGCCAAGGGCTGCTGCATCTGGGCTTCGATCGCCTGCTCGCCTGATGGCAGTACTTGTTGCTGCTGAGCTTGCGGTTGCTGTTGCGGGCGAGGCGGGCGCTGCTCATGACGCTGGCGTTGCTCGCCACCGGGACGCTGTTCGCTTCCCGGTCTCGGCTGGCGCTGCTGGTCCCGGTTCGGGTCGCGGCCCTCGCGTCCACCGTCCCGTCCGCCCCGACCACCACGACCATCACGGCCACCGTCGCGGCCACCCTCACGTCCGCCGTCCCGTCCACCGCGACCGCCACGACCATCCCGACCATCGCGGCCGCCGCGCCGGCCATCCCGGCCGCCATCCCTGCCGTGGCGATCGCCTCGATGCTCGTCACGCTGTCGCTCGCCGCGCTGCTGCGGTGCGGGCCGCATGGCGGGCTCATTGGCCGCCACGGGCTGCTCGGGTTTGTCCGACTTGAACAGGCCGAAGATGCGGCTGAAGAAGCCGCCCTGCGGCTGCACGAGGGGCGAGGGTGCGGCCGGGCTCGCGGCGACCGCCGCCGATACCGGCTGGCCCGGAACCGGATCCGGCACCACCGGCGCCGGCTGCGAGGGGATGATGCCCTTGACCGCGGCTTCCTGGCGCTCCTTCTTCTCGCCGCCCTGGCCGTCGGCCTCGCTCTTCTCCTCGGGCTGCTCGGCGAGCTCGTAGCTCACCGGCACGTGTTCCATCTGGTTCAGCTCGTCGTGCTTGAGGCGCTGCACCTTGTAGTGCGGCGTCTGCAGGTGCGAGTTGGGCACCAGCACGATGTTGACCTTGAGTCGCGCCTCGAGCTTCTGGATCTCGGCGCGCTTCTCGTTGAGCAGGAACGAGGCGACGTCCACGGGAACCTGCGCATGCACCGCGCCGGTGTTCTCCTTCATGGCCTCTTCCTGGATGATGCGCAGCACGTGCAGCGCGGTCGATTCGGTGCCGCGGATGAAGCCGGTGCCGCCGCAGCGCGGGCAGCTGGCGTGCGCGGTTTCCTCCAGCGAGGGCTGCAGGCGCTGGCGCGACAGCTCCAGCAGGCCGAAGCGTGAAATCTTGCCCACCTGGACGCGGGCGCGGTCGTAGCGCAGCGCATCGCGGAAGCGGTTTTCAACCTCGCGCTGGTTCTTGCCCGACTCCATGTCGATGAAGTCCACCACGATCAGGCCACCGAGGTCGCGCAGGCGCAGCTGGCGCGCCACCTCGTCGGCGGCCTCCAGGTTGGTGCGGAAGGCGGTTTCCTCGATGTCATGGCCCTTGGTGGCACGGGCGGAGTTGACGTCCACCGCCACCAGCGCCTCGGTATGGTCGATGACCACGGCGCCGCCGGAGGGAAGGTTGACGTGGCGCTGGTAGGCGCTCTCGATCTGGTGCTCGATCTGGAAGCGCGAGAAGAGGGGCACGTCGTCGCGGTACAGCTTGACCTTGCCGACGTTGGCCGGCATCACGGTCTGCATGAATGCGACCGCCTGGTCGTAGATGTCCTGGGTGTCGATCAGGATCTCGCCGATGTCGGGCTGCAGGTAATCACGGATGGCGCGGATGACCAGGCTGGATTCCAGGTAGATCAGGAAGGGCTTGGAGCCGGCTTCCTTGGCTGCGCCGTCCACTGCCTGCCACAGCTGCATCAGGTAACCCATGTCCCACTGCAGTTCCTCGACCGTGCGGCCGATGGCGGCGGTGCGGGCGATGACGCTCATGCCCTCTGGGACGACCAGCTTGTCCAGGGTATCGCGCAGCTCGTCGCGGTCCTCGCCTTCGACGCGGCGCGAGACGCCGCCACCGCGGGGGTTGTTGGGCATCAGCACCAGGTAGCGCCCGGCCAGGCTGATGAAGGTGGTGAGGGCGGCGCCCTTGTTGCCGCGCTCGTCCTTCTCCACCTGGACGATCAGTTCCTGGCCTTCGCGCAGTGCATCCTGGATGCGGGCGCGGGACGGATCGACACCGTCGCGGAAATAGCTGCGCGCCACCTCCTTGAAGGGGAGGAAGCCATGACGCTCTTCGCCGTAGTCGACGAAGGCCGCCTCGAGGCTGGGCTCGATGCGGGTGATGACCGCCTTGTAGATATTGCTCTTGCGCTGTTCCCTGGCTGCCGATTCGATGTCCAGGTCGACCAGCCGTTGACCTTCTACTATGGCGACCCGCAGTTCTTCCTGCTGGGTTGCGTTGAACAACATTCTTTTCACTTCGTGTTCTCCTGCGCGCGCAGGCGCGCCGGCATTCAGTCGGTCAGGTATCTCCAAAGAGGGGGGGCCAGAAGGCCGCCTGCGGGGAAATAACCACCTGCGCACGTTCCACTTCGATCGCTACTTGCGGTGAGCGAGATTAACCGCTGGCTTAGGGTCCGGCTCGCGGCCGGACAGGAGGCGGGTGGCAGGTACCGGCGCTGGACCTAGCTTGTAGTGGTCCAAAGCGTCTTGTGGTGCCTGTGCCTCGCAACTCGAAGCAAGAAGCAGGATAATAATAAAAATGAATGACTTAAGCAAGCCACGGGCGACTTGGCTTGAGGTCGGGGAGGAAAGCGCCGACCAGCGCATCGACAATTTCCTGCTGCGCCAGCTCAAGGGGGTCCCCAAAAGCCACGTCTACCGGGTCCTCCGGAGCGGCGAGGTGCGGGTCAACAGCGGGCGGGTCAAGCCCGAGTACAGGCTAAAAGAGGGGGACAAGGTCCGCCTGCCGCCGGTCCGGGTGGCTGACCAGAGCCTGAAGCCTGTCGCACGCCCGCTGGACCTGAAGGTCGTCCACGAAGATCCGGCGCTGATCGGCATCGACAAGCCCTCCGGCATGGCGGTCCACGGCGGCAGCGGGGTGAGCTTTGGCGTCATCGAGGGCCTGCGCGCGGCGCGGCCGCAGGCGAAGTTCCTGGAACTGGTGCACCGGCTGGACCGCGATACCTCGGGCGTGCTGCTGGTCGCGAAGAAGCGCAGCGCCTTGACCGAGATGCATCGCAAGCTGCGCGAAGGCGAGGTCGAGAAGGTCTACATCGCACTGGTGAAGGGACGCTGGGAAGGCGGCGCCCGCGACCTGAGCGATTCGCTGCACAAGTATGTGACCGCGAGCGGCGAGCGCAGGGTCCGCGTCGAGGAAGCGCAAGGCAAGGTGGCGGTCACGAAGGTGAAACCGATCCGGGTGCAGGATGATCTCAGCCTGCTCGAACTGCGCCTCATGACCGGGAGAACCCATCAGATCCGCGTCCACCTCGCCCATGCGGGGCACCCGGTGATCGGCGACGACAAATACGGCGACTTCGAGCTGAACAAGCGCCTGGCGAAGGCGGGCGCAAAGCGGCTGATGCTGCATGCGCGTCGCATCGCCTTCGCGCATCCGGTGGGCGGCGACTGGCTGCAGCTGGAGGCGCCGCTGCCACCGGACATGAAGCCCTTCGTCGAGTCCAGCATGGGGAAGGCCGCTTGAGATACGGGCTCATCGTCTTCGATTGGGACGGCACGCTGCTCGATTCGGCTGCCGGCATCGCCGAGAGCATCCAGCTCGCCGCCGGTGACATGTCCCTGCCGGTGCCGGATCGCGAAACCGCCAGCCACGTCATCGGCCTCGGCCTGCACGATTCGCTGCGCCATGCGGTGCCGACGCTGCCGGAATCCGGCTATGGCGAGTTCATCGAGCACTATCGGCGCCATTTCCTCGCGCGCGAGGAGACGATGCGATTGTTCCCGGGCGTGCCGGAACTGCTCGAGGGCCTGCGCGCGCGCGGCCACCGCCTCGCGGTGGCCACGGGCAAGAGCCGCAAGGGCCTCGACCGGGCGCTCGCGGCCACCGGACTCGGGCCCTTGTTCGCGGCCACGCGCTGCGGCGATGAAACGCGCCCCAAGCCGGATCCGGCGATGCTGCTGGAATTGCTGCGGGAACTGGAATCGGCCGCGGGCTCGGCGCTCATGATCGGCGACACCTCGCACGACCTGCTCATGGCGACCAACGCCGGGGTGGACGCGGTGGCCGTCTCCAGCGGCGCCCACAGCGCCGATTCGCTGCGCTCGTTCGCGCCGCGAGCCTGCCTGCCCAGCGTCGCGGAGCTGCCGTCATGGCTGAGGACGCTCGGCTGATATGCGCGGCCGCCGCGCTGGAGGAATCCGGCAAGGGCGTGCGTTTCGAAGTCGAGTACTTCGGCGAGCCCGCGCCCGCGTTCGTGCTGCGTTTCCAGGGCAAAGTGCACGCCTACCTCAACCGCTGCGCGCATGTGCCCATGGAACTCGATTGGCGCGAGGGGGAATTCTTCGACCTGGAGCGGCGCGATTTGATATGCTCGACGCACGGTGCCTCCTATGCTGCGGACAGCGGCAGCTGCATCGGCGGCCCCTGCGGCAAGACCCCTTTGGTGAAGCTGCGGGTCGAAGAGCGCGACGGCTCGGTCTACTACCTGGGATCCGAAGATGACTGACAACGATGGCAATTGGGAACGCGGCCTCATCGAAAAGCTCGCCACCGAAGCCCTGAAGGAACAGCGGCGGGCGCGGCGCTGGGGCATCTTCTGGAAACTGCTCACCTTCGCCTACCTGACGGTGGTGCTGGTGCTGGCGCTGGACTTGAAGGCGCCGTCAGACGCCAAGGCGACGCGCCACACCGCGCTGGTGGAAGTGAACGGCATCATCGGGCCGGGGACCGACGCCAGCGCCGAGAAAATCTCGATCGCGCTGCAGGCGGCGTTCAAGGACAAGAACACCGCCGGGGTCGTGCTGCGCATCAACTCGCCCGGCGGCAGCCCGGTGCAGTCGCAGATCCTGTTCGACGAGATGAAGCGCCTGCGCGCCAAGTATCCGGCCATTCCGCTCTATGCGGTGGTCGAGGACCTGTGCGCCTCGGGCGGCTACTACGTCGCCGCCGCGGCGGACAAGATCTACGTCGCCAAGTCCAGCCTCATCGGGTCCATCGGCGTGCGCATGGATGGCTTTGGCGTCACCGGGTTGATGGAAAAGCTTGGGATCGAGCGCCGGTTGCTCACCGCCGGGTCAAACAAGGCGCTGCTCGATCCGTTCTCGCCGCTGGAGGAATCGCACAAGCAAATCGCGCTCGGCCTCATCGGCGAGATCCATGACCAGTTCGTCGGCGCGGTGCGCGACGGCCGCGGCAAGCGGTTGAAGGAAACGCCGGACATGTTCTCCGGCACCATCTGGACCGGGGCCAAGAGCATCGAACTGGGCCTGACCGACGCGCTGGGGAGCCTGGATTCGGTCGCGCGCGACGTCATCAAGGCCGAGGAGATCGTGGACTACACCCAGAAGGAGAACATCGCGGAGAAATTCGCGCGGCGGTTCGGGGTGGGGGTGGCCTCGGGGTTGGCGGAGATCCTGGCGAGGAGCGGGTTGACGGTGCGGTAAGGGGGATGGATGTAACCGATCGGTTACATCCGTTGCCTCACCGGGCCTCGATCAGGAACACCGCCGGCCGCTTCCCGATGGACGGCCGGCTGCGGCGCCAGGCAGAGATGCGTTTCGTCACCACCGATTCGTCCGCCAGCGTAAGGTCAATGGCGACGCACAACCGCGTCTCAGGCGCGCAAGTCTCCAGCAGCGCGCCCAACATGGCATCGTTCCGGTACGGCGTCTCGATGAAGATCTGCGTCTCGTCCTCGCGGCGCGAACGCAGTTCCAGTTCCCTGATCCGCTTCTCCCGTTGCGCCTTCTCGCGCGGCAGGTAGCCGCAGAACGCGAAGCGCTGGCCCTCAAGTCCGGAGGCCATTAACGCGAGCACGATTGAGGAGGGTCCCACCAGCGGCACGACACGAAAACCTTCCCGATGCGCCGCGTCCACCAGCTTCGCACCAGGATCGGCGATGGCCGGGCAACCAGCCTCGGACAACAGCCCGAGCGGCCGCCCATCGCGCAGCGGCTGGAGCAGGAAAGCGATGTCTTCTCCGATCTCCTGGATAGACGCCAGCTTCGGATCGCATCCCGCGGCAGACAAGAATGCCCGCGCGCTCTTCGCGTCCTCCACCGCGAAATCCCGCAGCGAACGCACGGTCAGCAGTGCGGAAACCGGCAGCGATTCCTCGGGACTCGCGCCCAAAGGCGTGGGAATCGCATACAGGATTCCGGCCATCAGCCGAGCACCGGCATCCCGGCCTGCTCCAGCAACTCCGTCAATGCAATCAGCGGCAACCCGACCAGCGCGGTCGGATCGTCGGTGCGCAGGCTTTCCATCAAGGCGATGCCCAGCCCCTCGGACTTGGCCGATCCCGCGCAGTCGTATGGCTGCTCGCGCAGGAGGTAGTTCTCGATTTGCGCCGCCGTGAGCTGCCGGATGGCGACGTCGCAAGGCACGACGCGGCTGGCGACAAACCCGGAGGCTGCATCGAGCAACGCCACAGCAGTGTCGAAGCGCGCCGTCTTCCCGCTCATGTGCGCCAGCTGCCGGCGCGCGTTCTCGTGTGACCCGGGCTTGTCCAATATGACCCCCTCGCAGGAGGCGACCTGGTCCGAGCCGATGATCAGGGCATCGGGAAAACGGTTCGCCACGGCCCGCGCCTTGAGGATGGCCAGGCGCGTGGCAGTGGCCGACGGCGACTCCCCGGGCAAGGGCGCCTCGTCGCTCCCCGGGCTCGCCGTTTCGAAGCGCAGCCCGAGCCGGTCCAGCAGTTCCCGGCGGTACCGGGAGGTGGAGGCGAGCACGAGCCGCCGGGGAGCCGGGCTATTTGAGGGCATGACTTTGTTTTGACACAGATTTTCGCCGCATGATACCATCCGCCCCCTTATGCCGCGCCGGCCGGTCATCGATGGCCTCGAATTCGCGAGGGCCGGCTCCAGATTGCAGGTGGATTGGCCAGTGTCGGATTTTCCAAGGTTGCGCGACAGCCTGCACGCCGACACTGGAACGATCGACTGCGAACTGGAGGGCATCCAGGAGAACCTGGGCAGGCGCGCGCTGCGGTTGCGGCTGTCCGGGACCCTGCAGCTGACCTGCCAGCGCTGCCTGGGCGCGCTGGCGCAGGCAGTGCAGGTGGACGAGATGCTGCTGCTGGCGGAAACGCAGGCGGAGATCGATGCCGAGCCGGTGAATCCGGAGGCGCCGGAGCGGATCCTGGCGGGGCGCGAGATGCAGGTGCATGAGCTGGTGGAGGACGAACTGGTGCTGGCGCTGCCGATCGCGCCAAGGCACGAGCGCTGCGACGGGGACAAGCCCGGCGCGGCGGCAACGAAGCAATCGCCGTTCGCGGGTCTGAAGGACCTGATGCACGGCGGCAGGCACTGAACGAAGACCGAATAAATTCATATCTAGGAGTCACCATGGCAGTCCAGCAGAACAAGAAGTCGCCCTCGAAGCGGAACATGCACCGCTCGCATGATTTCCTGACCCCGCCGTCGCTGGCGGTGGAGCCGACCACCGGCGAGGCGCACCTGCGCCACCACATCAGCCCGACCGGCTTCTATCGCGGCAAGAAGGTCACCAAGGACAAGGGCGAGTAGCCTTTTCCGGCCGCCTGACCGGCCGCCGCATTTTCCAATGCAGCCGGGGTGAACATCACCGTCGCTGTGGATTGCATGGGAGGCGATCACGGCCCCCATGTGACGGTGCCTGCCGCGCTGCAGTTCGTGCGCGAGCACGCCGGGGTGTCGGTCATCCTGGTGGGCCAGGGCGTCGCGATCGAGCGCGAGCTGTCGGCGCGTGGCGCGCAACCCGACGCCCGGCTGCGGGTGCAGCACGCGGCCGAGGTGGTGGCGATGGACGAGCCGCCGGTTCAGGCGCTGCGGTTCAAGAAGCAGTCCTCGATGCGCGTCGCGATCAACCTGGTGAAGAGCGGCGAGGCGCATGCCTGTGTCAGTGCCGGGAATACCGGCGCCCTGATGGCCATTTCGCGCTTCGTGCTGAAGACGCTGCCGGGGATCGACCGCCCCGCGATCGCCACGGTACTGCCCAACATGCGCGGCGGCTTCACCACGGTGCTTGACCTCGGCGCCAACGTCGACTGCACCCCGGAGCAACTGACCCAGTTCGGCCTCATGGGCGCGATGCTGGTCGCGGCCACTGAGCACAACGAGCGGCCCAGCGTGGGCTTGCTCAACATCGGCATCGAGGACATCAAGGGCAACGAGACCGTGAAGCGCGCGGCCGAACTGCTGCGCGAGAGCGGCCTGAATTTCTACGGCAATGTCGAGGGCGACGACATCTTCAAGGGCACCACCGACGTGGTGGTCTGCGACGGCTTCGTCGGCAACTCGGTGCTCAAGGCCTCGGAGGGCGTGGCGAAGATGATCGTGGCGTTCCTGAAGCAGGAGTTCTCCCGCAACGCGCTGCGCAAGCTCTCGGCGCTAGCGGCGATGCCGGTGCTCAAGGCCATGAAGGCGCGCATGGACCCAGGCCGCTACAACGGCGCCAGCCTGCTCGGCCTGCGCGGCGTCGTCATCAAGAGCCACGGCTCGGCCGATGCCTACGCCTTCGGGCAGGCCCTGGCGCGCGCCGCCGACGAGGTGCGCAACGACGTCGTGGCGCGCATCACCCACCGCCTGGCGCAGCCGGGGACTGCATGAGCCGGGTTTATTCGCGTATCGCCGGCACCGGCAGCTACCTTCCGCCGCGCGTGATGACCAACGACGAGTTCGCCAAGCGCCTGGAGACCAGCGACGAATGGATCCGCGAGCGCACCGGCATTCGGCAGCGCCACATTGCCGACGAGTCGCAGGCTTCGAGCGACCTTGCGCTGGAGGCCGGTCGCCGTGCCATCGAGGCAGCCGGTCTGGACGCCTCGGCGATCGACTTGATCATCGTCGCCACTTCGACGCCGGACTACATCTTTCCCAGCACCGCCTGCCTGCTGCAGGCCAAGCTGGGCATCGCGAACGGCGCGGCCTTCGACGTGCAGGCGGTCTGCAGTGGATTCGTCTATGGCCTCGCGACCGCCGACAACTTCATCCGCGCCGGGTCCGCGAAGCACGCGCTGGTGGTCGGGGCGGAAGTGTTCTCACGGATCCTGGACTGGAACGACCGCGGCACCTGCGTGCTGTTCGGCGACGGCGCCGGCGCGGTGGTGCTGTCGTCCGCCGACCGGCCCGGCATCCACGCCTCGGTGCTGCGCGCGGACGGCCGCCATTCCGGCATCCTGTCGGTCCCGGGCAACGTCTGCGGCGGGAAGATCGTCGGCTCGCCGTTTCTGCAGATGCAGGGCAACCAGGTATTCAAGTTCGCGGTCAGGGTGCTGGATGAAGTCGGGGGCGAGGTGCTGGCGGCCGCGGGAATGTCAGTGGCGGACCTGGACTGGCTGATACCGCACCAGGCCAACGTGAGGATCCTGGAGGCGACGGCGAAGAAAATGGGCTTGCCGCGCGAGAAGCTGGTGGTCACGGTGGACCACCACGGCAACACGTCGGCGGCGTCGGTGCCGCTGGCGCTCGACGAATATGTGCGGGCAGGGAAGATCCGTCCGGGGCACAGGGTGATGCTGCAGGGCGTGGGCGGCGGCTTCACCTGGGGCGCGACGCTGGTCACGATGTAGGGGTATGCGATGAAGCTGGCCATGGTGTTTCCGGGACAGGGCTCGCAGGCGGTAGGCATGCTCAAGGCCTACGCTGGGTTGCCGGGCGTTGACGAGGCGCGTGCCGAAGCCGGCGCCGCACTTGGCGAGGACTTCCTGAAGCTGCTCGACGAAGGCCCGGCGGAGTCGCTGGCGCTGACGACGAATACGCAGCCGGCCATGCTGACCGCGGGCGTTGCGGCCTGGCGCGCTTGGCGCGGCCTCGGCGGTCCCGAACCGGTGATCGTCGCCGGGCACAGCCTGGGAGAGTACGCGGCGCTGGTCGCCAGCGGCGCGCTCTCATTTGCAGACGCGCTGCCGCTGGTGCGCTTCCGTGCGCAAAGCATGCAGGAAGCGGTACCCGAAGGCGTCGGCGCGATGGCGGCGATCCTGATGCTCGACGACGATGTGGTGCGCGCCTCTTGCGCCGAGGCCCAGGCATCGGGCGAAGTGGTCGAGGCGGTGAACTTCAACGCGCCGGGGCAAGTGGTGATCGCGGGCCACAAGTCCGCTGTTGCGCGCGCCATGGAGATCTGCAAGGCGAAGGGCGCCAAGCGCGTCATGCCCCTGCCGGTCAGCGCGCCGTTCCATTCCAGCCTGATGCGCCCGGCTGCGGCAGAGTTGCGCGGCTATCTCGAGAAGGTGAACTTCAGCGTGCCTGCGATTGCGCTCATCAACAATGTCGATGTCGCCGAGGAGCGCGACCCTGCGAGGATCCGCGATGCGCTGGTGCGCCAGGCCGCCTCGCCGGTGCGCTGGGTCGAGACGGTCAGGAAGATGGCCGCCGAAGGCGTCACCCATGTAGTCGAGGCGGGTCCCGGCAAGGTGCTTGCAGGCGCGATCAGGCGCATCGACGGCGGGCTGCAGGGCATCGCGCTGACGGATCGCGCCTCGCTTGAACAGGCGGTCGCGACTTTGAAGGGGGGCTGATCATGCTGGACGGAAAGATCGCGCTGGTCACCGGCGCCTCGCGCGGTATCGGGCGCGCCATTGCGCTCGAACTGGCGAAGCAGGGCGCGAAAGTGGTCGGTACCGCGACCACGGAGGAAGGCGCCAAGGGCATCGCCACCGCCGGAATCACCGGCAAGGTGCTGAACGTGCGCGACCCGGCGCAGTGCGATGCCGTGGTGGCGGAGATCCAGAAGGAAATCGGTGACATCCTAGTCCTGGTCAACAACGCTGCGGTGACGCGCGACAACCTCGCGCTGCGCATGAAGGACGCGGAATGGGACGAGGTGATGGAGACCAACCTCAAGGGGGTGTTCCGCCTGTCGCGAGCGGTGCTGCGCGGGATGATGAAGGCGCGCTGGGGCCGGATCATCAGCATCACCTCGGTGGTGGGCGCCTCCGGCAATCCGGGCCAGGCCAATTACGCCGCGGCCAAGGCCGGCGTGGTCGGCATGGCCAAGTCACTGGCGCGCGAACTCGGCAGCCGCAACATCACGGTCAACTGCGTCGCGCCGGGCTTCATCGACACCGACATGACGCGCGCGCTGCCCGAGGCGCAGAGGGCAGCGCTGCTGGGCCAGATCCCGCTCGGGCGGCTCGGCGCTGCAGAGGACATCGCGGCCGCGGTCGCCTACCTGGCGTCGCCGGCGGCGGGCTACGTGACGGGGACGGTGCTGCACGTCAACGGCGGCATGTATATGACCTGATGGATCGGCCGATTCCGGTAAAATAACGCTTGCGAACAGGGAAGGAGCAGGACATGGAAAACATCGAACAAAGAGTCAAGAAAATCATCGCCGAACAACTCGGCGTCAACGAGGCCGAGATCAAGATCGAGTCGTCCTTCGTCGACGACCTGGGTGCCGACTCCCTCGACACCGTCGAGTTGGTGATGGCGCTGGAAGAGGAGTTCGAGACCGAGATCCCCGACGAGGACGCGGAGAAGATCACCACCGTGCAGCAGGCGATCGACTACGTGAAGTCGCACTCCAAGTCCTAGCGCAAGTGCAGCGCCGCAGAGTCGTCGTCACCGGGCTGGGCGTCGTCAGCCCGGTGGGCAATACCGTTCCGGAAGCCTGGGAGAGCGTGCTCGCGGGCAAGTCCGGCATCACGCGCGTCACGCGATTCGACCCGGCGCGGCTCTCGTGCCAGATCGCGGCCGAGGTGAAGGGCTTCGACGTTACCCAGTACATCTCCTCCAAGGAAGCGCGCCGGATGGATACCTTCATCCACTACGGCATGGGTGCAGGGCTTCAGGCATGGAAGGATTCGGGTGTCGCGGTGACGCCGGAGGCGGCGGAGCGCTTCGGCATCAACTTCGGTTCGGGCTTCGGTGGCCTGCCGATGATCGAGGCCACTCACGATGAACTTAAGAAGAACGGCCCGCGCCGCATTTCGCCGTTTTTCGTTCCCGGCACCATCATCAACATGATCGCGGGCAACCTGTCGATCATGCTCGGGACCAAGGGCCCGAACCTTGCGATTGTCACCGCCTGCACCACGTCAACCCATTGCATCGGCGAGGCGGCCAAGGCCATCCGATACGGCGATGCCGACGTCATGATCGCCGGCGGAGCCGAGTCCACCGTGACGGAACTCGCCTTGGGAGGCTTCGCCTCGGCGCGGGCCCTATCCACGCGTAACGATGATCCCGCGGGCGCCAGCCGGCCCTGGGACAGGGACCGCGACGGTTTCGTGCTCGGCGAAGGCGCCGGCGCCGTGGTGCTCGAGGAGTACGAGCACGCGAAGAATCGCGGTGCGCACATTTATTGCGAGGTCGCCGGCTACGGCGTCTCGTCCGATGCATTCCACATGACGGCGCCGGCGGAGGATGGCGACGGCGCCTTCCGCTGCATGCGCAATGCGCTGAAGGACTCCGGCCTGGGGCTGGACACCGTGGACTACATCAACGCCCATGGCACTTCCACGCCGCTGGGGGACATCGCCGAGACCGTCGCGGTGAAGCGCGTGCTGGGCGACCGGGCGAATAAGGTCGCGGTCAACTCCACCAAGTCCATGACCGGCCACCTGCTGGGCGCGGCCGGCGGCGTGGAGGCAGTGTTCACCATCCTCGCGCTTCACAACCAGGTTTCGCCTCCGACCATCAACCTGCAGAACCCGGATCCGGCCTGCGACCTGGACTACGTGCCGAACACTGCGCGCAAGATGGCCATCCGGACCGCGGTGTCCAATTCCTTCGGCTTCGGCGGCACAAACGGGTCCCTGGTCTTTACGCGAGCCTGATCCGCGCTTGAACGGCGCGTCTCCCGTCAACCTCACCCTTTCTCCCTCGCCGGGCTTTGCTGTCGCGATCCTGGCCGTCCATGCTGCCGCGGCGGTGTGCCTTTGGCTGCTGCCGCTGCCCGGGCCCCTCGCTACGGTGCTGGCAACCCTGGTCGTGGCGCTGGGCGCTGCGGTCTCCTGGGACCGGGCGCTGCTGGCGGCGCGGGGGTCGGTCATCGGCATCGAGCTGTCCGGCCCTGCGGCAGCGGTCCTCCGGCTTCGCGATGGCCGTCGCGTGCCATCGGCGGTCGGGCCGGTCCGGTTCGTGAGCCGCTTCTGCGTCAGCCTGCCGGTCAGGGCACCGCTGCGCCGCAGCCTGGTGGTCACGACCTCCATGCTGAAACCGGAATCGTTCCGGATCCTTTGCCTGTGGGCGCTGTGGGACCGGGTTCCCGACCCCTCCCGCGTGGTGTCCCGGCAACTCCCTGCCTGACCCGGTAACGGCGATGCGCCGAACTATTTGCAAACCGCCGTGTCTGTGGCACATAGGGATGGCCGGCAAGTGGAGGCACGATGGCCCAGTCTGACCGGGACATCGACCACGAGCTGGTCGTCAGGGCGCAGAAGGGCGACAAGCGGGCCTTTGAGCTGCTGGTGGTGAAATACCAGAGGAAGCTGGCCAGGCTGCTGTCGCGGCTGGTTCGCGACCCTGCGGAAGTCGAGGATGTCGCGCAGGAGGCTTTCATAAAGGCCTACCGCGCGCTGCCGGGCTTCCGCGGCGATAGCGCCTTCTATACGTGGTTGTATCGGATTGGTGTCAACACCGCCAAGAATTACCTGATGGCGATGGGCCGCCGGGCGCCGACTTCCACGGAAGTGGAGGCGGAGGAGGCGGAAGGGTACGAGGAAGGCGAGCAGTTGCGCGACATCAACACGCCGGAAAGCCTGGCGCTGTCGCGGGAGATCGGGGCGACCGTGAACGCCGCGATCGACGGACTGCCCGAAGAGTTGCGCACGGCGATCCAGCTGCGCGAACTCGAGGGCATGAGCTACGAGGACATTGCGCGCATCATGGATTGTCCGATCGGAACCGTGCGGTCGCGGATCTTCAGGGCGCGCGAGGCGATCTCGGACAAGCTCAAGCCGCTGCTCGACACGGCGAAGGACAAGAGATGGTGAAGCAGGTGAAACGATGACGATGCAGAAGATCTCCGAGCTGGCCGACGGCGAGCTTGACGGCGGCGAGGCCACCGGCGCCTACGCCGCGCTGAAGTCCGGCGGCGAGGCCCTCGAGGCCTGGCGCAGGTATCACCTGATCAGCGACGCGATGCGGGACACGCGATTGCTCTCCGCCGGATTCTCCGAGCGGGTGGCGGCACGGCTGGAACTGGAGCCCACGGTGCTGGCGCCAAAGGCCTTGCTGGCCCCGGTGCGCGGATTGCCCTGGTATGCGACGCGAGTCGCCGCCGGACTGGCGGGAATCGCGTTCGTTGGATTCGTTGCCGTGCCCGTGTTCGAGCAAGGGGCCACGCAGCCGCTGGCGAAGAAGCCCGATCCGGTTGCGCCTGTGATTGCAACCGCCGAGCCGGCGCCCGTCGTCGTGCCAACGTCCGAGGCAGCGCGTGACTACATGCAGGCCCACCAGGGCTACTCGCCCCGGAACGCGCTGCAGGGCTACGTGGACACGCGACAGGTGCAGACCGTTTCCGGAAGGACAACCCGGCAGCCATGAAGCGCACCATCGGCGCACTGGTAGCTTCCGCGGTGCTCGCCGGTGTCGCGCATGCGCAGGCGCCTGCCGACGGCATGAGCCTGCTGGGACGGATCTACCAGGCCACCGAGAAACTGTCCTATTCCGGAACCTTCGTCTACCAGCAGGGCGACCGGGTCGAGACCTCGCGCATCAGCCGCGCCTACGGCCCGGCGGGAGAACTGGAGAAGATCGAGGTCCTCGACGGCCCGCGGCGCGAGATCCTGCGCACGCGTGACACCATCAGGTGCTTCCTGCCGGAGAGCCAGACCATCAAGGTCGAACGGCGCGTGGACCAGCGCGCGTTCCCGGCCATGCTGCCCGACAAGTTCGCGGATCTGACCCGTCACTACACCGTTTCGCTGGCCGACCCGGCGCGGATCGCCGGGTACGACTGCGAGTCGGTCGTGCTCACGCCAAAGGATGAGCTGCGCTACGGGTACAGGCTCTGGGCCGACAGCGCCACCGGCATGCTGCTCCGCGCCCGTACCTTCAACGCCCGCGGCGAGACGATCGAGCAGTTCAGCTTCACGCAGCTGGCGATCGGCAGTGTGCCGCGCGAGCGCCTCAAGCCGCCGCGCGCGGCGCGCAACTGGCGCGTGGAGCACGCGTCGGTGGCACCGGCCAACCTGGCCGGCACGGGCTGGAACCTGGGTGCGGAGCTGCCGGGATTCCGCAAGATCTTCGAACTGACGCGGCGCCTGGGCGAGTCGCGCCCGGTGAATCAGGTGGTGTACTCCGATGGCCTGGCGGCCGTGTCGGTCTTCATTGAGCCGCTCGCCGGCAGGACGGACGCCGTCCGTCCCGGCCTGTCCAACCTGGGCGCGGTCAACATGTACACCCGCGAAGTGGCCAACCACCTGGTCACGGTGGTCGGCGAAGCGCCGGCGGCCAGCCTGCAGCGGATCGGCAACACCGTCGAGTACCGGCGGCCGTCGCAGTAGCCATCAAATCACCGAATCACCGAGGATCGAAATGAACGTGCTCAGGAATTGGACCGCAGTGCTGTTGCTGGCGTTCGCTGGCGGCGCCTCCGCGCAGGGACGCGACCTGCCGGACTTCACCCGCCTCGTCGAGGACCAGGGCAATGCGGTGGTCAACATCAGCACCACCCAGGCGGTGCGCCGGCCGGCACTGCCACAGATCCCGAACATGGACGACGACGAGGTGCAGGAGTTCTTCCGCCGCTTCATTCCGCGTCAGCAGCCCGGCCCGCAGCAGGGACCACAGCAGGGCCCGCAGCAGGGGCCGCGCCCGGAAAGCCGTTCGCTCGGATCGGGCTTCATCATCAGCGGTGACGGCTACATCCTCACCAATGCGCACGTCGTCGACGGCGCCGACGAGATCAATGTCAAGTTCACCGACAAGCGCGAGTACAAGGCGAAGGTGATCGGCGCCGACCGCCGCACCGACGTGGCGCTGATCAAGATCGAGCCCAATTCGGCGCTGCCGACGGTGAAGTTCGGCGACCCCTCCCGGCTCAAGGTCGGCGAATGGGTACTGGCGATCGGCTCGCCGTTCGGCTTCGAGAACACGGTCACCGCGGGCATCGTCTCGGCGAAGGGCCGCTCCCTGCCACAGGAGAACTTCGTGCCGTTCATCCAGACCGACGTCGCCATCAATCCGGGCAACTCCGGAGGTCCCCTGTTCAACATGCGCGGGGAGGTGGTCGGAATCAATTCGCAGATCTACAGCCGCACCGGCGGTTTCATGGGATTGTCGTTCGCGATCCCGATCGACGTCGCCCTGGACATCCAGAAGCAGCTGCGCGACACCGGGCGTGTTTCGCGCGGCCGCATCGGCGTCGTCATCCAGGAGGTTTCCCGGGACCTTGCCACGTCCTTCGGCCTGGACAAGCCGCGCGGCGCGCTGGTGAACTCGGTGGAGAAGGGCAGCCCGGCGGACAAGGCCGGCGTGCTGGCCACCGATATCATCGTCAGGTTCGACGGCAAGGCGGTAGAGGCCTCCGGTGACCTGCCACGCATCGTGGGTGGTACCCGGCCCGGATCCAGGGCCGAACTGGAGGTATGGCGCAAAGGCGCCACGCGCACGCTGTCGCTCACCGTGGGCGAGCTCCAGGAAGAGCGCCTCGCGGCGCGCGACAAGCCGCGCGCGCAGAAGCCCGCCGAGCTTGCCGCGAACCGCCTCGGGCTGGTCGTGAGCGAGCTCACGGCAAAGCAACGCGAGGAGCTGAAGGTGCCGCACGGACTGGTCGTGACCGAGGTGAAGCCGGACGCCAGGGCCGAGGTCCGCCGCGGCGACGTGCTGCTGACGCTGGTCCACAAGGGCCAGCACACCGACCTCAGGTCGGTCGAGCAGTTGAACAAGCTTCTGGGCGGGCTGGACCGGAACGCGGTCATTACGCTGCAGGTGCGGCGTGGCGAATCCGTAGCCTTCATCACGGTGAATGGGCTCACCGACAAGGGCTGAGGCCCTTTTTGCTGTAAAATCGCGGCGTTACGGAGGGTGCCTGGGGGCACCCTCTTTGCTTATGGCATAGGCCCGCGTGCAGAACCAAATTCGCAACTTCTCCATCATCGCCCACATCGACCACGGCAAATCCACGCTGGCGGACCGATTCATCCAGCTGTGCGGCGGACTCGCGGACCGCGAAATGGCCGACCAGGTCCTCGACTCCATGGACCTGGAGCGCGAGCGCGGCATCACCATCAAGGCGCAGACCGTCGCCCTCAGCTACAAGGCGAGGGACGGCGAGACCTACCTGCTGAACCTGATCGATACCCCCGGCCATGTCGACTTCTCCTACGAAGTGAGCCGCTCGCTGGCCGCCTGCGAGGGTGCCGTGCTGGTGGTGGACGCCTCGCAGGGCGTCGAGGCGCAGACCGTGGCCAACTGCTACACCGCGACGGAGCAGGGCGTCGAGGTGATCCCGGTGCTGAACAAGATCGACCTGCCCTCGGCGGATCCGGACAACGCCATCAGCGAGATCGAGGACGTCATCGGCATCGACGCCAGGGACGCCTTGCGCGTCAGCGCGAAAACCGGCCTTGGCGTGGCCGAGATCCTGGAAGAGGTGATCCGGCGCGTGCCGCCGCCCAAGGGAGACATCGCCGCGCGCCTGAAGGCCCTGATCATCGACTCCTGGTTCGACAACTACGTCGGCGTGGTGATGCTCGTGCGGGTGGTGGATGGCGTGCTCAAGCCCAAGGACAAGATCCTTCTGATGAGCAATGGCGCCGAGCACCCCTGCGAACAGGTCGGCGTGTTCACGCCCAAGGCGATGCAGCGCGCGAGCCTGTCGGCCGGGGAAGTGGGTTTCGTCGTCGCCGGCATCAAGGAACTGCGCGAGGCCAAGGTCGGAGACACGCTGACTCGCGCCGACAAGCCCGCGGAGAAGCCGCTGCCCGGGTTCAAGGAGATCAAGCCCCAGGTATTCGCGGGGCTGTACCCGGTGGAGTCGAACCAGTACGAGGCGATGCGTGACGCGCTGGAGAAACTGCACCTGAACGACGCCTCGTTCCAGTACGAACCGGAAACCTCGCAGGCGCTCGGCTTCGGCTTTCGCTGCGGCTTCCTCGGCCTGCTGCACATGGACATCGTGCAGGAGCGCCTGGAGCGCGAGTACGACGTCGAGCTGATTACCACCGCGCCTTCGGTGGTCTACGAAGTGCAGCTGCGCGACGGCACGGTCGAGATCGTGTCCAACCCGGCGCGGCTCCCGGATCCTTCCAGGATCGAGGAGATCCGCGAGCCGATCATCGCCACAACCGTGTTCGTGCCGCAGGAGTACGTCGGCCCGGTGATGACCTTGTGCCTGCAGAAGCGCGGCGTACAGACCAACCTGCATTACTCTGCCCGGCACGTGGTGCTGTCCTATGACCTGCCGCTGTCGGAGGTGGTGCTCGATTTCTTCGACCGCCTGAAATCGCTGACGCGGGGGTACGGCTCGCTCGACTACGATTTCAAGGAATACCGCGCGGCGGACGTGGTGCGGCTCGACGTGCTGGTGAACGGCGACCGGGTGGACGCGCTCTCCACCATGGTGCACCGGGAGTCCGCCCAGCATCGCGGACGCGATGTCGTCACCCGGCTGCGCAGCCTGATCCCGCGGCAGATGTTCGACGTTGCCATCCAGGCCGCCATCGGGGCCAACATCGTGGCGCGCGAGAACGTCAAGGCGCTGCGCAAGAACGTGATCGCGAAGTGCTACGGCGGCGATGTGAGCCGCAAGCGCAAGCTGCTGGACAAGCAGAAGGAGGGCAAGAAACGCATGAAGCAGGTCGGCTCGGTGGAAATACCGCAGGAGGCCTTCCTTGCGGTCCTGCAGATGGGCGACAAGTGACATTCGCGCTGTTCCTGCTCGCCCTTCTGCTGGTGACCGGCGCGGTGTGGGCGGTCGAATCCGGCTGGCTGGCGAAGCGCCGTGCCGCGGGCGCGAAGCAGCCCTGGTGGGTGGAGTACTCGGTCAGCTTCTTCCCGGTGATCCTGGTGGTGTTCCTGCTGCGCTCGTTCCTGGTCGAGCCGTTCAAGATTCCCTCTGGCTCGATGATCCCGACGCTGCTGGTGGGCGATTTCATCCTCGTAAACAAGTTCACCTATGGCATCCGCGTGCCGGTGCTGAACAACAAGCTGGTCGAGATGAACCTGCCCAGGCGCGGCGACGTCATGGTGTTCCGCTACCCGGACGACCCGACGCTCGACTACATAAAGCGCGTGGTGGGGCTTCCCGGCGACCGCATCGAGTACCGCGACCGGCGCCTGACGGTCAACGGCGCGCAGGTGCCGGTGCGCCAGGTCGAGGACTACCTGCACCGTGAGCGGATGCAGTTCGCGCGCCGTTTCGTCGAGACCCTGGACGGCACCGGCCACGAGATCCTGCTAGAGGACGAGGCGCAGGGCTTCGCGCCGGCGCAGCGCTCGTTCCCGTTCTCCGGCAATTGCACTTACAATATCGCCGGGCTCGCCTGCACGGTGCCGGCCGGCCACTATTTCGTCATGGGCGACAATCGCGACAATTCGAGCGACAGCCGGGTCTGGGGCTTCGTCCCGGACCGCAATGTCGTCGGCAAGGCGTTTTTCATCTGGCTCAACCTGAACGAACTGGGCCGTTTCGGCTCATTCAGGTGACCGGTCCATCAGGCAGCCTCATCGGGAGAGCGGGCATGCGCAGAAAGCAACTCGGTTTGAGCCTCGGGGCCCTGATGGTGGGGGCGTTCATCTTTGTCATCCTGGCGCTCATGGGGATGAAGGTGGCGCCCTCGTACCTGGAGTTCTACACCATCAAGAAAGCGGTGGCCGCCCTGTCGGCAGAGAAGCGGAGCGCCTCGCCCAACGACATCCGCAAGGCTTTCGACCAGCGCGCACAGGTGGACGACATCACAACCGTCAAGGGCTCCGACCTCGAGATCACCAAGGAAGGCAGCGAGATCGTGATCAACGCCGCCTACCGCAAGGAGATCTCGCTGTTCGGCAACATCGGCCTGCACATCGATTTTGCGGCAAGCTCCAAGGAATAGCGCCACCGGCAGCAAGCGCGAATCCGGCACCGGCCGCCCGGCGCTGGAACGGGCCCTGGGGCACCGCTTCCGCAACACCGGCCTGCTCGAGCAGGCGCTTACGCACCGCAGTTTCGGCTCGCCGCACAACGAGCGCCTGGAGTTCCTCGGCGACGGCGTGCTCGGCTGCGTGATCACGGAGGAACTCTATTCGCGCTTCCCCGAGCGCACCGAGGGCGAACTGTCACGACTGCGCGCCAACCTGGTGCGCGAAACCGCCCTGGCCGGGGTTGCGCGCGCCCATGGGCTGTCCGGCTTCCTTCGCCTCGGGGAGGGCGAACTCGCGAGCGGCGGCGCGGACCGGTCCTCGATCCTGGCCGATGCGCTCGAGGCCGTCTTCGGCGCCGTATTCCTCGACGGTGGCTACCAGGCTGCGCGCGTCTCCGTGCTGAAGGTCTACGACGAGGCCCTGGGGCGCCTGGACCCCGCCGAACCCTCGAAGGACGCGAAGACCCAGCTGCAGGAGCTGCTGCAGGGCAAGCGGCAGAAGCTGCCCCAGTACCGGGTCGTCGCCACGCGCGGCGCGGCGCACAAGCAGACCTTCGAAGTCGAGTGCAGCGTGGAAGGAATCGGCGGAGGCGAACCCAGGCTGGCGAAGGGGACGGGAAGTTCCCGTCGCATCGCGGAGCAGCAGGCGGCCGAGCACATGCTCGGACAGCTGAAGCCGGACCCGGACGCGTGAGCACGTTCCGCTGCGGCACGGTGGCGCTGGTCGGGCGACCGAACACGGGCAAGTCCAGCCTGCTCAATCGCCTGCTTGGCCAGAAAATCGCGATCGTCTCGCCCAAGCCACAGACCACGCGGCACCTGGTGCGGGGCATCCTCACCATGCCGGACTGCCAGATCATCTTCACCGACTCTCCCGGCTACCAGACGCGACACGTCAACCCGCTCAACCGCGCGCTCAACCGTCGCGCCAGCGAGGCAGCCCGGGACACCGACGCGGTCCTGTTCGTGATCGAGGCGACGCGCTATGGCGGCGCTGACCAGCAGGTGCTCGCGCGCATGCCAAAGGACGCGCGCATCGTGGTCGCGGTGAACAAGCTGGACCTGGTGCGCGGTCCCGGCGCGCTGCTTCCGCTGGTGGCGAGGCTCGACAAGGAAGGGCGCTTCGCCGCCATCGTCCCGGTGTCGGCGCAGACGGGAAAGAACGTTCCGGAATTGACGCGCGTGCTGCGCGACCTCCTGCCGGAAAGCGCGGCGATCTATCCGCCGGAGCAACTGACCGACCAGGACGAACGTTTCTTCGCCGCCGAGATCCTGCGCGAGAAACTGTTCCGCCTCCTGGGCGAGGAATTGCCCTACCGCTGCGAAGTGGTGGTGGACAGTTTCAAGGAAGAGGGCCGCCTGCGCCGCATCGAGGCCTCGATATGGGTCGAGCGCGACAGCCAGAAGCCGATCCTGGTGGGCAAGGGCGGGGAGAAGCTCAAGCGCATATCCACCGCAGCCCGGCTCGACATGGAAAAGCTCTTCGGCGGCAAGGTCTACCTCGGGGTCTGGGTCAAGGTGAAGGACGCCTGGAGCGGGGACGCCCGCTTCCTGAGGCAACTGGGCTATGGCTGAGCCGCGGACATGAAGCGGCGGGCGGACAACGAGCCCGGTTTCGTGCTCCACACCTGGCCCTACAAGGAGACCAGCTTGATCGTCGAGGTGCTGACACGCCGCCACGGGCGCCTCGGCATCCTTGCCCGCGGCGCGCGCCGCCCGCGCTCTGCGCTGCGCGGCCTGCTGCTCGCCTTCCAGCCGCTTCGGCTGAGCTGGAGCGGATCGTCGGATCTGGGCACGTTGACGGCCGTGGAATGGAGCGGGGGGGAAGCCGCGCTCTCCGGCACCGGGCTGATGTGCGGCTTCTACCTGAACGAACTGCTGCTGCGGTTGCTGCCCCGCGAGGATCCGCATGAGGCATTGGTCGACGCCTACGCCGACGCGCTGGCCCGGCTGGCCGCGGGCGAGCCCAAGGCGCCGGTGCTGCGGGGCTTCGAGCGGCGCCTGCTTGCCGAACTGGGCTATGCTCCCGTGCTCGATCGCGAAGCGGGCGGCGGCACCATGATCGAGCCGGGCAAGCGCTATGCCTACCAGCCCGATCGCGGGCCGGTGGAGTCGAAGGGTGGCAACGGCGAAATGGTCGTGCGCGGAAGCACGCTGCTGGATATTGCGCGCGATGATTACCGCACCCTGGAAACCCGCGAAGAGGCGCTGCGGCTGATGCGCGCACTGATCGCGGAACGGCTGGGCGGCCAGGCGCTCCACACGCGGGCGGTGCTCGCGGAATTGAAGGTCCTATGATCGAACTTGGCGTCAACGTGGATCACGTCGCGACCGTGCGGCAGGCGAGGCGCACCTATGAGCCTGATCCCGTCTGGGCGGCGGTGGAGGCGCATCTGGGCGGCGCCGACGGGATCACCGTGCATCTGCGCGAGGACCGGCGCCATATCCAGGACGAGGATGTGCGGCGCCTGCGCGAGCTCACACATATCAAGCTCAACCTGGAGATGGCGGCCACCGACGAGATGGTGGGAATCGCCTGCCGCATCAGGCCGGAGATGGCGATGCTGGTGCCCGAAGGCCGGCACGAGGTGACCACCGAAGGCGGGCTGGACATTACGTCGCAGGAGGCGCGCCTGCGCGGTCATGTCGCGAAACTCGCCGATGCCGGCATTGTGGTTTCGGTGTTTATCGACGCCGCCATTGCGCAGGTGGATGCCGCGAAGCGCGTTGGCGCGGCGGTGTGCGAGGTTCACACCGGACCCTATGCGCATGCCTTCCACGCCAAGGGCCGAGACGCGGAGAGCGCCGCGGTGGTGACTGAACTGGAGAAGGTGCGCGCCGCAGGCGCGCACATCCGCTCTCTGGGCATGCGCTTCAACGCCGGGCACGCGCTCAACTATTTCAACGTCGAGCCGGTGGCGCGCCTCGCCGGCGTGCGCGAGCTGCACATTGGCCACGCCATTGTGTCGCGGGCGGTGTTCATCGGCATGCGCGAGGCGGTTCGGGAAATGAAGCAATTGATCACCCACGCGGCGCGATGATCTACGGCGTCGTCACCGATCTGATATGCGACGGCTGAAGGCGCGGCTCCCGCTGGGAGTGGTGGTGCTGGATCCCGCCGGCACAGCGCTTACCGACGACGATCGCCGGCGGATGGCGCATCCGGCCGTGGGCGGCGTGATCCTGTTCGCGCATAACTACGGAAATCCGGAGCAGCTGCTTGAGCTGACCGCGGAGATCGAGAGCCTGCGTGATCCCGCGCTGTTCGTGTGCGTGGACCACGAAGGCGGCCGCGTGCAGCGATTCAAGGCCGGCTTCACCACGATTCCGCCAATGCAGCGCCTGGGCATGCTCTGGGACCGGGATCGCGACGGCGCCCTGGAATGCGCGCACGCGGTCGGATACGTGATCGCTGCCGAGCTTGCCGCGCACGGCGTGGATTTCAGCTTCACGCCGGTGCTCGACCTCGATTACGGCAGCAGCGAGGTCATCGGCCATCGCGCCTTCCACTACGACCCGAACGCTGTGGGCGCGCTGGCGGCGGCCCTGGTGAAAGGGCTGGCGGATGCCGGGTCGGCGGCGGTGGCGAAGCATTTCCCGGGACACGGCTATGCGGCGGTGGATTCCCACGTCGGCGTACCGCGCGACGAGCGCAGGCCGGTCGACGTCCTGCGCAAGGACGTCGCGCCCTATGCGCCGGTCATCGCCGCCGGGCTCGCCGGCGTGATGCCGGCGCACGTCATCTACCCGGAGGCGGATCCGGAGCCGGCCGGGTACTCACGCTACTGGCTGCAGGAGGTGCTGCGTGCGCGCCTCGGCTTCGACGGACTGATCTTCAGCGATGACCTCGCCATGGAGGGTGCGAGCACCGCGGGGGGCATCCCGGAGCGCGCCCATGCGGCGCTCGCCGCCGGATGCGACATGGTGTTGTTGTGCCAGGACCCGGGAGGGCAGGACGCGCTGCTGGCGGCCCTGGGGGAGGCGCCGATGACAGTCCCAAGGCGCGCTGAACGCATGCGCCACCAGGGCGGCAGGGACCTCAGGAAGAGCGTGGCCTACAGGGAAGCCCTGCAGGCCATGGGGAAAATTCCCTAGGCCCTTTCCATATAGCTGCCATCGTTTGTCGAAACCTTGATCTTCTCGCCCTGGTTGATGAACGGCGGCACCTGGACGATGAGCCCTGTTTCCGTCGTCGCCGCCTTGAAGGTGTTGGTGGCGGTCGCGTTCTTGATGCCGGGCTCGGTATCGGTCACCGTCAGCACCACCGAGGGCGGAAACTCGAGGCCGATGGGCCGACTGTTGTAGAAGTTTACCTGCACCGACATGTTCGGCAGCAGGTAGCCCGTCTGGCCCTCGAGGAACTCGGCCGATAGCGGCATCTGCTCGTAGTTCTCCTTGTCCATGAACACGTAGCTGTCGCCGTCCTGGTACAGGTATTCCATCTCGCGAGGGTCGACGAAGGCACGCTCGATCTTGTCCTCCGTGCGAAAGCGCTGGTTGGTCTTGGTGCCGGCCTCGATGTCCTTCATCTCGACCTGCATGAAGGCGCCGCCGCGTCCGCCGACGTGCACGTGGTAGCACTTGAGGACGCGCCAGACGCGCTTGTCCCACTCGAGGAGGTTGCCGACGCGGAGTTCGACTGCGGATACCTTTGCCATTGCCCAAGTCCTTGAAAAGGGGCCGAATTATAATCCATACCCATGTTCGACCCGAAAGCCTTCGTTGCCGGCCTGCCGAACCTCCCGGGGGTGTACCGGATGCTGGGTGCCCAGGGCGAGCCGCTGTACGTCGGCAAGGCTGGCGACCTGCGCAAGCGCGTCGGTTCCTATTTCAGCAAGCTGGACCAGAGCCCGCGTATCCGGATGATGCTGTCGCAGGTGGCCGGCATCGAGACCACGGTGACGCGCTCTGAGGGCGAGGCGCTGCTGCTGGAGAACAACTACATCAAGAGCCTGGCGCCGCGCTACAACATCCTGTTCCGGGACGACAAATCCTATCCCTTCCTGATGGTCACCGGGCATGCCTTCCCGCGGCTCGGGTTCCACCGGGGCGCGCGGGACCGGACCAACCGCTACTTCGGGCCGTTTCCGCATTCACACGCGGTCCGGGAGAGCATCCAGCTGCTGCAGCGGGTTTTCCGCCTGCGCACCTGCGAGGACTCGGTGTTCGCCAACCGATCGCGACCCTGCCTGCTGCACCAGATCCGCCGCTGCACGGCGCCCTGCACCGGGCAGATCAGCGCCGAGCGCTATGCCCAGGACGTGAAGGGCGCGGAACTTTTCCTGCAGGGCCGCGAAGACGACGTCATCGGCCTACTGAACGACAAGATGCAGGCCGCGGCTGAAGCCACGCGCTACGAGGAAGCAGCGGTGTTCCGGGACCAGGCGCGCGCGCTGTCGCGGGTGCAGGCGAGGCAGTACGTCGAGTCGGAGCGCGGCGTGGATGCCGACGTCGTCGCCTGCGAGATGGACGGCGGCCTGGCGTGCGTGAACCTGGCCATGATCCGCGGCGGGAGGCACGTCGGGGACCGCAGCTTCTTCCCGCAGAACGCGGACCGGGCGAGCGCGAGCGAGGTGCTGGCCGCGTTCCTCGGACAGCATTACGTGGAACAACCACCACCGCCGCTGGTGCTGGTCGGGGCAGAGGTGGATTTCCAGCTCGCCGGCTCGCAGGTGCAGGCTGCGCTGCAGGGCGAGCGCCGCATCTGGGTCGAGATGGCGGCCAAGAACGCGCAGCTGGCGCTGGCGCAGCGGGCGCGCGAGAAAAGTACCCAGGAGGCGCGCATCGTCGCATTGCGCGAGGCGCTCGGCTTGGCGGAGACGGCGCAACGGATCGAATGCTTCGACATCAGCCACACCATGGGGGAGGCCACCGTCGCGTCCTGCGTGGTTTATGACCGCCATGCGATGCAGCGCGGCGAGTACCGCCGCTTCAACATCCGCGACGTCACGCCGGGTGACGACTACGGCGCCATGCGGCAGGCGCTGGAGCGGCGCTACAGCCGCGTCTCGGCGGAAGAGGGGCGGATGCCCGACCTGGTGCTGATCGACGGCGGCCGGGGGCAACTCAATGCCGCACGGGCCGCGCTCGCCGAACTGGGCCTGAGCGACGTCAACGTGCTCGGCGTCGCCAAGGGACCGGCACGCCGTCCCGGGCTGGAGGAACTGCTCCTCGAGGCCGAAGGACAGGCGTTGTCGCTTCCCGCCGACCATGCCGGCCTGCACCTGATCCAGAGCATCCGGGACGAGGCGCACCGTTTCGCGATCGCAGGACACCGCGCGCGCAGAGGCAAGGCGCGGGTAACATCCACCCTGTCCGAGATTCCCGGCATTGGCGCCAAGCGGCGCCTGAAGCTGCTGGCGCATTTCGGCGGCCTGCAGGGTGTCCAGTCGGCTGGCGTGGACGACCTGACGAAGGTTCCGGGCGTGAGCCGGACGCTGGCCGAGAAGATCTATCGCCACCTGCACGCCTGATTCCAACTACGCGCGAGACGCATGCCTGCCGATCGATCCAGCCTGACGAGCCTGCCCAACCTGATCACCTGGTTGCGGATCCTGCTGATCCCGCTGATCGTGGGTATCTTCTACCTGCCGGACCACTGGCTGTCCGAGTGGGGGCGCAACGTGACGGCGACCGCGATCTTCGTGTTCGCCTCGCTGACGGACTGGCTCGATGGCTGGCTGGCGCGCCGGCTGAACCAGATGTCCGCGTTCGGCGCGTTCCTCGACCCGGTGGCCGACAAGCTCATGGTCGCCGGTGCCCTGGTCGTGCTGCTGCAGCTGGCGCGCGTCGATCCGGTGGTTGCGCTGATCATCATCGGCCGGGAAATCGCGGTGTCCGCGCTGCGGGAGTGGATGGCCAAGGTGGGGCAGGCGAAAAGCGTCGCGGTGGCCACCATCGGCAAGTTGAAAACCGCCAGCCAGATGGTCGCGATCCCGCTCCTGCTCTACGGCGAGGAGCTGTTCGGCCTGGTGGATTGCCAGTGGCTGGGGACAATCCTGATCAACGTCGCGGCGGTGCTGACGGTCATATCCATGCTGTACTACCTGCGCAAGGCCCTGCCGCATGCCTCCGGTTGAGCTATAATCCGCCTCCGTTCATGCGGGAGTAGCTCAGTTGGTAGAGCGTAACGTTGCCAACGTTAAGGTCGCCGGTTCGAGACCGGTCTCCCGCTCCAGATTACGATAGGGAAGGTCGAAAGGCCTTCCCTTTGCTTTTATGCAACCCGGCGGGGTGGCAGAGTGGTCATGCAGCGGCCTGCAAAGCCGTGTACGCCGGTTCGATTCCGACCCCCGCCTCCAGCCCCCTTCTCAAGGCCTGCCCGGGTGGCGAAACTGGTAGACGCAGGGGACTTAAAATCCCCCGACCGCAAGGTCGTGCTGGTTCGAGTCCGGCCCCGGGCACCATAGGGAGGGCACGCGAATGTTCCGCAGAAGGCATTTGACCAGGCCCGAACCCAGGCTGGAGCGCGCTGGCGCCTGGCTCTACGAAGCGCACCGCCGCCGCGACCGCTTCGGACCGATGCCCGAGGACCTGGCGCCGCAAAACCTCGCGGAGGCCTACGCCATACAGGGAGAGTTCGTCGGCATGCGAGGCCGGGAACTGGGCGCGGTCGCGGGCTACAAGATCGCGTTGACCACGCCCGCCATGCGCCAGATGGTCGGGGTGCAGGACTCCATTGCCGGGGACATGCTGGAAAAGTCTCTGCTGCGTGGGCCGGCGCGGGTGCGCGAGGCGGATTACACGCGCCTGCTGGTGGAATTCGAGATCGCGGTGGAACTGGGGGAGGACCTGCCCGCTGTCGGCGCACCGTACACCAGGGCACGTGTCGCGCAGGCCGTGTCGGCGGTGATGCCGGCGCTGGAGTTGGCCGACGATCGCAATGCGGACTATGCGAACATCGCCTCGCATGCCCTGATGCTGGTCGCCGACAACGCCTGGAACGAGGGCGCGGTGCTGGGCGAGCGGTTGCGGGACTGGCAGGGCCTGGACCTCGGCGGCTTGCGCGGCGTCGCGACCATCAACGGCGTCGAGGTTGGCGAGGGCTATGGTCGTGATGTCATGGGGCATCCGTTCGAGGCACTCGCCTGGGTGGCGAACAACCTGGCAGCGCGTGGTCTCGGCCTCTGGCGCAGCGACATCGTGATCACCGGCAGCCTGGTGACCACGAAGTTTCCAAAGGCCGGGGATCGCATCCGCTTCGACGCCGGCGACCTCGGCGCGGTCGAACTCGCGGTGGACTGAGCTAGCCGGATTCGAGCAGGCGCTTCAGTTCGAACTTCTGCACCTTTCCCATGGCGTTCCGGGGCAGGGCATCGAGGAACACGACCCGCCGCGGATGCTTGAACTTCGCCAACCGGTCCCGGAACAGCGCCAGGACCGCCGCCTCATCGATGGAGTCTCGGCGCACGATGCAGGCGCAGGCTGCTTCGCCCCATTTCCGGTCCGGGACGCCCACCACCGCCGCCTCGGCGATCGCGGGGCAGTCCGCCAGCACGTTCTCGAGCTCGGCCGGATAGACGTTTTCCCCGCCCGAGATGATGACATCCTTGGAGCGGCCCATGATCCAGAGAAATCCGTCCTCGTCCATCCGCCCGAGGTCGCCGGTGCGGAACCAGCCCCCGGGCGCGAACGCGGCTGCGGTCGCTGCCGGATCGTTCCAGTAGCCGCGCATGACATTGGGACCACGGACCTGCACTTCGCCCTCCACCAGCCGGACTTCGCAGTGGGGCGCGGCCTTGCCGGCGCTGCCCAGCTTGCGCTCGGCGTCTTCCTTGAGCAGGACCGTGGCGATGGGCGCGGTTTCCGTGCAGCCGTAGATCTGGCCCACCGGAACGCCGCGCGCGTGGAACGCCCGGATCTGCGAATCCGGGATCACCATGGATCCGGCGTTCAGCATTCGAAGCGAGGAGAGGTTCGTCGCCGTCCACGCGGGGTGGGAGATCACGGCCTGGATGGCCGCGGGCACGAGCAGGGAAATGGTTGGTCGGCGCGCGGCGACATCGGCCAGCCACAGGGCGGGATCGAATCGACGGTGCAGAGTGACGGTGGCGCCGGCCAGAAGCGCCGGCAGCGTCTGGTTGTTGAGTCCGCCGACGTGAAACATCGGCAGCGCGGTGAGGACGTGGTCCGCCTGGCCGAGGTCATGCGCGTGGATGCCGTTGAGGCCGTTCCACAGTAACGCATCCTGCGCCAGCACCGCGCCCTTAGCGAGGCCGGTCGTGCCGGAGGTGTAGACAATCAGGACATCGTCGGCGTCGCTGCCGTCGAGGCAGGCCGCTCGGGCGGCGGCGGGCGGACCCTGGGGCACATCCAGCGTGGCGGCGTGCTGCACGAACTCCCGTTCGGCGACCAGATAGCGTGGCCTGCAATCCTTGAGGATGGCGCGATGCTCAGCCGCAGTGAGGCGCCAGTTGAGTGGTACCAGGATCGCACCTGCCCGGGCGAGGGCAAACAGCAGCACGAGCATGCGCGGATCGTTGTATCCAAGGTAGGCCACGCGGTCGCCGCGGGCGACTCCGAGCGCGGGGGACAGGGCCTCGATCCGCTGCCAGAGCTCGCGATAGGTCAGGTCCTTGCCGTCGAAATGCAGGGCGACCTTGTCCGGAAAATGGGCCGCCCAGCGCTCGATGATCCGCGACAGGTTAATCGTCTGCCTCCCCGGCTTCGTACAACGCCTCGCGGCCGATCCGGTCCAGGCACAACTCCGCCGTCCACGGGAGCATCAGCGAGCCGCAGCGCGAATCGCGGTACAGGCGCTCAAGCGGCAAGCTCTTCTGCATGGATTGGCCGCCACAGGTACGGATCGCGAGCGCACACAGGGCGTTGGCGTTCTCCATGATCGTGAACTGTGCGGCATAGGCGCGCAAGCGCGCGTCCTTGGGCGGGTCGATGCGGGCGTCCTCGAGCATTCGCAGGAACAGCGCCCGTGTCTGCTCCAGCTTGACCCACATCTCGGCCACCGCGATCTGCTTGGTGGGATACATGCGCCGCCTTACCGGCGGCATGCCATCGACTTCGCCGCGCAGGTACCGAACTGTGAACTCATACGCGGCGATGGCAATGCCCATGTAGGTGGGCGACAGCGTGGTGAACATGTGCGGCCAGCGGTTCGCGGCCTGGAAGTACACGCCGCGCGGCATCATCTGCGCCTCGTCCGGGACGAATACATCCTTGAACACGAGATTGCGGGATACCGTGCCGCGCATCCCGAGCGGGTCCCAGTCTCCGGTCACGGCCAGCCCGGGCGCCGACCCCGGCACTGCGATGTAGAGCGTGTCCCGCATCGACCGGTCGGGCTTGTCCTCGGTACAGAGCACGCCGTAGTAGTCGGCCGCGCCCGAGAGCGAGGCGAAGATCTTCCGGCCATTGACCACCCAGCCGCCGTCGACCTTGGTCGCCGCAGTTCCGAAAGGCGCCTTGCCGGCCGCGGCGGCGCTGCCTTCGGAAAACGGCTGCGCGTAGATGGCGCCATCCTTCACGACGCGTCCGAAGTGGACTGAGCGGTGCTGCTCATGCTGTGCCCGCTCGGCCGGCGTCATGTCGAGGTCATCCGCCAGCAATCCTGGCCAGAGAGTGGAGCACATGTGCATATTGAGCGTGAGGGCGGTGGCGCCGCAGTACTTGCCCAGCGTCGCGGACACCAGGGCGTAGGTCCTGAAATCGGCGCCATGGCCACCGTAGGACTCCGGCACGCAAAGACCCAGCAGCCCGGCCGCCTTTAGATCGGCGTAGTTCTCGAACGGGAAACTGGCCTCGCTGTCGTGACGCGCGGCGCGGGAGGCGAAGCGCGGGCCGAGCGATTCGGCCAGCGCGATCAGGTCGCGCTGTTTCTGGGTCAGCGACAGGCTGGACCCGGCGACGGCATAGCGGGGATCGCTCATAGGCAGTGGCGTTTCAGAAAGCCGAGCAGTGCGGCGTTGAACTCGTCCGGCTGGTCCATCGGGCCGAGGTGGCCGCAGCCGTCGAGCAGGACGAACTCGGCGCCCGGAATCCTCTGCGCCATCTTCTCCATCACCTTGGGTGGCGCGGTACGGTCATCGCTGCCGGCGATCAGGAGCGTGGGCACCTTGATGTCAGCCAGCTCTTTGCGCCGGTCGAAGGTGGTGAGGAACTGCACCGCCTTGCGATACGTTTCCGGCGCGATGCCGGACATGATCTTCTCCGCCAGCGCGAGGCCGGAAGGGTCCGACCTGGACCCGCGCATGGTCGACATCAGGCGCGCGGCGATATCGGCCATGGACTGGCCCTGGTCCAGCGGTGCGATGCGCGCGGCGATGAATTGCTTCGTGAACTCGCTGTCGCCACCGGCGAACGCCGGGCTGGTGAAGGACAGCACCAGCGCCTTCACCACCTCCGGATGGCGAGCATAGGTTTCCTGCGCGACCAGCCCCCCCATGCTGTGCCCGACCAGGACCACGGGCTCGCCGCCGAGGGCTTCGACCAGGCGCTTGAGGGAGGCGCTGACCTGTTCCAGGTCGTAGGGCTCCACGATCGGGCTCTCGCCGTAGCCTGGCTGGTCCCAGGCGTGCGCGGGATAGCCGAGGGTGGCGAAGTACGGCAATTGCCGCTCCCAGGCATGGTGGCCGCCGCCGACGCCGTGCAGAAAAAGCAGGGGGCTGCGAGGCGGCTTCATGCCAATGCCCCCGCCAGCTTGCCGCTTTCCACGACCGCCCTGCCGTCCAGCGCCACCGTGCAATGGCGCAGCGGCAGGTCAAAATGCCCCAGCGTGTGGCGGCCGGCGACCTCGTTGGCTCCGGTCGAGTACAGGAAGTTGCCCGCGAAGGCCCGTTGCTCTGTCCCGTTCACGTCGCGCTTGTCGTAGAGCGCGATTGCATCCCAGCGCGCGCGCGTGTTCATTCCCCAGCCGACGTGGGAAACCGCGTAGGCATCGCGATCGCCCCAGGCGGCAAAGTAGTCGCGCATCAGTTCCGCATCGAGCGAATCGCCGTCGATGCGGGTGACGTAGTCTCCCTCGATCGTCAGGCGAACCGCGGATTCGAGGTGCCGCTTGAAGGTGAGATTCATGTCACCAGCGGCGAGCACGAGGCTGCCGTCCACGCTGCCGGCCTTCGGGAAGCACAGGCACAGGCCGCCCGGCCAGTGCGACAGGGTTCCCGGCTTCTCGGTGTAGCCCCAGACGCCCCCGACCTTCGCGCCCTCGACCCTGATCCTCAGGTCGGTCCCGGCGGGCGAGGTGACCGTCATGGCGCGTGCCTCGCGCAGCAGCCTCATGGCCGCGCGCACCTTTTGCTCGTCGTCCGGGGAGGGCGCAAGGCGCTCAAGCGCCTCTGGATGCTCGTTGGAGATGTACAGCACGCGTGCGCCGCCACCCAGGATCCGCGGCAGCTCGGCGGCGTGCATCAGGCCTTCAAGCGTGCAATCGGCGACGAAACCACTGGCGGCAAGCGCCGCCACCGCGGCGCCCATGTCACGGAGCGCCACCGAGGCCCCGGTGGAGCGGATCGGTACCGGCGCCGTCTGGCGTGGCGTCGGCACCACGACGTGGAAAGGGCGGGCGCCAAGGCGCGCCAGCGCCAGCTCGGCGAGCTGCACGTTGAGGGCGCGGGACTGGGTTTCCGAGAGGATCGCGCAGGACTCCCCGGGCGCGACCTTGCAGCGCGCGAACACCTCGGCGAACAGGTCGATCCACTTGGCTTCGATGCGGTCGGCAAACATGGCGCTTGCTCCTGGGCCGGGGCTGATCTATCGTATTAGATGAAATTTCATAGGTCAATGAAAACTCATAAACCGCGTCGGGCACCGGGAAAACCGAAGGGCGGGTTCCCGAACGACTACCTGCCGTACCTGGTGGCGCGGGCGAGCCACGTGATTCTGCGCGATTTCCACGCCCTGCTCGCGCCGGCGCGGATGCGGGTGACGGAATGGCGCGTGCTGGGCACGCTGTCGGCGGGCGGCGGCTATACGGTCGGCGCGCTGGCCCGCGCCACGCTGTTCAAACAACCGACGCTGTCCAAGCTGCTCGACGGGCTGGAGCGCCGCGGGCTGGTGCGGCGGGTGGCGGGGGAGATGGACCTGCGGCAGGCGCAGGTGGAACTCACCCCCGCTGGCCGGCGACGGATCGTGCCGCTCGTGGCGAAGGCCCGCCAGAGGGAGGCCGTTCTGTTGCGCCGGTTCCGCACGGCGGACGTCCGGGCCTTCAAGCGGCTCCTCGTGACATTTGCGGCGGGCTTCGAGTCCCCTCTGGGCTAATATCGGCTTCCATGATCGTCTACGACCTGCGCTGCGCGGAGGGACACCGGTTCGAGGGCTGGTTCGGTTCCGCGAAGGACTTCGCGTCTCAGCGGAAGCGCGGCCTGCTGGGTTGCCCGACCTGCGGCGCCGGGAGCATCGAGCGTGCGCTGTCGGCTCCGCGGATCAACGTCGGTGCACAGGCGCCATCGACGCCGGCGGTAGCCCCGGAAATGGAGGGCAAAGACCCCTTTGCCATTGCCCAGATCCTCTATTCACGGATGCTGGACGAGGTGCTCAAGAGTTCCGAGGACGTCGGGAAAGCGTTTCCGGCAGAGGCGCGGAAAATGTACTACAGCGAGGTCCCGGCGCGTCCGATTCGCGGACAAGCCTCGGACGAGGAGCATGCGGCCCTGGTGGACGAGGGCATTCCTGTGGCGAGGATCCCTGTGCCCCCAAGTGGCAAGATGAACTGAGGAACTTGGAATACCTGCAATCAGTATTATGTAAAGTCTAATCAAGTCTAGTCCACCGCCCCAGCTCGCCTGAGTAGCTCCACCAGCACCTTCTCATTCCTCGCCAGGGCAATACGCAGCGCCGTAGCGCCATCCGGCGAGGCGATCCTGAAGTCCGCGTCATCCTGCAGGAGAATTCGGGCGGAATCCGTGTGACCGCCTCGCGCCGCCAGCATCAGGGCCGAGTAGCCATTGGGCGCAATCGCGTCCTTGTCGGCACCCTTGTCCAGGAGATAGCGAACCATCTCATCGCGGCCCTCGAAGGCCGCGTAGTGAAGCGGCGCCCACCCCTCATGCCTGACCGGTACCCCGCGATCCACCAGGATCCTGGCAACTCCCAAGTGGCCCTTCAGGCTGGCCATCATGAGCGCCGTGTCGCCCTGGGGGCTCCGGCGCCCTGTATCCGCCTTCCTGTCGACCAGGAGAGCGACCAGGTTCTCGTGCCCAAGCCGGGAGGCGATCATGAGCGCGGTATGCCCCCCCTTGTCTGGTGTGTTGGGATCCAGGCCCTTACCCAGATACTCAGCCACCACCTTGGCGTCCCCGTCCTCGACCGCCCGGAGGAAGGCCTCGTAGGACTGGCCATAGGACGCCGATGAAAGCGTACTAATAAACGTAAATACAACAAGTTGGACTACATATATAAAGTTATTTGTAATCATGAGGAAGACCTCCCCGGAAAACTCGAAAGCATTTCCGCGGCGAATAGCCTGGGGTTGAGTGGATGCTTCGCCAGGAGCCGATTGCGGCCCATGGCCCTGGCGAAGGCCAGCCACTGCTTCGCTTGGGCACGCGACCTGAGCCGAAGTTCGGGAAGAAACCGGGAGCGCCCCGCAAGGTCGACGAATGCACGGTCCAGCGCGATTTTCTGCAGCACTTCGGCAAGCAGTTCCAGCGTTTCCCGGTCCGGGATCGAAGCGGCTGCCTCGAAATCCGAGGCCTCCAGCGCGCGCAGGAGGCCGTCTATGGCCTCCGCATGCCCGCCAGTCGCAATCTCGAGCGCGCGTCGAGGCGCGCCACCGGAAAAGGCCAGCCAACGGACCGGCTCCGGGACAGCTTGCGCTGTCAGCCAGGCAAGGGACGTTTTCTGTGCCGGCAGCGTCACCGGGACCGCAACGCAGCGGCTGCGGATCGTCGGCAGCAGGCGCGCGGGCCTGTGTGACACCAGAAGGAACATGGCCCCGGTTGGCGGTTCCTCCAGGCTTTTGAGGAGCGAATTCGCCGAGGAGGCGTTCATGTCCTCCGCCGGATGGATGATCGCGACTCGACGCCCGCCACGGTGGGATCCAACATTGACGAAATCGGCCAGCGCGCGGACCTGCTCGATCTTGATTTCGGTGCTTGGCTTGGAGGTCTTTGCGGGCGCATCGTCGTCCTCGTCGGCCTGCGCGGCGTAACGCCCGAGCGCCTCGGGCTCGACGTAGCGCACGTCCGGATGGTTGGTGCCAAGGAACCAGCGGCAGGCGGAGCAGGCGCCGCATGGCTCGGAGCCCTGCCCCGCGGCCTCGCAAACCAGCAACTGGGCGAAGCGCTCCGCGAGCGCGAGCTTTCCCACGCCCTGCGTTCCGTGCAAAAGCAGCGCGTGCGGCAGCCGCGCGCGCAGCGCGACGAGGCGGCGCCACGCTTCGGGCTGGAGTGCCGCGATCATACGGTCATCGCCTCACAAGCCGGCGAGCGCCGCGTCGACTTGCGGCGGGATCTGCTCAGGCGTCCGGGTGCCGTCGATCACGCGGATCCTGCCCGGTTCCGCCGCGGCGAGGGCCTTGTAGGCGGCGCGCACGCGATCGAAGAAAGCCCGCGACTCACCCTCGAAGCGGTCAGGTGCGCGGCCGGCGCCCTTGAGTCGGGCCCGGCTTACCTCGTACGTGCAATCGAAGAGCAGCGTCCGGTGCGGCGACAGTCCAGGATGCGCCTGAACGGCGAGGCCGCGGACAACGTCAGCGGGCACGCCCTTGCCGCCACCCTGGTAGGCGAGCGTGGAATCCGTGAAGCGGTCGCACAGGACCCAGGCGCCGCGGGCTAGCGCCGGCCGGATGGCGCGCGCGACATGGTCCGCGCGTGCCGCGAACATCAGCAGCGTTTCGCTCAGCGCGTCCATCGGCTCGGCAAGCACCAGCGCGCGCAGCTTTTCCGCCAGCGGCGTACCGCCTGGCTCGCGCGTCACCAGTACTTCGTGGCCGCGCGCGCGCAGTGTCGACGCGATCGCGGCCAGGTGCGTGGACTTGCCCGCGCCGTCCATGCCCTCGAGGGTGATGAACCTGCCTGTACCGTTAGCGTCCGCCATTCAACTGGTATTTTCTCACGGCACGATTGTGCTCCTCGAGCGTGCGGGAGAACTGGCTCGTGCCGTCGCCGCGGGCGACGTAGTAGAGGGCGTCGGTCTTCGCCGGGCGCAGCGCCGCGCGCAGCGCGGCCAGTCCGGTCGCCGCAATAGGTGTTGGCGGCAGCCCGGGGCGCAGGTAGCTGTTGTAGGGCCCGTCCGTCTGCAAGTGGATTTTCTTCAGGTTGCCGTCGAAGGCTTCGCCGAGCCCGTAGATCACCGTGGGATCGACCTGCAGGAGCATGCCGATGCGCAGCCGGTTCACCAGCGCACCCGCGATGAGGTCCCGCTCCGCCGCGCGGCCGGTTTCCTTCTCGACGATAGACGCCATAATGAGCGCTTCGTAGGGCGACTTGTACGGCGCGCGCGGGTCGCGCGACTCCCATTCGCGCGCCAGGTGGCGCTGCATCGCGTCGTAGGCTCGGCGCAGAATCCGCAGGTCGCTGCTGCCCTTGGCGAACAGGTAGGTGTCGGGGAAGAACAGGCCCTCCGGGTGGGTTTCCGACGCTCCGAGGCGCGCCATCAGAGATGTGTCGGGAATACCCTTGCTTTCATGGCGGATATCGGGATGGGCGTCCAGCGCAGCGCGCAACTGGCGGAAAGCCCAGCCTTCGATGAATTTCACCTCTGCTTGCGTGACGTCACCGCGCGTCAGCTTGTCGAGCAGTTCCATGGGCGTCGGCGCCGACGCCAGCTCGTAGCTTCCGGCCTTGATGTCCTGGTCGCGCCCGAGCGCGCGCGCCAGCAGTTCGAACGGGATCCGCCCTGCTCCGACGCCGGCATCCTGGATGCGCTGCACGGCGGCGCGAAACCCCGAACCCGGAGGAATGTCGAATGCCGCAGGCAGCTTGCCGACCGCCACCGGCGTCACCACATACCAATAGCCGGCGCCTGCCGCGACGAGCAGCCCGAGAAGGACGGCGATGAACAGGGTCTTGAGCAACGGAACCTACTAAAATCATCATTCTACGATGCACACCTCTGCGATCAGCAGTTACGGCGTATTGCGGGTCGAAGGACCGGACGCGTGTGCGTTCCTGCATGCGCAGCTGACCGTGGACGTGGAGCAGCTTGCAAAGGACCGCGCGCGCCGCGCCGGTTGGTGCTCGGCCAAGGGTCGCCTGCTGGCGACCTTCCTGCTGGTACCGGAGGAAGGCGGGTATTTGCTGCAGTTGTCCCGCGACCTGGTCGCGCCGGTCGGCAAGCGCTTGTCGATGTTCGTCCTGCGCGCCAAGGTGAAGGTTTCGGACGTGTCGGGGACTTTACCGCTGCACGGCCTCTGGGGGATCGGGGCGGACAAGCGCCTGTCGGCAATGGGCATGCCGGTTCCCGCTGCGGACCTTGCGGTCACCCGTGGCGATGGCCTCATTGCGGTCCGCCTGGCCCAGGACCGTTTCCTCCTCGTGGGAGCGGCAGACATGAAAGCGGATGCCGACGAACGCGAGTGGATGCTGCAGGATATTCGCTCGGGCATGGCGACGGTGACGCTCGCGACACAGGACCAGCTGGTGCCGCAGATGGCGAATTTCGAACTCATCGGCGGCGTGGACTTCCGCAAGGGATGCTATCCGGGCCAGGAAGTGGTCGCGCGGGCACAATATCGCGGCGCAGTAAAGCGGCGGCTGTACCGGCTGCGTTCGACGGCGACCCTGGTTCCCGGGCAGAACCTGTTCGTCGATGACTTACCGGGCCAGGCCTCTGGGACCGTGGTGAATGCCGCCGCGGGCGAGGTCCTGGCCGTGCTGCCGATCGCGTCAGTCGATGCCAAGTCGCCGGTTCGCGCAAACGCTGGCGACGAGGCGCTCGAGGTCCTGCCGCTGCCCTACTCCCGATGACCACGTACTACGTGTATTACCGCGTCGATCCGACGCGCGTGGATACGCTCAGGCCGGCTATCGAGGCGCTGTTCGCGGCCGTCAGGCGGGACACCGGCGTAGCGGGTGCGTGGATGCGTCGCCGGGATGAAGCGACCACATTCATGGAGATCTACGAAGGCGTGACGGATGAACACGCATTCGAAGCCGTGCTCGCGCGTGAGTCTGCCGCGCTCGGCCTGGCGCGCAAGACCGAACGCTTTGTATGTGCCTGATCCTGCTCGCCTGGCGCGCGCATGCGCGGCAACCGCTTGTCGTGGCGGCGAATCGCGACGAGTTCCACGCGCGGCACGCAAATCGCGCGGGCTTCTGGACCGACAAACCTGAAATCCTTGCCGGACGGGACCTCCAGGCCGGAGGAACCTGGATGGGTGTTTCGCGCAATGGCAGGTTCGCGGCCGTGACCAATTACCGCGGCGGGCGCGATGCCAACGCGGCCGAATCCAGAGGCGCGCTCGTGACCCGCTTCCTGGCGGGCAACGCGTCGCCCGCGGACTATGTCGCGGGCATGGCCGGGAAGCTCGGCGCCTACAGCGGCTTCAACCTGCTGGCCTGCGACGGAAGCGAACTCTGGTGGCTGACGAACCGGGACGGTGGCGCCCGGCGCCTGGCGCCTGGCTACTACGGTCTGGGGAATTTCCTCCTTGATACGCCCGAAGTGGATGAATCCAAGGCGAGGTTCGCGCGGGCGCTTGATCCGGCCGTGGCAATGGAGCCGCTGTTCGGGGTCCTGAACGGGGCCAGGATCCTCGCGCCGGACTACGGCACCCGCTGCTCAACGGTGCTGATCGCCGACCCTTGCGGCGGCACGAGGTACGCGGAGCGAGCCTTCAACGCGAGCGGCGAAGCCGGCGAAACCGTTCGCTACGAACTCAGGCCGCGGGTTTGATCGGACCGAGCACGCGGCGCATGACCTGGTGCAGTATGCCGGCCTCCTGGTACACCTTGCCCTCTGCGACGAAGCCATGGCTGCGGTAGAACTCCGCGGCCTGCAACTGCGCCGACAGCACGACCTCGGCATGGCCCCGGCGCGCCGCTTCGGCCACCAGCGCCTCCAGGATTTCCGCGCCCACGCCCTGCCTGCGCCAGTCCTTCACCACCGCCATGCGGCCGATGTGCCCGTCGGGCAGCAGCCGGCCGGTGCCGATGGCCCTGCCCTCCGGGTCGTAGGCGATGGCGTGCAGGCAACTTGCGTCCAGGTCGTCGAGCTCGATTCCGGGCGGCACGTTCTGCTCGCCGACGAATATCGCGAACCGGATCGGCCCCGCGATCGGCTGCGCCTTGTCCCAGTCCATCAGTTCAATTCTCAGCATGAACCGAAAGTATAATCCGCGCCCATGAAAAGCCTGTGGCAGGACGCCGAAGCGGCGAAATTCGAAGGTCCGCTCGGCCTGCGCGTGTACACCTCCAGGCTGCTGGGCCGGGACAAGTCCCTGGTCCTCCATGGGGGCGGCAATACCTCGGTCAAGATCCGCGAGAAGAACCTCTTCGGCGAGGACGAGGAGGTGCTCTATGTCAAGGGCAGCGGATGGGACCTTGAGACCATCGAGCCGGCCGGGTTCGCGCCGGTACAGCTTGCCTACCTGCGGCGCCTGGCTTGCCTTCCCTCGCTGTCGGACACGCAGATGGTCAACGAACTGGCGACCCACACGCTGCGCGCTGGCGCCCCGGCGCCGTCGGTTGAAACCATCCTGCACGCCAGCCTGCCGCACAAGTACGTGGACCATACGCACGCCGACGCGGTGCTGTCGGTGTCGAACTCCCCCGATGGGGACAAGCGCATCCGCGACATCTACGGCGACAAGGTGGTGGTAGTCCCCTACATCATGGCTGGCTTCGACCTCGCGGCTTACTGCGCTCGCGAGTTCCCGAAGCAAAAGACCCGGAATACGGTTGGCATGGTCCTGCTCTCCCACGGCGTGTTCTCGTTCGCCGAGGACGCGCGCGAATCCTACGAGTTGATGATCGAGCTGGTGTCCATGGCCAAGCGTTATCTCGCGGCGCAGAAGGCATGGACGGTGGCGCCGCCGGCGGCGACGGCGGGACCGTTCAGGCGCTTGGATGCGGCGAAGCTGCGCGGCGAGGCCTCACGCGCGGCCGGATTTCCGATGCTGTGCCGCTGCAACGACGCGCCGAACTTCCTCGGCTTCGCGCGCCACCCGGACCTCGAGCGCATCTCGCAAGGCGGCCCGGCGACACCGGACCATGTCATTCGCACCAAGCCCGTGCCGATGCTGGGCCGCGACGTGGTCGCCTTTGGCGCCGCCTATCGCGGGTATTTCGAGCGCAATGCAAAGACCGCGAAGGAGAAGAAGACCATGCTCGATCCGGCGCCGCGCGTGGCGCTCGACCCCGAGCTGGGGCTGGCCGCGTTCGGGCGCACGGCGAAGGACGTGGGCATTGTGGAGGACCTCTACGAGCACACCATCGAAGTGATCCTGCGCGCCGAGGCGCTGGGCGGCTGGAACGCCCTGGAGGACCGCCACACTTTCGACATCGAATACTGGGATCTTGAGCAGGCGAAGCTGAAGAAGGCCGGCAACCCGCCCGCGTTTGCAGGCGAAGTCGCCATCGTCACCGGCGCCGCATCCGGCATCGGCAAGGCCTGCGCGGAAGCGCTCCTGCGCCGGGGTGCGGCCGTCGTCGGCCTGGATCGGAATCCGGCAGTCGCGGCGCTCTGGATGCGCGCGGATTTCCTCGGCATCGCCTGCGACCTTACCGACGCGACGGCGGTCCACGCGGCGATGGACGCCGCAGTCAAGCGCTTCGGCGGCACGGACATGCTGGTCCTGAACGCGGGCATCTTTCCCGCCTCGCAGCCGGTCCAGGACATCGGCGCAGACATGTGGAAGAGCGCGATGACGATCAATGTCGAGGCGAACCTGATCGTGATGCAGGCCTGCCACCCGCTGCTCAAACTGGCGCCGCGTGGCGGGCGCGTGGTCGTGATCGGCTCGAAGAACGTGCCCGCGCCCGGCCCCGGCGCCGGCGCCTATTCCGCGTCGAAAGCCGCTATGAACCAGCTCGCCCGCGTCGCGGCGCTGGAATGGGGCAAGGACGGGATCCGGATCAACTCCATCCACCCGAACCAGGTGTTTGACACCGGCCTCTGGACCGGGGAAGTGCTCGCGTCCCGCGCCAAGGCCTACGGCATGACCGTCGAACAGTACAGAACCAACAACCTGCTGAGGACCGAGGTGTCCTCGCGCGACGTCGCCGAACTCGCAGCCGAGATGTGCGGCCCGCTGTTCGCGAAGACGACTGCGGCCCAGGTGCCGGTGGATGGTGGCAATGAGCGCGTGGTCTAGGTGGCGGTAGAGGCCATCCGCTGGCGGGGCGACCGCCTCGAGTTGCTCGACCAGCGCCTGCTGCCTGGCGAATCCACTTACGTGGACTGCCGCAGCGCGGCGGAGGTGGCCGGGGCCATTCGCGACATGGTGGTGCGCGGCGCGCCGGCGATCGGTTGCGCGGCCGCCTTCGGCGTCGTCCTCGGACGCGGCACTCCGGAGAGTTATGCCCTTCTCGCCGCCAGCCGGCCCACGGCGGTGAACCTGTTCTGGGCCCTGGAGCGCATGAAACGCGCTGGCAGCGCCGAATCTGAAGCGCGCGCCATATTCGACGAGGACATTGCGGCGAATCGCGCCATGGGCGCCAATGGCGCCGCGTTGATCCCGCAGGGCGCGCGGATCCTGACCTACTGCAACACCGGCGCGCTAGCGACCGCGGGGCATGGCACTGCGCTAGGAGTGGTGCGCTCTTCGATCGACAAGGGCATCTCAGTAGTCGCCTGCGAGACGCGGCCCTACCTGCAGGGCGCGCGCCTCACCGCGTGGGAATGCGCGCAGGAAGGCATTCCCTGCACTCTGATCACGGACAACATGGCCGGCCACCTGATGAGCCGGGGCGAAGTGGACCTGGTAATCGTTGGCGCGGACCGCATCGCCGCCAACGGCGATGCCGCCAACAAGATCGGCACCTACACACTGGCCGTACTGGCGAAGCGGCACGGCTTGCCGTTCTACGTCGCCGCGCCGCTCTCGACCTTCGACTTTTCGATCGCGGACGGCTCGGCCATCGCCATCGAGGAACGGCCGGAATCGGAAGTAACCGGCTACCGCGGCCTGCGCTGGGCGCCCGAGGGCGTACGCGTGCGCAATCCGGCGTTCGACGTCACGCCAGCCGAACTGATCAGCGCGTTGATCTGCGAAAAGGGGATCGTGGCCGGGCCGAACCGCGAGCGGTTGGCCCGACTGTCCCTGCCCGGCTAGAGCCGGCCGGCGAGGCGAACGAAGTCCAGCACCGCCACGGGAGCCACATGCTCGGCTTCTGCACCCTGCCGGGACGGCTGGGTCGCGAACACCACCGAAATGCCCTCGTTACGGTTCGTCGCGCGACTGCGCAGGTCCTTCCAGCGCGAGCCGATGACATTGCCCTTCAGGTCGCGGATCACGGACCCGCTGCGGGTCTGTTCCTCGTAGCCCACGATCTGGCCGTCCAGGTTGCGCCAGGGCGTATAGAGCGCGATGCGCGTGAGTTCCTCGCCCGAGCCGCGATACTGCAGGACTTCCTTTTGTCCCACCACGTGGCCTTCCGGGTTGTGGATCGGCGCGCGATCCATGGCGCGGTAGTCGGAGAGCAGCGAGCATCCGCCGGCGGCGAATCCGAGCCCGAGAACCAGCGCTGCCCTGCCGACCGTTTTCGCTGCCATCTTCATTCTGTGCATCGATTTCATGGTACCTCCTGAGGTTCGACCGGCTTGTTTTTCTGTCTACTGCAGCCTTCGCGTCCCACCGTTCACACACAAATTTACACCTAAATGGAATACTCTGCCAACTGGCCTGCCGGGGATAGGGCGGAAGTCACACTAACCCACTGATTCAGGTGCATTTTGTGAAGTAATACCTGAGCTTAGCGTCGCATCCTGGTGTCATTCGTGAACTATGACCGGCGTATACGGGGGGGTCCGTTCGAAGAGGTCCAGAATGTCCTCTCCTCGCATGCGGATGCAACCAATCGACCCTGGGCGTCCCATTTCCGCGGACTCCGGGGAGCCGTGGATGTAGATGTACCGGCGCATGGTGTCAACGCCTCCCATGCGGTTAAATCCGGGCTCGCAGCCGGAGAGCCAAAGGATCCGCGTCAGGATCCAATCGCGGCCCGGGTGCGCCGCGTGCAGGGCCGGGGTCCACACCTCCCCGGTGGGTCGGCGGCGGACGAACACGGTGTTGAGGGGCTGGCCGGCCCCGATCTTCGCGCGCACGATGTGGCGGCCGCGCGGCGTGCAGAAGCTGCCGTTCGTCTCCCCCAGCCCGTTGCGCGACGTGGAGATGCGATAACGCGTGCCCGCGAAGCGGAGCTCCTGGCGCGAGGCGTCGATCTCGATCGTCACCGGCGCGCCGCGAAGAACGCGCTCAGGATTGCGCCGCATTCCGCGGCGAGCACCCCGCCTTCGGCCTTCACCTGGCTCTTCAGGACCAGCTTCTTCGGATCGGTGGCGCCATAGACCACCCGCGCCACCCGCGCATGGAACATGGCGCCCATGCACATGTCGCAGGGCTCCAGCGTCACGTAGAGGGTGGCGCCGGTGAGGCGGTAATTGCCGAGGGCCCGGGCCGCAGCGCGCATGGCGTCGATTTCGGCGTGCGCCGTCGGATCGGAGGTGCCGATGGGCCGGTTCCAGCCCTCGCCCACGACCTGTCCGCCCGACACGACGAGAGCGCCCACGGGTACCTCGCCTTCTCCGGCGGCGCGCTGCGCCAGTTCGAGGGCGCGTCGCATGAAGGCCGCATCGTCTATCACCATCGCGGCGATTCTACATTTCCCACTCGAAGTAGCTGTAGATGTAGTTCGAGCCGCCGTTGACGTTGCCCAGCAGCTGGGAGGTGCCGAAGATCCCCGAGCGATGCGATACGCCAAGGCCCGCGAACAGCTTCTTCAGCGACGGCGCCCCGATCAGGTCCCCGACGCTGAAGTCGATGGTCGGGTCGAGGTAGTTCAGGAGTCGCGACACTTTCCTCCCGTCCCTGCCCTCGTCGCGCAACTCCAGCATGGATGTGCCATGCGCGTAGGACACGCCCACGCCCATGCCGATGCGTGTCATCACCCGGTGGCTCCAGGGAAACCCGTGCCATAGCCCCTTCATGTACGCGTTCACCTGCCAGAAGCCCGGTTGCACGCCGCGCTCGTCATGGTGCAGCAGCCCGACGTAGCCCACGATGTCCAGCGGCCATCCGTTCAAGCCCTCGATGAACGGACGGCCGACCTCGACCATGGAAACGCGTGTCTGGTCCTGCGTCCGGGTCGAGGTGCAGACAAGGCGCACCACCTTCGCCACGTCGCAATCGGTCGCCCGCCCCGCGCCCACGCGCAGCAGCAGCGGCCTTGCCTCCGGCCAGGCTGCCTGGTCCGGCGAGAAGTCGTACATCAGCCCGACCATCACGGCGTTCTCGGTCCGGTCGGCGACGATCGGGCTGTCGCGCACCCGGTCCGGCCATCGCGTCGCGGAGACGCCGCCCAGGAGTCGCCAGCGCTCGCTGAGTGAGTAGGCGCCGTACAGCCCCAGTTGCAGGTTGGACCCGGCGCCGGGTTCGTAGGCGGGCCGCGTCGCGGTCGCTTCTCCGGGCCGCACGCCGTAGTAGTAGTTGTTCAGCTTCGCATTGCGCAGCGCCAGCATCGCGTGCGGGCGCAGGCTGAGCCGGCCATGGCGCCAGAGCGTTCCGTAGCCCAGGCGCAGCTCGGTGCCGCCCGAAGCGCTGGTGATGTTCCGCAAGCCTTCGGCGTAGACGCTGCCCCACTTTCCCCGGTACTCGTAGCTCGCGCCGGCATCGATGCCCGGTTCACGTTCGGCCATCCCGGCGAGCGCGGGCGGCGTACGGTCGTGGGGGAAGCCCTCGAAGCGATGGGAGAGGAAGACATCGAAGCGATGGTTCGATCCCTTGTCCAGGTGCAGGCCTGCGCGGTACGCGTGAAGGTAGGCGTACTTCCCTTCGTAAAGGTAGATCGGCACCAGGTCGTAGCGGGTGCCGGCGCCGACGTAGGGGGAGCGCTCGGCGCGGATGGCCGCGCCCAGGCCCGCGCCGCCCGGCTCGGCCACCAGGCCGGTCAGCGGGTCGCTGTTCGCCCACGCTGCGCCGGCCATTCCCAACAGGAGGGCCGTCGCCGCGCGCCGACAGGTCTGCTGGATGGCGGGGGTCACTTCCCTTTGAGTTCGGGATTCACGGGAAATTCCCCGGCGGCGCCGGGCCCGTTGCTGCCCAGTATGTAACCGATCGGTTACATTGGGCGCCGCCATCAGTCCCGCAACGCACTCCAGCGCAGTGGGCGGACCTCCTGGCCCTCCGAGTCACCCACCATCCGCCCGCCTTCGATCGAACCGTGGAAGCGCCTCGCCCCGCCATCGACATCGAAGGCGGTGAAGCTGATCTCCGTCCCCCGCAAGCGCGCGCCGACGACGTTCACCGGACGCCCATGGCGCTCGCCGCGGATGGCCAGGGACTGGTGCGCCTGCTCGATACGCAGGCGCAGCGCGTTGCCCGGCAGCGCCACCGTCCAGCTTCCCCTCGCGTCCGCGGGCACGACCCAGAGATAACCGGTGCGGCCCTCGGTCCGGATCACTTCGTCCGGTTCCCAGTCACCGAGCGTGAAATGGTGCGACACCACGCGCGTGCCGGGTTTCAGTTCCAGCAGGCGCGGCTTGAGCCGGGTCATCACGCCGGGACTGATGTAGAGCGCCAGTACCGTCGCCTGCGACAGGTCGGCTTCATACAGGTCCTGCCGGATGAACCGTGCCAGGTGCGACACGCCCTGCGCCCTGGCCGATTCGACCGATAGCCGGACCAGGTTCTCCTCCAGCTCGACGCCGATAGCGCCGGCGCCGAAGTGCTTCGCGGCATGGATCGGGATGCGGCCGTCGCCGGAGCCGAGGTCCATCACGACATCGGACGGGGTCACGTCGGCGAGCTGGAGCATGCGCCGGATCATCCGATCCGGCGTGGGCACCCAGACGGAGTCCTTGCTGACCTGGCCGACCTGGGGCGGGGACTGGGCGAAAGCGGGCGTTGCAAGCGACTGCGCTGCAAGCGCCGCGGCCAGCGCGAGTGTCCGCGCTACTCCCACTCAATCATCAACGGCACTTGTAAACCATTGTCGCGTATAGAACTTTTTTCTTGGACTAGCATTTCTACCGTCAGATCTACCGTCATTTGCATCTGATACCCAAAATTAGCATTCAGCATCTATCGCCTACTATCGAAACCTATCGACGTTCCAACGCGCGTGCCCTTCAGGATCTATCGGCACCTATCGCTCGCGGCACTCTTCTCGCCATGTGATCTTTCAGTATCTATCGAAGACTATCGGCAACGCTAATCTTCCTGATCTTGCTAGGCGATAAAGGCTCGACCGGCGGCAGGCATAGCCGGTCGAATTCCCGCAGCGTGACCTGATCCATTACGCCAGCAGCATGAAGCCCCTTAGCCGTTTCGTGCACGGCCACAAGAATTG
>JBQTJX010000040.1:0-19002 GCA_052386675.1 Betaproteobacteria bacterium
CCTTGCCGGTGATGTCGAACGCCGAGCCATGGATGGGCTCGAACATGGACGGGAACCTGCGCGACGGGTTCAGGTTCGCCGTGGGCGCGATGCCCAGCGACCCCGACAGCGCCGCGGCGAGGTCCGACAGGATGTCGGCGTGCAGGTTGGTGGCGACGATGGTGTCCAGGGACGCGGGCTTGAGCACCATGACCGTGGTCACCGCGTCCACCAGCACCCGGTTCGTCGTCACCTCCGGAAAGTCCCTGGCGACTTCGTAGAACACTTCGTCCCACAGCACCATGCCGTGGCGCTGGGCGTTGGACTTGGTGACCAGCGTCAGGTGCCTGCGCGGGCGCGAGCGCGCGAGCTCGAACGCGAAGCGATGCACACGCTCGACGCCGGCGCGGGTGAAGGTGGAGACTTCCATCGCCACTTCCTCGGGGTGCCCGGTGTGGACGCGGCCGCCGGCGCCGGAGTACTCGCCCTCGGAGTTCTCGCGCACGATGACCCAGTCGATGTCCACGCCCTTGGCGAGCGGACTGGTGATCCCGGGCAGCACGCGCGACGGACGAACGTTGGCGTACTGGTCGAAGCCCTGGCAGATGGGCAGGCGCAGGCCCCACAGCGAGACATGGTCCGGGACGTCGGGCGCGCCCACCGCGCCGAAGAAGATGGCGTCGAACGTCCTGAGCTCGGCGAGACCACCGTCCGGAATGTAGGCGCCGGTGGACTTGAAGCGGGCGGAACTCCAGTCGAAGGCCTTGAACTGCAGCGCGAAGCCCTCGAGCGCGGCGAGCGCATCGAGGACGCGGATGCCCTCGGCAATGACCTCGATGCCGATGCCGTCGCCGGGAATGGACGCGATTCGGTAAGATTTCATGTTTCGAGCATATCATCGGGCATGGCGAAATCGAGGACACGGAAGAAGGGGGCGGCGACCGCGATCGAACTCCGGGTGGACAACGGCATCGCCACCGTCACGCTCAACCGCCCGGAAGTGCGCAATGCGATCGACGACGGCATGCGCGCCGAACTGATCGAGGTGCTCGACTACGTTTCGCGCGACGACGCGGTGCGCGCGCTGGTTCTCACCGGAAAGGGCAGCGCCTTCTGCTCGGGCGGCGACATCGGCGGCATGCGCGCGCGGCTCGAGGCGCCGCCGGGGAAGGTGGCCTTCAATGGCTGGAACCGCCAGAAACGCACGCACCAGGCGGTCGCGGGCCTGCACGGCATGGGCAAGCCCACCGTCGCGGCGGTGAACGGAGCCGCCGCGGGCCTGGGCTGCGACCTCGCGCTCGCCTGCGACTTCATCATCGCCGCCGAGGCGGCCAGCTTCACCATGAGCTTCATCCTGCGCGGACTGGTGCCCGATGGCGGCGGCCTGTACTTCCTGCCGCGCCGCGTCGGCCTCGCGCAGGCGAAGGAACTGATTTTCAGCGGGCGGCGCGTGGCCGCGGCCGAGGCGCTGGACCTGGGCCTCGCCGACCATGTCTGCCCCGCGGACCGGCTGCTGGACGAGGCGCGTGGCATGGCGCAGCAGATGAGCAAGGGTTCTCCCGCGGCGCTGGCCCTGACCAAGGCGATCCTGGACAGGAGCTTCGAGTCGACCGAGGACCAGGCGCTGGCGCTCGGCCGCCAGGCGCAGGCCATCTGCTACACCACCGCGGAGCATCGCGACGCCGTGAAGGCTTTCCTGGACAAGCCGCGCAAGAAATCGAAGTGAATCCCATCGGCAAGCTGCTGCGCCCGCGCAGCATCGCCGTCGTGGGTGCGTCATCGGATCCGTCCAAGACCGCCGGACGCCCGGTGGCCTACCTGCTCAAGCACGGCTACGCAGGCGACATCCTTCCGGTCAATCCCCGGCTGCAATCCATCGGCGCGCTCAGGTGCTGGCCGGACATCGGGTCGCTGCCCTCGACGCCGGAAGTGGCCCTCGTGCTGCTGGGCGCGGAGCGCGCCATCGAGGCGGTGCGCGAACTCTCCGCGCGCGGCACCGCGGCCGCGGTGGTGCTGGCGAGCGGCTTCGGCGAAATCGGACCGGACGGCGCGCTGCTGCAGGAGAAGCTAAAGGCCGCCGCGGGCGGCATGCGCCTGCTGGGCCCGAACACCATCGGCCTGGTGAACCTCGCCGATCGCGTCATGCTCACCCCGAGCGGCGCGCTGGAGATGGATATGTTACCGATCGGTAACATTGCAATGGTGTCGCAGAGCGGCGGGCTGCTCAGTTCCCTGCTGTCGCGGGCCGCGGCGCGCGGCGTCGGATTCTCGGCGCTGGTGTCCACCGGCAACGAGGCGGACCTGGACGCCGCGGACTTCATCGATCATTTCGCCGAGGATCCCGGCACCGCGGCAATCGCGCAGTACATGGAAGGCCTGCGCCGGCCGGAGGCCTACCGGCGCGCGGCGCTGAAAGCCGCGCGCGCGGGCAAGCCGCTGGTGGTATTCAAGGTCGGCAGGTCGGAGACCGGCAAGCGCTCCGCCGTGTCGCACACTGGCGCCATGGCCGGCGCTGACGAGATGTACGACGCGCTGTTCAGGCAGGTGGGCGCCATCCGGGTGAAGGGCTTCCAGGATCTGCTGGACGTGCCGGTGGCGTTGCGGCAGGGGAAAAAGCTGCTCGGTCGCCGCATCGCCGTGGTCACCACGACCGGGGGCGCGGCGACGCTGGTCGCCGACGATTGCGGCGTCGCCGGCTTCGAGTTGCCGCCGCCGGACCCCGCCACGGTACTGCGCCTGGAGCAGGCGCTTGGCGACGCTGACGCGGCGCTCGACCGCAATCCGGTGGATGTCACGCTTGCCGGCTCGCGCCCCGACCTGTATGCCTCGGCCGTCGCGGCGCTGCAGGACAGCCCCGCCTACGACGGCGTGGTGGCCATCATCGGCGCCTCGGCGCTGACGCGTCCCGAAGCCGTGGCCGATGCGCTGGCGGAGCGCGCGCGCATCGGCGCCAAGCCGCTGCTGTGCTACCTGAGCACCTGGGCGCCTGCGATCGTGCGCCTCCTGAACGAACGCGGTGCGCCGGCATTCGATGCGCCGGAGAGCGTGGCGGTTGCGCTTGGGGCGCTGTTGAACGCCCGGGCGGACCTGGGCGAGCCCTTGCCGTCTTCGCGCGCGGAATCGCGATGGTCGAAACTGAGCGGCCCGCTCAACGAATTCGAGGCGCGCGGCCTGTTCGCCGATTACGGCGTGCCCTCGGTCCGGGAGTCCCTAGCGCGCACACCGGAGGAGGCGGGCGCCGCGGCGCAGCGCATGGGAGGCGAGGTGGTTCTGAAGGTGCTGTCGCGCAAGCTGCCGCACAAGACGGAAGCCGGCGGCATCGTGCTCGGCGTGCGCCCCGATGAGGCGGCCGCCCGATGCGAGACGATGGCCGCGTCCGTGAGGGCGAAGGCCGGCATCGAGCCCGAGGGATTCCTGGTGCAGGAGCGCGTCCGCGGGGTGGAGATGATCCTCGGCTTTCACCGCGATCCGCAGCTGGGCCCGGCGGTTCTGGTGGGCCTGGGCGGCGTCGCCACCGAGCTCTACAGGGACACGGCGATGCGGCTGCTGCCGCTGCGCGCGGGCGACGCCGCCGGGATGGTGTCCGAGCTGAAGGCGAGCGCGCTCCTGGCCGGGTTCCGCGGCGCGCCGGCAGCCGACCGGGAAGCGCTGGTGGGCGCCATCGAAGCCTTTGCGGCCATGTGCCAGCAGCTGGGCGAGCGGCTCCGGGAGGCGGAGATCAATCCACTATTCGTCCTCGCGCGCGGCGAGGGCGTGCGCGCCGCCGACGGCATCGCGATTCTGGAATCTGGGATGATGGCGGGATGATCCGGTTCGCGATCCTCGACGACTTCTCCGGCAGCGCGCGGGCCGCGGCGCCGTGGCAGCGCCTGGAAGGAAAGGCCCGTGTCGACGTCTTCACCGATCACGTGCGCGGCGAGGCGCTGGTCGAGCGCCTGCAGCCCTACGAGGCGGTAATGATGATCCGCGAGCGCACGCCAATGCCGCGCGCCCTCATCGAGCGGCTGCCGAATCTGAAGCTCATCATCACCGCGGGCATGCGCAACCGCGCCATCGACCAGGCTGCCTGTCGCGAACGCGGCATCGTCGTCTGCGGCACCGGCACGGGACAGGACCCGACCGTGGAGCTGGCCTGGGGCCTTGTTCTCGCGCTCGCGCGAGGCATCCCGGCAGAGGATCGCGCGCTGCGCGCCGGGCGCTGGCAGGTCGGCCTGGGCTTCGGCATCCGCGGCAAGACGCTGGGCATCCTGGGGCTGGGAAAACTGGGCAGGGGCGTGGCGAAGGTGGGACAGGCCTTCGGCATGCCGGTGATCGCCTGGAGCCAGAACCTGGACGCGGCGGACGCGGCGGCGCTGGGCGCGCGGCGAGTGGAGAAGGATGAACTCTTCGCCGGGGCTGATGTCTTGAGTATCCATGTCATCCTCAGCGAACGCACCCGCGGCCTGGTCGGCGCGCGCGAACTGGCGCTCATGAAACCGGGCGCAATCCTGGTGAATACCTCCCGCGCCGGGATCGTGGACACCTCGGCGCTGGTGGCGGCACTGAAAGCGGGCAGGCTGGCCGGCGCCGGCGTGGACGTGTTCGACGAGGAGCCGCTGCCCCCGGATGCGCCCATCCTGGAGGCGCCCAACACCGTGCTGACGCCGCACCTGGGCTATGTCACGCGGGAGAGCTGCCAGGTCTATTTCAATGATGCGCTCGAGGATCTCGAGGCCTGGATCGCCGGCACGCCGATCCGCCCGGTGGGGGAATGACGCCATGGGTCCGTTGCGTACCCTGATTGCCTGCTCGATGGTGCTGCTTGTCGGGGCAGCACCGGCCTGGGCGCAGCCTCGCAAACTGACAGAGGACGAGCTTGCCAATATCGCGGTGTTCAAAAACGTGTCGCCGTCCACCGTCCACATCACCACGATCGCGGCACAACGAAACCTGTTCACCCAGGACGTGACCCAGGTGCCGAGAGGCACCGGCACCGGCTTCATCTGGGACGACCGTGGCCACATCGTCACCAATTTCCATGTCCTCCAGGGCTCCAGCGGGGCGCGGGTGACGCTGTCCGACCAGTCGGAGTGGCAGGCCTCGCTGGTGGGCGTGTTCCCGGACCGCGACCTTGCCGTGCTGCGCGTATCGGCGCCCAAGGACAAGTTGAAGCCCATCGGCCTGGGTACCAGCAAGGATCTCCAGGTGGGGCAGCGGGTCTATGCAATCGGCAATCCCTTCGGACTGGACCAGACGCTCACGACCGGCATCGTCAGCGCGTTGAACCGGGAGATCCAGTCGGTTACCCAGCGCACCATCCGTGGCGTGATCCAGACTGATGCCGCGATCAACCCGGGGAACTCCGGCGGACCGCTGCTGGATTCCTCCGGCCGGCTGATCGGCGTCAACACCGCGATCTACAGCCCTTCGGGCGCTTCGGCCGGCATCGGCTTCGCGATCCCGGTGGACGAGGTCAATCGTGTCGTGCCGCGCCTCATCCGCGACGGCAAGTTCGTGCGCCCTGCGCTGGGCATCCAGTCCGCGCCGCCGCAACTTCATGCGGCGCTCAAGCTTCCCAAGGGGCTGGCGGTGATCGGCGTGGTGAAGGGCGGTCCGGCCGAGACGGCCGGCATCGTGCCGTTCCGCCGCGGGCCGAAGGGCGAGGTGACCCCGGGCGACCTCATTGTCGCGCTCGCCGGCAAGCCGGTGCAGACGCTCGATGAGATGCTCGACGAACTGGAGCGCTTTCAGCCTGGCGAAACCGTGACCTTGACGCTGCTGCGTGGCGGCAGGACTTTCGAAGTGAAAGCGCGCCTGGCCGCAGGCCAGTAGCACCGGGCCGCGGGCCAGGAGGGCGGCCTTCGATGGAATCGGCGCGCTACGCGGCCTTCTTCGATGCGCTGCGCAGCGCATCGGCCACCGCGGCGCCGACTTCCGGCGTCGAGGCCTTGCCCTTCATGTCCGGCGTGTGCGGGCCGTCCATGATGACGCGCTCGATGGCGCGCACCACGTCCGCTGCCGCTTCAGGGTGTCCAAGGTGGTCCAGCATCAGCGCGCCCGACCAGATCTGCCCGATCGGGTTGGCGATTTTCTTCCCCGCGATGTCCGGCGCCGAACCGTGCACCGGCTCGAAGATGGACGGCGCGGTGCGCTCCGGGTTGATGTTGCCCGAGGGCGCGATGCCGATGGTGCCGGCGGTCGCGGGCCCGAGGTCCGAGAGGATGTCGCCGAACAGGTTGGAGGCGACGATGACGTCGAAGCGGTCCGGATTGAGCACCAGCTGGATGGACAGGCCGTCGACGTGGTACTGGTCGGCGCGGATGCCGGGATACTGCTTCTTCATCTCGGCGAAGCGCTCGTCCCACCACGGCATGGTGATGGAGATGCCGTTGGACTTGGTGCAGCTGGTGACGTGCCTTTTCCGCGTCTGCGCCAGCTCGAAGGCGTACTTCATGATGCGGTCGGTGCCCTTGCGGCTGAACACCGAGGTCTGCGTGACGATCTCGCGCTCGGTGCCCTCGTAGATCCGCCCGCCGGTGCTGCCGTACTCGCCTTCGGTGTTCTCGCGCACGACGTAGTAATCGATGTCGCCGGGCTTGCGGCCGGCCAGCGGACAGGGCAGGCCCTCGAACAGGCGTACCGGGCGCAGGTTGACGTAAAGGTCGAACCAGCGCCGGAAGTTGATCAGCAGGCCCCAGGCCGAGATGTGGTCCGGGACGATGGCCGGGTTGCCGGCGGCGCCGAAGTAGATGGCGTCGAACTGGCGCAGAATGTGCGGCGCGTCGTCGGGGCACATTTTCCCGTGCTGCTGGTACCAGTCGCAGCTCCAGGGAAACTCCTGCCATTTGAACGAGATGCCATGGCGGGCGCCGGCGGCCTCCATGACCCGGATGCCCTCGGGCATCACTTCCTTGCCGATCCCGTCGCCGGGAATGACCGCGATCTTGTGTTCTTTCATGGGACGTGAGTATAGCCAGAACAGATGGCTAGAATGCGCCGATGCGGTTCTGCGCATTCGAAACGGCGACCGAGTGGTGCTCGGTTGCCTTGTGGCTGGACGGCGAGGTCCGCGCGCTGGAACTGCGCGCGCCCAATGACCACGCCGGGCTTGCCCTGCCCATGCTGGAGCGCCTCCTCGCCGGGGCAGACCTGAAGGCCGGCGACCTGCAGGCGGTGGCCTTCGGCGCCGGCCCGGGCGCGTTCACCGGGCTGCGCATCGCCTGCGGCCTGGCGCAGGGCATCGCCTTCGCCCGCGGGCTGCCCGTGATCGGAGTCTCCACGCTCGAGGCGATGGCGGAGGAATCCGGCGCGACGCGCGTCGTTGCCTGCCTCGATGCGCGCATGGGCGAGCTCTATCATGCGGCGCTTGAAAGAAACGACCTGCAGTGGCGGGAAGTGATGCCGGCCCGCTGCCTGCGGCCGGCGGACTTCGTCGTGCCGGAGGGAGACGGCTGGATCGGCTGCGGCAACGGTTTCGCCACCTACGGGCCAATGGGCATGAGCCGGGTCCTGGCCGATATCCATCCCAGCGCCGCGGCGGTGGCACGGCTCGCCGCGCCGCGCGTGGCCGCCGGCGGAGGCCTGGATGCGGCGCTCGCTGCGCCGAACTACGTACGCGACAAGGTCGCCTTCACGCAGGCGGAGCTGGCGGCACGATGAGCGCGGTCCTGAAGGACAAGCTGCCACTCGCGCCGATGCGCGAGGCCGACCTGCCCGAGGTGCTGGCGGTCGAAAGCGCGATCTACTCCCACCCCTGGACGCGCGGGAATTTCGCCGACTCGCTGCGCACCGGCTACCAGTGCTGGACCTGGCGTCACGACGGCGGGCTGGTCGGCTACTTCATCCTGCTGGTCGCCGCGGGCGAGTCGCATCTGCTCAACCTGTCCATCGCCGCGCCACACCAGCGGCAGGGCTGCGGGTCGGCCTTGCTGAGGGAAGTGATGCACATTGCGCGGATCGAGGGCGGGAAGCATTTGTTCCTGGAAGTCAGGCCAACGAATCTCGCCGCGCAGGGGTTGTACCGGAAATTCGGTTTCCGGCAGGTTGGCGTGAGGAAGGGGTACTACCCGGCGACGGCGGGTCGCGAGGATGCGCTGGTGCTGGAGCTGGCCTTGTGAGCCGGCGATCGGAGATCCTGAAGGAGATGGGGATTGCGCCGAGGTGGGTTTTGCGTGGGCAGGAGGTGGAGGCCGGGTTTCCCGTTGTTTCCGCAAACCCGGCGGAAACAACGGGATCGGATAAAAGCGAAGGCATGACGCCGACGGTGGCGAGGGAGCATCGCATCGCGGCGATGGACTGGCCCGGCCTGAAATCTGCCGTGCGAGACTGCAGCGCCTGCGGCCTGCGCGCCGGCTGCACACAGACGGTGTTCGGCGTCGGCGACGAGAAGGCTGAGTGGTTGCTGGTGGGCGAGGCGCCGGGGCAGGAGGAAGATCGGCAGGGCGAGCCGTTCGTCGGTCAGGCAGGCAAGTTGCTCGACAGCATGCTGGCGTCGATCCAGTTGAAGCGTGGCGAGAATGTCTACATCGCCAATGTGCTCAAGTGCCGGCCGCCGGGAAACCGCAACCCGGCGCCGGAGGAGGTGGCGAAATGCGCGCCGCACCTGCTGCGGCAGGTTGCGCTGCTGAAGCCGAAACTGATCCTGGCCATGGGCCGCTTCGCGGTCCAGACCCTGCTCAACACAGAGGCTTCAATCGCGAGCTTGCGCGGGAAGCAGCACCAGTATGTCGGCGTGCCGCTGATCGTGACCTACCACCCGGCCTACCTGCTGCGCACGCTGCCGGACAAGGCGAAGGCCTGGCAGGACCTGCTGTTCGCGAAGCGGACCTTCGCTGCGCTGACCCAGCCTTAATGGGGTGATTCGGCCCGCGCGAAGGCCAGCAGGCGCTCGACTTCGGCCTGGTGCACGCGCAGGTTGCGCCGGTGCCACCACAGCACCACGGTCATGGTCCCGGCGACGAACAGGCCGAACAGAACGATGACGGTGTAGATGGACAAGCCCACGCCGAGCATCAGTGAGTAGAGCGCGATCATCAGCAGGATGGAGGTGTTCTCGTTGAAGTTCTGCACCGCGATGGAGCGGCCGGCGCCGACGAGGTGGTGGCCGCGGTGCTGCAGCAGGGCGTTCATCGGCACCACGAAGAAGCCGGCGAGCAGGCCGATGACGATGATCAGGGGCACCGCGAGCCACACGCTGGCGACGACGTTCATCAGCATCACCACCAGCCCCATGGCGATGCCCAGCGGGATCACCTTCACCGCATGGTCCAGGCGCACGCGCATGGAGGCGGCGACCGCGCCCAGGGCGATGCCGAGGGCGCACACGCCCTGCAGGATGGAGGCCCGGGACAGGTCATAGCCCAGCGTCGCGCGCGACCATTCGATGACGATGAATTGCAGCGTCGCGCCCGCGCCCCAGAACAGCGTGGTCACCGCGAGCGAGATCTGGCCCAGCTTGTCCTTCCAGAGGCTGACGACGCAGCGCGAGAAATCCCGCAGCGTGTCCGCCGGGTGTGCGGGCAGCGGCTTCATCTGCACGCCGGTGAGCGGGATGTAGCGGTTGAAGATCGCCGCCACGGCATAGACGAAGATGATCACCGACACCGCGGCCTCCGCGGGCGTGTCGATTCCGGTAGTGACCCTCGGGAGGTCGAAGCGAAGCAGCGCGTCGGATACCGAGACGTGGATCAGTACGCCGCCCAGCACGGTGCCCAGGATGATGGAACTGACCGTCAGGCCCTCGATCCAGCCGTTGGCGACGACCAGCTTCGAGTGCGGCAGGTATTCGGTGAGGATGCCGTACTTGGCGGGGGAGTACGCCGCGGCGCCCAGGCCCACCAGCGCGTAGGCGAGCAGCGGGTTGACGTTGAACAGCATCAGGGAACAGCCGACGATCTTGACCAGGTTGGAAATGAACATTACCGAGCCCTTGGGCAGGCGGTCGGCGAAGGCCCCCACCCAGGGCGCCAGCAGCACGTAGGAGATGACGAAGAAGAACTTGAGGTACGGGGTCAGCCAGGCCGGGGAGTCCGACTGCATGAGCAGCGCGATCGCCGCCACCAGCAGCGCATTGTCCGCAAGCGACGAAAAGAACTGCGCCGCCATGATGATGTAAAACCCGATTCCCAAGGCCTCTCCCCCTATTGACGGCCCGCGTTTATAGCACAGCGGGACGGCGCTCCTATAATGGAGCATGCCCCGGCCCATCCTGGCTTCCATCAGCGCCTCGGCCCTGGCGCACAACCTGGCGCTTGCCCTGAAGGAGGCGGCGCCGGCGAGGACCTGGGCGGTGCTGAAGGCCAATGCCTATGGACACGGCCTGCTGAGGGCGGCCAGGGCCTTCGCGGCGGCCGACGGCTTCGCGCTTCTGGACCTGGTCGACGCGCTCAAGCTGCGCAGCGCCGGGATCGACAAGCCGCTGCTGATGCTGGAGGGTTACTTCGGGCCGGCGGACATCCCGCAGTTCGTGAAATACCGCCTGACCCCGGCCGTCCATTGCGCCGAGCAGGTCGAGATGCTGCGCGCCGCGGCCGCGGCGGGGCAGCTCGGCGAGGGGCTGGACCTCTACCTCAAGGTCAACAGCGGCATGAACCGGCTTGGCTTCATGACCGAGGGCGTCGCCGGCGCCTGGACGGCGCTCAAGGCCATCCCGGGTGTGCGCGACATCACCCTGATGACGCATTTCGCGGACGCCGACGGCGAATCCGGCATCGATGGCCAGTTGCAGTGGTTCAGCGCGCTCACGCACGGGCTGCATGCGCCCAGGTCCTACGCCAACTCGGCGGCGCTGCTGCGCTTCCCGGACAAGGCGCGCGCCGACTGGGTGCGTCCCGGCATCATGCTCTATGGTTGCTCGCCGTTTGCCTTCCGCACCGCTGCGGAGATCGGCCTGAAGCCGGCCATGACGCTGTCCACGCAGGTGATCGCGGTGCAGCAGCTGGAACCCGGGGAACGGGTGGGCTACGGCTTCACGTACCAGGCGGCGAAGGAGATGCGCATCGGCGTCATCGCCTGCGGCTACGCCGATGGCTACCCGCGCCATGCGCCTTCGGGCACGCCGGTGCTGGTGGCCGGCCGGCGCACGCAGACGGTGGGCCGCGTCTCCATGGACATGATCTGCGTGGACATCACGGACATCCCGGACGCGGGGGTCGGCGCGCCGGTGGTGCTGTGGGGCGAAGGCCTGTCCGCGGACCAGGTCGCGGTCGCGGCCGGTACCGTGAGCTATGAATTGCTCTGCGCTCTCGCGCAGCGCGTGCCCGTGGCCGAGGTGCCCTAGTGGCGAAACCCAAGACCACCTACGTCTGCACCGACTGCGGCGCGAGCGCGCTGCAATGGTTCGGCGCCTGCCCAAGCTGCGGCGCGGCGGGAACGCTGACCGAGGCCGCGGCTCATGTGCCCGAGCGGCCCGGCGCCCGGCGGCTGGCCGGGGCGGCGCCCGGGGCGGTGACCCTGGACGCCGTCGAGGCGCGGGAGCAGGAACGCGTGTCTACGGGTATCGGGGAACTCGATCGGGTGCTGGGCGGGGGGCTGGTCGCCGGCCAGGTGGTGCTCATCGGCGGCGATCCGGGCATCGGCAAGTCCACGCTGCTGCTGCAGGCGCTCGCCGCGCTCGGCGCCGCGCATCGCACGCTGTACGTCTCCGGCGAGGAATCCGCCGAGCAGGTGGCGCTGCGCGCGAAGCGCCTGTCGCTGGACGCGCGCGTGGTGCATCTCATCGCCGAGATCCAGCTGGAACGCATCATGGGCACGCTGGAGCGGGAGCGCCCGCAGGTCGCGGTGGTGGATTCCATCCAGACCCTGTGGACCGAGGCGCTGCAGTCGGCGCCCGGTTCGGTGGCGCAGGTTCGCGAATGCGCCGCGCAGCTCGCGCGCCAGGCGAAGAAGGCGGGCACGGCCCTCTTCATCATCGGCCACGTCACCAAGGAAGGCGCCATCGCCGGCCCTCGGGTGCTGGAGCACATCGTGGACACGGTGCTGTACTTCGAAGGCGACCAGCACTCCAGCTTCCGGCTGGTGCGCGCGGTGAAGAACCGCTTCGGCGCGGTGAACGAGATCGGCGTCTTCGCGATGACCGACAAGGGCCTGCGCGCGGTGGCCAACCCCTCGGCGCTGTTCCTCGCGCAGCATGAGAAGGCGGTGGCCGGCGCCTGCGTGCTGGCGACGCTGGAGGGCACGCGGCCGCTGCTGGTGGAGATCCAGGCGCTGGTGGATTCGGCGCACACGCCCAATCCGCGGCGACTGTGCGTTGGCCTTGAGCAGAACCGGCTCGCCATGCTGCTCGCAGTGCTCCACCGGCACGCCGGCATCGCAACCTGGGAGCAGGATGTGTTCGTCAACGCGGTCGGCGGCGTGCGCATTGGCGAGCCCGCGGCAGACCTCGCGGTGTCGCTCGCGGTGGTGTCCTCGCTCACCGACCGGCCGATTCCCGGCAAGGTGGTTGTGTTTGGCGAGGTCGGGCTCGCCGGTGAGGTGCGCCCGGCCCCGCGCGGCCAGGACCGCCTGAAGGAGGCCGCCAAGCTCGGGTTCGAGAAGGCCGTCGTGCCCAAGGCCAACCTGCCCAAGGGAAAGATCGCGGGGCTGGAGGTGATCGGGGTGGAGCGGGTGGACCGGGCGGTGCAGGTGCTGAGGGACCTGTGAACCCTGGGATCTACGGCATCCGCAACTGCGACACCATGAAGAAGGCTTTCGCCTGGCTGGACGCGCGGGGCGTCGCCTACAAGTTCCATGACTACAAGAAGGGCGGCGTGCCGCCGGGAAAGCTGAAGGAATGGTCCGCGAAGGTCGGCTGGGAGAAGCTGGCGAACACTCGCGGCCCGACCTGGCGGAAGATTCCGGAGGCGCAACGGGCGAACCTGGACGAGGCGCGCATGATCGCGCTGCTCACGGCCAATACCAGCGCCATCAGGCGCCCGATCGTCGAGGCGGGTTCGAAGTTGCTGGTCGGGTTTGATCAGGAGAAATTCACGGAGGCGTTCCGCGCCGCTATCCGCTGAGGGCGAGGTGCGCGGCACGGATGCCGCTCCTGACCGCCGCTTCCAGCGTCGGCGGATAGTCCGGGTCGGTGTAGTCCCCGGCGAGGAACACGCTGGGCAGCGAGGTCGTTTGCGAGGGCCGCGCCAGTCCTGGCGCGCAGGCGATGGTCGCGCGCTTCTCCGCGATCACCTGCGACCATTCCGGATCCGGCAGCGCGCCCAGCGCCTCGACCAGCTCGCGATGGCAGGCCTGCGCAAGTTCGTCCTGCCCGAGCTGCTGGTGATCGCCCTGGGCGCTGATGACGCAGGCGATGCGGCCTTTTTCGCCGGTGAGTGCGCCGCGATCGAAAGCCCACTGCACGATGCCGTGCGCGAAGCCGAGCATCGGGAACTTCAGTTTCACCTGCTTCGGGTACTGCAGGTAGCAGGTGTAGATCGGTTGATACTCGTACTCCGGGGCAGGTTCCGGCGCGAGCACCTTGAGCTGGTGCGGGCCGACGGCGAGGATGACCTTCCCATACTCGGTTCGCAGCGCCGCGAGGTCGCGCACGGTTTCGCCGCAGCGAACCTCGCCTCCCTTTGACCTGATGTATTCGCAGGCCGGTTCAGGAAACAGCTTCGACAGGTCTGCCCTGGGCAGCAGCAGGTCACTCGCCTCATCACCGGCGGCGAGCGTGTCGCGCAGCACGGTGAGCAGCACCTGCGCCGAGGCGCATTCAGGCGGCGTGTTCAGCGCCGACACGCACAAGGGACGCCAAAGGTAGTGTCCGACGCGCCCTTCCTGGTCGTGCCGCTTCAGCAATTCGGCAACGCTGATGTCGGCCGGCAGACGGAAGTCCGCGCGACGCATGGCCAGCATGAAGCGCACCGCACCGAGGCGCTCCGCGAAGGGCAGGCCGCGCGCGAGGAGCAGACCGAACAGCAGGCCGAGCGGCGCCGGCAGCCAGAGCGCGCGCAGCACGAAACCATCGGCGTAGCGCAGCTCGAGCGGGCAGCGCAACACGACGTCGGAGGGCACGCCGACAAGGCGCATCAGGCGCAGCAGTTCCGAATAGGCGCCGCTCAGGATGTGCTGGCCGTTGTCGAGCTCGACGTCGCCTGTGCGCACGCGCCGGGCGCGGCCGCCGGGCACCGGGCCGGCCTCGATCAGGGTCACCCGGGCGCCGCGTTCAGCCAGTGTCACGGCCGCGGCGCAACCGGCGTAGCCTGCGCCCACGACGGCCACGCGTTTCGGGGCCGTTCCTTCTGCCGTCGCTACGCGCGGATCCACGTCTTCCAGGCGATCCAGAGTTTGCGCAGCGGGGTGAGCGAGGTGCGGTGGCTGAGGACCCGGAAGTTCTCCCGTTCGATCTCCTCCAGCAGCGTGCGGTAGATGGCCGCCATGATGAGCCCGGGCCGCTGCGGGCCGCGGTCCTGCGCCGGCAGCAGGCCCATGGCGGTGTCGTAGAACCCCACTGCGCGCCGGTACTGGAATTCCATCAGCTTGACGAACGCGTCGCTGTGCTTGGCCTGCAGGATGTCCGAAGCCGGCACGCCGAAGCTGCGCAGTTCGTCCATCGGCAGGTAGATGCGGTTGCGGCGCGCGTCGTCGCCGACGTCGCGAATGATGTTGGTGAGCTGGAACGCGGTGCCGAGGCTCGTCGCGTACTCGAGCGTGCGGGGATCGCGGTAGCCGAAGATGCCCGCGGCGAGCAGCCCGACCACGCCGGCGACGTGGTAGCAGTAGCGCTGCAGGCCGGCAAAATCCAGGTACCGGGTCTGGGTGAGGTCCATCTCCATGCCGGTGACGATCTCGTTCAGCCGCTCCGCGGTGATGCCATAGGGAGCGAGCGCGGGCGCGAGCGCGCGGCTTACCGGGTGCTGCGGCTGGCCGGCGAACAGCCTGGCGATTTCATCGCGCCACCAGGCGAGCTTGGTCTGCGCGAGCTGCGTGTCGGTGCAATCGTCCACGATGTCGTCCACCTCGCGGCAGAAGGCGTACAGCGCCGTGATCGCGCGCCGCCGCTCCGGCGGCAGGAACAGGAAAGCGTAATAGAAGCTCGACCCGCTCGCCGCCGCCTTCTGCTGGCAATACTCGTCCGGCGTCAGAGGCTTCTCCAGGCGAGCACCGGCCAGTCGAACCACTTCAGCTTCGGTCGTTGGCGGAACATGTCGTAGCCGGCGGCGGCGAGCTTCTCCAGGATGCGCAGGCCGCCCTGGACCGTGACCGCTATCTCCCAGCGGGCGCGGCCCTGCAGCGATCGCGAGAGGGGTGCGCCCTCGAGCATCAGGGACCGCGTGCGGTCGCACTGGTGGCGCATCAGCGCCCGCCAGGCGTCGTCGCAGCGACCTGCGGCGATCTGGTCCTCGCCGACGCCGAAGCGGCGCAACTCGTCCTGCGGCAGGTAGAGGCGGTCCTTGGCCCAGTCCAGCTCCACGTCCTGCCAGAAGTTGGCCAGCTGCAGGGCGGTGCAGATGGCGTCCGATTGCCGCAACTGCGTTTCAGACGTGCGTTTGAACAGGTGCAGCAGCAGCCGGCCCACCGGATTGGCCGAGCGCCGGCAATAGTCCAGGACCTCGGCATAGTCGGCGTAGCGGTTCTTCACCACATCCTGGGAGAACGCGTCCAGAAGGTCGCCGAAGAGCGACAGCGGCAGCCGGTGCTCGGCCGCGATCCGCGCCACGTCGTCGAACAGGGGATCCCGGGGGCTTTCCCGCATGGATATCAGGGTCAATTTCGCCCGGTAGTCCCCGAGCTTCCGCAGGCGGACCTGCGGCGGATCATCCCCCTCGTCGGCGAAGTCGTCCGCGCTGCGGGCGAAGCGGTAGATCACCTCGACCGGCTCCCGCAACGCGGGCGGCAGGAGCAGCGAGGCGACCGGGAAGTTCTCGTAGTGATCGACGGGCAAGCTGGGTTCGCCGGTTGATTAACAAGGGAAAACCGGCCTGTTCATCGGAAAGAAGGGCCGCTTTCCGCCGTATAATAGAGCCGTTATTTGATTCCCGCTCTCTGCGCGAAGGTGGCGGAATTGGCAGACGCACTGGATTTAGGTTCCAGCGCCGCGAGGCATGCGGGTTCGAGTCCCGCCCTTCGCACCAGCCGCAGTTCATACCATCCGGCAAGCAGGTCCGCGGGACTACTTCGAGGTGATCAACAGCATGGCGGTTAACGTGGAAGCGCTCGGCACGCTGGAGCGACGGGTTTCGATGTCGGTGCCGGTGGCCGACGTGGACAAGCAGGTCGACACGCGGCTCAGGCAGCTCGCGCGCGACGTCAAGATGGCGGGCTTCCGGCCCGGCAAGGTGCCCATGCGCCTGGTGGTGCAGCAGTACGGGCCCCAGGTGCGCAACGAGGTCATCGGCGACGCGGTGCAGAAGGCCTTCGGCGACGTGGTCAAGGAAGCCAATCTCAAGGTTGCGGGCTATCCGCAGATCGAGAAGAAGGACGGCGCCGCCGATCGGCTGGAGTTCAGCGCCACCTTCGAGGTCTTCCCCGAGGTGAAGGTGGGCGATCTCTCCGGCGCCACGGTGGAGCGCCCCATGCTCGAGGTCGACGACGCCGCGGTGGACCGGACCATCGAGGTGTTGCGCAAGCAGCGCACCACGTTCGCGCCGGTGACGCGCGCGGCGCGGGACGGCGACCGCCTGACGGTGGATTTCGAGGGCAGCATCGGCGGCGAGCCGTTCAACGGCGGCAAGGCTGCCGGCTTTGTCATGGTGCTCGGCGAGAAGCGCATGCTGCCCGCGTTCGAGGACGCGACGCGCGGACTCGCCGCGGGCGGCGCGAAGACCTTCGAGTTGAAGTTCCCGGAGGACTACCATGGCAAGGACGTGGCGGGGAAGACCGCCAGCTTCGACCTGAAGGTGACCGGGGTCGAGGAGCCGGTGCTGCCGGCGCTGGATGCGGAGTTCGCCCGGCAGCTCGGCGTCGCCGACGGCGACACCACGAAAATGCGTGCGGAAGTGCGGACCAACGTGGGGCGCGAGGTGAAGAAGCGCGTCGAGGCCCGTCTCAAGAACCAGGTGCTCCAGGCCCTGATCGACAGCACCCCCATGGAATTGCCCAAGGCGCTGGTGCAGATGGAGACCCAGCGACTGGTGGAGGGCGCGGTCGCGGACCTGCAGTCGAAGGGCATCAAGCCCGAGCAGGTGCCGCTCGACCCGGCGGTGTTCGAAAAAGGCGCTCGCCGCCGCGTCGCGCTCGGCCTGATCATCGCGGAGGTGGCGCGCGCGGAGAACCTCAAGCCCAAGCCGGCCGAAGTGCGTGCCCTGATCGAGGCCGAATCCGAGAGCTACGAGCATCCCTCCGAGGTGGTAAAGTGGTTTTACATGAACCCCCAGCGCCTGTCGGAGATGGAAAGCCTCGCCCTCGAGGGCAACGTGGTGAACTGGGTGCTCTCGAAAGCGAAGGTGGTGGAAAAAGCGGTACCCTTCGATGAACTGATGGGTGCCAACGCATGAAAGACCTGAACTGGACCAGCCGAATGCAGGAGCCGAGCAACCTGGGGTTGATCCCCATGGTCATCGAGCAGTCGGGGCGCGGCGAGCGCGCCTACGACATCTACTCGCGCCTGCTCAAGGAGCGCGTGGTGTTCCTGGTCGGCCCGGTTACCGAAGTCACCGCCAACCTGATCGTGGCGCAGCTGCTGTTCCTTGAGTCCGAGAACCCGGACAAGGACATCTTCTTCTACATCAACTCGCCGGGCGGCTCGGTCTCGGCCGGCCTCGCGATCTACGACACCATGCAGTTCATCAAGCCCGACGTCAGCACGCTGTGCGTTGGCCAGGCGGCCAGCATGGGTGCGTTGCTGCTCGCCGCTGGCGGCAAGGGCAAGCGCTTCGCGCTGCCCAATTCGCGCGTCATGATCCACCAGCCCATGGGCGGCTTCTCCGGCCAGGCCTCGGACATCGAGATCCACGCCCGCGAAATCCTTTTCCTGCGCCAGCGCCTGAACGAGATCCTGGCCAAGCACACCGGGCAGGCGGTGGACACCATCGCCAAGGACACCGATCGCGACAACTTCCTGTCTTCCGAGGACGCGGTAACGTACGGCCTCGTGGACAAGGTCCTGACCTCGAGGGAAACGGCCTGATGTCGGAGAAGACCGCCTCCGGCGAGAAGCTGCTCTACTGCTCGTTCTGCGGCAAGAGCCAGCACGAAGTCCGCAAGCTGATCGCGGGCCCGTCGGTGTTCATCTGCGACGAGTGCATCGAGCTGTGCAACGACATCATCCGCGAGGAGACCGCGACCGACAAGGGCGGCAAGGGCGCCAAGTCGGACCTGCCGACCCCGCATGAGATCCGCGCCATCCTCGACCAGTACGTCATCGGACAGGACCAGGCGAAGAAGATCCTGTCGGTCGCCGTCTACAACCACTACAAGCGGCTAAAGCACCTGTCGAAGAACGACGAGGTGGAGCTCGCCAAGTCGAACATCCTGCTCATCGGCCCCACCGGCTCGGGCAAGACGCTGCTGGCGCAGACCCTGGCGCGGCTGCTGAACGTGCCGTTCGTGATCGCCGACGCCACCACGCTGACGGAAGCGGGCTACGTCGGCGAGGACGTCGAGAACATCATCCAGAAGCTGCTGCAGAACTGCGACTACGACGTCGACAAGGCGAAGCGCGGCATCGTGTACATCGACGAGATCGACAAGATCTCGCGCAAGTCGGACAACCCGTCGATCACGCGCGACGTCTCGGGCGAGGGCGTGCAGCAGGCGCTGCTGAAGCTGATCGAGGGCACCATCGCGTCGGTGCCGCCGCAGGGCGGCCGCAAGCACCCGAACCAGGAGTTCGTGCAGGTCGACACGACGAACATTCTCTTCATCTGCGGCGGCGCGTTCGACGGGCTCGACCGGATCATCCGGGCGCGCTCCGAGAAGAGCGGGATCGGCTTCGGGGCGGAAGTGAGCTCCAAGGACAACCGCAAGGACATCACCAAGGTGCTGCGCGAGGTGCAGCCCGAGGACCTGATCAAGTACGGGCTGATTCCCGAGTTCGTGGGCCGCATGCCGGTGGTGGCGGCGCTCGAAGAGCTGGACGAGGAGGCCCTCATCGAGATCCTCACCGAGCCGAAGAACGCCCTCATC
>JBQTJX010000041.1:0-34890 GCA_052386675.1 Betaproteobacteria bacterium
CGTCGATGCGGCCATCGCGCGCTTCGAGGACTTCCAGGCGCTGCGCGCCCAGCTCGCCGAGGCGAATCTCAAGCTGTCCGAGCGCAAGCTGATCGAGCGCGCGAAGGGGCTGCTGATGAAGAGCCGAAGCCTCGATGAGGACGCCGCGTACGCGTCGCTCAGAAAGATGGCGATGGACCGTAAGCTGAAGCTCATCGAGGTGGCGCAGCGCGTGGTCGATGCCGCAGACCTTCTCGGTGCATAGGAAGCTGCGGCGCACCATCGAGGTGCGTCGGCTCATGAGGTGTTTTCTGCAACTATCTGTTTCTATGACATTCTCTTGCTGGCACATCGCTTGCATATAGGAAATTGAGCGGGCGCAACGACGCGTCCTGCGTAACGAACGAAGGCCTTCGGAGATTTCGCGAAAGCGGAAGTCCGAGCGCCTTTTTTGTTTCTCGAAAGGGATGCGAGTGAACAAGCGGGAGTTCCTGAAGAAGAGCGGCGCGGCGGGCCTGATGAGCCTGGTGCCCGAGGCAGTGCGCGTCGGCGCCTGGGCGCAGGGCTCCGATGCGCCGGAGAAGAAGGAAGTGAAGATCGGCTTCATTCCGTTGACCGACTGCTCGTCGGTGGTGATGGCGGCGGTGATGGAGTTCGACAAGAAGTACGGCGTCAAGATCATCCCTTCGAAGGAAGCTTCCTGGGCTGCGGTGCGCGACAAGCTGGTGAACGGCGAGCTCGATGCCGCGCACGTCCTCTACGGCCTGATCTACGGCGTGCAGATGGGGCTCGGCGGGCCGAAGAAGGACATGAACATCCTGATGAACCTGAACCACAACGGCCAAGCGTTCACGCTGTCGAGAAAGCTGTACGACAAGGGCGTGAAGGATGCGGCTTCACTGTCAGCGTTCATGAAGAAGGAGAAGGGCGAGTACACCTTCGCGCAAACCTTCCCCACCGGCACGCACGCCATGTGGATCTACTACTGGCTCGCGGCGCACGGCATCCATCCGTTCCAGGACGCGAAGGCGATCGTGGTCCCGCCGCCGCAGATGGTGGCGAACATGCGCGTCGGCAACATGGACGGCTTTTGCGTCGGCGAGCCCTGGCCGTTCCGCGCGGTGCTCGACAAGATCGGCTTCACCGCGAACACCACGCAGGACCTGTGGAAGGACCACCCGGAGAAGACGCTCGGCTGCACGGCGGAATTCACCGCGAAGTATCCGAACACCGCGCGCGCGATGCCCGCGGCGGTGATCGACGCCGGGCGCTGGATCGACGCGTCGATCAGCAACCGGCAGAAGACGGCCGAGGTGGTCGCCGACAAGTCCTACGTCAACGCCGACAAGGACGTCATCACCGCGCGCATGCTCGGGCGCTACGACAACGGCATCGGCAGGGTCTGGGACGACAAGGACTACATGAAGTTCTACAACGACGGCTACGTCACCTACCCCTACCTGTCCGACGGCATGTGGTTCCTGACGCAGCACCGGCGCTGGGGCCTGCTCAAGTCCGACCCGGACTACCTGGCGATCGCGAAGCAGGTCAACCGGCTGGATGTCTACAAGGACGCCGCGGCCATGACCAAGACCCCGCTGCCCAAGGACCCGATGCGCTCGGCCAAGCTGATCGACGGCGTGGCCTGGGACGGCAAGGACCCGAAGCGGTACGCCAGCGCCTTCAAAGTGAAGGTGGCCTGACATGAGCGCCGTCCCCGCAGCGGCCGCGCTGGCGATGCCGGCGCGCGCCACCGGGCCGCATCCGGCCGCCGCGGTGCTCGGCGCCCGCGCCGACGCCGCGGCCGTGGCCAAGCCCGCCCAGACCGGCTACCGCCGCGCCCGCGCGCCCGAGTGGGTGCTGACCATGCTCGCGATGGCGGCGGGCCTTGCCGCCTTCGTCGGCGTCTGGGCGGCCATCGCCAAGTCGGGCGGCCGCATCCCCGCGCCCGGCGTGGTCTGGGACGCTGCGGTGGTGATTTTCTCGGACCCGTTCTACTCCAAGGGGCCGAACGACCAGGGCATCGGCTGGAACGTGCTGTCGTCGCTGAAGCGCGTCGGCATCGGCTTCGGCATGGCTGCGGCGGTGGGTATTCCGCTGGGCTTCATCATCGGGCGCTTCAAGTTCCTCTCCGACATGGCGGCGCCGATCATCGCGCTGCTCAAGCCGGTGTCGCCGCTCGCCTGGCTGCCGATCGGGCTGCTGCTGTTCAAGGCCGCGAACCCGGCGGCGATCTACGTCATTTTCGTCTGCAGCCTGTGGCCCATGATCGTCAACACCGCGGTCGGCGTGCGCCAGATCCCGCAGGACTACCTGAACGTGGCGCGGGTGCTGAACCTGTCGGAGTGGAAGGTGTTCACCACCATCCTGTTCCCCGCGGTGCTGCCCTACATGATCACCGGCGTGCGCCTGTCCATCGGGGTGGCCTGGCTGGTGATCGTCGCCGCGGAGATGCTCACAGGCGGCGTCGGCATCGGCTTCTGGGTCTGGGACGAGTGGAACAACCTGAAGGTGGAGCACATCATCATCGCCATCTTCACCATCGGCGTGGTCGGCCTGCTGCTGGAGCAGGCGCTGGTGCTGCTCGCCCGCCGCTTCAGCTACAACTGAGGAGCCCGCGAATGGATTCGCACAAGTACCTCCGCGTCGAAAGCCTGGGCATGCGCTTCGCCACCAAACAGGGCGAGTTCATCGCCCTGGAGCGCATCGACCTCACGGTGAGGAAAGGCGAGTTCGTCTCGCTCATCGGCCACTCGGGCTGCGGCAAGTCCACCCTGCTCAACCTCATCGCCGGCCTGCTGCGCCCCAGCTCGGGAGGCATCCTGCTCGCCGAGCGCGAGATCGCCGGCCCCGGGCCGGACCGCGGCGTGGTATTCCAGAACCACTCGCTGCTGCCCTGGCTCACCTGCTTCCAGAACGTCCACCTCGCGGTGGAGCGCGTGTTCAGCGGCGCGGAATCGAGGGCGAAGCTGAAGGAACGCACCCATGCCGCGCTCGAGCTGGTCGGCCTGTCGCACGCCGAGCAGAAGCTCCCGCATGAAGTGTCCGGCGGCATGAAGCAACGGGTCGGCATCGCGCGCGCCCTGGCGATCGAGCCCAAGATGCTGCTGCTGGACGAGCCCTTCGGTGCGCTGGACGCGCTGACGCGCGCCACGCTGCAGGACGAGCTGTTGAAGATCGTGGAGAAGACCGGCGCCACGGTGGTGATGGTCACCCACGACGTGGACGAGGCGGTGCTGCTCTCGGACCGCGTGGTGATGATGACCAACGGCCCGGCGGCCCGGATCGGCGGCATCGTCGAGGTGGATCTCGCCCGGCCGCGCGACCGCGTCGAGCTCGCGGGACACCCGCGCTACATGGAACTGCGCACCACGGTGATGGAGTTCCTCTACCGGCGCCAGCTGCGCCAGGCCGCGTAGCCGCGCCGATCATGAAAGCCATGGTCACCCTGATCGGCGCCGGCCCCGGCGATCCGGAGCTGCTGACCCTCAAGGCAGCGCGCGCCATCGCGGCCGCCGACGTCATCCTGGTGGACGCACTGGTGAACCGGGGCTGCCTCTCGCACGCGCGCTACGACGCGCGGATCATCGAGGTGGGCAAGCGCGGCGGCTGTAAATCGACGCCGCAGGCCTTCATCGAGAAGCTCCTCGTCCTGTACGCGCGGCAACAGAAGAAGGTGGTGCGCCTGAAGGGCGGCGACCCATTCGTGTTCGGGCGCGGCGGCGAGGAAATCGAGGCGCTCCGCGCGCTTGGAATCGACGTCGAAGTGATCCCCGGCATCACTGCCGGGACCGCGGTGCCGGCGACGCTCGGTATCCCGGTGACGCACCGTGCCCTCGCCCGCGGCGTCACTTTTGTCACCGGGCACACGCAGGACGGATCGGATCCCGACTGGCGGGCGCTGGCCCGCACGCGCACCACACTCGTGGTCTACATGGGACTGGGCGGGCTGGCGGGGATCCTCCTGTCACTGAAAAACGCGGGGATGAACCCTGCGACACCGGCTTGCCTCATCGAGAATGGCACGCTGCGCAACCAGAAGCAGCGCATCGCGACGGTGGGAACGCTGACCAGCGAAGGATTCGCAGGTCCCGCGCTGATCGTAATCGGCGACGTGGTCCGGTTTGCCCGCGCGGCCGCAGCCGAACGCGTCGCCAAGGCGGCCTGATGCGCATCGCGGTCATCGGCAATGGCATGGTCGGGCAGCGCTTCCTGGAGCAGCTCGTCAAGGTGGGCACTGACTGCGACATCACGGTGTTCAGCGAGGAGCCGCGCCCCGCCTACGACCGCGTCCAGCTGACCAGTTTCTTCTCCGGCAAGTCCGCGACCGACCTGAACGTCGTGCCGGAGCAGTTCTTCCAGCAGCACGGGATCACGCTGCGCCTGAACGATGGCGTGCTCGGCATCGACCCGGCGCAGAAGGTGGTGCGCTCGGCACGCTACAAGGACGTGCCTTACGACAAGCTGGTGATCGCCACCGGCTCCTACCCGTTCGTGCCGCCGGTGTCGGGCAGCGACCGCCGCCACTGCTTCGTCTACCGCACGATCGAGGACCTCGAGGTAATCGCCGCCGCCGCGGGGCGCTCGAAGGTGGGCGTGGTCATCGGCGGCGGGCTGCTCGGACTGGAAGCCGCCAAGGCGCTGCAGGACCTGGGACTTGAGACGCACATCGTCGAGTTCGCCTCCCGGCTGATGGCGGTGCAGCTCGACGATTCCGCCGGCCGGCTCCTGCGCCGAAAGATCGAGGCGCTCGGCGCCAGGGTCCACCTGCAGAAGAACACGAAGGAGATCGTCGCCGGGGAACAGAGCCGGCACAAGCTCGTGTTCGTCGACGGCACCAGCCTGGACGCCGACCTGATCGTTTTCTCCGCGGGCATCCGGCCGCGCGACGATCTGGCGCGCGCCGCAGGCCTCGCAATCGGCGAGCGCGGCGGCATCCAGATCAACTCGCATTGCCAGACCACCAACCCGGATATCTACGCCATCGGCGAATGCGCCCTGTGGCAGGGCCGCAGCTTCGGCCTGGTCGCCCCCGGCTACCAGATGGCCGAGGTCGCGGCGCGCCACCTGGCCGGCGAGGATCTGCAGTTCCTCGGCGCCGACATGAGCACAAAGCTCAAGCTGATGGGCGTGGACGTATGCTCCATCGGCGACGCGCACGGCGCGACGCCGGGCGCGCTCAACTACGTGTTCACCGACGAGGCGGCCGGCGTCTACAAGAAGCTGGTGGTCTCGCAGGACAGGAAGAGCCTGCTCGGCGCCATCCTGCTCGGCGACGCCTGCGACTACGGCACGCTGCTGCAGATGGCGCTCAACCCGATGCCGCTGCCCGAGCATCCGGAGGATCTGATCCTGCCGGCCCGCGAAGGCAAGAAGGGTCTCGGCATCGAGTTGCTGCCCGATTCGGCGCTCATCTGCTCGTGCAACAGCGTGACGAAAGGCGCGCTCTGCGCCGCGATCGGGTCCGGCAGCCAGTCGCTGGGCGCGCTGAAGAAGGCGACCAAGGCGGCGACCAGCTGCGGCGGCTGCGCGCCGATGACCAAGCAGATCCTCGACGCGGAAATGAGAAAGCGCGGCTTCCGCGTCAACAACCACCTGTGCGAGCACTTCGCCTATTCGCGCCAGGAACTGTTCCACCTGGTCAGGATCAACGCCATAAAGAGCTTCGACCGGCTGCTCGCCCAGCATGGCAAGGGCAAGGGCTGCGACATCTGCAAGCCCGTTGCGGCCTCGATCTTCGCCTCGTGCTGGAACGAGATGATCCTGAAGCCGAAGCACGCGCCGCTGCAGGACACCAACGACCATTTCCTCGCCAACCTGCAGAAGGACGGCACCTATTCCGTGGTGCCGCGCGTGCCAGGCGGAGAAATCACCCCGGCCAAGCTGATCGCAATCGGCGAGGTGGCGAGGAAATTCGGCCTCTACACCAAGATCACCGGCGCGCAGCGCATTGACCTGTTCGGCGCGCGCGTCGAGCAGCTGCCCCTGGTCTGGAAAGACCTGATCGACGCCGGCTTCGAGTCCGGCCATGCCTACGGAAAGGCGCTGAGGACGGTCAAATCCTGCGTCGGCAGCACCTGGTGCCGCTACGGCGTGCAGGACTCTGTGGCAATGGCGATTCGCCTCGAACAGCGCTACCGCGGCCTGCGCTCGCCGCACAAGCTGAAAATGGCGGTCTCCGGCTGCACGCGCGAATGCGCCGAGGCCCAGGGCAAGGACGTGGGCGTGATCGCCACCGAGCGCGGCTGGAACATGTACGTCTGCGGCAACGGCGGCATCAAGCCGCGCCACGCCGACCTGCTGGCGAAGGACCTGGATGACGCGACGCTGATCCGGTACATCGACCGCTTCCTGATGCTCTACATCCGCACCGGCGACCGGCTGCAGCGCACCAGCACCTGGCTGGAGAACCTGGAAGGCGGCATCGAGTACCTGCGCAGGGCCGTCTGCGAGGATTCGCTCGGGATCGGCGCCGAGCTTGAGGCTGACATGCAGGGCTTCGTCGACACCTACGCCTGCGAATGGAAGAAGGCCATCGAGACGCCCGAGATCCTGAAGCGCTTCCGCCACTTCGTGAACAGCGACGAGCCGGATGCCGGCGTGGTGTTCGTCACCGAGCGCGAGCAGATCCGGCCGGCGCGGCCGGACGAGCGGGAATCCAGCCTTGAAACCGCGTGAAGCGATGGCAGCGCGCGTATGCCTTCTGGTGGACATCGTTCCGGGCGCCGGCGTGGCCGCGCTGGTGGACGGCGAGCAAGTTGCCGTATTCAGGCTCGACGACGACAGCGTCCACGCCGTAGGCAACCGCGACCCGTTTTCCGGCGCCAACGTTCTCTCGCGCGGCATCGTCGGCGACCTGAAGGGCGAGCTGGTTGTCGCCTCGCCGGTCTACAAGCAGCACTTCAACCTGCTCACCGGCCGCTGCCTGGAGGACGCCGCCGCGCGGATTCCCGTCTTCGATGCGAAGGTCGAGGACGGCTGGATCGTCGTCCAGCCTCGGCGGCAGGTCGCCACCACCTGCTGCTACTGCGGCGTAGGCTGCGGCGTGGTGGTTTCGGCGCACAAGAATGGCGTGTTCACCGTAAAGGGAGATGCCGCGCACCCTGCCAATCGCGGGCAGTTATGCACCAAGGGCGCGGCCCTGCACCTGTCCACCGACCCGGGCGCGCGCCTGCTCTACCCGGAAGTGGACGGGGAGCGCAGTACCTGGGACCAGGCTCTGGACCATGCCGCATCAAAGTTCAGACAGGTCATTGCAGATCATGGCCCGGACGCGGTGGCGTTCTATATCTCCGGGCAGCTGCTCACCGAGGACTACTATGTCTTCAACAAGCTCGCCAAGGGACTGGTCGGCACCAACAACATCGATACCAACTCCCGCCTGTGCATGTCCTCGGCGGTGGCCGGCTACAAGCAGTCGCTGGGCGCGGATGCGCCGCCCTGCGCCTACGAGGACATCGACGCCGCCGACCTGATCCTGGTGGCGGGCTCCAACACCGCCTTCGCCCACCCCATCCTCTACCGCCGCATCGAGGCAGCACGGGCGAGGAAACCCGGCCTCAAGCTGATTGTCATAGATCCGCGCGCCACCGTCACCGCGCGCGCGGCGGACCTGCACCTCGCGCTCAAGCCCGGTACCGATGTCGCGCTGTTCAACGCGATGTTGCACGTGATCGAACGCGACGGACTTGCCGATGGCGGGTTCAGGAGCGCCAGCACCGAAGGCTTCGACAAGCTGAAGCCCCTGATCGAGCATTGGACCCCGGAACGTGCGGCGGAGACTTGTGAGCTGCCCGCGGAGAAGATCGTCGAAGCCGCGCGCCTGTTTGGCCGCTCGAAGGCCGCGCTGTCGCTGTATTGCCAGGGACTGAACCAGTCGGCGAGCGGCACCTGGAAGAACTGCGCGCTTATCAACCTGCACCTCGCCACCGGCCAGATTGGCCGGCCGGGAGCGGGACCGTTTTCCCTCACTGGCCAACCCAATGCCATGGGCGGGCGCGAAGTTGGCGGCATGGCGAACCTGCTGTCGGGCCATCGCGACCTGGGCAACGAAGCGCACCGGAAGGAAGTCGCCGCGCTCTGGGGCGTGGACGCCGTGCCCGCGAATCCCGGCAAGACCGCAGTGGAGATGTTCGAGGCCGTCGGGCGCGGCGAAATCAAGGCGGTGTGGATCGCCTGCACCAACCCGGTCCAGTCCATGCCCGACGCGAATGCGGTGCGCAAGGCGCTCGAAGTCGCGGAGTTCGTCGTCGTCCAGGAGGCCTTCCGTGACGCCGAGACCTGCGACTACGCCGACGTGCTGCTGCCGGCGTCAACCTGGGCGGAGAAGGACGGTACCGTCACCAACTCCGAGCGGCGCGTCTCGCGGGTACGTGCGGCGGTGCCGCCTCCCGGGGAAGCGCGGGCGGACTGGCAGATCGCCGTGGATTTCGCCCACAGGCTTTCAAGCGAAGGAAGCCGGCTGTTCCCCTACCAGGCCGCGGAGCAGGTCTTCAATGAGCACCGGGAAAGCACGCGCGGCCGCGACCTGGACATCACCGGCCTCTCGTACGGCCTGCTCGAGCGCGACGGGCCGCAGCAATGGCCTTATCCGGATGGCGCGAAATGCGGGCGCACGCGCCTTTACGCCGACGGCGTTTTCCCCACGCCCTCGGGACGCGCGCGTTTCATTGCCACCGGGTACCAGCCACCAGCTGAGGAAACCGACGCGCAGTATCCGCTCCGGCTCACGACCGGGCGCCTGCGCGACCAATGGCACAGCATGACCCGCACGGGCCTGGTCGCGCGCCTGTTCAGCCACAACCCCGAGCCAGAGGTAGCGGTGCACGCGACAACCCTCTCCAGCCTCGGCATGGTAGATGGCGACCTCGCGCGTGTCGCCAGCCGCCGCGGCCATGTGGTGATGAAGATCCGGGCCTCCGAGGAAATGCGTCCCGGCGACGCTTTTGTCGCCATGCATTGGGGCGGGCGCTTCACGGGCGGTATCGGCACCAATGCGCTGACGGTACCGGCGATCGACCCTTTCTCAAAGCAGCCCGAGCTCAAGCATGCCGCAGTCCGAATCGAGCCATTCGCGGCCCGCTGGCGAGGCGCCTTCTCGAGCGCCGCGACCGCGGAACTGCAACGCGCCTCCGGTGCCTGGATGGCGCGTTTCGACTACGCCACACTGACGCTGGTGGAAGGGCCGGAGATAGTCCTGCGCCTGGAACTTGCGACCGCTGGCGATCCGGACGTCAAAGCCCTTGCCGAACTCGAGAAGATCTTCGGGCTGCCGCCGGTGACCGGTGCCGCGGCATTCGAGCGGGCCGTCTGCGCCTGCTTCAATGTTGGCGAATCGGAAATCCGCGCCGCTGTCGCCGCCGGCGCAACCCTGGCGGGGCTGCAGAAGAATCTCTTGTGCGGCACCAACTGCGGTTCCTGCGTCCCCGAACTGCGCCGCCTGGCCGCCGCCTAGCTTCAGTACTTGCAGGATGGTCCGCTATAGGCAAAAAAAGACCCCGCCGTAGCAGGGTCGGGATCACCGCCTGCAACGCTAGCTAGATTGCGGCAGCTTCCTTCAGTTTCCGGCGCCGGGCGTGAAAGCCGAGAAGCCCCAGACCCGCCAGCATCAGCGCGTAGGTCTCGGGTTCCGGGATCGCGGAAATGAACGCATGGTTGTCCGTTTCGAACGCATTCTGGCTCGCGCTGAACCGGATGCTGGTGATGACCTCGCCCGCATCAGCGTAGACGTTGAAATAGCGCGAGAAATTCTGGTTGCCGTTCGGCGGATTCAGGATCGAGCTGCCATCCAGCGTCGGGCCCAGCTGCGTATTGCCGTTATAGAACGACAAGCTGTTCCATCCGCTCGCGTCAGGCGAGCCCCAGAGGAAGCCGAAATAGCTTACGCCGGCGCCCAGGTCAATGATGCCGGGACCCTGCTGCGCCGCCGGGCTGGTGCCAATCGACCAGAAATTCCCGGTTGATCCGACCGGCCGCGCAGAGGTGCCGTTCGGCAGGCTGGATGTGCTGTCGAAATTGAACAGTGCACCGCCCGAGTACGAGAACGTGACGCCGCCCGCGGTGCCGCTCGGTAGCGCGCCGCCGACCGGCCCGCTGTTGTTGATGCCCGAAACGCCGAAATCCACCGTGTAGGCGCCAGCCTGGCTGCTGAACGAGCCGCTGGTGACCGTGAACGTCAGCGCCTGAGCCGAACATGCGAACGCGGCCGCCAGAGCGCCAATCGCTGCGAGATGGAGTCTTTTCATTTGGTCGCTCATCCGGTCCGGGGCTGGGGATCCAAGATGAAGTGTACGGACAGCCACGCCCGCAATCCATAGATCCAATGGACTAACCCCCACTTTTCGCCTGAGTTTCTGCAAGGAATTGCAAAGTGGCCGGCCGGGTTCAATTCCGGTATGAAGCGTCCTTCACGTCGACGAGGCGCCGCATCGCGGCAAACACATCCTCGCAGGTGCGTTTCTCACCCGGACCCGATTCGCGCACCGTCTGCGCGAATACTTCCGGCCGGATCGGCTGCAGCGGGCCGGCGGCGCTGGAGGCAATTTGCACGTCGCAGGCGCGTTGCAGCGTCCAAAGCGTCATGAACGCCTCCGGCAGCGACGGCCCCCAGGCCAGCAGGCCGTGGTTGCGCAGGATCACGGCGTGCTTCGTTCCGATGCTGGCGAGCAGGCGGCCCTTCTCGCCTTCCTCGACCGTGATGCCCTCGAACTCGTGGTAGGCCACGCCGCCGTGCAGCTGCGCGGCATAGAAATTGGTCGGCGACAGCCCGTCCTTCAGGCAGGCCACCGCCATACCGGTGGTGGTGTGGGTGTGCATCACGCAATGCGCCTCCGGGACGTTGCCATGGATGGCGCTGTGAATGACGAAGCCGGCGCGGTTTACCGGCCACTGCGATTCGCGCACCGGGTTGCCCTCGATGTCGATCAGCACCAGGCTGGAGGCGGTGATCTCGCTGTAGTGCAGGCCGAACGGGTTGATGAGGAACAGCGCAGGGTCGTCACTGTGCGGTCCGGGCACCCGCAGCGTGATGTGGTTGAAGATCATCTCTGTCCAGCCGAGATGATTGAAGATCCGGTAGGCGGCGGCCAGTTCGATGCGCGCTTCGCGCTCCGCGTCGCCGATTGGGAACTCGGCGAGCTTGCGTGCCGCGCCGCCCTGCCAGTAGATGGTCATCGCCGTGCCGCTTTGGGGAAACGCCCAGTGTAGCGCCGGCTGCGATGCTGCGGTGCGGATAGACGCGCCGCGCGCGCCGCTCTATGTTGGTCGCATGCGAAGGGCGCTTTGCCTGCTGTTACTGGCCGCCGGAACCGCGATGGGGAGTCCCTTGACCCTGGATCCCCGCACAGGCCTGGCGCAGGATTCGCGCGAGTGCGGCGAGGGCGGCGACTTCATCCGCAACGCGGCACTGTCGCGCGACAACGGCATGAGCCGGGAGGCCTTCCTCAACCGGCTGCAGGACGACCTCGCGACCATCCGGAGTTTTCCGCCGGCGCTGCGCTGGTTCGTGCGCAACGAGGCTGACGAGGCCTTCCTGGTCGCGGAAGCGCAAGCGGTGTACGACCTGCCGCTCGCCCCGGAGCAGCACCGGCCGGGGTTCATCGGTCGCTGCCTGGCGCGGCCCGCCGGCTAGCCCCTGCCAGGCCGCGAGATGTGCACGATCGTGCACATTTGGACGGCGCGCGGGCTAACGGAAGTCGAAGATCCGTTCCGAGTTGCGACCGCGTACGCGCTCGCGCGCGCCGTCGGGCAGCCGGTCCACGCGCGCCAGGCAGCCAATGGGATCGCCGATGGTGTGCGGGTAGTCCGAGCCGTACAGCACATGGTCCGAGCCGAACACCTTCACCGCCATGGCCAGGGCTTCGTCGGTGAACACTACCGAGTCGGCGTAGATGCGGCGGGCGTGCAGGCTGGGTTTCTCCTGCGTCTTCGTGCGGCAGGCGGGAATGTGCTCGTAGCACTGGTCCATGCGCCCGATCAGGTAGGGCAAGGTGCCGCCGCCGTGGCTGGCGATGATTTTCAGCTTCTGGAAGCGATCAAAAAAACCGTCGTAGATCATCCGCGCCACCGCAAGCGTGGTGTCGGTGGTGAAGCCGATGGAGGCGGTCAGCTGGAACTGCTCCATCTGCATCTCGCCCACCCCCGGCGGCGCGGTGGGATGGATCAGGACCGGCAGCCTGGCGTCGTCGATCGCTTTCCAGATTCTCGCGAATGCCGGGTCGGTGAGCGGCTTGCCTCCGATGTTGGCGAGCACCATGACGCCGCAGGCGCCGGCCTTCAGCGAGCGCTTCAGCTCCGCCAGCGCCAGCTTCTCGTACTGCCAGGGCAGCGAGCAGAACCACTGGATGCGGTCGGGCCGGGCCTTGCGGGCCTTCGCCAATTCGTCGTTCATCACCTGCGCCGCCCTGAGGCTCACCTTCTCGCCGCCCCAGAACACGTTCGGGCAGGTGAGCGACACCACCGCGACGTCGATGCCAACGCGGTCCATGTTCCGGATGCGCAGGTCCCAGTCGAACATTTCCGGGATCGGGGTCATGAACGGCGCGCCGTCGAGGTGGATGGCGCGCAGGCCGCCGGTGACCGCCTTCAGCGTGTAGCGCGGCCGGCCGTTCTGCTCGAGCAGCCTGAGCCACGCGTTGTTGAGCATGTGGGTGTGGACGTCGATGACTGGCGACATGGTTACCTCCGGACAGGACGGCAGAGGTTAGTGGTCCTGGCCCGCCAAGGCAATGCCGGCTCGGTCGCGTTTCGCAGCGGCGGACTCGCGCCTAAGCAACGCCAGCGTCGCGAGCAATGCCAAGCCAAGCACCGGAAGCGCCGCCATGTTGAGCACCTGCCATCCGTACCGGTGATAGAGCCATCCGGAGGACAGCGACGCCACCGCGACGGTGCCGAAGACCACGAAGTCGTTGATCGCCTGGGCGCGGGTACGCTCGGATTCCCGGTATGCGGTCGTCAGCAGCGTCGTGCCTCCGACGAACGAGAAGTTCCACCCTGCGCCGAGCAGGACCAGGCCCGCGCCGAAGTGCAGGATCGTCTCGCCCGACAGGGCGACGGCGACGTGGCCAATGAGCAGGCAGAAGCCGACCGCCATGACCTGCGCTGCGCCAAGCCGGGCGATGAGCGCGCCGGTAAAGAAGGACGGCGCGAACATCGCCAGGACATGCCACTGGATGACGCGGACGGCATCGCCGATCGCGTATCCACAACCGATCATCGCAACCGGCGTCGCAGTCATGACGAGCAGCATGACCGCGTAGCCGACTGCGGAACCCAGCACGGCGACGGCAAACTTCGGCTGCGTCACCAGATCCAGGCGGGATCGTTGTGGCGTGGCACTGGTTCCTGCAGCAGCGGCCGGCATGCGAAGACCTGCGAGGAAGGCGAGCGCGAGCAGGGCCAGGCCGCCTTGCGCAAGGTAGGACCCCAGGAAGAGGTGGGTTGGCTGCAGATCGCGGCTCCAGTAAGCGAGCTGCGGTCCCAGCAGCGCGGCTATGACCCCACCCGCGATGACCCAGGATATAGCGCGGCTCCTGAAGTCCGGCGCCGCCGCCTCGCCGGCCGCGAACCGATAGTAGTTGGCGAACGCCTGGTAGGCGCCGAAGAGCGCGTGACCGGCCACAAATAGCGCGAAGCTGGACAAACGCACGCCAAGTGCCGCCGTCAACGCCGCGAGTAGCCCGATTCCCGCGCCCGCGAGGAACCCGGTGCGCCTTCCGATCCGTCGCATGAGCAGGGCCGCGGGAATCGCGGCCGCCGCCGTCCCCAGGATCATTGCAGACACCGGCAGGGTGGCGAGGCTCCTGTCCGGTGCCAGCATGCCGCCCACGAGCGCGGCGATGGTGATGGCGAGCACACTCCCCGATTGCACGAGCGTTTGCGCCGCTGCGAGCAGCAGGACATTGATGCGGTCGCGCCTCATGAAACTCAGAACACCAGCGCCTTGTCGGTTTCGACCGTCCAGCCCGCAAGCAGCTCCATGGATCCCCGCTTCGCGCCCGCGACAAGGTCACCGTCGGCCAGTCCGCGCGCATCCATGCAGGTTCCGCACACGGCCACTTCGCCGCCGCGCCGCAGGACACCGCCCAGCATGTCCGCGACGTTGTAGTAGCCCTGCGGGACCTTCTGGCCCGCGCGCGCGCAGGCGGCGGCGTCTCCCAACAGAAACACCCTGACCAGGCGCCCGGCGTCCGTGTCCTTCAGGAGCTCGCGCGCGAGCCGCAGCCCGTTGTAGCTGCGCTCGTTGCCGTAGGGCGCCTCATTCAGGATAAGCAGGATGTTCATGGCGATTCACCTCCCGGAGAAAGGCATGCGCAACACGCCGGGAAGGGTCGCGATTGCTTCCGCATCCCGCCAGGTCGCGAGCCCGATGTCCAGTTCGCCCCGTGGCGCCGGCGTATACGTACCCAGGAGCCGGTCCCAGATGGAGAGGCAGAAGCCATAGTTGCTGTTGCGCTCGGCCTCAACAACGGAATGATGCGTGCGGTGCATGTCCGGCGTCACGAGCACGCGCCGGACCCAGGGTTCCAGCCAGGCCGGCAGGGACACGTTTGCATGGTTGAACATGGCCGTGCCGTTGAGCAGGATTTCGAACACAAGAACCGCCAGCACCGGAGCCCCGAGCGCCGCAATCGCGGCAAACTTGATCAGGGCGGACAGCGCCACCTCCAGCGGATGGAAGCGGATCCCGGTGGTCAGGTCGAAATCCGGGTCGGCGTGGTGCACCGCGTGCAGCCTGGCAAGCACCGGAACGGAATGGAACAGGACGTGCTGGAAGTAGATGACCAGATCCAGCAGCAGCACACCCAGAACGACCGCCGCCCATTCGGGGACCGAGTACCGGTTCATCAGGCCCCAGCCCTCTCCCGAGGCAATTGCGGCGAAGGCCAGCGCCGAGCCGGGCAGCGCGACGCGCAGGAGCGCGGTATTGAGCACGGCCAGACCCAGGTTGGCGCGCCAGCGCACGGTGCGCGACAGGCGGAGCGCCCGAGCAGGCGCCGCCCACTCCCACAGCGCGAGCGCAGCGAACAGGGCCAGGAATATCCCCAGCCGCAGCGCCATCTCCGTGTCGGCGGGAATCGAGAAGCCCATTCGCCAAGCCCTATATTCAACTAATTGGTTGAATAGTAGAATGCCAGCCGCAACCATGTCAAGGGACGAGATCGCCAGGCAGCGCCTGTACCAGGCCATCGGCCGCGTCGCCGCGGCCCTGGGCAGCGGTGGCCGCCTGCAGCTGCTGGAGTTCGTCGCCCAGGGCGAGCGCAGCGTGGACGCGCTCGCCGCCATGACAGGTCTGTCGGTCGCCAACACCTCGAAGCACCTGCAGGCGCTGCGCCAGGCGGGGCTGGTCAGCGCGCGCAAGGAAGGCGTGCGGGTGTACTACGCACTGGCCGGCAGCGATGTCAGCCTGCTGCTGTCGGCCCTGCGCAGCGTGGCCGAGCACCGCGCGGCCGATGTCGACAAGCTGCTCAATGACTGGCTCGCGCACCGGGACGAGCTGGAGCCGGTTTCCGCTCGCGAGGTCCTGCAGCGCGCTCGCGCCGGGCTGGTCACCGTGCTCGATGTCAGACCCGAGGAGGAGTACGCGGCGGGCCACGTCCCGGGCGCGATCAACGTCCCGATCGAGAAGCTGGAGGGCTATCTCTCGAAGCTGCCCAAGCGCAGGGAGGTGATCGCCTACTGCCGCGGCCCGTACTGCCTGATGTCCTTCGACGCGGTCGAGAAGCTCCGGCGCAGGGGCTTCAAGGCCAAGCGCCTCGTGGATGGCTACCCGGAGTGGCGCGCCGCAGGCCTGCCGGTCGAGCGCTAGGGGCGTCCGCTACTGGAGCTTGATGCCGGCGGTGCGGATGACCTCGGCCCACTTGCGCGTCTCGTCGCGGATCATAGCGGCGAATTCCTGCGGCGAATTGGTGAAGGGCTCGGCACCAGCGGCGAGCGCGCGCTCGCGGATGTCGGGCGCGTTCATTGCCGCCACGATCTCGCGGTGCAGGCGGCTGATGATGTCGGCCGGCGTATTCGCCGGCGCCACGGTGCCGAACCAGCCGATCGCCTCGTAGCCCGGAACTCCGGCCTCCTCGAAAGTCGGCACGTCCGGCGCCGCCACGATGCGGCGCTTCGAGGTGACCGCCAGCGCGCGCATCTTGCCGGCGCGCACATGCGCAATCGCCGAGGGCACGTCCACCACCCCCAGCGGCACCTGCCCGCCGAGCACGTCCGCAGATACCGGCCCGCTGCCCTTGTAGGGCACCGGCTGGAGCTTGATGCCCGTCATCATGTTCAGCAGTTCGCCTGCCAGATGCATGGTCGAACCATTGCCGCCATAGCCGATGGCGAAGCCGCCCGGCTTCGCCTTGGCAGCGTCGATCAGCTGCTTCACCGATGCCGGCTGCGCGGGATGCGCGACCAGAAAGAACGGAATCATCGCGAGCGCCGTGATCGGCGCGAGGTCCTTCTCCGGGTTGAAGGGCATGTTGGGATACAGGCTGATGTTCGAGGACAGCGCCCCGGCGGCCGCCAGGCCGATGGTGTGGCCGTCGGGCGCGGCCTTGGCGACCACGTCAACGCCGATATTGCCTCCTGCGCCGGGGCGGTTTTCCACCAGCACCGGCTGGCCCATGCGCTCGGCCATGCGCGGCGCGATGGCGCGCGCGATCAGGTCCGAACTTCCGCCGGGCGGGAACGAGACGATGAAGCGGATCGGCTTGGTCGGGTAGTCCTGTGCCTGTACCGGCAACCAGAACATGGCTACGGACAGTATCGCGAACATGCGTTTCATGTGACCCTCCTCAGGGAATGCGAAGCCTAGAGGCTGGGCAGCCTAAAATCAAACGCCGCGCCCACCCCATTTCGCACATGCTGCGCCTGATCGTCCTGTTTTTTGTCTGCCTGCCGGCCTCGGCACAGGACGCGATCCGCGTACTCGAGCGGCGGGAAGTCCCGACGTCCGCCGCCCTGCCGGCGGAGGCGCTGCGCCTGCGCGTCGGCGTCGGCCTGCTCGATGGAGCCGGGTGGACCGAGGAGGAAGCCGTGGGTGCGTTGCAGAAAGCCGCCGGCATCATTGCGCAGTGCGGGGTCGCCCTCGAGAGCGTGGCCCTGGCGCGAGTCTCGGCACCCGTGCCTTTCCTCGACTTCCTGACCCCGCTTTCGCGCCGGCTGTCTGCGGCGGTGCCGCTGGCGCGCCCCGCAATCTGGTTCGTCCGTGACACCCGGCAACGTCCTGCCTTCGACGCCGAAGCCATCGGTCGCGGCAACAGCCGGACTCGGCCAGAGCTCGCCGACACGGTGTGGGTGACGCGCAGCACGCGCGACTTGGGCATCGCCGTGGCGCACGAACTGGTGCATGTGTTGATGGACAGCGGGGAGCATTCGGAGGAGCCGGGGAATCTGATGCAAGAGGCGACTTCGCCGGCAAGCACTCGACTCACCGGCGAGCAATGCAGGCGCATCGCGGAAACGGGCATCCGCAACGGCCTCCTTACCCAATCCCGCTGACCCACCCACTCAGCGGCAGACCTCCTCCACCCGCCGCCAGACCTGCGTCTGGCAGAACACGCCGAGCGCGCAACCGCGCACGCGCAACTCGCCCGACGGACCGAGGCGCATGGTCGCCGAGTAGGTTCGACCATCCTCCGGGTTGTAGATCGAACCGTCCGTCCACTCGCCGCTTTCGCCGCGCCGGAATCCGCGCAGCAGGGGGATGCCCACGATCGGCCGGTCCCGAAGCCTTGCGTCCGGGTTGCTCCCATCCCTGACATCGTTGCCGGCAGCGTCGCGCGGCGTCCAGAGCCAGGTCACGATGCCGCAGGCACGGTCCGGGCCCGGCTCACCAGTGCAGGGCGCGATTCGGACACGGGCCGAGTAACCCTGCGTCGCCCATTCGCCGTGCACCTCCGCCGCTTCAACCGCCTGCGGCAACCCGACCAGAAGCGCCAAGACAAGGACGGGCAGCGCGGCCTTGCCTTCGAGCCGCGCCCGATACTCCGGATGCTCCGTCCCCATCCACCGGTCCCACCAAGCGAAGTAGAGGCCGTAGTTCCAGCGGAAGGTCTCGTGGTGCAGGTCGTGGTGCGTGACGCTGGTCAGCCATCCCCACGCTTCGCTGCGATCGAGCCAGCGCGGCATGAGCTCGTACCCGCAGTGTCCGATCACGTTGCGCACGATCATGTGGGTCAGGAACAGGAAAATTGCGAGGCCGTGCATCGGGACCACGGCGAGAAACAGCGGCCAGAACACAGCCTGCACGATGGCTTCCGGCACATCGAATGCGTACGCGGTCCAGGGCGTGGGTTGCACCGATCGGTGATGGCGACGGTGAAACCAGCGGTACAGCGCCGGGTGATGCATGGCGCGGTGCGTCCAGTAGAAGTAGGCGTCGTGCGCGACGATGGCAAGCGCGAGCGAGGCGAAGAAGTAGGACCAGCCCCGCTGCGCGATGTCCTGGTAGATAGGCAGTACCCCGTGCGCTGCCCCAAGGTAGATGCCGAAGCCGACGATGGAGAACACGACCGCGGTCCTGACCGAAACCGCGACCTCGGCCAGGCGCTGGCCAGTGGGTGGATCCCCTGCCCGGATCCGCCTCCCGGCCAGCGGCCGCGCGAGGAGGTGCAGGATGGCGGCGACAAGCCCTGCCGTGATGAGGTAACGCCCAAGATCGAAGGCGAAGATCGTAGGCCAGATGGCGACAAAGCGGGCAGCAAGTTCCGGAAGCAGGTCCATGGGCATCCTTTCGAGTCGGTTGGTGGAAGCCATGGAGGCTCACCCCGAAGGACCTGCCCGGTCTCGCCGAAAGCCGGGAAACTCTTGCCGATTCCGGAATCGGCGCTAGTTCTCCGACAATGCGCGGCGGCGGAACTCGGTCGGCGTCTCCCCGAGCGCCTCCTTGAACGCCCTGTTGAACGGACCGATGGAGCCGAAGCCCGCTTCCAGGGCGATGGTCAGGACGGGCTTGCGGGCGGAGGAGAGGTCCGCGAGCGCAACCTTCACTTCCGCGATCCTGCGCTCGTTCAGGAAGGCGCTGAAATTCCGGTAGCCTAGGCGCTGGTTGATCACCCGGCGCAGAAGCTCCTCCGACGCTCGCAGCCGGCGCGCTAGCTCGGCAATGGTCAGGCCTTCCTCGCGATACGCATGGCCTTCATCCATCGCCTCCCGCAACGCCGCGAGCAACTGTCGTTCTGCCGGCGGTACCGCCTCATCTTCGGGCGCCACCGGCCTGGGGCGCGCAGGCGCCGTCAGCCAGTCGACCTTCATCTCGAATAACTGCATGAGCAAGCCCAAGGTCAGCGCCAGGATCACGGCCACCTTGGCGAGTTCCAGCGCAGGCGGCACTGCCTGATTGCGATAGACAACCTCTGCAGCTGCGACGGCAAAGCCGAGGAGGGAAGCCCCGCCGATGAACCACAGCCGGAACCAGCGGCGAGCCTCGACCAGGTCGCCGCGAAAGCCCTGCGCCGCGCGAACGATCGCGACGGCATAGAGGGTCACGGCGATCAACTTGTGCGCGCTTGAGGCCGCAAAGGCCGTCCGCGGATGCGCGTTCCACGAGAAGTAGGCGATTAGGCCGCACGCGAGAAGGAGGACACCCGGCAGCACCCGCGCCCAGTTGAGCCGGAACGCATCGTCGAACATCGCATCCGCGGTCAGCCAGAGCATCGCCGCTCCAATGGACGCGATCGCCACCAGCGAAACACGGCCCGGGAACGGAATGGCCTTGGCGAGCGGCGAGGACAGCACCAGATAGGCGATCACGCAGGCGAGAAATCCTGCCGCGACGACGTGCCCCGCGGCGCGGCCGCCGGAACGCAGGATGACGGCCATGCCCAAAAGCAGCCCGCCGATCGCGGCGAATCTCGGCAGCAGGTCGAGGAGAAGCCAGCTTTCGCTGCTCATTGAAGGGCGGGAATCCTCAAGTTATGGAGATGCATTCTGAAGCATCTCCTCCAAATCCAGTCCCTGCTCGATACCGCCCGCGCCTGAACGACGTGCAATGCCTGCGCTTGCGGGAGTTAGGGACGTCGAACGGCCTGCTCCGCCCGGCGCGGTGATCCGACGACAGGTTGCGAATGGCAAGCGCAGGCTTCACCCTGCGCCGCGTGAATCAGTTCCTCCAGGATGCCGCAGTCGGCGACCCGATGTCCCGACTCGCACTGCGCGTTCAGATCCGAAAGCTGCCGCTCCAGCACCTGCAACGCCTTGCGCTTGGCGCGAACGCGCTCCAGATGGGATTGCACCATCGTATTCACCGCGTCGCAGGAGACCGCCTTGTCCCGGGAAAGCTCGGTCAGCCGCTTGATGTCGGACAAGGGCATGTCAAGGGAACGGCAGTGCCGGATGAACTGCAGGCGCTCCAGGTGGGCCGGACCGTAGCTGCGGTATCCGGATGCCGTGCGCGCCGGCTCATCCATCAGGCCCTCGCGCTCGTAGTAGCGGACGGTCTGAACGTCCACGCCGCCCTGCCCCGCCAGTTCACCGATCCGCATGTCCAGGCTCCGGAACTTGTGTGCTTGACCCCGTAGCCGCTACAGGGTTTCCAATGGGCACAGCATGAGCGAAAGCTGCTGCAATCACAATCCTGACGACGGCGGTTCGCGCTACCGAGCCGTCCTCTGGATCGCGCTCGCGGTCAACGCGGCAATGTTCTTCGTCGAGATCGCGGCAAGCGCGGCCTCGGGATCGTCGGCGCTGGCCGCCGACGCCGTGGATTTCGCGGCGGACGCGACCAACTACGGACTGAGCTTGGGCGCGATCGCCGCGGGCGGATTGTGGGCGTCCCGCGCGGCACTGATGAAGGGTTACGCCATGGGCTTGTATGGCGTAGGGGTACTCGCGTATGCCGGGTGGCGGCTGCTCCAGGGCAATCCGCCTGAGGCCGTGACCATGGGCATCATTGGGTCGCTCGCGCTGGCCGCCAACCTCGGCGTCGCCTGGCTCCTGTACGCCTACCGCGAGGGCAACGCGAACATGCGCTCGGTGTGGCTATGCACCCGCAACGACCTCATCGGCAACTTGGCGGTGCTTGCCGCAGCCGCGGGTGTGTTCGGCACTGGCGCGATCTGGCCCGATATCGCGGTCGCGACTGTCATGGCGGGCATGGCCCTGGCCTCGGCGCGAACGGTGTCAAGCCTTGCGCGCAAAGAGCTCGACGCGGCTCGCCCATCCTATCCAGTACAATTGCGCTCGTGATCCGCCGCTGCATATCCGTCGTCGTCGCCGTGTTCATGCTCGCCAACCTGATGGCGTGGCCGTCGGCCGGGCTCGCCGAGGCGCTAGAGCACGAGCAGGAGTTCCTCGAACTGCTCCAGGCGCCCGAACGCGCGCCCGCGCAGGAGCCGGCACCCTGCCAGCACAGTTGCGCCGGCCACTGCGCGCATCACTTCCTCTGGATTTCCCTCGATCCTTCGCGGCCTGGACCAGTTAGCGGCATCGGCGTGACAACCGTCGCACCGCGCGCCCCTTCTCCCTACGCCGTACCAGACCTGCCTTTCCGTCCACCGCTCCCCGCGTCGATTCGGTCCTGAACTGAATCGAGGGCGCGCCTTGCCGCGCGCCTCGTCCTGATGGAAAGGAATTGCCATGAATTGCCTTGCGCGCGGCGCGTTGCCGCGCATCTCGCTGTTGTTACTCGCGCTCGCGCCGCTTCCCGCGTCGGCGCAATCGTTGTCGCTGGAGGAAGCCTGGCGGCTGGCGGAACAGGCCAACCCGGCGCTGCTGTCGGCCCTCGCGGGCCGCAAGGCGCTGGAGGGCCAGGCTGCGGAGGCCGCGCCCTTTCTCTGGAACAACCCTGAGGTTGCTTTCGAACCCAGCCGCCGCGTCTCGCCCCAGGCAGGCGCACCCGACCAGCGCACCCGGGAGTGGACGATTGGCCTGTCTCAGACTTTCGAAACCGGAGGCCAGCAGGGCCTGAGGCGCGAGGCCGCCCGGCTGGAGATGGAATCGCTCGAAGGTTCCCTCGGTGAATTGCGCCGCCAGTTGCGCGCCGACGTCGAGGAGCGCTTTGTCCGCGTGCTGTCGCTGCAGCACCGGATCCGGCTGGAGCAATCGAACCTTGAACTGGTACAGCGCGCCGCCGAGGCCATGGGTCGGCGCGTCGCCGCCGGCGAGGCGAGCCGCCTGGAGGGCAACCTCGCCGCCGTGGAAGCCGAGCGCACGCGCAACCAGCTGGGATCGCTGGGCGAGGCGCTGATCACCGCGCGCGCGGAGCTGGCGCAAATGCTGCAACTCGCCCCTGATCGCCTTCCCGAGGCCGCGGGCGAGGTCTCTCGATCGACGGCCTACAACCGTGACGCGCTTCTGCGGAGCGTCGAGCGCCGGCCCCAGCTCGCCACGCTGGAGACGCGCGAACAGGCGGCGCGCACCCGGCTGGAACTGGAGCGTGCCGCCGTCTATCCCGATGTCACGCTTGGCGTCAACGCGGCCCGGGAGGGCGCGCCGGACTTGCGCGAACGCATCATCGGATTCTCCGTGTCGGTGCCGCTTCCGGTGTTCCGCCGCAACCAGGCCGGGATCGGCAAGGCTATGGGTGAGCTTACCCAGGCACAGATCGAGCGCCAGGCCGCGATGCGCGACAGCCGCGCCGCGGTACTGGCGCAATGGGCCCGGGTCGAGCAGTTGCGCGCGCGCGTGGACCGGTTGCGCGGCGCGGTGCTCCCGCCGCTGGAAGAGAACCTGCGGCTCTCGCAACGCGGTCTCAGCGAAGGCGAGATCGCGCTGCCGGAGCTGCTGCTGGTCAATCGCCAGGTGCTGGAAGGCCGGCGCGATGCGCTTGAAGCCGAAACCGAACTGAGGCTGGCCCAGATCGCGCTGGAACGCGCGGCGGGCTGGACCCAATGATTCCAGAGGAAATGCAACCATGATTCGATCGACTACGATGTTCGCCGCCCTGTTCGCGGCCCTGGCGCTCGCGGGATGTGGCGCCGAGCAGCACGCCCATGACGAGGCCAAGGAGAAAGCGGCCGCCGGCAAGGACGAGCACGCCGGCGAGGACTTGATCAAGCTGTCGTCCGAGGAAATCAAGCGCGCCGGCATCCGCGTGGCCGCGGCCGAGGAGGCCGAACTAGCCGACGAAGTGCTGCTAACGGCGACGGTGCAGGCAAACCGGGAGCGGATCGCACGCATAGCGCCGCGCGTGCCGGGACGCATCGTCAGCGTCCTGGTCAGGCAAGGCGATGCGGTCAAGGCTGGGCAAACGCTGGCGGTCCTGGACAGCATCGAGGTCGGGGAGGCGCATTCCGCGTTCCTGCAGGCGCGCTCCGACACCCGGCTCGCCCAAACCGCCCACGAGCGTGCCGAGCGCCTCGCGGCCGAACAGGTGATCGCCGCGAAGGAGTTGCAGCGCGCCCGCGCCGAACTGGAGAAGGCGCGCACGCAGCTTGCAGCGGCCGACAGCAAGCTGCGCATGCTGGGCGTGGAGCCCCGCGGCGAGCCCGGCGAGCGCGCAACCTCGACCTTCGCCCTTGTCGCCTCGCGCGCTGGCGTGGTGCTGGAGCGCAACGCGGTTCCGGGGGATCTCGCCAAGCCGGACGAGCCCCTGTTCACCGTCGCGGACCTGTCGGCGCTGTGGATCGAGGCCAATGTTTCCGAGAAGGACCTCGCCAGGGTCCGCCCGGGAGCGGCCGCGAAAGTAACGGTGGCTGCCTATCCGGACGCGTTCCAGGGCAAGGTCGCGTACATCGGCGCGACCATGGACAAGGAGACCCGGACCGTGCTCGCGCGTATCGAGGTCGCGAATCCGGACGGGCGCCTGAAGCCGGAAATGTTCGCCACAGCCGCCGTGTCCACTGGAGGCGCGCGGAAAGCGCTGGCGATCCCGGAGTCGGCGGTAACGCTGCTGCAGGGCTTGGCGACGGTGTTCGTGGAGGAAGGAGAGGGTTTCGAGGCGCGACCGGTGCAGCTGGGCGCGCGCTCCGGCGGCAACGTCGTCATCGCCTCGGGCATCCAGTCGGGCGACCTGGTGGTGGTCGAGGGCGTGTACGCGCTGAAAGCGCGCGCGCTCAAGAAAACCATCGGCGCCGGCCACGCGCACTGAGGAGGCGGCGATGTTCAACTGGATCGTATCGACCTCTCTGCGCTACCGCCTTCTGGTGCTGGTGCTGTTCGCGGGCCTGGTAGTCCTGGGCGCGCGCGCGCTGACGCGCGTACCCGTGGATGCCTTCCCGGATGTCACGCCCAACCAGGTGAACATCTACACCGAGTCTCCGGGACTGGCGGCGGAAGACATCGAGAAGCTGCTCACCTCCCCCATCGAGACCGCCATGGCCGGCCTGCCCGGCGTCGAGGTCATCCGCTCGGTATCGCTGTTCGGCCTGTCCTACGTCTCGATCTACTTCCGCGACGACATGGATATCTGGTTCGCCCGCCGCCTGGTCGGCGAAAAGCTGCTGGAAGCGAAGGAGCGGATACCGAAGGGCTACGGCGAGCCCGAACTGGGCCCGAACAGCTCGGGCCTGGGCCAGGTGTTCTGGTACACCATCGAATCGGCGGACAAGAAGCTATCCGCGATGGACCTGCGCACGCTGCACGACTGGACCGTGCGCCTTGCCCTGCGTACGGCGCCAGGCGTGGACGATGTGACGACCTGGGGCGGCCACGAGAAGCAATACCAGGTGCTGATCGACCCCAACAAGCTGATCCAGTACGGCATCGGCTTCAAGCAGGTGATGGAGGCCCTGGCGGCGAACAACCGCCAGGTCGGCGGGCAGTTCGTGAACCGCGGCGCCGAGTCCTACCTGGTGCGCGGCCTCGGCCTGGTCGCCAATGCCGCCGAGGTCGGCGAGATCGTCCTCGCGACCCACCACGGCGTCCCGGTGCGCGTGAGCGACGTGGCGCGCGTGGTCGAGGGCCCAGCGCCACGCTTCGGCGCGGTGACCAGGGACGGAGAGGAAGTGGTGCTCGGGATCGCGCTCGCCCGCATCGGCGAGAACGCCGCCAATGTTGTCGAGGCGGTGAAGAAGAAGCTCGCCGGCATATCCGGCGCGCTGCCCAAGGGCGTCACCATCAACCCGGTCTACGACCGCACCGGCATCGTCGACAAAGCGCTGGACACCTCGCGCGCGACGCTGATCGAAGGCGCGGTACTGGTGGCGATCGTGCTGTACCTGTTCCTGGGCGAGCTGCGCTCGGCGCTGGTGGTGATCGTCACCCTACCTCTGGCGATGCTGTTCGCGTTCATTCTGATGGAGCGGTTCGGAATGTCCGCCAACCTGATGTCGCTCGCCGGGCTCGCCATCGGCATCGGCATGATGGTGGACGGCGCCGTGGTGATGGTGGAGAACGCGTTCCGCCGCCTGTCGCATGCCGGACCACAGGCGTCTCGGGCAGACATCGTGCTGCAGGCCGCGAAGGAGGTGGCGCAGCCGATTGCGTTTGCGATCCTGATCATCATCGTCGTGTTCCTGCCGCTGTTCTCGCTCGAGGGCCTGGAAGGGAAGCTGTTCAAGCCCATGGCCTGGGCGATCAGCTTCGCTATGGCGGGCTCTCTTATCCTGTCGCTCACCCTGGTGCCGGTGCTCGCTTCGATGGCGCTGCGCTCCATGCCGGAGAAGGACACTTGGCTGCTGGCCCTCGCGCGGCGCGCCTACACGCCGATGCTGGACTGGGCGCTGAGCAACCGGCGCAAGGTGGTCGGCGCAGCCCTCGGCCTGCTGGCGGCGGCGCTGGCGGCCTTCCCGTTCCTCGGCAAGGAGTTCATGCCGACGCTGCAGGAGGGCGAAATCATGTTTCGCGTCACCGGAATCCCGGCCACCTCGCTGGAAGAGTCGGTGCGGGTGTCGAAGCACCTTCATGTCGCGCTGAAGGAGAAGTATCCACAGCTCCAGTCGGTGGTCGCGACCATCGGACGCGCCGAGAAGGGCGAGACCGCGGACGTCAACTACATGGAGGTGCTGATCGACGTCAAGCCGCCCTCGACCTGGCCGAAGAAAATGAGCATGCCCGAGCTGTCGCGCGACATGCAGGAGACGCTGGAGGAAGCGCTCGCCACCAGCGTCGTCGGCGCCACGCAGCCGATCCAGATGCGCGTGGAAGAGCTGATCTCGGGCGTGCGCGCGACCCTCGCGCTCAAGGTCTACGGCCCGGAACTGGTGGATCTCGACCGCCTGGCGCAGTCCATGAAGCGTTCGCTCGCGGGCGTGCCGGGTGTCGCCGACCTGTCGCTGGAGGCCAACCAGGGCAAGCCGCAGATCGTGATTCGGGTCGACCGGGCGTCGACGGCTCGCTACGGCGTCAACGCCGACGAAGTCCTGCAGCTGGTGCAGGCGGGCATCGGTGGCGAGGCGGTCTCCACCCTGATCGACGGCACCCGCCGCTTCGACATAGCCGTGAAGTTCGACGAGCCCTTCCGCGGCAGCCTGGAGGCGATCCGCAACCTGCAGTTGCGCACGGCGGACGGCGCGCTGGTGCCGCTTTCGCGCCTGGCGAACGTGGCGGAGGAGGAAGGCTACTCCTTCGTGCGCCGCGAATCGCTGCAGCGCTACGCCGTGATCCAGATGGATGTGCGTGGGCGCGACATCGACGGCTTCGTGCGCGAGGCCGAGGCGAAAGTCCGGCGGGACGTGAATCTGCCCGAGGGCTACTGGATCGAGTGGGGCGGCGCCTTCGAGAACCAGCAGCGGGCGCTGGCCCGGCTGGCGGTAATCGTGCCGGTGACCATCGCCATCATCTTCCTGCTCCTCTACACCGCCTTCAACTCGATCGCCTACGCCGCGCTCATCATCGCCAACGTGCCCTTCGCGGTGATCGGCGGCGTGTTCGGGCTGGCGGTGACCGGGCAGTACGTGTCGGTGCCCTCCGCCATCGGCTTCATCGCGGTGTTCGGCGTGGCGATGCTAAACGGCATCGTGTTGGTCGCCTTCATCCACGAGTTGCGCGTCACCCACGACATCAGCGTGCGAGACGCCGTCCGCCAGGGCGCGCTGATGCGGCTGCGGCCGGTGCTGATGACCGCCAGCGTCGCGATCCTTGGGCTGGTACCGATGCTGCTCTCGAGCGGCGTGGGCGCCGAGACGCAGCGGCCGCTGGCAACGGTGGTCGTCGCGGGTCTCATCACATCCACCGCGCTCACGCTGCTGGTGTTGCCGGTGGTCTACGACTGGTTCGAGTCCCGGCTTGCACGCAAGCCCTTATCTTCATAAAGGAGTCATTCGAATGAAAAGAATTCTCTCGCTGTTCATTGCCGTGCTCGCGGCCCTGCTCGCGTCTTGCACTTCCTGGGCCAGCGACAAACATGGCGGCCAGGAGGTCCAGGCCGGCAAGTACCACGTGGAGTTGGTGGTCAAGGATCGCGGGCTGACGGTCTACGTGCGGGACGAGGCCGACAAGCCGATTGATGTGAAATCGGTCAAGGTTACCGCTAGCCTGTTCTCCGGCAGGGATAAGGCCACGATCACCTTCGCCGCGGGCGCCGGTTCCCTGTCGGGGCAGGCGCCGTTCAGCGTCGCGAAGGACGCCAAAATACTGGTCACTTTCAGCATCGCGGGCGGCAAGAGCGAGCAGGCGCGCTTCCAGTTGGGCGCGAAGCAGGATCACAAAGGCCACAAGCACTAGGCCTGCTGGAACAGGCCGCCGCGGCGACCATGCGAATCCTCTTTTTTGCCGTCGTCGCAGCCATCTTCCTCGCGGGTGGCGCGGCGCTTTGGGCGCTGTTCGCTCTGGCCGACGGGGACGGCCAAGGAGGCAACCCCGCTCCCGGGGTGGTGCTGGTGCGTCCCGACAGCCCCAGCCAGGGCCCTGCCGATGCGCGGGTCACCTTGGTCGAGTTTTTCGATCCGGAATGCGAGTCCTGCCGGACCATGTACCCGGTCGTCAAGCGCCTCCAGCGCGAGTACGATGGCCGCATGCGCCTGGTGATCCGCTACATGCCGCTGCATCGCAATTCAGCCTATGCGGCAGCCGCGCTCGAAGCCGCGGGCGAGCAGCGACGGTATTGGGAGATGCTGGAGATCCTGCTCGCAACGCAACCGGAGTGGGGAGACCACCGCATGCCCCGTCCCGAACTTATCCCAACCTATGCCGCGCGTCTCGGACTTGATATGGACACGTTCATGCGCTCGATTGGCGCGGACACGCATAAAGCCAAGATCGAACGCGATCAGGCCGACGGCATCCAGGCCGGCGTGTCTGGGACACCCACGTTCTTCGTCAACGGCAAGATGCTGCAGCGGCTCGGGTACGAGCCGCTCAAGGCCATGATCGAGGAGGCGCTGGCTCGCTAGCCCCTATGCGCGCGCTGCTTCGCCCGCTGTCCCTGCTGCTCATGCTCCTCGTGGCGGCAATCGTGCTCTCGCCTCGATTCGGCTGGGAGGCGGCCGCCAACCAGGGGCCGCACAGCGAGCTGGCGACGGAGCCCGGCATCGACTGCGATCCGCAAGCGCCTGAGCCGATCCACGACCCGGCGCAGCGAAGCGCCCACGAACACCACGGTTGCCTTGGACACCTCCTTGGCCACCTGGCCTTCCTCATCGAACCACGCGAGATCGTCTTCGCCGTCCGCAATGACGACGAGCCCGTCCGTTGGCACGGCCGCGAGCCGCGGACGCGGCATGCGCGGATTCCCGAGCATCCTCCGAAACCGTCTCCTTCAGCTTAGGTCGTTCAGGCGCAACCTGGCCGGACGCGTGTCCGGCGCGCTGAAGGAGGATGCATGCCGATTGAATGTTTCGTGGCGCCATAGCCCATGGCCGCCCCCAAACGCAATGCCCCGTGCCCCTGCGGCAGTGGGAAAAAGTACAAGCTCTGCTGCCTGGCGCGAGACGAGGCGATACGCGCGAGCCCTTACGAGCGGATCCTGCGCTCCGGCGCCCGCAATCCCGAAGGCCTGCATGCGATCGGCCTGACCGCCCTGCACGCCGGAGACTCGCGCGCGGCGATCACATTGCTACGGCGGGCGATCGAGGGCAATCCGGCCGAGCCGACGTACTACTGCAATCTTGGTCTCGCGTATAAGGCCGCAGGACGAACTGCGGAAGCAATCGAGAGCTACCGGCTCGCGCTGGTGCTCGATCCGGAGTTCGCGCCCGCGCGAGGCAATCTGGGCGTCCTGTACTTCGAGGACGGTCGCCTCGTGGACGCAGTCGCGGAGTTCGAGCAGGCGCTTTCCGCAGCATCGGACTCGCCGGCCGCCTTCTCCAATCTGGGGACAGCGCTGATGAGCCTGGGTGAATCGGAAAGAGCCTTGGATTGCTTCCGGCAAGCCCTGGCGCGCGATCCCCGGTTCGTCCTCGCGTACAACGGCATGGGCAACCTGATGACGAGCCTCGGCAAGCCAGCCGAAGCGGTGGCGTCATTCGAGAATGCGTTGCTGTACGGGCCCGGAGATCCGAAGCTGCACTTCAACCTGGCCAGAGCACTGTCCGACTTCGGCAAGGTGGAGGAAGCGGCCGTATGCTATCGCGAGTCGGTCGAGCTCGATCCCGGCTTCGCGGAGGGGCACAACGGTCTTGGCGTCATGCTGCTCGAACTGGGCAGAAAGGATGAGGCGGCTGGCTGCCTCAGGACCGCAATCCGGCTCGACCCAGGACTCGCGGAAGCGCATTTCAACCTCCACTCCGCCCTGCTGAACCCGGAGGACCTGCTGCCGTCCATCGCTTGCCTCGTCAAGGCGATCAAGCTACGTCCGGCGGACGCTCTTGCGCGGGTGCAGCTCGCGATCCTGTACGAACGCTCGGGCAACGCGGAGGCTGCGGCGGCATGCGCCGGAAACTGTGCGCATACCGCGGAGAGCAGGGCGCTCGCCGATGGCTGGGCCTACCTGAAAGCGTCGGGAGCGGCGAATGCATGCCCAACGGGAACGCCGCACGACGGCTTCAGGATCGGCATTCATGCCGCCCGCCCGGACGGCCTGGTCCTGGAGTTTGGCGTGCGGTTTGGCAATTCAATCCGGCAGATCGCCACCCTGGCAAAGCAGACGGTGCACGGGTTCGACAGTTTCGAGGGCCTTCCGGAATCGTGGCACGACGAGCCTCGAGGCAGTTACTCGACCCTGGGCGGCACCCCGGCCGTCCCATCGGAGGTACAACTGCATCGGGGATGGTTCGACGCCACGCTGCCGGGATTCCTTAGCGCGCATGCCGGACCGGTCCGCTTCATGCACATCGACTGCGACATCTACAGTTCGACCCGGACGGTACTCGACCTCCTCGCCCCGCGCGTCGGCGCCGGCACAGTCATCGTGTTCGACGAGTACTTCGGCCATGAACACTGGCGCGAAGACGAACATCGCGCCCTGCTGGAAGCGGCGACGGCAAACGCCTGGCGTTACGACTACCTGTGCTTCGGCATGAAGCAGGCCGTGATTCGCATTCGCTGATGCGGGTCGCGGGGCAGTCCACTCAACCGCGCGGGCCGGAATACGATTCCGACAGCGCGGACCGGGTCGCGCGCGAGAAAGGCCTCCACTCCCTTGACCGCCTGGTCCACGCGCCCCTGCTTGGCGTGGCGGATTGCTGTCGAACGTTGGCGACTTCCGTTATCCAAAGCGATCCTTTTCCTTGCGCGGCGTCGGCCCGTCGTTCAGGCTCTGGATGATGGCGCATACGCGATCGCCACCCGAGTCGCAACGCCGGATCAGCTCCCGAAGCGCGCCGCGCATTCGTTCCAGATCGCGCATCCTGGATTCGATCAGATCGAGCTTGCTTGCCGCCAGCGTACGGGCACCGCGGCAGTTCGGCACCTCTCCCAGGCGCAGGAGCGTCTTGACTTCGTCCAGCGAGAATCCGACATCCTGCGCGCGCCGGATGAACGCGAGCCGCGACAGCGCCTCGTCGCCGTATCGCCGGACACCCCCGGAAGGCCGATCCGGTTCCGCGAGCAGCCCGCGTCTCTGGTAGTAGCGCACGGTCTCCACATTCACCCGGGCCGCCTTCGATAGCGAACCGATGGTCATACCCGACATGAACACCCCCCTTGACTCCGTAGCAAGGTACGGAGTTTACGCTTGCGCAATGAACCGCCCCGCCCCCGAATCCGCCTCGATCGCCGCTGGCGCCGTCTCGGCCCTCGGCGCCTCGACCTGCTGCGTCTTGCCGCTCGTACTGATCTCCGTGGGTGCCGGCGGCGCGTGGGTGGCGCAGATCCGGGAACTGGAGCGCTTCTACTACGTCTTCCTGGCGGTCGCGCTCATCGCCTTCGGCTTCGCGTTCTACCGCCTGTACCTGAAGCCCGCGCCCTGCGAACCGGAGGCCGTTTGCGCCTCGCCCGCCCTCAGGCGCCGGCAGCGCACGGCCTTCTGGGTGACGCTCATCGCCGCGAAAGCCCTGGTGTTGTCCCCGTTCTATGTCCCGTACCTTCTGGGCTAGCGCGATTGCGGCCGTCATCGCCCTCGGCGCGCATGCCGGCGAGCCGCGGCAAGTCGTGCTCGATGTGCCCAGCATGAACTGCGCCCTGTGCCCGATCTCGGTCCGGAAGGCGCTGGAGCGGGTGCCGGGCGTGATCGACGCCAGGGCGGACCTCGCCACGAAGAGCGCGCAAGTTCGATTCGACCCCGGCAAGGTCGCCCCCGAGGCGCTTGCGGCGACCGTTACCGCCGCGGGCTATCCAGCAACCATCCGCAAGCCATGAGTGCGCCGGCGATTCTGGAAAGCACGCTGACCTGTCCATCGTGCGACGCGACGAGCAATCAGGTCATGCCGACCGACGCCTGCCTGTTCTTCTGGGCCTGCCCCGGCTGCGGAACGCGCCACAAGCCGAAGGCCGGCGATTGCTGCGTGTTCTGCAGCTACGGATCGGTGCCCTGCCCGCCCGTGCAGGTCGAAGGTGGGTGCTGCACCCGCTAGCGATCGAACAACCGGCGCAGCCGCGGCAGCGCCGCCGATGCCGAACGCTCTCCGGCCGCGATGTGCGCGGCGACAACGCGAGCGGACATTTCGTGATGCTCCGGGATCGGCGGTTCGATGAACAGGTCTGCGGCCGCGCGCTCCTCGATCGCGAGCTTGCGCGTCAGGATCGAAAATCCCTGGTAAAGCGCATCGAAAGGATCGTCCAGGTCCGCCTGTCCCGGAGGGAAGGTGACATCCACCGCGATCACCCGCTTCGCGCCGAGCCGGCGCGCAGTCTCCACCGGCACCGGAGAGGCGATGTTGCCATCCACCAGGAGTCGCCCGCCCAGCCGCACCGGCTCCAGCAGCCCGGGCGCGCTCGATGAGGCCTGCACTGCCACGCCGAGATCACCCTTGTCCAGGATCACCCGCTCGCCGCTGCGCAGGTCGGTCGCCACCGCCGCGAAGCGCCGCGGAAGCGACTCGATCCGCACGTTGCCGGCGTGCCTGCGCACGAAGCGCGCGATCCCCTCGCCGCTGAACATGCCCAGGCCGGGGAATACCCAATCCCGCAGCATGTTCGGATTCATGCGCGCGCCGAGACGTTCAATGGCCTCGGCATTCAGGCCGGCCGCGGACAGTGCGCCGACGAGGCTACCGGCGCTGGAACCGACGATCAGGTCGGGCTGGAGGCCTTCGCGCTCCAGCACCCGCAGCACGCCGATGTGGCCGTAGCCCCGGCAACCGCCGCCACCCAGGACCAGGGCGACCGGCGAACGCGCCGCCTGCGCCGAAGCGGCGCGCACCAGCGGCAACGCCGCGGCGATGCGCACGAAGTCCCTGCGATTCATGGCGTTTTCCTCCGCATCAGGTAGTACGCCGCCGGAATCACGAACATCGACAGCAGCGGCGCGGTAATCATGCCCCCGATCATCGGCGCCGCGATGCGCTGCATTACCTCCGCCCCGGTGCCTTCGGACCACATGATCGGCGCCAGGCCGCCGAGGATCACCGCCACGGTCATGGCCTTCGGGCGCACGCGCTGCACCGCCCCTTCGTCCAGCGCCGTGAGCAACTGCGCAACCGGCAGCGGCGCGGCAACGGACTGCTTCTCGATCGCCTGCTTGAGGTATAGGAGCATCACCACGCCGAATTCCGCAGCCACTCCCGCGAGCGCGATCAGCCCGACTGCGCTCGCGACCGACAGGTTGTGGCCGAGCAGGTAAAGCGTCCACAGCCCGCCGACCAGCGCGAAGGGCAGCGACAGCATGATGAGCAGCGCCTCGTCCAGGCGGCGGAAGGTCAGGTAGAGCAACACCAGGATGATCAGCAGCACGAAGGGAATCACCAGTCCAAGGCGCGCCTTGGCGCGCTCCAGGAACTCGAACTGCCCGGACCAGGCCAGCGATACGCCCGCGGGCAGCTTCACTTCGGCCGCAACCGCGCGCTGCGCATCCGCCACCACCGAACCCAGGTCCCGCCCCCGGATATCGACGTAGATCCAGCCGTTCAGGCGCGCGTTCTCCGACTTGAGCATCGGTGGCCCATTGGTGATCCGCGCCGTCGCCACCGCTGAGAGCGGAATCTGCGCGCCGCGCTCGGTCACGATCGGCAGCGCGCGGATCTTCTCCACCGAATCGCGGACTTCGCGCGGGTAGCGCACGTTGATCGGAAATCGTTGCCGACCCTCGATGGTTTCGCCGACCTTTTCACCTCCGATTGCCGCCGAGATCACCGATTGCACGTCGGCTATGCTCAGGCCGTAGCGTGCGGCGGCGTTGCGGTCGATGTCGATATCGATATAGCGCCCGCCTTGAACGCGCTCGGCCAGCGCGGAACTGACTCCCGGTACGGTCTTCACCACGCGCTCGACCGCTGTCGCCGCGCGCTCGATGGACGCGAGGTCGTCGCCCGCGACCTTGATGCCCAGCGGGCTCTTGATCCCGGTGGCCAGCATGTCGATGCGGTTGCGGATGGGCGGGATCCACAGGTTCGCCAGGCCGGGAAGCTGCACCAGCTGGTCCAGCTCCTCCACCAGCTTCTCCGGGGTCATGCCGGCGCGCCACTCCGAGCGCGGCTTGAGGCGCACCGTGGTTTCGATCATCTCGAGCGGCGCCGGATCGGTCGCGGTCTCCGCGCGCCCGATCTTGCCGAACACTGTCAGCACCTCCGGGACGGTCCGGATCAGCCGGTCGGTCTGCTGCAGGATCTGCGCGGCCTTCCCCGGCGACAAGCCAGGCAGCGTAGTCGGCATGTAGAGCAGGTCGCCCTCGTCCAGCGGCGGAATGAACTCAGTCCCGGTGCGCGCTAGCGGCCAGAGCATGGAGGCCGCCACCAGCGCGGCAACCACTAGCGTCGCCTTCGGCGCGCTCAGCACCACGCCCAGCAACGGCCGGTAGAGCGCGATCAGCAGCCGGTTGAGCGGGTTCCTGCGCTCATCTGGAATCCGGCCACGGATGAGATAGCCCATCAGGACCGGCACCAGCGTCACCGAAAGAATGGCGGCGGCCGCCATGGCATAGGTCTTGGTGAACGCCAGGGGAGAGAACAGCCGCCCTTCCTGGGCCTCCAGCGCGAACACCGGCACGAACGACAGCGTGATGATCAGCAGCGAGAAGAACAGCGCAGGCCCCACCTCCGCGGCTGACTCGGCGATGAGGTCCCAATGGTCCTCTCCCGCGATCTGTCCGCCGGGATGGGCATGGTTCCATGCCTCGATTTTCTTGTGCGCGTTCTCGATCATCACGATGGCGGCGTCCACCATCGCACCGATGGCGATGGCGATGCCGCCCAGCGACATGATGTTGATGCTCAGGCCGAGGTAGCGGATGGCGATGAAGGAGAACAGCGCCGATAGGGGCAGCACGATCATCGCCACCAGCGCCGAGCCGGCGTGCATCAGGAACACCAGGCTGCTGAGGGTGACAATGATCCCTTCCTCGATGAGGGTGAGGCGCAGGGTGTCCACGGAACCGAGGATGAGTTCCGAACGGTCGTAGGTCGGGACCAGGCGCACTCCCTCCGGCAGGCCCAGTCCAGCGATCTGTTGCTTGAGGGCTTCGATGACATTCAGGGCATTGGCGCCGATACGCATGACCACGATGCCCCCCACGGTCTCGCCGCGCCCGTTCCAATCGGCGGCGCCGCGGCGGATCTCCGGTCCGAACTGCAC
>JBQTJX010000042.1:0-5048 GCA_052386675.1 Betaproteobacteria bacterium
GGCGCTCAAGCTGCTCGCCGGCGTGGGCGAGTCGCTCGCCGGGCGCCTGCTGCTGCTCGACGCCCAGCGCGCCGAGTGGCGCGCCGTCCGCGTCAAGAAGGATCCCGCCTGCCCGGTCTGCGGCTCAAGGCCCTAGTGCATCAGCACGAGCTTGCTGCCGTCCTGCGTCTTCTCGACATCGAGCACGCTCGAGCCGAGCGCCCGCGCCACGCCCTTGTCGACCACCAGCACCTTGCGCCCGGCGTGCGCGAACACATCGTCGCCCGGGCGCACCGTGTCGAGCATCGGGGTAACGCGCTCGCCTTCGAGAACGAAGCGCACCGCGGTGTCGTCGGCCGCCCTCGCCTCCTTCAGTATTCGCGTCAGGAACCCGCCCGCGGCTTCGGTCATCACGAACATGAGTCCTCCTTTGCGGTCGCAAAAGAGCCGTGGACAGCGCCCTGCGCGCGCATGTTCCCCGGCTCCGGCGACGCCTGCGGGCGACGCCCGGGCCGCTACGCCGCCAGGATCTTGCGCTGCGCGCCGAAGGCTTCAGTGGGCTTTTTCGAGAACCCGGACTTCGCGTACTGGTGCAGGGTGCCGACCGCGTAGCGCGTGAGGAGCGCCGCGCGCGCGGTCGCATCGCCGTCGGAGGCCGTGCGCAGCGCCTGCTTCAGCGTCGCTTCCAGCCGGTCGTAGAACTGGTTCATGCGGGCCTGCAGCCGCTCGTGCTCTCCGACCAGCGCCTCGCCGGTCATCACGCGCACCATGCCCGGGTTCTTCTCGGCGAAGGCGAGCAGCATCCCGACCAGCTGGTCGGCCTGCTTCGCGCCATCGGCCTCGTCCTGTGCAATGCGGTTGGCAAGCGTGAACACCGAATTCTCGATGAACTCGATCAGGCCCTCGAACATCTGGGCCTTGGACGCGAAATGGCGATAGAGCGCCGCCTCCGAGACATCCAGCTTCCCGGCCAGCGCCGCCGTCGTGATCCGCTCCCACTTCGGCTGCTCGAGCATCCCGGCCAGCGCCTTCAGGATCTCGAGCCGCCGTTCCCCTTTTACACGCGGCATCGGGAAATTCTACGCCCAGTGGCGCATCAGTGCGCGTACCGGAACACGAGCCGCGGCAACTGCGTGACCGATGTCACGCGCAGGTCGGCAAAGGGCATCCTGCGCTTCTCCGCGCTCACCCATACCGTGGACATGCCCAGGCGCTTGGCGGTGCGCAGGTTCTCGGGCATGTCGTCGATCAGCGCGCAGCGATGCGGGTCGAGATTGTGCTCCCGCAGCAGCAGGCGGAAACCCTGGAAGGCGGGCTTGGGCCTGTAGCGCGTGCTCTCGATGGTGTAGACGGCATCGAAGAAGCGCCGCACGCCCAGCACCCGCAGCACCTCCTCGACGTAGTGGCGCGGGGCGTTGGAGAACACCAGTCGCTTGCCCTGCAGGCGGGCGAGCGCGTGGTGCAGCGCGTTCTCGCCCACCACCATGGGATCGAGTTCCGGGAACTGGTGCGTCTCGCGGATGAACTTGCGCGGATCCTCGCCATAGTGGCGCACCAGGCCCTTCAGCGTGGTGCCGTAGGTTTCCCAGAAGAAGCGCCGCATGGCGTTGGCGCCCTCCTCGTCCAGACCGAAGCGGCGGCGCAGGTAGGCGTTCATCTGCGCGTGCATGGCCGGGAAGATGTGCGGCCGCGCATCGTGCAGGGTGTTGTCGAGGTCGAAAATCCACACCCGCCGGGATGGCGGGACGGAAGCAATCCGCATTACTTGGAGCGGATCAGCGTGCCGACGCCTTCGTCGGTCAGCACTTCCAGCAGCAGCGCGTGCGGCACCCGCCCATCGATGATGTGGCAGGCCTTGACCCCGGCGCGCGCCGCATCCAGCACCGAGGCGATCTTGGGCAGCATGCCGCCGGAGATGACGCCCTTCTCCACCAGGTCGTCGATCTTGCGCGGCGTCAGGCCCGTGAGGAGCTTGCCGTTCTTGTCCAGCACGCCGGGGGTGTTGGTGAGCACCACCAGCTTCTCGGCGCGCAGGACTTCGGCCAGCTTCCCGGCCACCAGGTCGGCGTTGATGTTGAAGGTGGTGCCGTCGGCGCCGGTGGCGATCGGCGCCACAACCGGGATGAAGCCGGCGACCTCCAGCGCGGCGATTACCGCCGGGTCGATGGCCTCGATCTCGCCCACCTGTCCCAGGTCCTGCTTGGCGCCTTCGATGTCCGGCAGCACCATCTTGCGCGCGCGGATGAAGGAGCCGTCCTGGCCGGTGAGGCCGACAGCCTTGCCGCCGGCCTGGTTGATGAGTTCGACCACTTCCTTGTTGACCTGGCCGCCGAGCACCATCTCGACGATGTCCATGGTCTCGGCGTCGGTCACCCGCATGCCCTGGATGAACTCGCCCTTCTTGCCCATGCGCGCGAGCGCGGTCTCGATCTGCGGCCCGCCGCCGTGCACCACCACCGGGTTCATGCCCACGAGCTTCAGCAGCGCGACGTCGTGCGCGAAATCCTTCTTCAGGACTTCGTCGGTCATGGCGTTGCCACCGTACTTGACGACGATGGTCCTGCCGTGGAAGCGCTTGATGTACGGCAGCGCCTCGGCAAGGATGCGCGCCTTCACCGACGCTGCGGTGGAAGGCGCGCTGCCAGGGCCCGGTGCATTCATGACCGGGCCATTCTAGAACCAAATCGCCGGCGTCAGTTGATCTCGATCTGACGGCGCGCCGTGGCGGCCTTCTTCGGCAAGGTCAGCTCCAGCACCCCGTCGCGGAACTTCGCCTCGGCCTTCGCCTCGTCCAGTTCCTGCGGCAGGGTGAAGCTGCGGCTCGACTTCCCGATCGCGCGCTCGACGTGCAGCACCCGGTTGCCCTCGGCAATTTCCTTCTCGCGCTTCACCTCGGCGCCGAGCGTGACCTGGTTGCCGTCAATCGCGACCTGGATGTCTTCCTTCCTGACCCCGGGCAGGTCCGCGCTCACCACGTAGGCGGCCTCGGACTCGGTGACGTCGACGCGAATGCGGGGCGCCTCTGCCTGGACCTGGGCCTGGCCGCCGTAGGCCACCGGGCGCACGAAGAAACCCTTGAACAGGTCGTCCACGATGTCATTGAATGGGTCGATCCTCGAGATGTTTGCCATGTTCCTCTCCTGATGGATAGCAGGGCGGCTGGCCGCCCGGTATGGATAAAATGGGGCTCCCCGAAACGGTTTCAAGCCCCCACCTGCCTCCCCCCGACGAACTCCAGGCCCGCATTCAGGCCGAGCGCCCTTACCTGCTGCGCTACGCGGCGCTGCAGTTGCGCGATCGCGACGCGGCCGAAGATGCCGTCCAGGAGACCCTGCTGGCGGCGCTCACCGGGGCGGCCGGGTTCGCCGGGCGATCGAACCTGCGCACCTGGTTGACGGGAATCCTGAAGCACAAGGTCGTGGACCACATCCGCCGCTCGAGCCGCGAGCAGACGGCGCCGGACGCCCCGGACGGCGACGAGTCCGATTTCGACGCGCTGTTCGACAAGCGCGGACACTGGATCGACCCGCCCGCGGCCTGGGAGAACCCCGAGGCTGCGCTGGAGCAGGGTCGGCTGCGGGCGGTGCTGGAGGCATGCCTCAAGGCGTTGCCTGCGCGCACCGCCCAGGCCTTCATGATGCGCGAGCACCTCGGCCTGGACACCCCTGAACTCTGTAAGGAGCTGGGCGTGACCCCGACGCATAGCTGGGTCCTCCTGTACCGGGCGCGCATGGCGCTGCGCCTGTGTCTCGCGAAGAACGGGTTCGGAAAATGATGGGATGGCGCAGCTGGGCTTGGCGAAACTGCAGGGAAGTGACGCGGATGGTCTCGCAGGGCGAGGACCGCGCGTTGTCGTTCGGTGAACGGGTGGCGTTGCGCGCGCACCTGGCGGTCTGTCGCGGCTGCCGCAACGCCAGCACGCAGCTGCGGTTCCTGCGCCGGGCGGCGCGCAGCCTGTCGGAAGACGCGCGGCCCTAGCGCCTACAGGACATAGCGCGCCAGGTCCTCGTTCCGCGCCAGTTCCTCCAGCTTCGCCTCTACGTAGGCCTGGTCGATCGCCTCGGTCCGCGCCCCGCGCTGGCCGGCGTCGAAGGAAATTTCCTCCAACAGCTTCTCCAGCACGGTGTACAGGCGCCGCGCGCCGATGTTCTCGGTGCGCTCGTTCACCTGGAAGGCGATCTCGGCGAGGCGCCGCAGCGCGCGGTCGCGGAATTCCAGCGTGATGCCCTCGGTGGCGAGCAGCGCCTGGTATTGCAGCACCAGGTTGGCGTCGGTCGCGGTGAGGATGCGCTCGAAATCCTCCACCGAAAGCGAATCGAGCTCGACGCGGATCGGAAAGCGCCCCTGCAGTTCCGGGATCAGGTCCGAGGGCTTGGCGAAATGGAACGCGCCCGAGCCGATGAAAAGGATATGGTCCGTTTTCACCATGCCGTACTTGGTGGTGACGGTGGTGCCCTCCACCAGCGGCAGCAGGTCGCGCTGCACGCCCTGGCGCGACACGTCCGCTCCGGCCACCTCGCTGCGGCTGGCGATCTTGTCGATCTCGTCCAGGAACACGATGCCGTTGGCCTCGACATTGGCCAGCGCCCGGCTCTTCATGTCCTCGTCGGACACCATTTTCGCGGCCTCTTCGTCCGTGAGCGCCTTGAGCGCGTCGCGGATCCTGAGCTTGCGCAGCTTGCGGCGGCCGCCCCCCATGTTCTGGAACATGCCCTGGATCTGCGAGGTCAGCTCCTCCATCCCCGGGGGCGCCATGATCTCCATCTGCTGCGCCGGCGCGGCGACCTCGAGCTCGATTTCCTTGTCGTCCAGCTCGCCCTCGCGCAGCTTCTTGCGGAATTTCTGCCGCGCCGTGGTCTCCTCGGCTTCCACCCCGCGCGCGGGCGGAAGGAGCGCATCCAGCACGCGATCCTCCGCCGCGTCCGCCGCCTGCGCGCGCACGCGCTTCATCGCCTGCTCGCGCGCGCCCTTGACCGCGATCTCCGCCAGGTCGCGGATGATGCTGTCCACGTCGCGGCCGACGTAGCCCACCTCGGTGAACTTGGTCGCCTCGACCTTGATGAACGGGG
>JBQTJX010000043.1:0-132930 GCA_052386675.1 Betaproteobacteria bacterium
CGATCGCGATCCTCGTCACGCTGGCGATTTCCTCGAGGGGAAATCTGGCGGGTATCGCCCTCGCCATGCTCGCCGGAGGCGCGTTCGGCGCCTTCGTCGCGCGGCGCGTCGAGATGACGCAAATGCCCGAGTTGGTGGCGGCGATGCATTCGCTGGTCGGCATGGCGGCGGTGCTGATCGCGATCGCCGCGGTCAACAACCCGGCTTCGTTCGGCGTAGTGGGAACACCCGGGGATCCCCTGCCGACGGGCAACAAGTTCGAGCTCTTCGTCGGCACTTTCGTCGGTGCCATCACCTTCTCCGGGTCGGTGATCGCCTTCGGCAAGCTGGCGGGCCTCGGCAAGCGCTTCCGGATGTTCTCCTCGGCGCCGATTGTCTTCCCGGGACAGCACTGGCTCAACCTCATCCTCGCTTTGGTGATGATCGGGTTTGGCGCCGCCTTTTTCCTCGCCGAGGACAAGGCGTGGACGGCGTTCGCGATCATGACCGCGATCGCCTTCGCCCTCGGCGTGCTGATCATCATCCCGATCGGCGGCGCCGACATGCCGGTGGTGATCTCGATGCTGAACAGCTACTCGGGCTGGGCCGCGGCGGGCATCGGCTTTTCGCTCAACAACGCGATGCTGATCATCGCCGGCTCGCTGGTCGGCTCCTCCGGCGCGATCCTCTCCTACATCATGTGCAAGGCGATGAACCGCTCGTTCATCTCCGTGATCCTGGGCGGGTTTGGCGCCGAGGAGGGGGCGGCGGCGGGCAGCGCCGAGCAGAAAGCGGTGAAGAGCGGCTCGGCCGAGGACGCGGGCTTCATGATGCAGAACGCGGAGTCGGTGGTGATCGTCCCGGGCTACGGCCTGGCGGTGGCGCGCGCGCAGCATGCGGTGAAGGAAATGGCGCAGCTGCTCGCGGACAAGGGCGTCAGCGTGCGCTTCGCGATCCACCCGGTCGCAGGCCGCATGCCCGGCCACATGAAAGTGCTGTTGGCCGAGGCCGAGGAGCCCTACGACCCGGTGTTCGAGATGGAGGACATCAACGGCGAGATGGGCACCACCGACGTGGTGCTGGTGCTGGGCGCCAACGATGTCGTCAATCCGCTCGCCTACGAGAAGGGCAGCCCGATCTTCGGCATGCCGATCATCGACGTGCACAAGGCGCGGACCATTCTCGTCAACAAGCGCAGCATGGCGGCGGGCTACGCCGGCCTCGACAATCCGCTGTTCTACATGGACCGCACCATGATGGTGTTCGGCGACGCCAAGAAGGTGGTCGAGGACATCGTCAAGTCCCTGCACTAGCGGCGCGGGGAACTCCGGCGCCCGCGAGGCGTCCAACCCTTTCATTCGTGTCCGGGGGGGCTGCATGCGCGAGTGGATCGACAGCCTTGTCCAGGCGTATTCCTCGGGATGGAACCCGGCGCTGCGCTCCGCGATCAACGTCCTGATCGTGCTCACCGCGGCCTGGATCGCGATGGTCGTGTTGCGCCGCGCCATCCGCCAGTTCCGGACCTACATGGAGCGGCGCAGCGATTCGGAAGCGACCAAGCGCGTCGGCACGCTGGCGCGGGCGTTCCGCTACATCGGCACGGTCGTGATCGCGATCGTCGCCGCGATGCTGGTGATGAACGAACTGGGCATCTCCATCGCCCCGGTCCTTGCCACCGCCGGCGTCGCCGGCATCGCCATCGGCTTCGGCGCCCAGAGCCTGGTGAAGGACTATTTCGCCGGCCTGTTCATCCTGATCGAGGACCAGATCCGGCAGGGCGACGTGGTGCAGATCGCGGGCATCGGCGGCCTGGTCGAGGAGGTCACCCTGCGCCACGTGCGGCTGCGCGACTTCGACGGCCACGTGCACTTCGTGCCCAATGGCGAGATCAAGATCGTCACCAACCGCACGCGCGACTTCGCGCAGGCGGTGATCGAGGTGGGTGTCGCGTACCGCGAGGACGTCGACGAAGCCCTCGCCGTGATGCGCGAGGTTGGCGCCGGGATGCGATCCGACCCGTCGTGGGCGACGCGGCTGGCCGCGGAACTGGAGATCATCGGCGTCGAGCGCTGGGCCGATTCCGCGGTGATCCTGCGCAGCCGCTTCAAGGTGGTGCCGCCGATCGAGCAGTGGAACGTGCGCCGGGAATTCCTGCGCCGGCTGAAGAAGGCCTACGACGAGCGTGGCATCGAGATCCCGTTCCCGCACCTGACGCTCTACCCGGGGGTGGCGAAGGACGGCAGCGCGCCGGCACTGCAAGTGCGCGATCTGCAGGGTCCAGGGACCGGATGACCGTGCTTTCCCTGGACGAGTTCTTCTTCCTTCCCGACCTGCGCGGCATCGGCGCCTCCCTGCCGTGGACCGCGCTCATGCTGCTCGCGGCGGTGCTGGCCGGGGAGGCGGTCCAGCGCTGGCTGCGGCTGCCGCGGCTGCTAGGCTGGAGCGCGGTCGGCGCGTTGCTCGGGCCGCATGTGCTGGGGCTGCTCGACCGCGGTGCGCTGGACGCGATGCTGCCGCTTCTCGACCTGGCACTGGGCGTGGTGTTGTTCGAGCTGGGCCAGCGCGTGGATCCAGGCTGGCTGCGCCGGAACCCGTGGCTGCTGGGAACCAGCGTGCTTGAGTCCGGCTTCGCGTTCGCGGCGATGTGCGGCGTGCTGCTCGTCCTCGGCGCGCCGCCGCTGGTGGCCGCGGCGGCGGCCGCGATCGGCATCTCGACCGCGCCCGCGGTCACGCTGACGCTGGTGCGCGACCTGCGCGCCCAGGGGCAGGTCACCGAAAGGCTGCTGCTGCTGAGCGCGCTCAACACGGTGTACGCGGTCGTGGCCGTGGGCGTGCTGCTGTCCTGGCTCGCGCGCGAGCACGCGCACGACTGGCAGGCCGCGGTCCTGCACCCCCTTTACCTGATCTTCGGCTCGCTCGCCGCCGCTGCGGCGTTTGCCGCCGTGACGCTCGGACTGTTGCGCCTCCTTGGTCGGCGCCACGACGCGCAGTTCTTCTGCATTCTCGGACTGGTGGCCACCGCGGTCTGGGCGGCGGAAGCGCTCAAGCTGTCGATGGCGCTGGCCCTGCTCGGCTACGGCGTCGCGATCCGGATCCTGGACCGCGACCGCCTGTTCGTCGCGCTCAGTTTCGGCCGGGTCGGCGGCATCCTGCTGATCCTGCTGTTCGCGGTGACCGCGGCGCGCATCGACCTTGGCGTGCTGGCGACGGGCGCGGTCGCCGGCGGCGTGCTGGTCGCGGCGCGCGTGGCTGGCAAGGCGCTGGGGGTGTTCGCATTCGCGCCGGTGTCCGGGTTGCCCTTGCGCAAGGCCTCGCTGCTGGCGCTCGCGCTGACGCCCATGTCCGGCGTTGCGCTGGTATTGCTGCACGACACCACGCGGCTCTACCCGCAGCTCGGGCCGTCGCTCGCGGCGATCGTGATCTCGGCCGTGGCGATCCTCGAGTTGCTCGGCCCGCTGCTGGCGCAGTTCGCGCTGTTCCGCGCGGGCGAGACCGCCGAGGAGCGGGCCTAGCCATGGAGCGGCTGGAATTCTCCCGGTCCGCGCCCCTCACCATGGGCGTGGAGCTCGAGCTGCAGCTGGTCAACTCGCGCGACTGCGACCTGACGCGAGCGGCCTCGGACCTGCTCACACAGACCGGCAAGCGCGCCCATCCCGGCGAGATCAAGCCCGAGATCACCGAGAGCATGATCGAGATCAGCACCGGCATCCACACGCGCCATGCACCGCTGCTTGCCGAGCTGCAGCAGATCAGGGACGTGCTGCTGCAGACCGCCTCGCGGCTCAATGTCGGCGTCGCCGGGGGCGGCGCGCACCCGTTCCAGCACTGGAGCGAGCGGCGCATCATGGATGCACCGCGCATGCAGCAGGTGTCCCAACTCTACGGCTATCTCGCCAAGCAGTTCACCGTATTCGGCCAGCACGTGCACCTGGGCTGCGCCGACGGCGACGATGCCATGTACCTGCTGCACGCCATGTCGCGCTACATGCCGCACCTGATCGCGCTCTCGGCCGCCTCACCCTACTACCAGGGCGTGGACACCGCCTTCGACTCCTCGCGGCTGAACGCGGTGTTCGCGTTCCCGCTTTCCGGTCGCGCGCCCTTCGTGCAGAGCTGGGACGAGTTCAACACCTTCTTCGGGAAAATGCGTGGCGCCGGCATCATCGAGAGCATGAAGGACTTCTACTGGGACATCCGGCCCAAGCCGGAGTTCGGCACCATCGAGATCCGGGTCTGCGACACGCCGCTCACGGTCGAGCGCGCCGCGGCGCTCGCCGCCTACGCCCAGACACTGGCGCGCTGGCTGCTGGTCGAGCGGCCGCACAGGATCTCCGAGGATGCCTACCTCGCTTACACCTACAACCGCTTCCAGGCCTGCCGCTTCGGGCTGGATGGCGAGTTCATCGATGCCGAGGCGGGCGCGCGGCGCAGCCTCGCGGAGGAAGTGAACGCGACGCTGGGCATCCTGGCCGACCACGCGCGCGAACTGGAATCCGAGGCCGCGCTGCGCGACATCGCCGCCATCGTGCAAGGCGGCAACGACGCGCGCTGGATGCGCGAGCAGTACGCGGGAAGCGGCTCGCTTCCCGATCTGGTGTGGCGACAGGTCGAGCGCCTGCGCGCAGGGAAGTGAGCGCGGGCCGGCTCCGCATCGGGCTGTCGGCGCGGATCCTGCACCAGCCGCCGGCCGAACTCGGGTTCCGCGGCAAGACGCTGCAGTACCTGGAACAGTCGGTGGCGCACTGGCTGCTGGCGCACGAGGCGCTCGCCTACATGATTCCCGCGATCACGGGCGGCGCGGGTGTGTCGCGGTCGAGCGTGCTCCTCGGGGACTATGTGCGGTCCCTGGACGGGCTGGTGCTGCAGGGCGGCGCCGACTTGAGCCCGGAGAGCTATGGCGAGACGCCCCTCCGACCGGAATGGTCCGGCGATCGCGTGCGCGACCGCTACGAAATCGAGCTGTTCTGGGAGTGCGTCATCCAGGGCAAGCCCGTACTGGGCATTTGCCGCGGCCTGCAGCTCATCAACGTGGCGTTGGGCGGCACCCTGCACCAGGACATCGCGACCGAAGTCGGTTCCGCGGTGCGTCACGTCGATGCCGACGCTTACGACCGGAACGCGCACGAGATCGAGATCGTGCCCGGGTCGGTGCTGGCGCGCCTCTACGGCCTTACCCGTCGCGCGACGGTCAACTCGATCCATCACCAGGCGATCAAGGTGCTGGGCCGTGGCCTGGCGGTCGAGGCGCGCTCGCCCGCCGACGGCGTGGTCGAGGCCATCCGCTGGCGGGGCGCGAGCTACGTCGCGGGCCTGCAATGGCATCCGGAGTTCCATCACGGCGGCAGCCCGGGGCTGCTCGATGCCGCGCCGGTGATGGAGGAGTTCCTGGCGCAGGCGGAGAAGTCGCGCGGCGCCTGAACTATGCCGGCCAGAGCAACGCCGCGCCGCGCACGCCGCTCGCATCGCCATGAACGGCACGCGCCAGTCGGGTGCGCGGGGTGGACCCATAAACGTGTGGAGCCCACAGCTGCGGCACCGACCGGTAAAGGCGTTCGAGGCCCGACACACCGCCTCCAAGCACGATGACCTCCGGGTCGAGAAGATTGATCACATGGGCGAGGGCGCGGGCCAAGCGGTCCTCGAAGCGCCGCAGCGTTGCTTCGCACGCCGCATTCCCGGCCGCGGCACCGGTGGCAACGGCGCGTGCATCCAACGCCGTGCCGGTGCTGCGCAGGTGGTCTGCCGCGAGCGCGGTGCCGGACACGAACTGCTCGATGCAACCCAGGCGTCCGCAGGAGCAGCGCGGGCCCGGAAATTCCTCGGGCGTCATCCAGGGCAGCGGGTTGTGGCCCCACTCCCCGGCCGAGGCATTGGCGCCGGACAGCACGCGCCCTTCGTACACGATGCCGGCGCCGGCTCCGGTGCCGAGCACGACGCCGAAGACGAGACGGGCGCCGCGACCGGCGCCGTCGCCCGCCTCGGAGAGCGCCAGGCAGTTGGCGTCGTTCTCGATGCGCACTTCACGCGCGAGCTGCCGTGCCAGGTCCTGCCGTAGCGGCTGCTCGTTGTAGGGCGTGGCGAACGCGTTGTACACATGGCCTTCGGGGGAGACCAGGCCCGGGACGCCCACGCCCAGTCGCGCCGGGGCGCCGAGTTCGCGCTCCGCCTGGAGCACTGTGCCGACGAGCTGCGCCAGCGCCTGTTCGTAGGTGCCGTGAGGCGTGGGCGCGCGGCGACGGAGCAGTTCTCGCCCGTCGGAATCGAGCGCCACCAGCTCCGTCTTGGTGCCGCCGATGTCCAGGCCGATGCGCAGCACCGGCGCCTCAGAACGCCTGGTCCCAGGGGATGCTGAGGCGCGTCGCGCTGTTGATCATGCCGACCATGCTGTAGGTCTGGGGGTAGTTGCCCCACAGCTCGCCGCTCGCCGGGTCGATGTGCTCCGAGAGCAGGCCGAGTCGGTTGCGCCGCGCCAGCGTGGACTCGAACAGCGCGCGCGCCTCGTCGCGCCTGCCCAGCAGCGCGAGCGCGTCGATGTACCAGAAGGTGCAGACGAGGAAGGCGTTGGCCGGGGCGCCGAAGTCGTCGGGCTCGGTGTAGCGGTAGACGAAGTCGCCGCGCTTGAGCTCGCGCCCGACCGCATCGACGGTGGCGGCGAAGCGGGGGTCGCCGGCACGCACGAAGCCCAGTTCCGCCAGCAGCAGCAGGCTCGCGTCCAGCGTCTGGCCGTCGAAGGCGGCGCAGAAACTGCCGCGCTCCGGGTTCCAGGCGCGCCGGCAGACCACGGCGTGGATCCGGTCGGCATGGGCGCGCCAGTACCGGGCGCGCTCGTCCATTCCGAGGCGCGCGGCGATCTTCGTCAGCCGGTCGCAGGCGACCCAGCACATGACGGCCGAGAACGTATGCACGCGCGCGGTGCCGCGCAGTTCCCAGAGCCCGGCGTCCGGTTGGTCGTAGGCCGAGACCGCGCGCTCGCCCAGGGGCTCCAGCTGGCGGAAGAGGGCGCCGTTCGCGATGCCCGACAGGCGCCGGTCGAAAAAGGCGTGGGTGGCGGCGAGGATGGTGGAGCCGTAGACGTCGTTCTGCACCTGGCGCCAGGCCTGGTTGCCGACCCGCACCGGTCCCATGCCGCGGTAGCCCGGCAGCGTCGCCACCTCGCGCTCGTCCATCTCCGGACGGCCGCTGACGCGGTAGACCGGCTGCAGGGCGCCGTCGCCGCGCGCGGCGACATTGATGATGTAGCCCATGTAGCGTTCCATGGTGCGCGTCGCGTTCAGGCGGTTCAGCGCGTTGACCACGAAGTAGGCGTCGCGCAGCCAGCAGTAGCGGTAATCCCAGTTGCGGGCGCTGCCCGAGGCCTCGGGGATCGAGGTCGTCGGCGCGGCCACGATGGCGCCGGTGTCGTCGAAGGCCGCGAGTTTGATCGTGATTGCGGCGCGGATGATCTCCTCCTGCCACTCGAACGGGATCGACAGGTCGCGCACCCAGTCCTGCCAGTAGTCCACCGTCTGCTCCAGGAAGCGCCGCGCGACATCCTGCACCGCGCCCTGCAGCGTTTCGTCCGGGCCGAGGACAAGCGAGATGGGTTCGCGCAGCAGGAACGGCGTCTCTTCGAGAATCGCGGTGATCGAGCAGTCCGTCGTGAGCCTGAAGGCATAGTCGCTGCCCGCATAGCGGATGTGGTTGCTGCCCCAGGTGCTGCGCCGGGGCGCGCGGCCGTAGTCCTCGGCGGGGCGCGCCAGCAACCGCAGGCGGGGGCTGCCCGACAGCGGCCGCACGCTGCGCACCAGCTGGCTGGGGCAGAACAGCCGGCCGAACTGGCGGAAGCGCGGCGCGAAGTCCGTCATCTCCACCGCACCGCCCTTGCCGTCGAAAAGCCGCGTCACCAGCACCGGCGTGTGCGGCAGGTAGGCCTGTTCGGATCTCACCTTCCCGACCAGGTCCACGGCAAGGAAGCCGAAGTCGTCCTCCGTCCTGCGCTCGCGCAGCAGCGAGCAGAACACCGCGTCGCTGTCCACGCGCGGCAGGCAGGCCCAGCACAATTCGCCGCCGGCATCGACCAGCGCGCTGACGCTCGAATTGCCGATGACGCCGAGGTCGAGGCTGCTCATCGCGAGGCCGCCTGGTGCGTGGCGCAGTCCGCCAGCCAGCTGCGCACCGCGGGGGCATCGAAAAGGTGCCAGCGCGCCTGCGTGATGCCGGGCCCGACCTTGATGGAATGGCCGCCAAGGCGATTGACAACCTCGAAGCCGGGCTCGTCGGTGAGGTCATCGCCGATGAACACCGGGACGCGGCCGGCGAAAGGCGGCTCGGCGGCGAACTCGGCGATGGCGCTGCCCTTGTTCTTGCCGCTGGGCTTGATCTCGACCACGAACTTTCCGGTCTGCAGTTCGAAGGCGTCGCCCAGCTCCGCCGCGATCGCCCGCATCTCGCGTTCCGCCAGCGCACGCAAGGCGGGCGCCAGCCGGTAGTGCAGCGCCAGCGTCATGCCCTTGTTCTCGAACACCAGTCCGGTGCGCGCCGCCGTGAGCCGGACGATATCGGCCGCCGCCCGCGCCAGCCCCTCCAGCGGCGGCTCGTGCCGGCGCAGCGTGCCGTCGGCGGCGCGGCGCTCGGTGCCGTGCTGCCCCGCGGCTGGCAGGGCGAGCGGGGCGAACAACTCGTCGATGTCGTCCACGGAGCGCCCGCTGATCAGCGCCACGGCTCCCCCTGTGGCCCGGCGCAGGCGCGACAGCAGGTCGAGGAGGTCCGCGCCGACCTGGACCTGCTGCGGACGCGGGGCGAAGTCGAGCAGGGTGCCGTCGATGTCGAGGAAGAACGCCCAGTCACGGGCGAACGGGGGCATGCGGCGCGCGGTCATGCGCGGCGCAGTCCGATCACCCTGGCGCCGCCGCTTCCGCGGCGCCGGTTGCGCATGCGCGCCGCGTCGAGCAGCATGCGCCCGGCCCAGCGATAGACGTTGAACTCCTGGACCAGGCTGCGCATGCTGCGCATGCGGTGGCGCTGCTCGTCGGGCGGCATGGCGAGGGCGACGCGCAGGGCGGCCGCACACTGCTCGGTGTCGTAGGGATTGACGATCAGCGCCTCGGACAGCTCGCGCGCGGCGCCGGTGAACTGAGACAGGATGAGCACGCCGCGTTCGTCGTCGCGGGCGGCGAGGTACTCCTTGGCGACCAGGTTCATGCCGTCGTGCAGGCTGGATACGAAGCAGACGTCGGCGGCGCGGTAGTAGGAGTAGACCTGATTCGCGTCGTGGTGCTCGATCTTCAGCACGATGGGCTGGCAGGCGGCGGTGCCAAAGCGGTTGTTGATGCGCGTGGCGGCGGCGCGCACGCGAGCGTCCAGGCTCTGGTACTCCTCGATGCTCGCGCGCGAAGGCGCCGCGATCTGGATGAAGCTGAAGCGCCCGATCCAGCGCGGATCGAGCTCGAGCAGGCGCTCGACGGCGGCAAAGCGCTCCAGGATGCCCTTGGTGTAGTCCAGGCGGTCGACGCCGATGCCGAGGCGCACTTCCGGCCCGACGCCCAGGGCGGCGCGAACGGCGGCGGCGCACTCCGTCACCGGAGGCTGCGCCGCCAGTGCGTCGGGCGGCCATTCGATCGAAATCGGGTAGCGCCGCACCTCGGTGGGGTCGCCGCCGAAATGGATGCTGAAGGATTCGCGGTCGACGCGCGCCTCCAGCGTGCGGTCCACGGTGTCGAAGAAGTTGTTGCAGTGGACCTGGGTATGGAATCCGACGATCGAGGACCCCAGCAGGCCTTCGAGCAGTTCCTCGCGCCAGGGGCAGATGCCGAAGGACTCCGGGTTCGGCCAGGGGATGTGCCAGAAGGTGATGATGGTCGCCTGCGGCAGCCGTTCGCGGATCATCTTCGGCAGCAGCGCGAAATGGTAGTCCTGCACCAGCACGATGGGGTTCTCGGTGCGCGACTCCTCCGCAACCGCCTGCGCGAAGCGCCGGTTCACGGTGCGGTAGTGCTCCCAGTCTGAGGCCCGGAACACCGGCCGGGTGTGCGCGATGTGGCACAGCGGCCAGAGCCCTTCGTTGGCGAAGCCGTAGTAGTAGCCGGCCTCTTCCTCCTTGCTCAGCCAGACGCGCCGGATGCGGTAGGCGGGCTTCTCGGGCGGCACCATGACATGGTCCTGCGCATCCACCGCGTCGCGATCCGCGTTGCCCGAGCCGTGCGCGATCCAGGTGCCCGAGCAGGCCCGCATCACCGGTTCGAGCGCAGTCACCAGGCCGCTCGCCGGCCGCTGCACGTCGGTGCGGCCGTCCTGCCGCACATGAATGTAGGGCTCGCGGTTCGAGACGATCAGGATCTCGTCGCCCTTCAGGTCGTCGCGCAGGATGGCCCTCAGGGATTCCGGCGCCCAGCTGATCTGCGATTCGTCGCGCGTACGGCGCTCCGCCTCGAGGTCCTTCACCAGCGCTTCCAGGTCGCGGGCGATCGGCCTCAGCTCGCGCGAGCGCGGTTCGGGTGAAAGCGCCATGGACTGGCCGCGGATCAGCGCCTTGATGCCGGATACCCAGCCGCGCCAGGACAACTCGGCAATCACCACGGTGATCAGGGCGATCACCGCGCCGATCGCGGCGAACAGGTAGAAAATATAGGTTTTGGTGTCGGCGCTGCGCCGCTCGATGAAGCTCATGTCGTGCACGATCAGCAGTTCGCCCAGCACGCGTCCCTCGGCGCTTACCGTCGTGGAGGCGACATGCAGCGCGCTTTGTCCGCCACGCAGCACCTGCCCGGATTCCTCCGCCGGCGCGCCGGTCGGCCGGCAGGAGACTTCGGCGGGCAGCGTCGGGCTGCGATAGACCGGCTTGCCCGCCGTGTCGCAGAAGCCCAGGGCGAAAAGGCGCTCGTCCTGCAGGATTCGGGTCATCAGGGCCTGCACCCGCTGCAGCCTGACGCGGTCGCGCAACCTGTCGTTGAGCAGCTCGGCGAGCGGTTCCTGGACGGCCGAGGCGATCAGGTTCTTTCGGATGTCGAGGTCGCGCACGAACCATTTGGTGGTGAGGTCATCCACAAGCGGCACCACGCCGTAGGCGATGGCGCTCAAGGCGAGCGCAAGCGGGATGATGAAGCGCAGGGACAGCCGCATGGTCCGCCGATTCTAGGGCCATTCGCAGGCTGGAACCCTGCGTCTCCCACCGCGGTCAAAGGCTGCCGCATATAATCGCCCCTTTCCGGGGGGGAGATGAGAAGCACCTTGATGCGGTTGGTGGCGCGAGAGCGCGGCTTGTTCGTCGGCGCGATCATCCTGGCGATCGTCGCCGGCTCGCTTGGCGTCCCGATCGACTTCGTGCTGTTCGCGCTCACGCTCTCCGGCGTCGCCCTGTTCCACCATCACACGCTGCAGGTCGCACTGACCGGCCTGGCGGTGATCGCCCTCTACAAGCTCGGATTCACCGGCTTCAGGACCGGCGCCGGCATCGAGGGGCTTGCCCTGCACCTGGCGCACGAGTGGGTGATCCTCACCAACCTGCTGGGTCTCCTGCTCGGCTTCGCGCTGCTGTCGAATCATTTCGAGCACAGCAAGCTGCCCGAAACCATGCCGCGCTTCCTGCCCGACGACTGGAAGGGCGGCTTCATGCTGCTGTGCGTCGTGTTCGTGATGTCCTCCTTCCTGGACAATATCGCCGCCGCGCTCATTGGCGGCACCATGGCGCGCGCGGTGTTCCGCGGCAAGGTGCATATCGGCTACCTCGCCGGGATCGTGGCCGCGTCGAATGCCGGCGGCGCCGGCAGCGTGGTGGGGGATACCACCACCACCATGATGTGGATCGACGGCGTCAGCCCGATCGTGGTGCTGGACGCCTATGTCGCTGCCATCGTCGCGCTAGTGGTGTGCGGCATTCCTGCGGCGCTGCAGCAACACCGCCACTCTCCGATCATCAAGGACGCGAAGTTCGCGGGCCGCGTGGATTGGGCGCGCATAGTCATCGTGGGCATCATCCTCGCCTCGGCGATCGCTGCCAACGTGGTGGCCAACCTGAAGTTCCCCGCGCTGCTGGACAAGTTCCCGCTCATCGGCGCCGCGGTCTGGGCCGCGATCGTGCTCACCTCGGTTTGGCGCAAGCCGGACTGGTCTCTGCTGCCGGAGGCCTTCAAGGGCTCGATCTTCCTGTTGTCGCTCGTCACCATCGCCTCGATGATGCCGGTGGAGAAGCTGCCGCCCGCGAGCTGGCAGGCCACCTTCAGCCTCGGATTCATTTCCTCGGTGTTCGACAATATCCCGCTCACCGCGCTGGCGCTGAAGCAGGGCGGCTACGACTGGGGGATGCTCGCCTACGCCGTGGGCTACGGCGGCTCCATGATCTGGTTCGGATCGAGCGCCGGGGTGGCGCTGTCCAACATGTATCCGGAGGCCAAATCGGTGGGGCGCTGGCTCGCGGCCGGCTGGCACGTCGCGCTTGCGTACGTCGTGGGTTTCCTGGTGATGCTGGCGCTGGTGGGCTGGCACCCGACGGACAAGCGCGGGCAGGCGCTGGCCTATACGCCTCCGGTCGCGGCCGAGGAGACGGTGAGCTGCGCCGTTTCACGATGTGAAGTCGCCTTGCGGGGCACGGAAGCGGGGGAGTAGAATCCGTCGGCTTTTCCCGAACCGGGCCTGACCCCGCGCCGGCACCCATCTCTTTAGGAGGAGACACTAGATGAGCACCCAGAAAGACAAATCCGTTGCCTCGCGCCGCAAGTTCCTGACCGGCGCGGCCGCGGCCACCGCCGGCGTCGCGAGCGTCGGCTTCCCGATGATCGCGAAGGCCCAGGGGCCGATCAGCATGCGCTGGCAGAGCACCTGGCCCGCCAAGGACATCTTCCACGAGTACGCCGTCGACTTCGGCAAGAAGGTGAACGACATGACCGGCGGCGACCTCAAGATCGAGGTTCTTCCGGCGGGCGCGGTCGTGCCTGCCTTTGGCCTCTTCGATGCGGTGTCCAAGGGCACCCTGGACGGCGGCCACGGCGTGCTGGTGTACCACTACGGCAAGCAGAACGCCCTCGCCCTCTGGGGTTCGGGCCCGGCTTTCGGCATGGACGCCAACATGCTGCTGTCCTGGCACAAGTATGGCGGCGGCAAGGAGTTGCTGGCCAAGCTGATCGCCTCGATCGGCGGCAACATCGTGTCCTTCCCCTACGGCCCGATGCCGACCCAGCCGCTGGGCTGGTTCAAGAAGCCGATCACCAAGGCCGAGGACTTCAAGGGCCTCAAGTTCCGCACCGTGGGTATCTCCATCGACGTGTTCACGGCCCTGGGTGCTGCGGTCAACGCGCTGCCCGGCGGCGAAATCGTGCCGGCCATGGACCGCGGCCTGCTGGACGCGGCGGAGTTCAATAACGCCACGTCCGATCGTATTCTGGGCTTCCCCGACGTTTCCAAGGTCTGCATGCTGCAGAGCTACCACCAGAACGCGGAGCAGTTCGAGATCAGCTTCAACAAGACCAAGTTCGACGCGCTGCCCGCCAAGATGAAGGCGATCATCGAGAACGCGGTCGAGGCGGCCTCGCAGGACATGTCGTGGAAGGCGGTCGACCGCTATTCCAAGGACTACATCGAGATGCAGACCAAGGACAAGGTGCGCTTCTTCAAGACGCCGGATCCCCTGCTGCAGCGCCAGCTGGTCGGCTACGACGCCGCCGCCGCCAAGAAGGGTGCGGGCAACGCGCTGTTCAACGAGATCGAGGCCTCGCAGAAGGCGTTCGCGGCCCGTGCCGTGAAATGGGACCTGGACACGAACGTGAGCCGTCGCATGGCCTACAACCACTACTTCGGCAAGCCCGCCGGCAAGCCCGCGGCGAAGAAGGCCTGACCGTAGCACCCTGTCGCAGCCATCCGGCCACAAGCCGGGTGGCTGTTTCATTTCTGCTGTCCAACCTTTCATGCAGAAAATCCTCCTTTTTGTCGACAAGGTCAGCACCTGGGTCGGCCACGCCTTCTCCTTTCTCATCGTCGGCCTGACGCTGCTGGTGACCTGGGAGGTGTTCTCGCGCTACATGCTGGACAATCCGCACGCTTGGGCCTTCGATGCCATGAACATGCTCTATGGCACGTTGTTCATGATGGCCGGCGCCTACACCCTGGCCAAGAACGGCCATGTCCGTGGCGACGTGCTCTACGGCTTCTTCCGCCCGCGCACCCAGGCGAGCTGGGACCTGGTCCTCTACATCGTGTTCTTCATCCCCGGGGTGTTCGCGCTCACCTACGCCGGCTACTTCTACGCCGCCGAATCATGGGCCATTGACGAGCATTCCAACGTCACCGCCGACGGCCCGCCGATCTATCCGTTCAAGACCGTGATTCCGGTGGCCGGCGCCTTCCTGCTGGTGCAGGGCATCGTCGAGATCGTCCGCTGCGTCATCTGCATCCGCCAGGGCGCCTGGCCCTCGCGCGAGGAGGACGTGGAGGAGGTGGACGTCGAGGAACTGAAGAAGATGGTGCACGCCGGGGACGCGGAGCCGGGCAAGTGATGATCCGCAAGGAGTTGTGGTTCGGCTTCTCGCTGATGGCGGTGATCCTCGCCACCGTCCTGATCTTCACGCCGTGGAGCCACCTGACCGACTCGCATCTCAGCCGCGAGGACCTCGGCGTGTTCGGCCTGCTCATGCTGGCGCTGGTGGTGGTCGCCATCATGCTGGGCTTTCCCACCGCGTTCACGCTGATGGGCATGGGCGTGTTCTTCGCCTGGATCGCCTACCGCAATGTCAATCCGGAACTCGCCACCCGCCAGGTGCTGGACCTGATGGTGCAGCGGACCTATGCGGTGATGGCGAACGACGTGCTGATCGCGATCCCGCTGTTCGTGTTCATGGGCTACCTGGTGGAGCGCGCCGCGCTCATAGACCGCCTGTTCAAGAGCCTGCATCTGGCGCTGGCGCGCGTGCCCGGTTCGCTGGCGGTGGCGACCATCGTCACCTGCGCCATCTTTGCCACTGCCACCGGAATCGTGGGCGCCGTCGTGACCCTGATGGGCCTGCTGGCGCTGCCGGCGATGCTCAAGGCGGGCTACAACATCAAGATCGCCGCCGGCTCGATCACCGCGGGCGGCTGCCTGGGCATCCTGATTCCGCCCTCGGTGCTGCTGATCGTCTACGGCGCCACCGCCGGGGTGTCCGTGGTGCAGCTCTACGCAGGCGCCCTGTTTCCCGGGATCATGCTCGCGGCGCTCTACGTCGGCTACGTCGTCGTCCTGGCCAAGTTGCGGCCCGACCTGATGCCGCCGCTGCCCGAGAGCGAGCGCCAGGTCAGGCTGCCGGCGTTTGCCGAGGCGCTGGCGGCAGGCGGGCGCAACGCCGTGATCGGATTGTCGCGCGGGCTGGGCGGCCGGCCGGGCGCCGGCCGGCGCACGGTCTGGATTCAGCTCTTCATCGCGCTGCTGCCGGCCCTGCTGATCGTCGGCACCCTGACCCTGGCCTACCGGGCGGCAACGGCACCTGTGGAAGTGACGGATGTTTCCGGACTGGAGGAGGCCGGGATCGCGGCGCCGGTCGACGGCAGCGCGGAGACGGCCGAAGCGGGCGGGCTGCAGGAGCCCGAAGGCGCGGACGAGGGCGGGCTGCAGGAGCCCAAGGACGAGGACGCCGAGGCCGCAGCGAAGGAAGCGTCGGCGAAAGCCGCCCCGGAGCCGGCGAAAGCAGAGGCGGCCGCGGTGCCCGCCGAGGCGAAGGCCGTGGCGGAGGCGCCCGCGGCCGAGGCGCGTCGGCCGGTTCCGACCTGGTACTGGGTCATGCTCGCCGTCGGCGTGGCGGTGCTCGCGCTGACCTACTTCCTGCTCAGCTGGGAGCGGCTGGAAGTCTTCAAGATGCTGCTGTCCTCGTTCTTCCCGCTCGCCCTGCTGATTCTCGCGGTGCTGGGCTCGATCATGTTCGGCCTGTCCACGCCGGCCGAGGCCGCTGCCGTGGGGGCTTTCGGCGGATTCCTGCTCGCCTTCGCCTACCGCTACATTGCGCACCTGCGCGGCTCCATCGGCGGCGGCGCGGCCTGGACCACGGTGCGCGAAATGGGCACGATCGCGAAGGAATCCTCGTTCCTCACCGCCAAGACGAGCGCCATGGTGTGCTGGTTGTTCGTCGGCTCGTCCATCTTCTCCGCGGCCTTCGCGCTGCTGGGCGGCCAGGACCTGGTGGAGCGCTGGGTGCTGTCGCTTGGCCTGTCGCCGATCCAGTTCATGCTGCTGGCGCAGTTCATCATCTTCATCCTCGGCTGGCCGCTGGAGTGGACCGAGATCATCGTCATCTTCATGCCGATCTTCATTCCGCTCCTGCCCAAGTTCGGCATCGATCCGCTGTTCTTCGGGCTGCTGGTGGCGCTCAACCTGCAGACCGCGTTCCTGTCGCCGCCGGTGGCGATGGCGGCGTTCTACCTCAAGGGCGTGGCGCCGCCCCACGTGACGCTGAACCAGATCTTCGCCGGCATGCTTCCCTTCATGGGCATCCAGATCGTGGCAATGGCGCTGCTCTACCTGTGGCCGCAGATCGGCCTGTGGCTGCCAAGCGTGCTGTATGGCCGCTGACCCCGCGGCTTCGCGTCCCGCCGACCTGACGGCCACGGAGGCGCTCAGGCTGATCGGCCTGGGCCGCCTCAGCTCCGAGGAACTGGTCGAGGACTGCCTTGCGCGCATCCGCGACATCGAGCCGCAGGTGCAGGCCTGGACCTTCCTCGACGAAGCGCACGCGCTGGCGCAGGCGAAGGCGGCCGACGAGCGCCGGCGCGAAGGCCATGCCACCGGCCCGCTGCACGGCATCCCGGTCGGGGTAAAGGACATCATCGACACCGGCGACATGCCGACCGAGAACGGTTCGCCGCTGTTCTCGGGGCGAACGCCGCGCCACGACGCGGTGGTGGTTGCGAAGCTGCGCGCCGCGGGCGCCGTGGTCCTGGGCAAGACGGTGACCACCGAGTGCGCCTATTTCCATCCGGGCAAGACGCACAATCCGCACAACCTGGAGCACACGCCCGGGGGCTCTTCCAGCGGCTCGGCCGCCGCGGTCGCCGCCGGCATGGCGCCGCTCGCGCTGGGCACCCAGACCAACGGCTCGGTGATCCGGCCGGCGGCGTTCTGCGGGGCCTACGGCTTCAAGCCCAGCCACGGCCTGGTGCCGCGCACTGGGATCCTGCAGCTGTCGCGGACCCTCGACCACGTTGGCGTGATGGCGCGTTCGATCGAGGACGTGGCGCTGGCGATGGAGGCGCTCGCGGGCTGGGACGCGGGCGACCCGGATACGCGACCCGGCGCGCGCATTCCGTTCACGGCCATTGCCTCCGAAGAACCGCCGATCCGCCCGATGCTGGGATTCATCAGGACACCCCATTGGGAGCGCCTCGACGCCGAGGCGAAGGAGGCGATCGGCGAGCTGGTCGGGGCGCTCGGCGAGGCGGTGGAGGAAGTCGACCTGTTCCCCTCTGCCGACGCCGCCTGGGACTGGCAGAAGACCATCATGGAAGCGGAGATGGCGCACAACTTCGCGCGCGAGTGGCGCGACGGCCGCGACCAGCTCTCGGACCCGCTGCGCGCGCTGATCGAGCGCGGGCGCGAAGTGCGCGCGGTGGACTACCAGCACGCGGTGTCGCGGATCGCTCCGATGCAGGAGAGCTTCGAGGAACTGTTCACCCAGCGCTTCGATGCCATCCTCACGCCGGCGGCGGCGGGCATCGCGCCCAAGGGCCTTGGGTCCACCGGCGACCCGCGCTTCTGCACGCTGTGGACGCTTGCCGGGCTGCCTGCACTGTCCATGCCGTTGCTGCGCGGCTCGAACGGCATGCCCATCGGCGTGCAACTGGTCGGGCGGCGCCATTTCGACGCCCGCCTGCTGCGCACGGCGCGCTGGCTGGTGGCGACGCTGGGCTAGTCTTCTACGGTGCGGCGGCGATTGCGCGCAGGACGCGCAACTCTTCCCGCAGCCGCTCCAGCTCGCTGCGGTCGGCGAAGGCGAGCACCCAGTGCGACAGGTGACCGCTGGCGCCGTGGACCATGCCGATGGTCAGTTCCACGTGCGCGGTCGAGCCGTCCTTGCGCCTGATGCGCATCTCCACGCGTGCCGGCGCATTCTCGAACATGCTGGCCGCCGTCTCGTCCTCCGGAAACAGCAGTGTGATCGCGGGGCGGCCCGTGACCTCGTCCGCGCGGTAGCCGAAGTAGGCCTCGAAGGCGTGATTGGCGAAGGTGATCGGATGGCCCATGGCGCCGGCGTCGGCCAGCACCACCGGGAAGCCGCAGGCGCCCAGCGCGGCGCGGCTCAGGGCGCTGTCGGATAGCAACCGGTAAAGGGCGGGGGCAACGTCGTCCCGCTTGCGCACGCCTTTGTCAGAGACTGTCATGCGCCACTTTTGCCATGCCGCGGGGCGGGCGGCAAGGGCGGTCAGCGCGTGCGGGCGGAAATATTCAGCGAAACGTGAAAAACGACACGCCCGGGCCCGCTCAGGCCGCGCGGCGGTGCTTCTCGGACAGCGAATAACAGCTGCGGCGCAGGCGCGCGAGGTCCGCGCGCTCGATGGCGTCCTTCAGGTACTGCATGTTGCGGTCGATCTCGGTCTGGTACTGGTTCACGCCGCCGAAATGCGCCTCGGCGTACCGGTCCGCGGCGTCGAGCTTCTTGTGGATGCGGTCGCGCGCGACGTACTCGTAGAAGCCCGGGGTCTTGTAGATCAGGTCCTCGGGCGAGGCATAGCGCACGATCTCCCGGCCATCGGGCAGCGTCTCGCGCGCCACCGAGCCGTAGACGAATTCCTGGTACAGGTATTCGCGGCACTTCTCGAGGTACATGCGGTCCGACATCTGGCCGATGAGGTCCGCGGTGCCCACCATGCAGCCGAGCAGCCGGTCGCGCGGGTCGTCCACCTTGATGTCGTCCACGTCCATTTCGTAGCCGGTGAAGTGCACCAGGCGCGCGGCGAGCGAGGCCTCTGCAGCGTAGCCGATGGTGGGCAGGTAGCGGGCGAGGAAGTCGGCGCTGCGGCTGACGTGCACCTTGGTGAACATGGCGCCGTTCTCGACGCCGCCCTCGGAGGCGCGCTTCAGGTAGCCGGAATCGTGCAGCAGCGCGATCATCACGCCGAGGATGGCGCGGCGCGCGCCGAGCTGATCCGGTTCGCAACTGGCGCGGTCGTGACCCTCGATCAGGCGCGCGGTCGCCAGGGTCATGTCCAGCGTGTGGCGCAGGTCGTGATACAGCGTGTCGCAGCGCAGGTAGCCCGGGAAGCGGCCCGCGAACAGCGCGTCGATGTCGGCGAAGATCCGCGTCAGCGGCGCGAGGTCCGCGCCAGGGTATCGGGCCGCGAAGATGGCGGCGATCTCGTCGCGCACCGCCGCCGCGCTTTCCACGTTGACGCGGTTGCTGACGTCGTTCTGGTTGAGGCGGCTCTGCAAGGTGGGCGCGTTCTTGAGCGTGTGGAATTGCCCAAAATTATCGGCTATTCCGGGCTGCCGCGGCAAGGAAATTGGTCCGCTTGACGCGCCGGCAGAGGGGGTAAAAAGGGAGCCGGCCGATAAGCCGGGTTCTGTGCGAGACACCCGCCCGAAGGCGGGGCTCCGGCAGCCATTCCTCTTGGCCGGGGGTCGCCCCCCGGCTCCAGCCACCTACCCGCAAGCTCAGCCGAGCCGGCCTTTGTGTGTCGCCACACGCACTTGCCTATTTGGTGTTGCTCCGGATGGAGGTTGCCGCGTTTCACCCTCGTCGGACCCGTCTCGCCCCTCGCGGGACGAGACTTTGGCGCCGCGCTTTCGCGCGGCGCCAAGCCCGCCGCGACTCGTCTCTGTGGCCCTGTTCGTCGCCTTTGAATATGCGCGCCGGGGTGTTACCCCGCATCCTGCTCTGCGGAGCCCGGACTTTCCTCCATACCTTTCGGTACAGCGGCTGCCTGGCCAGCTCCCGACGGCATTTTACTGCACCGCAGCGACGGGACGACGGAAAGGCCGGAAATATCGTTGGTCATCGTAGAAGGCAGCCTCATCGTTGCCCGGAAGCCAGCCCGGGTAGCCGAAGATGGGCAGGGAAACGAGGTCGCGGGTGGTGCCGGTCCGGTCATGCGTCTCGAGCCAGCACTCGGCGGCGGCATCCGGTTCCGCGTCCGGCGCGACGAAGATGACCTTGCAGGTCAGCCCGGGGCGGGGCCGCAGCGCCATCTCGAGCAGCGCGTGGCCGAGGACATGAATCCTGAGACCGGCGACGACGTCCGCCCTGCGTTCCCAGAACAGATCCTTCCATCGATGCTGCCGGACCAGTTCCTCCAGCGCCGGGTCGGCGCAGGCGACGATGGCGCCGCCTTCGTCGAACAGCGTCAGCATGTCCCGCAGTTTCCCGCGCACGCCCGATTCGCGCGGGATCTCGGACGCGTGCATGGCGTTGATGCGCGCCTTTGTCTTCGGGAACGCGAGCCAGGCGAGGGCGTTGAACAGGTCGTGCCAGTTCGCCGCCCGCGAGTGCACTTCGCCGGTCTCGCTCAGGTGGACCTCGTAGTACGGATCGGCTTTTCCCGGCGGGACGAAGCGAACGGCGTGGCCGGAGCGGGTCGCCGCGCGCGCTTCGGATGCAAGCGCGTTCAGGCTGTCCAGCGACGGCCATCCATGGCGCGGCAGCCTGTCGAGCCACGGCCGCACCGGATCGAATACCGGGTGGGAGAAATCCGCGTCAGGCCAGTCTGCCTGCGGTCCGGAAATCGTGGTCCGTCCCTGATTTACCGGACGAGTTTCCACGGCAGCACTTCGCCGGCGCGCAGCGGGACGAGGGTGCCCTCGCCGAAGGGCAGGGACTCGGGCACGGTCCAGTCTTGGCGCGCGAGCGTCACCGTGCCGCGATTGTGCGGCAGGCCGTAGAAATCGGCGCCGAAGCGGCTGGCGAAGCCCTCGAGCCGGTCCAGTGCGCCCGCCTCCTCGAAGGCGATGGCGTAGAACTCCAGCGCCGCGTGCGCGGTATAGATGCCGGCGCAGCCGCAGGCGTTTTCCTTGGTGCCGCGCTCGTGCGGCGCGCTGTCGGTGCCAAGGAAGAACTTCGGGTTGCCCGAGGTGGCGGCCTCGACCAGGGCCTCGCGATGCTCTTCACGCTTCAACACCGGCAGGCAGTAGTGGTGCGGTCGCACCCCGCCCATGAACAGGGCGTTGCGGTTCATCAGCAGATGGTGCGCGGTGATGGTGGCGGCGACGTTGGGACCAGTGACCTCGACGTAGTGCACCGCGTCGCGCGTGGTGATGTGCTCCAGCACCACCTTCAGGCCCTGGAAGCGCGCCACCAGCGGGCCCAGCACCTCCTCGAGGAAGACCTGCTCGCGGTCGAACACGTCCACGTGCGGGTCGGTGACCTCGCCGTGCACCAGCAGCGGCAGGCCGGTTTCCTCCATGCGCTCGAGCGCCCGGAAACAGCGCGAGATCCGGGTCACGCCCGCGTCCGAGTGCGTGGTGGCCCCGGCGGGATAGAGCTTGACGGCGTGGACGCGCCCGGAGAGCTTCGCGCGCGAGATTTCCTCCGCCGGGGTGTCGTCGGTCAGGTAGAGCGTCATCAGCGGCTCGAATGCCGCGCCTTCGGGCAGCGCGGAGAGGATGCGATCCCTGTAGTGCAGCGCCTGCTCGACCGTGGTCACCGGCGGCTTCAGGTTCGGCATCACGATGGCGCGCCCGAACTGGCGCGCGGTGTCGGCGAGGACCGCGGCCAGCGCCGGACCGTCGCGCAGGTGCAGGTGCCAGTCGTCCGGCTGCTGGATCGTGATCCGGTCCATGGGGCGCGATTCTACGTGCTTCTACTTCGCCTTCGTGCCGGACGCGATGCGCCCGAGCGCTTCGCGGTACAGGGCGTTTCGCGGCGCACCGGTGATGCGCGCAGCGAGCTTGGCCGCCTCGCTCGCCGGCAGCGATTCCAGCAGCAGGCCGAGCACCTTTCCCGGGTCGAGCGCCGGGGCGTCGTCCTTCGCCTCGCCCGGACCCAGCACCAGCACGAACTCTCCCTGCTGCCGGTGGGGGCCGGCCTCCAGCCAGTCCGGCGCACCGGCCAGCTTCATGCGCGCGATTTCCTCGAATTTCTTGGTGAGCTCCCGCGCGATCACCAGCTCGCGCTCCGGCCCGAAGCGCTCGAGCAGCGCCGCTACCGTGGCCGCGACCCGGTGCGGCGCCTCATAGAAGATCAGGGGCAGCGATTCGTCCAGCGCGGCGATCGCCCTGGCCGCCTGCGCGGGCCTGGCTGGAAGGAAGCCCACGTAGCGGAAGCTGTCCGCGATGAAACCCGAGGCCGACCAGGCCGCGATCGCCGCGTTCGGGCCGGGTATCGGCACCACGCGGATGCCCTCGCGGTGCGCCGCCGCGACCAGCAGCGCGCCCGGATCGGACACCGCCGGCGTGCCGGCATCGCTCACCAGCGCGACGCTGCTGCCCTCGCGCAGCGCCCGCAGCAGCTTCTCGCCGGCCTCGCGCTCGTTGTGCGCGTGCAGCGCGGTGGTCTTCGCCGCGATGCCGTGCGCGGCGAGCAGTCCGCGCGAGGTGCGCGTGTCCTCGCAGGCGACGAGGTCCGCCTCGCGCAGCGCCTCGAGCGCGCGCGGGCTGGCGTCGGCGAGGTTGCCGATGGGCGTGGCGACGATGTAAAGAATTCCGGGCATGGCGATGTGCAGGTCAACGGAGCGGGCGGTTGCGCCGTTAAGACTGCCATGAACCGGGCCGGGGCGCGAGCCGAAGACCTGTGCGCCCAGCTGCTCGGGCGGGCCGGGCTGCGGGTGCTGGCCCGGAACTGGCGCTGCCGCATGGGGGAAATCGACCTCATCGCCGAGGATGGCGGCACGCTGGTGTTCGCCGAGGTGCGCTATCGCGCCTCGGCCAGCCGGGGCGGCGCCGCGGAGAGCATCACCGCGGCCAAGCAGGCCCGCATCATCGCGGCGGCGCGCGCTTTCCTGCGCGGGCGACCGGAGGCCGACTGCCGCTTCGATGTCCTGCTGCTGGATGCGCTGGAGCGCGACCGCATCGAATGGATCCGCAATGCGTTCAGCGCTTAGCCTCGTTCCCCTGCTGCTGGCCGCCACCACCGCCTGCGCGCAGGAGGTGCGCCTGGTGGTGCAGAGTTCGCCGCTGGCGGGCTGGCGTTACGCCGAGGCCGCCGCGGTGTGGCCGGAACTGAAGGTTGGCGCGCCCCTCGACCTGGTGCGGGAAGCCGACAATCCCCACGACGCCAACGCCGTGCGGGTGCAATGGCGCGGCCGGAAGCTCGGCTATGTGCCGCGGCGCCAGAACGCGGCACTGGCCTGGGGCCTGGATCGCGGCGCGCCGCTGCGCGCCCGCATCAGCCGCATGCTCGAGCACCCGAACCCGGCGCGGCGGCTGGAGTTCGAGGTGTTCCTCGAGTAAGGGATTGTCCCGGCGGTGTAAAATCCCCGCATGGGACACGCAGAGCCGGGCGCCACGCTCGAAGAGCGCATCGCGTCGCATTTCCGGGACAGCGCGAACCTGAAGCTGGCCGCGCTCGAGGACCTGAAGGCGCCCATCGCGCGGGCCATCGAGCTCATGGCCGCCTCGCTCAGGGCGGGCGGCAAGATCCTCGCCTGCGGCAACGGCGGCTCGGCCGGCGACGCGCAGCACTTCTCCGCCGAACTGCTCAACCGCTTCGAGATGGAGCGCCCGCCGCTGGCGGCGGTGGCGCTCAGCACCGATACCTCGACGCTGACCTCGATCGCGAACGACTACAGCTACGAACAGGTGTTCGAGAAGCAGGTCCGGGCGCTGGGCCGCCGCGGCGACGTCCTGCTGGCGATCTCCACCAGCGGCAATTCGCCCAATGTGCTGGCCGCCGTGAAGACCGCCAGGGAACTTGGCATGGCGATCGTGGCTCTAACCGGGCGCAACGGCGGCAGGACGCCGCCGCTGCTCGGCGCGGGCGACGCGCATGTGTGCGTCCCGCACGACAGGACCGCGCGCATCCAGGAAGTGCACCTGCTGGTGCTGCACTGCCTGTGCGACGGCATCGACTACCGGCTCTACGGAGGAAAACAATGAGAACAAGGTCCGCGATCGCCGCCGCGCTGCTGCTGGCGCTGCCCCTGGCCGGGTGCGTGGAAATGGCCGTGGTCGGCGTCGGCGCCGCCGTGATGTCCCACGAGGACCGGCGCAGCACCGGCGCCCAGGTCGAGGACGAGGGCCTGGAACTGCGCGCCAGCAACCGCATCAGCGAGCGCTTCGGCGACAAGGGCCATATCAATGTCACCGCCTTCAACCGTTTCCTGCTGCTCACCGGCGAGGTGCCGAATGCGGCGATGCGCGAAGAGATCGAAAAGCTGGTGCGGGAGCTGCCGTCCAAGCCGCGCGGCGTGAGCAACGAATTGCGCGTGGCCGGCAACGCCTCGCTCACGGCGCGCTCCAACGACACCTTCATCACCGGGAAGGTCAAGGCGCGCTTCCTGGACGCGCAGCGGTTCAATCCCCTGCACGTCAAGGTCGTCACCGAGGCCGCGACCGTGTTCCTGATGGGCATCGTCACCGAGGCCGAGGCCAATGCGGCGGTCGAGGTGGCCCGCACCACCGGCGGCGTCGCCAAGGTGGTCAAGGTGTTCGAATACTGCAAGTCGGATGACGCGGTCTGCCGCCCGCGCGACGCGGCCAAGCCCAAGGCCGGAAGCTGAGCGTCGCGCCGGCCTACGAGCGCAAGCTGCATGCGCCGCGGGACGCGGCGCGCTGGGTCACGCTGCTGCCGCGGCCGCTGGTGTTCACCAATGGCGTGTTCGACCTCCTGCACCGCGGCCATGCCACCTACCTCGCGCGCGCGCGCGCCATGGGCGCCGCGCTCGTGGTGGCGTTGAACGGCGACGCCTCCGCGAAGCGCCTGGGCAAGGGCGCCGAGCGGCCGCTAAACGCGCTCGAGGACCGCATGGCGCTGGTGGCGGCGCTGGAATCGGTGGACGCGGTGACCTGGTTCGACGAGGACACGCCCGCCGCCCTGATCGCCATCGTGCGGCCCGACGTCCTCGTCAAGGGCGGCGACTGGCCGGCGGAGAAGATCGTGGGCGCGGTCGAGGTGCTGGCGGGCGGCGGACGCGTGGCCTCGATCCCGTTCGAGCACCAGCGCTCCACCACCGCGCTGGTCGAGAAGATCAGGAAAGGCTGAGCTCGAGGCACAGCGCGCCGGGCGTGGGCTCGGCGAGGTAGGGCGCGCAGTCGCGAAAGCCCATGCTGCGGTAGAGCGCGATTGCTTCAGTCAGGTGGGGCATGGTGTCCAGCACCAGCCGGCCGCAACCCGCGTCGCGGGCCGAATCGATGACGAGGTTCGCGAGCCTGCGCCCCAGTCCCGTGCCCCGGTACGCATTGCGCACGAACAGGCGCTTCATTTCCGCGCTGTGACGGTCAAGGCGCTTCATGGCCACGCAGCCGGCGTCGCCGCCGGGTCCGCGCGCGAGCAGCAGCGCGCCGTCCGGCGGCACGTAGGCGCCCGGAAGTCCCGCCAGTTCCCGGTCGAAGCCCTGGAAGCACAGCGCCGCGGAGACCAGTTCCGAGTACTCGCGGAACAGATGGCGGATGCGCTCGATTTCCTCCGGGCTGCGCGCTGGAACGACTTCGATCACCGGGTTATTTTCCGCCATTTTTTGATTCATACTATCTCCCGTGCGCCTGCACCAGCTCAAGATCGACTACCTCGCCGAACAGGACCGCATGCTCATGCTGATCGCGGCGAGCGACGCGGTCGAGGTGCGCATGTACCTCACCCGGCGCTTCATCAAGCTGCTCTGGCCGCTGCTGGTGAAGCTGGCCGAGGAAGCCAGCCCGCGCATCAAGACCCAGGCCAATCCCGAGGCGCGCCGCGCGCTGCTCGGCCTGGAGCACGAGCAGGCGGTGTCCAGGGCCGATTTCTCCAAGCCCTTCGAGGAAATGCCGCGCAACACGCCGCTCGGGGAGGCGCCGCTGCTGCTGGCGCGCATCCAGACCGGGCACGACCGCAACGGCCTGCCGGTGCTGTCGATGAACCCGGCCGACGGCCAAGGCGTCACGCTGACGCTGGATCCGGTGCTGCTGCATTCGGTGTGCCGGTTGCTGCAGGCGGCGGTGACCAAGAGCGACTGGGACATGGAGCTGCGCCTGCCCGGTGCCGACGCGCGAGAGGCGCCGGAGCGCGCGCCGCGCACCATCAACTGAAGGTCCTTCCATGACCACGAACCTGGCGGACTCGATCCAGCGGCGCGTCAAGGGCCTGCTGCCCGACCTGATGGGCATCGAGTTCACCGACGTGACGCCGGACAAGGTGCTGGCGCGGCTCATGGTGAGGAAGGACCTTTGCACCGTCGGCGACAACCTGCACGGCGGCGCCATCATGGCCTTCGCCGACACGCTGGGCGCGGTGGCAGCGATCCTCAACATGCCCGAGGGTTCGCGCACCACCACCATCGAATCCAAGACCAACTTCATCGGCGGCGCGCCGGCCGGCTCCAGCGTGCTGGGCGAGTCGGCGCCGGTGCACAAGGGCCGCACTACGGTTGTGTGCCAGACCACGATCCGGACCGAAACCGGCAAGCTGGTCGCGCTCGTGACCCAGACGCAGCTCGTGATCGCCCCCTAGCTGGCGTATAATTCGCCCCCTTTGGAAACAAACGGTTAGCGACATCTCCAACGGTTTCGAAAAACTCGGCTTGATCCCGCCGCTGCTCCAGGCGGTGAAGGACATGGGCTACGAAACGCCCAGCCCGATCCAGGAGCAGGCGATTCCCGTGGTCCTCGAGGGCCGCGACCTGATGGCCGGCGCCCAGACCGGCACCGGCAAGACCGCCGCCTTCGCCCTGCCCACGCTGCAGCGCCTCGCCCCGCACGCGAGCAGCTCGGCCTCGCCCGCGCGCCACCCGATCCGCGTGCTGGTGCTCGCGCCCACGCGCGAGCTCGCAATCCAGGTCGAGGAAAGCTTCCGCGACTACGGCAAGCACATGCCGCTGCGCTCGGCCATCGTCTACGGTGGCGCGGACATGAACGCGCAGATCCTCCAGCTGCGCAAGGGCATCGAGATCCTGGTGGCGACCCCGGGCCGGTTGCTCGACCACGTGCAGAACAAGACCCTGATGCTCAACCAGGTCTCGGTGCTGATCCTGGACGAGGCCGACCGGATGCTCGACATGGGCTTCATGCCCGACATCCGGCGCATCATCGCGCTCCTGCCGGCGGTGCGGCAGAACCTGCTGTTCTCGGCCACTTTCCCGGACGAGATCAAGAACCTCGCCAAGTCCCTGCTGCGCGACCCGGTGCAGATCCAGGTGGCGCGCGCCAACGCGGTGGCGGACCTCGTCAGCCACATCGTGCACCCGGTGTCGCGCGAGAAGAAGCGCGAACTGCTGACCTACCTGATCCAGACCCGCAACCTCAAGCAGGTGCTCGTTTTCTCCGGCACCCGCATCGGCGCCAACCGCCTCGCGCACCAGCTGCGCAAGGACCACATCCAGGCCGACGCCATCCACGGCGACAAGACCCAGTCCGAGCGCGAGGCCGCGCTCGAGGCCTTCAAGGCAGGCAAGACCGCGGTGCTGGTGGCGACCGACGTCGCCTCGCGCGGCCTGGACATCGAGGGCCTGCCGCAGGTGATCAATTTCGACGTGCCGCGCTCGCCGGAGGATTACGTCCATCGCATCGGCCGCACCGGCCGCGCCGGCTTGACCGGCGAGGCGATCTCGCTGGTGGCGCCCGAGGACGCCGAGTCCATCTCCGCGATCGAGAAGCTGATCAAGAAGGCGATCGAGCGCGTGCTGGTGCCGGGTTTCGAACCCAACGCCGGGACCGTGGCGACCATGGTGACCGGGCATCCGCGGGGGGAAGGGCGTGGACCGCGCCGCGACGAAGCCCGCCATCGGCGCGAAGGGCCGCGGCCGGAACGTGAATCTCGTGAACCTCGCGAACCGCGCCAGCCACGTGAATCCCGCGAGCCGCGCAGGCCGCAGTCCATCCCGCCGCAGCAGCCCTCCAGGTCCCAGGATCCGATTTTTTCCAAGCCCTACGAGCCGGCCGGTGAGCCCGGCCGCGGCGCTCCTGCGCCGGCCACGGCGACGCCTTCGGTGCAGTCCGGCCCGCGCCGCGCCAGGCCGGTCGCCGCGCTGCTGGGCGGGTTGAAGCGCGCCTAGGCGCTACCAGTTCGCGACCGCCCTTTGCTGTGAATGCATCGGGGGCGTGCGAGTCTCCGAGGTCCGCATCCGCAACGCGGCTTCCTCGCCAACCCGGATCAGTTCACAGGCGCGGTGGAAGAACTCGTCGAGTTCCACCAGTTCCGCGGTAAGCGGGAAACCGGCCGTGCGCAGGGCGATGCAATGACGATGGATTGCATCGCGGATGGCGTGCACTCTGGCCAGGCTGCCGACGCGCAATGGTCGTTGATTCGTGTCGAACGGCGCCCAGCCGCCGTCCATTTTCTGCAGGTTGACGATTCGCTCCGTGGACCAGCTGCCCAGGTACGCCTGGACAGCCTCCAGGATTCCGGAGATCCCCACTACCTCCGCCTTGAACCTGGCGTGGTGGTTCCCATTGCGTGGCTCACGTTGTTGTTTGTCCACTGTCCGGCCCTCTTGAACGGGTTCGTCACTTCCACCCCGCAATTGGACGCCTGTTCAGGGTCATCGTGTGCAAGTCTTTGCAAGTCTTTGGCCGCCGCTAGTACGGCAGCGGCGTCCCGGGCTTGAGCGGCTGCAGCACCGTGCGGAACTGGTTCTGGATCCGCGCCAGCGCCGCCGGCGTATCCCCCTCGAAGCGCAGCACCACAACCGGCGTCGTGTTCGACGCCCGCGCCAGGCCGAAGCCGTCGGCGAATTCCACCCGCAGGCCATCGATGGTGAGCACCCGCGTCGAGCCCGAGAAGGGATTGGCGGCCTTCACCTGCGCCCCGAGGCGTTCGACCAGCGCATGCGGCTCGCCCTCGGCCAGCTTCCAGTTCAGTTCCGGCGTCGCCGGCGCGTCCGGCAGCCCCTCCAGCACCGCGCAAGGGTCCGCTTCCCGCGACAGGATCTCCAGCAGCCGCCCGCCGCAGTAGAGCGCATCGTCGAAGCCATACCAGCGCTCCTTGAAGAAGATGTGCCCGGACATCTCGCCCGCGAGCGGCGCGCCGGTTTCCTTCAGCTTGGCCTTGATGAGGGAATGGCCGGTCTTCCAGGTGGTCGCCCGGCCGCCGTGGCGCTCGATCCAGGGCGCCAGCAGCCGGGTGCACTTCACGTCGTAGATGACTTCGGCGCCCGGGTTGCGCGACAGCACGTCCTTCGCATAGAGCATCAGCTGGCGGTCGGGCTGGATGATGGCGCCGCGCTTCGTGACCACGCCAAGGCGGTCGCCGTCGCCGTCGAAGGCGAGGCCCAGCTCGGCGGGCCCGGACTTCAGTTCGGCGACCAGCGCCGCCAGGTTCTCGAGCTTGGACGGATCCGGATGGTGGTTGGGAAAGTGCCCATCGACCTCCGAATACAGCTCGATTACCTCGCAGCCCAGCTTGCGGAACAGGCGCGGCGCGATGACGCCGGCGACGCCGTTGCCGCAATCCATGGCGATGCGCATCGGGCGCGCGAGGCGCAAGTCGCCGGCGATACGCTCGACGTAGGCATCGAGCACGTCCTCGCTGCGCCGGCTGCCGGCGCCGGACTCGAAGCGACCAGATTCCACTGTCGCGCGCAGGCCCTGGATTTCCTCTCCGGTGAGCGTGGTGCCGGCCACCACCATCTTCAGGCCGTTCTGGTCGCCGGGGTTGTGGCTGCCGGTGACCATGACGGCGCTGTGGCAGGCGAGGTGGTGCGCGGCGAAATACGTGACCGGGGTGGGCACGACGCCCAGCTCGATCACGTCTGCGCCGGCGGCGTTCAAGCCTTCCACCAGCGCGGCGCAGAGCTCCGGGCTGGAGAGCCGGCCATCGCGGCCGACGGCGAAGGTGGGTGCGCCGCGGGCGCGGCCGAGGGTCCCGAGCGCGCGGCCGACGTCGCGCACCAGCTCGGCGGTCAGGACGCGGCCGGCGATGCCGCGGATGTCGTAGGCGCGGAAGACTTCGGCCGGGACTTTCATAGCACTCAATTCTCCGTCAGGAACGCGAGCACGCGCCGCGCCAGCCAGTGGCGGCGGCCGGGAAAACCGGCGTGTCCGCCGGTGTCGGGAAATTCAAGGGTCACGCCGGAGGATAACGCACGAAGGCCCGCGGCGACCGCGTCCAGCGCCGCCGCCGGCATGAAGGGATCGTTGCGCGCGTTCACCACCAGCGTCGGGACGCGGATGCGCGCCAGGTACGGCCCGCTGGAGGAGCGCGCCCAGTAGTCCTCGGCGCCCGCGAAGCCGTGCAAGGGCGCGGTGACGGTGTCGTCGAATTCGAAGAAGGTGCGCGCGCGCGCAAGGCGCGCCTCGTCCACGGCGATCTGGCCGGCGCGCTGCTTTTGCAGCGTCTTCTTCTTCAGCGTGGAGAGGAACACGCGGGTGTAGACCTCGCGGCCGAAGCCGCGATCCAGCCTGCGGCCGGCGGCGGCGAGGTCAAGCGGAGCGGAGACCGCCGCGGCCCTGCGGATGCCTGCGCGCTCGCCGGACTCGCCCAGGTGCTTGAGCAGCGCGTTGCCGCCCAGGGAAATGCCGGCCGCGTACCTGGCCCCGAGGCGCTCCAGGATCCAAGCGATCTCGGCGCTGTCGCCGGAGTGATAGGCGCGCGGCAGGCGGTTGAGCTCGCCCGAACAGCCGCGAAAATGCGGCACCACGCAGCGGAACCCCTGCCGCAGCGCCTGCGCGGCGATGGCGCGCGCGTAGGGGCTGGCCGAGCTGCCCTCCAGGCCGTGGAAGATGGCAAGCACCGGGCCTTCGTTGCCGGTCCAGTCCAGGTCGATGAAGTCCCCGTCGGGCGTGTCCCAGCGCTCGCGGCGCCAGGCGATGCGCGGCGCGGGCGCGAGCGCGGCATAGAGGGTCTGCAGGTGGCCGCCGGGCAGCCACCAGGGCGCAACGTAGGCGTCGGTCAATGCAGTGTCTTGGTCGATGCGGCCGGCGCTTCGGTCGCGGCGCCCGCGGAGAGGGGCGCGGGCGAGGCGTGGTGCACCACCATGCGCCAGCCGGCGGCGCTGCGCAGGTAGACGTTGGTGGCCACCACCGGCGGGCGCGGCTTCGATTCGCCCTGCACCGTGATGCTCTCGTGCACGTTGTGCACCGCGACCATCATCCCGGAGATCACCACCTGCTGCAGCGCGCGCACGCGCATGTTCGGGCCGCCGGCGAACATGCCGCGCCAGGCCGCGCGCACCTGCTCGACGCCGGCCAGGCGCGGCGCGCCCGGATGCACGCACACGATGTCCTCGTCCTCGGCCCAGACCGCCATCATCAGGTCGAGGTCGGCGCGCTCCAGCGCCTCGTAGAAGGCGTTCTCCGCGTCCTGCGCGGTGGGGAAGATCTTGCTCATCAGTGCATCGAAAACAGGAAAACAGGGACAGTCCCCATTTTCGCACTTCCGGCTGCGTGGCCACTAAATGGGGACTGTCCCTGTTTTCGGGATTGCCGCGAGGACCTGGTCGACGCCGAGGTCCTTCATGCAGCGGAAATGGCCCAGGGGGCACTCGCGCGCGAAGCAGGGGCTGCAATCCGGGTGCAGCCACAGCACCTTCGCGGCCGATGAGCGGGGCGGGGTGTGCTCCGGGCTGGAGGAGCCGTAGAGCGCGGTGAGCGGCCGGCCGAGCGCGGCGGCGACGTGCATCAGGCCGGAATCGTTGCTGACCACGAAGGCGGCGCCGGCGATGAGGTCCATGGCTTCGTCCAGCGCGGTCTGCCCGGCGAGGTTCCGTCCGGCGATCCCGGCGCAGGCTTCGGCATCCTTCGCCGAACCGAGCAGCACCGCGGGCAGCGGCAGTTTCGGCGCCAGCTCCCGGAAGTAGGGCCAGCGCTTCGCCGGGCCGTACTCGGCGCCGGGGCACAGGACGCAATACGGTCCGGCGATGCCGAACTTCGCCGCGGCGGCGGCCGAAGCCTCCGGGCTGGAGCGCAGTATGGTCGCGGGCAGCGGCTGCGCCGGCTCGGTGCCCGGGGCTTCCGACAGGCGGGCGTAGTGCAGCGCCATCGGCGCTTTCGCGTTCCGGTGGACGCGGTTGACGAACCCGTAGCGGAATTCACCCGCGTAGCCGACGCGCTCCGGGATGCCGGCGAAGAACGGCAGCAGCGCCGACTTGAAGGAATTGGGCAGCACCACGGCCTGGTCGTAGTTGCGCGCGGCCAGCAGCCTGCCCAGCCGCCAGCGCTCGCCCAGCTGCAATTCGCCGTGGCGCAGGTCGGCCTCGATGACCTCGTCCACCTCGGGCATGCGCCGCAGCACCGGCGCGATCCACGGCGGGCCGAGGGCCTCGATGCGGATCGCGGGATTCTTCTCGCGCAGCCGCGCCAGCATCGGTTGCGCCATCAGCGCGTCGCCGATCCAGTTCGGTGCGACGACGAAGACCTTCAGGTCAATGCCCCTTGGGCGCGGCGCCTTTGTACAGGAACTTCGTGCCGCAGTATGGGCACAGCATCTCGCCTTTCTTCACCACGTCGAGGAACACCCGCGGATGGCGGGACCACAGCGGCGCGCCCGGCAGCGGGCAGTGCAGCGGCAGGTCCTTCTCGGTGACCTCGACCTCGCGCGAGCGGCTGGTGTCCTGGTCCGTGCCCATGGCGCGCCTATTTCTTCTTCTTCATGGGCACCGGGGTCAGCCAGTGCTTGTGCCTGCGGTCCTTGCCGGTGACCACGTCGAAGAACGCCTTCTGCAGCGCCTTGGTGATCGGGCCCGCCTTGCCGGCGCCGATCTGGCGCTGGTCCAGCTCGCGTATCGGGGTCACTTCCGCCGCGGTGCCGGTGAAGAAGCACTCGTCCGAGATGTAGATGTCGTCGCGCGTCAGGCGCTTCGCCTTCACCTTGTAGCCCAGGCCCTCGGCGAGATCGATGACCGAGGAGCGCGTGATGCCGGTGAGCGCGGAGGTGAGTTCCGGCTCGTAGATGACGCCGTCCTTGATGACGAAGATGTTCTCGCCCGCGCCCTCGGCGACGAAGCCGTCGACATCGAGCAGCAGTCCCTCGTCGTAGCCGTGCTGCGTCGCCTCCAGCGTGGCCAGCACCGAGTTGGGGTAGGTGCCCGACATCTTGGCGCGCGCCATGGTGACGTTGACGTGGTGGCGGGCCACCGAGGCGGTCTTGACGCGGATGCCCTTGTCGAGCGCCTCGGGCCCGAGGTAGGCGCCCCAGGGCCAGGCGGCTATGGCCACGTGCACCCGCGCGCCCACCGGCGAGACGCCCATTTTCTCCGAGCCGTAGAAGGCGATCGGGCGGATGTAGCAGGACTCGTGGCCGTTGGCCGCGACGACGTCGACCTGCGCCTGCATCAGGCGCTCGACGCTGTAGGGGACCTTCATCATGTAGATGTGGCCCGAGTTGATCAGGCGCTGGCTGTGCTCGCGCAGGCGGAAGATCTGCGTGCCGCTGACCGTCTTGTAGGCGCGCACGCCCTCGAACACCGCGAGACCATAATGCAGCGAGTGGGTCAGCACGTGGGTGGTGGCCGAGCGCCACGGCACCAGCTTGCCGTCGTACCAGATCCAGCCGTCGCGGTCGGCCATCGAAAGGGCGGGCTTGGCCGCGGCTTTTGCTTTCGCCATGAGGCGGGTTCTCCTGGTTGGGTTCGCAGGCAGTAAACCACAGCCGCCCGGACTGCGCCATACTATTAACATGGCTGTTAATCATGGCAGTTAATCACGAACGGGTGTTCCACGCCCTCGCCTCGCTGCCGCGGCGGCAGATCATCGCGTTCCTCGCGCAGACCGCGGCCGCGACCACCGACCTCGCGGCGCGCTTCGGCCTGTCGGCGCCCGCGGTGTCGCGCCACCTCTCGGTGCTGCAGCACGCCGGGCTGGTGTCCGCCGAGCGCCAGGGACAGAAAGTGCTGTACCGCCTCGAGCGCGAGGCGCTGCTGGGGGCGCTGGCGCGCTTCGCGTCGGAGGTGGACGGGCCCCTGCGGCGCGGGCCCCGCGAAGCCATCTGACCGGGGCGAACTGGTGCTACGCTCGCGCCCAGGGAGAGAGGCATGAAGGCAATCATTCTTTTTTCGGGCGCGCTGCTGCTGGGCGGCTGCGCCCTGACGCCCACCGAGGAACTGGTGTCCTCGGGCGAAGTGGTGCGCGAGCGGCCGCGCGAGGCGGGCGAGGTGGTGCCAGTTGCGCGCTTCTCACGCCGCGCCGAGGGCGAGGCGCTGCCGGCGCACTGGGAGCCCATGATCGTGCTGCCCTCCAAGCCGCGCACCCGCTACCAGCTGGTGCGCCGCGACGGCACCGTGGCGCTGCAGGCGGTGGCGGAGAAATCCGCCTCCGGCAAGGTGCGGCGCATCCGCATCGACCCGTCGCGCCACCCGACAGTGGAGTGGCGCTGGCGCGTGGCCTCGCTCATCTCCGGCGCCGACATGCGCCGCGCCTCCGGCGAGGATTCGCCGGCGCGGCTGATCCTCTCCTTCCACGGCGACCCGGCGAAGCTGGATTTCGAGGCCCGCACCCAGCTGCGCTTCGCCAAGGCCCTGTCCGGACAGTCGCTGCCTTACGCCACGCTGATGTACGTCTGGTCGAACGCCGTTCCGGTGGGCACGGTGCTCGAGAACCCGCACACCAGCCGGGTGAAGATGATCGTGGTGGAAAGCGGCGCCGCCGGCGTGGGCCAGTGGCGCAGCTACAAGCGCAACGTGCGCGAGGACTACCGGCGCGCCTTCGGCGAGGAGCCCTGGGACGTGGTGGCGGTGGGGATGATGACCGACGCGGACAACACTGGGCAGTCGGCGCGCAGCTACTACGGCGACATCAGCTTCGTCGCGGCGCGGTAGCTCGCCTCGAAGTAGACACCGGCGTATCATCGTAGTCATGGCAGAAGCTGTCATCCACAGCGATCCGGAAATCCAGGGCGGCGTGCCCGTCTTCGTCGGAACTCGGGTACCGGTCAGGAACTTGTTCGACTATCTTGAGGCCGGCGATTCCCTGGACGCCTTCCTCAAGTCCTTCCCATCGGTGAGCCGCGAGCAGGCAGTCGCCGCGCTGGAACTCGCCCGCGAGGTCCTGGCGCCGGATGCGCAAGTCGCTTGACGGTTAGCAAGGTCGCTGTCGTCACCGGCGCCGCGCGCGGCATCGGCCTCGCGCTGTCGCGCAAGTTCCTGGATGCCGGCTACCGCGTCGCCATGCTCGACATCGACGCGCCCAACCTGGCGAAATCCGCCGCCGAGACCGGCCGCGGCGTGCTGCCCATCGAATGCGACGTCTCCGTGCCGGCGCAGGTCAAGGCCGCGGTGGCGAAGATCGAGGCTCAATTCGGCCGCATCGACGCCCTGGTCAACAACGCAGGCACGGTCGTGTTCAAGAAACTCCTCGACACCACGTTCGAGGAATGGTCGCGCGTGCTCGAGGTCAACCTCTCCGGCCCCTTCCTCTGCACCCAGCTGTGCGCGCCGGTCATGCTGAAGAATGGCGGCGGCGCCGTGGTCAACATCACTTCCATCTCCGGCTTGCGTGCGAGCTCCCTGCGCGTGGCCTACGGCACCAGCAAGGCGGGGCTGGACCACCTCACCAAGCAGCAGGCGGTGGAACTGGGGAACCTGGGCATCCGCGTCAACGCCGTCGCGCCCGGGCCGGTGGACACCGCGATGGCGAAGCTCGTGCACACCCCCGACATCCGCGCCGACTACCACGACGCCATTCCCTTGAATCGCTACGGCACCGAGGACGAGATCGCGCAGGCGGCGGTGTTCCTGTGCAGCGAGCAGGCTTCCTACATCAACGGCCAGACGCTGGCGGTTGATGGGGGGTTCGATGCGGCGGGGATCGGGTTGCCGAGCTTGCGGGGCTGAGGGGGTAAAGGGTCCGTGTAATGGTATGATGATTTGTCATACCTTGGAGCCTCGCCATGAGCAGTGTCAAAGTTGCCATCACCATCGACAGCGGAACGCTGGAGCGGGTAGACGGCCTGGTCGCAAGAAAGGTCTATCCCAACCGCAGCCGTGCCATCCAGTCGGCCGTGGCCGAAAAGCTCGCCCGGATGGAGCGAGGCCGATTGGCTTCCGAGTGCGCGAAGCTCGATCCCGAGTTTGAGAAGGCCCTCGCTGAAGAAGGCCTGGGGCAGGAGATCGAGACTTGGCCCGCATACTGAGGGGCGAAGTTCGCTGGGCCGACCTCAATCCGGTCCGTGGCCATGAACAGGCGGGCCTGCGCCCGGTGCTGGTTCTCAGCCATGACGTGTTCAACGAGCGCTCCGGAACAGTCATTGCGGTGGCGCTGACCAGCCAGTCCCAGCGTGCCGGCTTTCCCCTGACTCTGGAGCTGCGCTCCGCGAAGCTGCCCAAGCGGTCTTGGGCCAAGATCAGCCAGATTCGCACGCTTTCCGTCGAACGCATCGGCACGAAGCTCGGAAATGCGTCACCGGAGGAGGTCGCGCAGGTTGTCGAGGGCCTCAACGAAATCATCGGAATCTGATCTGGCCCGACCGCTTGTCCTCCCGCCTCGCCGCCGACCTCGTCCTCCTCTTCCACTTCCTGTTCGTCGCCTTCGCGGTCCTGGGCGGCTTCCTCCTGCTCGCCGACCACGCCTGGGCGTGGATCCATGTCCCCGTGGTCCTGTGGTCGTCGCTGGTCAACCTCGCCAGCTGGACCTGCCCGCTCACCCCGCTGGAGAAATCGCTGCGCTCCCTGGCCGGCCAGTCCGGATACGCGGGCGGGTTCGTGGAGCACTACGTCGGGCGCCTGGTCTACCCGGGTGGCATGCCGCGGCGGATGGAGCTGGTGGCCGGCGTGTCCATCCTCGTCTGGAACGCGCTGGTGTATGCGGCTATCCTGTGGCTGACCCCATGAACAAATGTTACCGATCGGTTACATTCTCCGGCCTGCCGGGCCCCCGGCGATGATCTTCGGCCGCGCGCAGTACGCCCTGTTCGGCATTCCCTGCGTCCTGAACCTGCTCGGGATGTTCTACGTCATGTTCGGCGCCGCCTTCAAGCCCGGGGCCGGGGCGATGGTGTTTGTCGGCGGTGCGATGTTCTTCTTCGTCGCCGCGCTGTTCGGCTTCGCGGCCGGCGCGCGGGCTCGCGACCTTGGCTGGCCGGTGCTGGGCACCGGACTTGGCATGGTCCTCCTGATCGGGACCGGGCCTGCTGTCCTGCTGCCGGTGTTAATGCTGCTGTTTGTTCCCGGGAAGGGGTCGGCGCCTGCGGTTGGGGTTGGCGGGGTTGTTATTCCCTTGCTTGCGTTCGTGGCGCCTTGGGGCGTGGTTTGGATTTCCAGCTTGCTGATGCGGCCGTGAGGTATTTCTTCAACATTGTCGTACCCATGTTGCTCCAGCTGCTGTTTACCTGGGTCATCATCGAGGCGACTCGCGGGGGCGGGTCTTTTGTCGGGTTGGCGGCGATGCTGGTTGCGGTGCTGGCGGTGCCTGGGACTGCGATCTGGAATTTTGTGCGGGTGAGGCGGGGTGGGGAGGTGGGTGGGGCGTGGTTGTTTTTGGGGTCGTTGGGGACGGCGATGGTTTTTCCGGGGGTGGTGGTGGGGTTGTTTTTGGTGCAGGGGATTTTGGGGGCGGTGTTTTAGGTATCGTGAAGTGAGATTGAGATTTCGAAGATGGCTATCGGAGAAGGGGTGTTTGGATCGGTGACAGAATGACAGCCATCGCGCCAGCAGACACACGTTGGACGCGCCTGTAGCCGTCCCGCAGCAACTGATTACGAGGTCCGCCTTGCCCAAGCCGAAGAAGAGCACCGCCGCCACGATCAACGACGGCGCCACTGTCGGCTACGAGGCCCAGCTCTGGCAGATGGCCGACGCGCTGCGCGGCTCGATGGACGCCGCCGAGTACAAGCACGTCGTCCTGGGGCTCCTCTTCCTCAAGTACATATCCGATGCCTTCGAGGAACAGCACGCCAAGCTGATTGCCGACAAGAAGAGCGGCGCCGACCCTGAAGACCCCGACGAATACCGCGCCCTGAGCATTTTCTGGGTGCCGCCCGAGGCGCGCTGGGCGCACCTGAAAGCGCAGGCGAAGCAATCCACCATCGGGCAGATCGTCGACGACGCCATGGCCGGCATCGAGCGCGACAACCCGGCATTGAAGGGCGTGCTGCCCAAGGACTACGCCCGCCCAGCGCTCGACAAGGAGCGGCTCGGCCAGGTGATCGACCTCATCAGCAACATCCGGGTGGGCGACGAGGCGAGCCGCGCCAAGGACGAGCTCGTCCGCGTCTACGAGTACTTCCTCTCCCAGATCGCGAGCGCCGAGGGCAAGAAGGGCGGCGAGTTCTACACGCCGCGCTGCGTGGTCAAGCTGCTGGTCGAGATGATCGAGCCCTATCGCGGCCGGGTGTACGACCCCTGCTGCGGGTCGTCCGGCATGTTCGTGCAGTCCATCGAGTTCCTGCGCGCCCATTCCAAGGGGAACGGGAACGGCGGCAAAGCGAAGGCGGACATCTCGATCTATGGCCAGGAGTCGAACTACACCACCTGGCGGCTGGCGAAGATGAACCTCGCCATCCGTGGTATCGACGGCCAGATCGGCCACGGCGATACCTTCCACAACGACCGCCACGCCGACCTGAAGGCCGACTTCATCCTCGCCAATCCGCCATTCAACATTTCCGACTGGGGCGGCGAGCGGCTGCGGGACGACAAGCGCTGGCAGTACGGCGCGCCGCCGGCGGGCAACGCCAACTTCGCCTGGGTGCAGCACATCGTTCATCACCTGGCGCCCGCGGGCGTGGCCGGGTTCGTGCTGGCGAACGGTTCGATGTCGTCCAACCAGTCCGGCGAGGGCGAGATCCGCAAGAACCTGGTCGAGGCCGACCTGGTGGACTGCATGGTCGCGCTGCCGGGGCAGCTCTTCTACTCGACGCAGATTCCCGCCTGCCTGTGGTTCCTCGCGCGCGACCGCCGGAACAGCAAGTTTCGCGACCGCCGCGGCCATGTGCTCTTCATCGACGCCCGCAAGCTCGGCCGCATGGCCGACCGCACCCATCGTGAGCTGACCGACGAGGACGTCGCCCGCATCGCCGCCACGTACCACGCCTGGCGTGGGGAGAAGGACGCGGGCGAATACATGGACGTTGCCGGCTACTGCAAGAGCGCGCCGCTCGACGAGGTACGCAAGCACGGCCACGTGCTCACGCCCGGCCGCTACGTTGGTGCCGAGGCACAGGCGGAGGACGGCGAGCCGTTCGAGGAGAAGATGAAGCGGCTTTCCGCAACCTTGCGCGAGCAGCAGGCGGAGGCCGCGAAGCTCGATGCCGCGATTGCCCGCAACCTGAAGGAACTGGGGTATGGCGGGTAGGAAGCCGGCAAAGCCTGTCGTGGACCGGGCCGGCTTCGCGGCGCTGCTCGCCGACGTGAAGGGCCGCATCCAGACTGCCCAGACGCGGGCAAAAGTGCCACGGGCTGTGGCACAAATGAGTTCCTCCCCAAAAATGCCACAACCGGTGGCACCCGCGAAGTCCGGGCTGCCGGATGGCTACGGCCCGGCGTTCGGGGAGAATATGCGCGTGTTCGCGGCAGCTTGGCCCGACGCGGCAATCGTGCAACGGGCGTTGCACAAACTCCCATGGAGCGTGAACGTCAAGTTGCTCGATGCCGCGATTGCCGCCGACCTGAAGGAGCTTGGGTATGGCGGGTGAGTGGCGCGACGTCGTGCTAGAAGACGTCGCTGACGAACTGACCGTCGGTTATGTAGGGCCAATGGCGTCGGAATACGTCGATGACGGGATCCCGTTTCTTCGCTCGCTAAACGTTGAGCCGCTTCGCATAAACAAGAACGATCTGAAATTCATCACACCTCGGTTTCATCAGCGGATTCAGAAATCACGACTCGCGCCGGGCGATGTAGTGATCGTCCGAACGGGGAAACCAGGTGCTTGCTCCGTCGTACCGGAGTGGCTTACGAATGCGAACTGCTCCGACCTTGTGATCGTTCGTTGCGGTAAGGAACTGAACAACCATTTCCTCGCCTACTACGTCAACACGGCCGCATCGGGGCACGTGGCCGCCCATCTGGTCGGGGCCGTGCAGCAGCACTTCAACGTTGGCTCAGCGCGAACGTTGCGACTCAGCCTCCCACCCCTCTCCGAACAACGCGCTATCGCCTACATTCTCGGCACGCTGGACGAGAAGATCGAGCTGAACCGGCGGATGAGCGAGACGCTGGAGGCGATGGCGCGAGCGCTCTTCAACTCGTGGTTCGTGGACTTCGACCCCGTCCGCGCCAAGGCCGAAGGCCGCGACCCCGGTCTCCCCAAGCCCCTCGCCGACCTCTTCCCCGCCCGCCTCGTCGACTCTGAACTCGGCGAGATTCCGGAGGGGTGGGAGGTGGGTCGGTTCGGCGATGTGGTGGAGCAGCTTCGCGACCAAGAGAACCCGCTCTCGTTTCCGGATGCTCTGTACCACCACTTAAGCATCCCGGCATTCGACGACGGGCAGACAGCGAAGGTCGAGATTGGCGAAAACATCAAGAGCCTCAAGTCGCGTGTACCTCCCGGGGTGATCCTGATTTCGAAGCTCAACCCCGAGATTGAGCGGGTATGGATGGTCGATGTACGTCCTGTTGACCGCGCTGTATGCTCGACCGAGTTCCTGGTGCTGCGCGCCCGGCGTCCGTTCGGGCGAGCCTATGTCTACTGTATCGCGCGTTCGCCATTGTTTCGGCAGCAGATCGGGAGCCTCGTAACCGGTACCTCAAAGAGCCATCAGAGGGCGCCAGTGGAATCGATCCTCAACCTTGCAGCGCCCATGCCCCCGTCGCTCGTCGTCGAGGCGTTCGACCGCGTAGCGAACAAGCTACTCTCGCGCACGCTCGAGTGTCGACGCGAGGTCCGTACGCTCTGCGGCCTTCGCGACTCATTGCTACCCAAGCTCATCTCTGGCGAGCTTCGAGTTAAGCGTGCGCATTCCGTAGTCGGAGCGACGTGATGCACAAAGCAATCAAGATCCTTCAAGGAAAGCATGATTGACTCGATTCACTCGCTTGCCTTCTCTATTCAGGCGAATCGTGGTGTCTACGCGGTCCTCCTAGGCTCGGGGATATCTCGGGCGGCCGGCATTCCGACTGGTTGGGAAATAACGCTCGACTTGGTTCGCAAACTTGCCGCCCTGCACGGTGAAGTATGCGAACCGGCGCCTGAACGCTGGTACCTCGACAAGTTCGGGAAGGCCCCAGACTATTCGGAACTTCTGGACGCATTGGCCAAGACCCCCGCCGAACGCCAGCAACTCTTGCGCGCCTACTGGGAACCAAGTGAGAAGGAGCGAGAGGAGGGCGCAAAGCAACCGACCTCGGCACACCGCGCGGTTGCCGCATTGGTCGCGCAGGGCTTCGTGAAGGTCATCGTTACGACGAACTTCGACCGACTCATGGAAAGCGCATTGGTCGATGCAGGAGTTGTGCCGACTATCCTAAGCTCGCCTGACCAAGTACACGGCGCGCTTCCTCTGATTCACACGCACTGCTGTGTGTTCAAGGTCCACGGCGACTACTTGGACACACGCATCAGGAATACCCCGACGGAACTTGCTGCGTACCCCGCCGAGTTCGATCAACTACTGGACCGTATTCTTGACGAATTCGGGCTCGTCGTTTGCGGCTGGTCTGCGGATTGGGACCCCGCGCTTCGCAGCGCTGTATTACGCGCTCCTTCGCGACGGTTTACGACCTATTGGACAGTGCATGGAGAACCGACCGATGAGGCGCGCCGACTAATTAATCACCGCAGCGCTCAAATTGTCTCGATCAAGGACGCTGACACGTTCTTTCAGTCGATCCAGCGACATGTCGAGGCGCTCGAAGAGTTCTCGAGACCTCATCCGCTCTCGATGGAAGCGGCGGTTGCGAGCCTGAAGCGCTACCTCACGGAGCCCCGCTATCGAATACAGCTTGGCGATCTAGTCGACGAAGTGGTGGATCGGGCAGTCGAGGCTATATCTGGCCCGGCGTTTGTCACCGAGGGTGGTCCCGCACCAACGACTGAATCCGCAACTGCGCGTGTACGTGGTTATGAGGCGGCCTGCTCCACGTTGCTGGCGATAGCTCCAGTTGGCGGGTTCTGGGCCGAAGAGGCGCATTTTTACGTTTGGCAGCGCGCACTGGAGAGGCTATCGGTCGCGCGCAGCGGCGGCGGCTATGTGCTTTGGATCGGCCTCCAACGATACCCGGGAACCCTTCTGCTCTATGCGTTGGGTTTAGGGGCGATAGAGGCGGAACGACTGAAGTTTCTTGGCCGTTTGTTCGCAACTACAGTCCATAGAGAAAGCCGAGACGACCTTCCAGCCGTCCAGCTCTTACCACCGTTTTCTCTGTTCGATCGAGGGGGAGATGTGGCGCGGATACTCGCTGGAATGGATCAGCGGCGCGCGCCCCTGAATGACTGGCTGCATGCAGTACTTCGGCAGCCAGCGAGACGGCTCATTCCGAATGATGATCGATACACCTACGTGTTTGACAAGCTTGAGATGTTAATGGCGCTCGGATATGCGCACCACGCCAAGCGGACCAAGGACTGGTATTGGGTGCCGCCTGGCGCGTATGGTTACCGTAGTCAGAACAGCGATCGGTTCTTGCAGGAGATGGACGAGTCGATCTCCCGGGAGAAGGAACGATCTCCTTACGTGCAGAGCGGCATATTCGGAAGTTCCCCGCAAACGTGCGCTGAAGCTCTTGCCTTGTTCCGGGATTTCGTAGCGAAGGTTGGTAGGCTGTGGTGGTGAATCAAGGTGCCTTCAGCGAATCCGTAGTCGAGCAGGCCACCCTCGCGTGGCTGGAGAGCATCGGGTGGGTCGTGCGCAACGGCGCCGACATCGCCCCCGGCGAGCCTGCCGCGGAGCGCTCCGACTACAGCCATGTCATCCTGGCGCAGCGCCTCCGCGACGCGCTCGCGCGCCTCAACCCCAACCTCCCCCCCGAGGCGCTGGACGACGCCTTCCGCAAGCTCACGCGGCCCGAGGGCCCAGATCTCGTCGCGCGCAACCGGCTCGCGCACCGCCTCCTCGTGGACGGCGTGACGGTGGAGTACCGCGACGCGACCGGCGAGATCCGCGGCGCACAGGTGCGGGTGCTGGACTTCGACAACGTCAAGGCCAACGACTGGCTGGCGGTCAACCAGTACACCGTCGCGGAGAACAAGCACACCCGCCGCCCCGATGTGGTGCTGATCGTCAACGGCCTGCCGCTGGCGGTACTGGAGCTGAAAAACGCAGCCGCCGAGAACGCCACGATCTGGTCCGCCTTCCAGCAGCTCCAGACCTACAAGTCGGAAATCCCGGCACTGTTCGCCACCAACGCGTTGCTGGTGATCTCCGACGGCGTCGAGGCGCGGGTTGGCACGCTCACCGCGGGGCGCGAATGGTTCAAGCCCTGGCGCACCATCGCCGGCGAGCGCCTGGCCGACCCGCACCTGCCCGAGCTGCAGGTGGTGAGCGAGGGGCTCTGCGCGCCGCGCCGCTTCCTTGATCTGGTGCGCGATTTCCTCGTGTTCGAGGACGAGGGCGGCGGCAAGCTCGCGAAGAAGATGGCGGGCTACCACCAGTTCCACGCGGTGCAGGTGGCGGTGGGGGAGACGCTGCGGGCGGCGGAACTGGCGCGCGCCGATCGCGCCACGGAGCCGGAAGGTCGGTACGAGGCGGGTGGCAAGCCCGGCGGCAAGCCGGGCGACCGGCGCGTCGGCGTGGTCTGGCACACGCAAGGCTCGGGCAAGAGCCTGACGATGGCGTTCTACGCGGGCCGCATCATCCGCGAGCCTGCGATGGAGAACCCGACCGTCGTCGTGCTCACCGACCGCAACGACCTCGACGACCAGCTCTTCGGCACCTTCTCGCGCTGCAAGGAGCTGCTGCGCCAGCCGCCGGTGCAGGCGGAGAGCCGTGCCCAGCTCCGGGAGCTGCTGTCGGTCGCGGCCGGCGGCGTGGTGTTCACCACGCTGCAGAAGTTCTTTCCTGAGGAGAAGGGCGACCGGCACCCGACCCTTTCCGGCCGGCGCAACATCGTGGTGATCGCCGACGAGGCGCACCGCAGCCAATACGACTTCATCGACGGCTACGCGCGCCACATGCGCGACGCGCTGCCGCAGGCCTCGTTCATCGGCTTCACCGGCACGCCCATCGAGCTGCAGGACGCGAACACGCGCGCGGTGTTCGGCGACTACATCAGCGTCTACGACATCCAGCGCGCCGTGCAGGACGGCGCCACGGTGCCGATCTACTACGAGAGCCGCCTCGCCAAGCTGGCGCTCCTTGAGTCGGAGCGGCCGAAGATCGACCCCGACTTCGAGGAGGCGACCGAGGGCGAGGAGGTGGAGCGCAAGGAGAAGCTGAAGAGCAAGTGGGCGCAGCTGGAGGCCGTCGTCGGCGCCGAGAAGCGCATTCAGATCGTGGCACAGGACATTGTCGAGCACTTCGAGCAACGAGCGGACGCCATGTGGCGCCAGACTCGTGACGAAGGCAAGGCGATGGTCGTCTGCATGAGCCGGCGCATTTGCGTGGAGCTGTACCGCGAGCTGGTGCGCCTGCGGCCCGACTGGGAAAGCGATGATGACAACGAAGGCGCAATCAAGGTCGTCATGACCGGCTCGGCCTCCGACCCCGCCGACTGGCAGGCGCATATCCGCAACAAGCCGCGCCGCGAGGCGCTCGCCAACCGGTTCCGTGCCCCCAAGGACCCGCTGAGAATCGTCTTGGTGCGCGACATGTGGCTCACCGGCTTCGACGCGCCCAGCCTCTCCACGATGTACATCGACAAGCCGATGCGCGGCCACGGCCTGATGCAGGCCATCGCGCGCGTGAACCGCGTGTTCAAAGACAAGCCCGGCGGGTTGGTGGTGGACTACCTCGGTCTCGCGCAGGAGCTCAAGGCCGCGCTAGCGGTCTACACCGAGAGCGGCGGCACCGGACGCACGGCGCTCGACCAGGACGAGGCGGTCGCCGTGTTGCTGGAGAAGTACGAGGTCTGCCGTGGACTCTTCCACGGCCTGGACCGCGCGAAGTGGACCACCGGGACGCCTGCTGAACGCCTGGGTCTGCTGCCGCTGGCGCAGGAGCACATCCTCGCCCAGGACGACGGCAAGGACCGCTGCCTGCGCTCCGTGCGCGAGCTGTCGCAGGCGTTCGCGCTGGCCGTGCCTCACGAAGAGGCGCTGCGCATCCGGGATGAGGTCGCGTTCTTCCAGGCGGTGGCGGCGGTCCTTGCCAAGCGTTCGCCCGGCGATGCCCGGCCCGAAGAGGATCTCGACCAGGCCGTGCGCCAGATCATCTCGCGCGCCGTCGCTCCCGAAGGCGTGGTGGATATCTTTGCCGCGGCGGGACTCGCCAAGCCTGACATCTCGATCCTCTCCGACGACTTCCTGGCCGAGGTGCGCGGCATGCCGCAGCGCAACCTGGCGGTCGAGCTGCTGCAGAAGCTCCTCAAGGGGGAACTCGGCACACGCCGGCGAAAGAACGTGGTGCAGGCGCGCTCCTTCGCCGAGATGCTCGAGCAGAGCATCCGCCGCTACCAGAACCGCGCGATCGAGGCCGCGCAGGTCATCGAGGAACTGATTGGTCTGGCAAAGCAGATGCGCGAGGCCAACGCGCGCGGCGAGAAGCTCGGGCTCTCCGAGGACGAGCTCGCTTTCTACGACGCGCTCGAGACCAACGACAGCGCGGTGAAGGTGCTGGGCGACGACACGCTTCGCGCCATCGCGAGGGAACTTGTCGACACCGTGCGGAACAACGTCACCATCGACTGGACGCTGCGCGAGAACGTGCGCGCGCAGCTGCGGGTTCTGGTGAAGCGCATCCTGCGCAAGCACGGTTATCCGCCGGACAAGCAGGAACGCGCCACCCAAACAGTGCTGGAGCAGGCGGCGCTGTTCTCCGGAGAATGGGCGTCTGCATGAGCATGCTCCTCTACATCGACTCCCAATACGCCAGCCCCTACGCCATGTCCGCCTTCGTCGCCCTGCACGAGAAGGCCGTCCCGTTCCAGATCGAGACCGTGGACCTCGGCGCCGCCGCGAACCGGAACCCGAATTACACCGCCACCTCCCTGACCCAGCGCGTCCCGACGCTTGTCGACCGCGACTTCGCGCTGTCGGAATCCTCCGCGATCACTGAGTACCTCCACGAAACCCAACCCGGCGCGCCGCTCTACCCATCGGACCCGAAGGAACGCGCCAAGGCAAGGCAGGTGCAGGCCTGGTTGCGCAGTGACCTGATGCCGATCCGCGAGGAGCGCAATACGCTGGTGGTGTTCTACGGCAAAACCGGAGAACCGCTCTCGGCCAAGGCGCAGGCCGAGGCAACCAGGTTGTTCGCCGCAGCGAGCGCGCTGCTGGGCCCGGACAGCGAAAACCTGTTCGGCGAATGGTGCATCGCCGACACGGACCTCGCCCTGATGCTGAACCGCCTGGTAATGCACGGCGACGAAGTGCCGAAGCACCTCGCCGCATATGCCAAGCGCCAATGGCAGCGCCCATCGGTCCAGCTGTGGGTCAACCAGAAGCGTCCGCCGCTTTAAAGCGCCGAACGACATGCCCGCAACCCTGACCGGCCGCTGCCTCTGCGAAACCGTCCGCTTCACGCTCCCGGACGCATTCACCTACGCCCTGAACTGCCACTGTTCCATCTGCCGCCGCGCCACCGGCGCGGCGTTCAAGCCCTTCGGCGGCATCGAGCGCGAGAAGCTGAGCATCGTCGCCGGCGGCGACCGGCTGTTGAAGTACGGCGGCGAGGTGGATCACGACGTGCGTTGCGCGGTCTGCGGCTCGTTCCTGTACTCGGTGGTGCTGGAAGGCCGCTACGTGCACGTGGGCCTGGGCACGCTCGCGCAGGCCCCCAGTCTCCTGCCGACGGCGCACATCTACGTCGGCTCGAAGGCGCCGTGGCACGAGATCACGGACGGGCTGCCGCAGCACGACGAGCTGCCCTGAGCATCGCCGGCGGCGGCGCGGTATGCTGGTCCCCGTCAGCATCCCAGCGAGAACACCATGACCCCCATCCAGGGCGGCTGCCTCTGCGGCGCCGTGCGCTACACCGCCACCGCCGAGCCGCTCGTGGTGCGCGCCTGCTGGTGCCGCGTTTGCCAGTACTTCGCCACCGGCAACGCAAGCCTGAACCTCGCCTTTCCGAGCAACGCCATCACGATCACCGGCGAGCTGACGGACTACGCCAGCACCGCCGACAGCGGCAGCCACATGCACCGGCGCTTCTGCCCGAAGTGCGGGGTGCAGGTGGCGAGCACCGCCGACGAGCGGCCGCACATGGTCATCATCCGCGCCGGCACGCTGGACGACACCTCACTCGCGGCGCCCAGGGGCACGATCTGGACCAAGTCCGCGCCGGCCTGGGCGCACATCGACCCGGCGCTGCCCAGCTTCGAGGGCCAGCCGCCGCCGCCGGCGCCGAAGCCCGGGCCGGCGTAGCCCCGGAATGTTACCGATCGGTAACATTTTCCGGCTGGCGGCACCCCTGCTGCTCGCGCTGGCCGCCACCGCGGCCTGCGCGCAATCCCCCCGCGACTTCATCGACCGCAGCGTGACCGACATGCGCGCGAAGACCGACGCGCACGCGAAGCAGTGGCGCCTGGGCCGGGAATCCGGCTGGAACGTGGACCAGGACAAGGGCGAGCTCGAGCTCGCCTTCGCCGACGGCACGGTGCGGCGCATGCCGGTGCAGATCATCGGCACCTACAACCGGCAGGAGCAGGTGTTCCAGTGGGCCTGGGGCCACGCCTCGGTGGTGGCGGGCATGCGCCGGCACGCGGAGGCCGCAAGGGAATGGGGCGTGCGCAACAAGCAGGCGAAATACGCTAGCCGCGTGATCCCGGCGACGCAGGAGGAGGCGTTCCAGTTCACCGCGGTGGCCGCGACCCTGTCGGCGGCCAAGGGCATCTACCGCGGCCAGGCGGGCACGGCCTGGGTGTACATGACTTTCGGCGAGCCCAAGCCGGGCAACTGAGCGCGGGGCATGGGCGCGTTCCTGGTCACCTTCGGGCTGCTGGGCCTGCTGATCGGCACGCTGGGCGGGCTGGTGTCGCACGCGATCCACTGGCATCCGGCGAAGACCTTCCTCGCTTCGCTCGCGGTGTTCCTGGTCGCGCTCTCGGTGCCGGAGACCTCCAGCCTGCTTGGCTTCACGGATTCGCTGGCGGCGATCGTGCTCGCGCCGCTGCTCGTCTTCCTGCCCACCGCCGCGGGCTTCGTCGCGGGCCGCAGGCTGGCGACTTTGTTCTTCAAGGACAGGCGCTAGCCGGGGAACACGGCCTTCCAGAGTTCCCGCACCGACCCGGCGTGCGCCTGCGCCTGGTCCGGCGCCACGCGCGCGAATTTCTCGCCCTGCAGCCGCAGGCCGTGCTGCAGGTGCCGGAACTCGCGGTAGGCGGCCTGGCAGCGTTCCGCCAGCGCCCGGCCGATGAGTCCCAGTTCCGCGGCGATGCCCAGCAGCGCGATGTTCCCCAGGTTCCCGGTGAGCGCCGCATGGCGGCAGGACTGCGACAGCACCAGGTACTGCACCGCGAACTCGATGTCGATCATGCCGCCGCGGTCGTGCTTGAGGTCAAAGAGGCCCGAGCGGTTCGGGTGCGCGCCATGCAGGCGCTCGCGCATGGCGAGCACTTCCTTCCTCAGCGCGGGCAGGTCGCGCTCGCGGGTGAGGATGCGGGTGCGGATGGCCTCGAACTTCGCGCCGATCGCCCGGTCGCCGGCCGAGAAGCGCGCCCGCGTCAGCGCCTGGTGCTCCCACACCCAGGCCGATTTCTCCTGGTATTCCTCGAAGCCCGAGAGCGAGGACACCAGCAGGCCCTTGGACCCGGAGGGCCGCAGGGCGAGGTCGGTCTCGAACAGCGTGCCCGAAGACGTGTTGGCCGAGAGCCAGTTGTTGTAGCGCTGGCCCAGGCGAATGTAGTTCTCCTCGGCGCGCGGATCGGCGTCGTCGAACAGGAACACCATGTCCAGGTCAGAGGCGTAGCCCAGTTCCTTGCCGCCCAGCTTGCCGTAGCCGATGACGGCGAACAGCGGCCCCTCGCGGTGGCGGTTCTTCACGTCGCGCCAGGCGGCTTCGAGCGCGACCCCGAGCACGCGGTCGGCAAGCTCGGAGAGGTGGTCGGCGAGCTTCTCCACCGTGAGCAGGCCCGCCAGGTCCTGCGCCAGCAGGCGGAACACCTGCGCCTGGTGGTGCTCGCGCAAGAGGTTCATCTGGCGCTCGGTGTCGGCGCCGGCCGCGAGCAGCGCCTCGCGCAGCGGCTGCTCGAACCCCGCCCAGTCCGGCGGCGCGTACAGCATGCGGTCATCCAGCAGCTCGTCCATGAGCAGCGGATGGCGCGTGACGTAGTCGGCAGCCCAGGGCGAGGCGCCGATGATGCGCGCCACGCGCTCCAGCGCCTGCGGGTTTTCGGCCAGCAACGCGAGGTAGGCGGCGCGCCGCGCCACCGCCTCGATAAGGTCGATGCCGCGCGCCAGCGTCGCATCGGGGTCGGGCGTCGCCTTCGCCGCCTTCGCCAGCAGCGGCACGACGCGGTCCACGCGGCGGCGCGAATCCTCGGGAAGCTGCGCGTAACGCTGGCTGCTGCGCAGTTGCTCCGCGCGCGGATGCTCGGGCCAGGGCGCGTCGGCGTCCTCCGCGGATTCCGCGAACACCGCGCGGAAGTGGCGCGTCACCGCGTCGCGGTGCGCTTCCAGCGCGACGCGGAACACGGTCCAGTCCGCGAAGTCCATCATGAGGGCGATGCGGCGCCGGTCCTCCTCGTCGGTCGGGAGCAGGTGCGTCTGGGCGTCGTCCAGGTACTGCAGGCGGTGCTCCAGGTTGCGCAGGAACACGTAGGCCGCAGACAGTTCCCGCACCGCGTCCCCGGGCAGCATGCGCCGTTCGCCCAGCAGCCCCAGGACCTCGAGGGTCGGGCGCACGGTGAGCGCCGGATCGCGCCCGCCGCGTATCAGTTGCAGCGCCTGCGCCACGAACTCGATCTCGCGGATTCCGCCGGGGCCCAGCTTGACGTCGTCGGCGCGCTCGCGGCGCTCGACGTCCTTCCTCACTTCGGCATGCAGGCGCCGCATCGCGGCCAGCGTCGCGTAGTCGAGGTACTTGCGGAACACGAACGGCCGCGTGATGGCCTTCAGGGACGAATGATCCGTGCCTGTAATTGCCCGGGCCTTGATCCAGGCATAGCGCTCCCACTCGCGGCCCTGGCTGACGAAATAGTTCTCCAGCGCGTCGTAGCTCGCCACCAGCGGGCCGGAGCCGCCGTAGGGGCGCAGGCGCATGTCGACGCGGAACACGAAGCCGTCCTCGGAAATGTCCTGCAGCAGGGAAATGAGCTTGCGCCCGGCGCGCTCGAGCTTTTCCTGCTCGCCGTCGTCCGGGTGAAGAAACACCAGGTCGATGTCCGATGAGACGTTGAGTTCGCGCCCGCCCAGCTTGCCCATCGCCACCACCACCAGGTCCGGGCGCCCGGTCCAGGCCAGCGCGCAGCGGATCGACTGCTCGGCAAGCTCGCTGGTGACCGCGCAGACTTCGCCGAGGTCGGCGCGGCCATCCAGGTCGCGCGCCATGGTGCGCAGGAGCACGCGTTGCCGCAGGCGGCGTAGCCGGCGCCGCAGCGCGCTTTCGTCGTCCGAGGCTGCGCCTTCGAGCGACCGGGCGATCTCCGCGGCGCAGAACGCCCGTGGCGCCGCCAACTCGGCCAGCAGGTCCGGATGCGCCGCCAGGAGCCGCGCCGCGGCGCGCGAAAGGTCAATTTTCCGAATCGGATCCGGCATTTACGGATAAAATGCGGCGTTGGCCGAAGGCATTCGCGGAACCGTTTGCAAGAACGTTCATGGATCGTGGCTGCCTCAAGCATAGTGGGAACCCGAAGCTCCTGATGCGAATCTTCCTCAAACGAACGCTGCTGGCGCTGGAAATGCTCGCGTGGACGGCGTTCTTCGCTTTCGCGCTGACCTTCCTTGCCCTGCGCTACTGGGTGCTGCCCAACATCGAGGGCCAGCGCGAGCGCATCGTCGCCGCGATCTCGCAGGCGGTCGGCCTGCCGGTGACCATCGGCGCGCTCGAGACCGACTGGGCGGGCCTAAGGCCGCGGCTGTCGATCTCGGACGTGCGCGTCTACGACCGAGGCGGGCGCGAGGCGCTGGTGCTGCCGGTGGTGGAGAACGTGGTGTCCTGGCGTTCCCTGATGTTCATGGACCTTCGGCTGCATTCCTTCCTCATCGACGGCCCGAAGCTCGAGGTGCGCCGCGACACCAGGGGCGCGATCACCGTGGGCGGGATCGAGATCACCGCAGGGGGGGACGAGGGCCGGCTCTCGGACTGGGTGCTGGCCCAGAGCGAGATCATCATCCGCGGCGCCGAGGTGACCTGGACCGACGAGTCGCGGGGCGCGCCGCCGCTCGCGCTCACTGCGCTCCACTTCCGCCTCACCAACGACGGCGACCAGCATGCGCTCGGCCTCTCGGCACGGCCGCCGCGCCATCTCGGCCCCGGCGTGGAGCTGCGCGCCGAACTGGTCGGGCGCAGCGTGAAGCAGCTCGCGCAGTGGAACGGGCGCGTCTATGCCGAGCTGGGCGCCACCGACCTTGCCGGCTGGCGCGCCTGGGTGGACTATCCGCTCGACGTGCGCTCGGGCGAAGGCGCGCTGCGCCTGTGGGCGACGCTGGGCGAGGGCAAGCCGCTGCGCGCCACGGCGGACGTGGCGCTCGCCGGCGTGGTCGCGCGCATGGGCAAGGACCTGCCGCCGCTGGAGGTCTCCAGCGTGCGCGGCCGGCTGCAGGGCCGCGCCGTCGGCGGCGGCTACGAGTTCGGCATGCGCAATCTCGTGCTGGAGTCGCCGCGCTCGGCGCCGATGAAGGCCACCGGCTTTCGCGTGCGCTGGGAGCCTGCGGCCGGCGCGCAGCCGCAGAAGGGCTCGCTGGATGCGAACCTGGTCGAGTTGGGGCCGCTGGTCCAGCTCGCGGAGTACCTGCCGCTGCCGGCCGACCTGCGCCAGGTGCTGGCTGAACTCGCCCCGCAGGGCAACCTGCTCGATGCCAAGCTGGACTGGACCGGAGAGCTGCCCGACAAGGCCGCCTACACCGCGAAAATGCGCTTCGCGGGCCTCGCGGTGAATGCCTGGCGCAGCATCCCGGGTTTCGCGGGGCTGTCGGGCAACCTGGAGGCGAGCGAGAAAAAGGGCGTGCTCTACCTTGCCTCGCAGAAGTCCGAGCTCGACCTGCCCACGATTTTTCCGGAGCCGCGCATCCAGCTCGATTCCCTCAGCGGCGAAGTCGCCTGGGAACTGGAATCCGGCGGCGCTTTCGCCGTCCGCGTGCCCAGCCTGAGCTTCGCCAATGCGGACCTGGCCGGATCGGCCTTTGGCAACTACCACTGGACCGGCGAAGGCCCGGGCACGCTGGACCTGTCGGCCCAGCTGTCGCGCGCGGATGGAAAGCGCACCGCCAAGTACCTGCCGCTGTCCTCGATCATGGGGCCGAGCACGCGCGGCTGGCTGGAAACGGCCATCGTCGCCGGCAACGTGAAGGACGCGCGCCTGCGGTTGAAGGGCGACCTGCGCGACTTTCCCTTCACCGATCCGGCCAAGGGCCAGTTCCAGATCGCCGCGAAAGTGGGCGCGGGCGTCCTCGACTACGTCCAGGGCTGGCCGCGCATCGACCACATCGAGGCGGACCTGCTGTTCGAGCGCGAGCGCATGGAGATCGTCGGCCGCAGCGGCGCCATCCTGGGCGCGCGCGTGGGCACCACGCGCGTCAGCATCGCCAACCTGCTCTCGCCCGATCCGCGCCTGGTGGTGGACGGCGCCGCCGAGGGACCGACCGCCGACTTCCTGAAGTATGTGCAGGGGAGCGGCGTGCGGCGCATGCTGGGCGGGATCACCGACGGCATGGTCGCGCAGGGGCGCGGCCGGCTGCGGCTGCGCCTGGAACTGCCGCTAAACGACCTGGCGAAGACCCGCACCACCGGCGAATTCCAGGTCGCGAACAACACCCTGGTCCTGGACGCGCGCGTGCCGCCGATCGCGGCCGCCACGGGCCGGATCGCGTTCACCGAGGATTCCCTCAGCGTCAACGACCTGCGCGGCACGCTGTTCGGCGGGCCGGTCGCGATCTCCGGAGGCAGCAAGGCGGGCGTGCCGATGACCATCGTGGCGCGCGGCCGCGGCACCGTGGAGGGCTTTGCCGCGCTGTTCGACCATCCCTGGCGCAAGCGCCTGGTGGGCGGCGCGGCCTACGTCGCCACCGTCAGTTCGCTGGAGGGCCGCGTCCGCACCACGCTGGAGACCTCGCTCGAAGGCGTGGCGAGCGCGCTGCCCGAACCGCTGGCGAAGCTGCCAGGGGTCGCGCTGCCGCTGCGCGTGGACGTGCTGCCCGGCGAGGGCCGGGAGCGCGTCGTGCTCACGCTGGGCCCGCCGGCCGGGCGCATGCTGGTCGCGGAGTTCCTGCGCGCCGCCGCCGCGCCCGGAGGCGCGCTGCAGACCCAGCGCGCGCTGGTGATGCTCAATCCGGCGCCCGGCGAGGCGCCGGTCGTCCCGGAGCGGCGCGGCTTCACCATTCGCGGCGCGCTGCCCGCGCTCGACCTGGACAAGTGGCTGCCGCTGCTGAAGCAGACGAGCGGCGAGGGCAGCGCCGCGGGCGAGGGCGGCGCCAGCTTCGAGCTGAAGGTGGGCGTCCTCGATGCGCTCGGCAAGCGCATGCGCAACGTGTCCATGAAGGGCCTGACCGAGGGCGAGGGCTGGTCGGCCAGCATGGACACCACGGAATTCTCGGGCGACCTGCTGTATCGCGCCGAGGCCGGCGGCAGGCTGGTGGGGCGCTTCAAGCATTTCAGCCTGCCGGAGAGTTCCCCCGGCGCGAAGGAAGGCGGCGATGCGGCGCGGGAACTGCCGGCAGTGGATTTGGTGGCCGAGAGCTTCACCCATCGCGGCCGCCGCATGGGACGGGTCGAGATCGCGGCGCGCCACGAGGGCCGCGACTGGCGCATCGACAAGCTGGCCATGGTCACCCCGGATTCCGCGCTTGCCGGCAAGGGCCTGTGGCGCATGGGGCCCGCGCTGCGCACCTCGCTCGCGGACGCGAGCGCCTCGCGCACCTCGATCGAGTTCAAGCTCGATGTCACCGACGTCGCGGCTTTCCTCGCGCGCATGGGCTATCCGGACCACGTCAAGGGCGGGCGCGGCCGGGTGCAGGGGCGCCTGGACTGGACCGGCGACCCGGTGTCGCTCGACTACGCCACCATGGGAGGGCAGCTGGACATGCAGGTGGACGACGGCCAGTTCCTGGAGATCGAGCCCGGCATCGGGAAGCTCGTTTCACTCATGAGCCTGCAGATGCTGCCGCGCCGGATCACGATGGATTTCCGCGACGTATTCTCCAAGGGCTTCCAGTTCGACCGCATTTCCTCCAGCCTCGCCATCGAGCGCGGCGTGATGACCACGAAGGACTTCCGCATGCGCGGGCCGGCGGCGGAGGTCTCCATGAGCGGGCTGGTGGACCTCAACCTGGAGGCGCAGAACCTGCAGGTGCGCGTCATCCCGCGCGTGGACGGCGTCGTCTCCACCGTGGTCGGGCTGATCAACCCGGTGGCGGGCGTGGCCACCATGATCGCGCAGAAGCTGTTCAAGGATCCGCTGGGACAGCTCGCGGCCTACGAATACAACATCACCGGCACCTGGACCGATCCCAAGGTGGAGAAGGCGGAACCGGCCTCGGCGGCGGCGCCCCCGGTGGACCGCGAGGCCACAGTGCCGGGCAACTGAAAGGTAAACTGCGCCCCATGGATACCGACGTACTGCTCTCCACCGCCGACGCCTGCCTGCTCGCCCCCTACGACCTGCAGCCGGGCAAGCTGGAGGCGGTGTTCGGCGCGCTCGCCACGCGCAAGCTCGACTACGCCGACCTGTACTTCCAGTACACCCGCTCCGAGGGCTGGAGCCTGGAGGAGGGCATCGTCAAGTCGGGCAGCTTCAACATCGACCAGGGCGTGGGCGTGCGCGCCATCGCCGGCGAGAAGACCGCGTTCGCGTACTCCGACGAAATCAGCCCGGCGGCGCTGGCCGACGCGGCCAAGGCGACGCGCGCCATCGCGAGCGCCGGCGGCGGCAGGAAGAGCCGCGTCGCGCGCCACGCCAGCGCTCCCCGGCGCTACCAGCCGATCGATCCCCTTGCGTCCCTGGGCGCCGAGGCCAAGGTGGCGATGCTCGAGAAGCTGGAAAAGAAGTGCCGCGCCCTGGATGCGCGCGTCACGCAGGTGATGGCGCATCTCGCCGGCGAATACGAGGTGGTGCTGATCGCGCGCGCCGACGGCGTGCTGGCGGCGGACGTGCGCCCGCTGGTGCGGCTCTCGGTGCAGGTGATCGCCGAGCAGGACGGCCTGCGCGAAAGCGGCTCTTCGGGCGGTGGTACGCGCGGCGACTATTCGCACTTCACCGAGGCGGTGCTGGACGACTACGCGCAGCGCGCGGTGTCGCAGGCCCTCGTCAACCTGCGGGCGAAGCCCTCGCCCGCCGGGACCATGACCGTGGTGCTCGGGCCGGGCTGGCCGGGCATCCTGCTGCACGAGGCCATCGGCCACGGCCTGGAGGGCGACTTCAACAGGAAAGGCAGCTCGGCCTTCTCCGGCCGCATCGGCGAGCGCGTCGCCGCGCCCGGGGTCACCGTGGTGGATGACGGCACCATTCCGGACCGGCGCGGCTCGCTCACCGTGGATGACGAGGGCAATCCGACGAAACGCACGGTGCTTATCGAGGACGGCATCCTGCGCGGCTACCTGCAGGACAGCCTGAACGCGCGCCTCATGAAGCAGCCCCTGACCGGCAACGGCCGGCGCGAGTCCTTCGCCCACCTGGTGCTGCCGCGCATGACCAATACCGTGATGCTGGCCGGCAACGAGGACCCGCAGGAAATCCTGCGCGGCGTGAAGAAGGGCCTCTACGCGGCCAACTTCGGCGGCGGCCAGGTGGACATCACCAACGGCAAGTTCGTGTTCTCCGGGTCGGAAGCCTGGATGATCGAAAACGGAAAGCTGACGCACCCGGTCAAGGGCGCCACGCTGATCGGCAACGGCCCGGACGCGCTGACGCGCGTCAAGGCCATCGGCAACGACCTGAAAATGGATTCCGGCGTCGGCACCTGCGGCAAGGACGGCCAGAGCGTGCCGGTGGGCGTGGGCCAGCCGACGCTGCGGATCGACGGGCTCACTGTGGGCGGGACTGCCTGACGGACCTGCCCGCCAACGCCACGGCATTCCTTCGCGACGCACGCGAGGTCGCCGCGCGCATCCCGGATGGCGCGCTCATCGCCATGCCGCCGGACTACTCGCTGCCGGCGATGGAGGTGGTGCGCGAACTGGTCAGGAAAAGGGCGCGAAACCTCCGCCTCCTCGGGGTGCCGGTGCTGGGGATGTGCGCGGACCTGCTCATCGGCGCGGGCTGCGTCGCGGAAGTGGAATCGAGCGCGGTGACGCTGAACGAGGCCGGCGCCGCACCGCGCTTCACCGAGGCCGCCGAGCGCGGCGAGATCCGCGTCGTGGACTCCACCTGCCCGATGGTGCACTCGGCGCTGCAGGCCGCGGAGAAGGGCGTGCCCTTCATGCCCCTGCGCGGCGTGATCGGGTCGGACTTGGTAAAGCGCCGCCCCGACTGGCGCGAAATCCCCAACCCGATGTCCGCATCTGGGTCGGACGCAGGGACAGACCCCATTTTATTGGCGCCGGCGATCATCCCGGACGTGGGCCTGTTCCACGCCCGCTGGGCCGATCGCGCCGGCAACGCCTGGATCGGCCGGCGCAAGGAGCTGGCGACCATCGCGCATGCGGCGAAGGCAACGTACGTCACCTTCGATGAGCTGCGCGAGGGCGACATGCTGGAGGACGAATTGCTCGCTCCGGGGGTGCTGTCAGCGGTCTACATCACCGCCGCTGCACCCGCGCTGCGCGGCGCATGGCCGCTCGGGGCGCCGGGCCTGTATCCCATCGACGACGCGCACCTTATGCACTACGCCCGCGCCGCGAAGACGCGCGAAGGTTTCCAGCGCTACCTGGACGCATTCGTCCTCAAAGCAGTTCCGGCTTGAACTTCAATTCCCAGGAACTGCTGGCGGTCGTGATCGCGCGCCTGCTGGGCGATGCGGGACACGTGGCCGTGGGCGCGGCCTCGCCGATCCCGGCCACCGCCTGCACGCTGCTCGGCCTGAAGAACGGCGGCCGGCCGCGGCTGTCGCTGCTGCAGAAGCGCGGCGGCAATCCGTTCACCGAAGGCTCCCGCGAGCTGTTCGACCAGGCCGGCCAGGGCCGCATCGATGTTTTCTTCCTGGGCGGCGCGCAGATCGACGGCGAGGCCAACATCAACCTGGTGCAGGCGGGCGGCAACCGTTTCCCGGGTTCCTTCGGCTCGGCCTTCATGTACTTCACCGCACGGCGGACCATCCTCTTCCGCGAGGAGCATTCGAAGCGCGTCTTGGTGCCGAAGGTGGAGTTCGTCTCGGCGCCGGGCTGGAGCCCGCCGGGGGTGGAGCGCCGCGGCGGGCCGCAGGCGCTGGTGACCGGGCGGGCGCTGTTCGCGTGGCAGAAGGACAAGCGCCGTTTCCGGCTGCAGAGCGTGCATCCGGGTCACTCTGCCGGGGAGGTCCGGGAGAACACCGGATTCGACTACGACGTGGATGCGGTCGTGCCGGAGACGCCGGGGCCGACGGAACAGGACCTCGCGCTGCTGCGCGGGCCGGTGGCGAAGCGGATTGCGGAAAACTACCCGGACTTCGCGCAGCGGGTTTGGGGCGTCGCAACCGTATAATCGCCAGATGGCGCGACCAATCCATCGGACCCAAAGGTTTGTGCGGGCGAAGCGAGGCAAGGTTTCCGTCGCGATCAGTCTTGCCACGCCTGGGGAGCGCATGGAGGCCGCCTGGGAACTGACCCGGCAGTGCCTGTCCTGGGGGCGCGGCCCGGACGATGAGCCCAGACTTCAAAGATCTGCTGTCCGAATTCAACGCGCAAGGCGTTGAGTATCTGGTGGTCGGCGCCTTCGCGCTGGCCGCCCATGGGCGCATCCGCGCGACGGGCGACCTGGATGTCTGGATCAAGCCGACCAAGGTGAATGCGAAGCGTGTATTGCGCGCGCTGGCTGCGTTCGGGGCGCCGACCGCGAAATTGCGCGAGGGCGATCTTGCGACGCCAGGCACGGTGTTTCAGATCGGCGAAGCGCCGCTGCGAATCGACGTGCTCACCGGGATCGATGCAGTCGGGTTCGATGAAGCGTGGCGTGGCAGGTTCGCCGCGCGGTTCGCGGGCATCGAGGTTCCAGTGCTTTCCGCGGCGCATCTGATCCAGAACAAGCGGGCGGTCGGCAGGGCGCAGGACAAGGCGGACGTAGAATGGCTGGAAAAGAAAAGCTCAAAGGTCAAGAGATGAAGACACTGAACTTTGTTCTCGCACTGGCGGCTGCCGCGACGGGTCTCGCCGCAAACGCGCAGGCGCCAGAACCCCGCTTCAACCAGGTCGAACTCCAGGCCGAAGCCTCGCGCGAAGTGCAGAACGACCTGATGACGGCCAACCTCTACGCCGAGGCTTCCGACCCGTCGGCGGCAAAAGTCGCGGACCAGCTGAATCGCGCTACCGCCGAGGCGCTGAAGCTGGCTGGTTCCGAAAAGGCGGTAAAGGCGCGCAGCGGCTATTCGCAGACCTACCCGGTGAACGACCGCAACGGCAAGGTCACCGGCTGGCGCGGGCGCAGCGAGGTCCGGCTGGAATCGAAGGACACGAAGGCGATGGCTGCGCTGATCGCCCGGCTGCAAGCCTCGATGCAGCTCTCCGGCGTGTCGTTCTCGGTCTCGCCAGACCTGCGCCGCCAAACCGAGAACGACCTCATCAACGAAGCGGTGGCCGCGTTCAAGGCGCGCGCCGACATCGCGGCGAAGGCCATCGGCGGCCGGGCCTACAAGATCCGCCGCATCGGCCTCAATACAGGGGGCATGCAAGCTTCGCCGCGCCCGATGCTGGCGCGCGGCATGGCGGCCCAGTCCGCCGAGGTCTCGACGCCGGTGTTCGAGGCGGGCACGAGCGTGGTGAACGTGGTCGCGGCAGGAACGGTCGAAGTCGAGTAGGGTCCCGCGCGCGTCGGCTCAGCCCGACGATAAATTTCTTCGTTGGCCGCGAACTCACCGCGTTTGCGCCAGTCACAACGCAACATGCAGATCAATCGCGATACCCGCTTTTTCCGTTCCGGGCCGCCGGCGCCAGCGCCGGCGCCGGCCCCGGCGACCGCATCACCCTCGTCTCCTGCCGCGCCCGCGGCACCCTCGCCTGCCGCGAAGCCGGGCGAGCGCAAGGAAGCGCGCCTGGTGGTCGGCCCCGACATCAAGATGAAGGGCGTCGAAGTGGCCGACTGCGACACGCTGCAGGTAGAGGGTCGCATCGAGGCGACATTGGACGCGCGCCTGCTGCAGATTTCCGAGCACGGGGTGTTCGCGGGTACTGTCGCAGTGGACGTCGCGGAGATTCATGGCCGGCTCGAAGGCGAGCTGACCGTGCGCAAGCAGTTGATCCTGCACGCCACCGGCAGGGTGACGGGCAAGGTGCGCTACGCGCGCATCAAGGTCGAGGAGGGCGCGGAACTGTGCGGGGACATCGGCATGGTGGAGAAGGCTGCGATGGCGGGTGCGCCAGCCATGAAACCTAGATAGCCCAGCCCGTGCTGCGCTTCACCGCGTCGCGCCAGCGCGCGAGCAGCGACTGCGCCTCGTCGCGCGACATGGTGGGCTCGAAGCGCCGGTCCATCTGCCAGTGCGCGGCGATTTCCTCCTGGGATTTCCAGACGTCAACCGCGAGGCCAGCCAGGTAGGCTGCGCCCAGCGCCGTGGTTTCCAGCACCTTCGGCCGCACCACCGGCACGCCGAGGATGTCGGCCTGGAACTTCATGAGCAGGTTGTTCGCCGCGGCGCCGCCGTCCACCCGCAGCTCGCTCAGCCTCTCGCCTGAATCCTGCTGCATGGCTTCCAGCACGTCGGCGCTCTGGTAGGCGATGGATTCCAGCGCCGCGCGCGCCAGGTGCGCGCGCGAGGAGCCGCGCGTAAGGCCGACGATGGCGCCGCGCGCGTTCGGATCCCAGTGCGGGGCGCCAAGGCCCGCGAAGGCCGGCACCAGGTACACCCCGCCGTTGTCCAGCGACTCGCCTGCGAGCGCCTCGATCTCCGCGGCGCTCTTGAAGAACTGCATCTCGTCGCGCAGCCATTGCACCACGGCGCCGGCGATGAAGACGCTGCCTTCCAGCGCATAGGCTTTCTCCAGGTCGCGTGAATCCAGCGCCCGCCCGACCTGCGCCGCGGCGGTGCTGAGCAGGCCGTGCTTCGAGCCGATCACCTGGCCGCCGGTGTGCATGAGCATGAAGCAGCCGGTGCCATAGGTGTTCTTGGCCATGCCGGGCCGGTGGCAGCCCTGCCCGAAGAGCGCGGCCTGCTGGTCGCCGGCGATGCCGGTGATGGGCACCGCGGCGCCGAGCACCGTGGGCGCGACCATGCCGAAGGCGTGCGACGAGGGAAACACCTCGGGCAGGATGGCGCGCGGGATGTCGAACAGCTGCAGCAGTTCCGGGTCCCAGTCGCCATTGTGGATGTTGAACAGCAGCGTCCGGGATGCGTTCGACGGATCGGTGACGTGCGTGCGGCTGTAGGACAGGTTCCACACCAGCCAGGTGTCCACGGTGCCGAAGGCGAGTTCGCCGCGCTCGGCGCGGCCGCGGGCGCCGGGAATGTGGTCCAGCAGCCAGGCGAGCTTGGTGGCGGAAAAGTACGGATCGAGCACGAGGCCGGTGCGCTCGCGCACCAGGCTCTCCGCGCCCATCGCCTTCAGCTCGGCGCACATCGGCGCCGTGCGCCGGTCCTGCCAGACGATGGCCCGGTGCAGCGGCTGCCCGGTCTGGCGGTCCCAGAGGATCGTGGTCTCGCGCTGGTTGGTGATGCCGCAGGCGACCAGGTCGTCGGCCTTGAGGCCCGAGAGCTTCAGCGCCTCGCGCGCGACGTCGCGCTGGGAGCGCCAGATCTCGTCCGGGTCGTGCTCCACCCAGCCCGGTTCCGGGTAGTGCTGCTGGAACTCCTTCTGCGCCGAGGCCACCGCCTTGCCGGTCTCGTCGAAGATGATGGCGCGGGAGCTCGTGGTGCCCTGGTCCAGGGCGAGGACATGACGCATGCGCGGATTCTATCCGCCCCGGCCGCCTCCGGACCCGGTTTCCGCGGCGAGCGCGAAGCGCACCAGTTCGGCGACGTTGCGCACCCCGAGCTTGGCCATGATGTGCGTCTTGTGGACTTCCACGGTGCGCGGGCTGATGCCCAGGCGCGCGGCGATCTCCTTCGCGTGCAGGCCCAGCGCGGCCTGTTCCAGGACTTCCCGCTCGCGGTCGGTCAGGCTGGCGAGGCGCTCGGCGTCGCCGCGCCGCGCGGCGCTGCGGCGCTGGCGCTCGGAATCGCGCGCCAGCGCCGTCTCGATCGCGGCCATCAGCTGTGTCTCGCCGAAGGGCTTCTCCAGGAAATCCACGGCGTCGGCGAGGAAGGCCTGGCGCGCGGTGGCCACGTCGCCGTGCGCGGTGACCACGATGAAGGGCAGTTCGCTGCCGCGCGCGCGCAGTTCGGCCTGCAGCTGCACCCCGCTCATGCCCGGCAGGCGCAGGTCGGAGAGCACGCAGCCCGACAGGTCCTTGCGCCAGGCCGCGAGGAACGCTTCGGCGTCGGCGTACAGCGCCGTGCGGTAGCCGGCGAGGCTCAGGGTGAGCGCCAGCGAATCGCGCACCGCGGCGTCATCCTCGACGACGAACACCGTTTGCGCCGCGCCGCTCATCCTTCAGCCCCGGCGGCCGGCAGAGTGAGGTGGAATTCGCCGCGGCCGCCGCGCTGCGCCTCCAGTTCGCCGCCGTGCGCCTCCGCGATGGCGCGGCTGATGGCCAGGCCCAGGCCCATGCCCGATGGCTTGCCGGACTGGAACGGCTCGAACAGGCGCAGGCCGGTGGAGGGCACGCCCGGTCCGCTGTCGATCACGGCCATCCGGACCTGGTTGTCGCCCGCCCGGCGCGCCTCGACCACGATGCGCCCGGGCTGCTCGCCGATCGCCTCCACGGCGTTCGCGACCAGGTTGCGCAGAACCATCTCGATCTGCAGGCGATCCACGTACAGGTTCCCAAGCCCGGGCTCGGCCGAGGTGGCGAGCGTGATCGGCCGGGCGCCGATGATCTGCGCGCCGATGCGCGCCGCCGTCTCCAGCAGCGCCTCGACAGCCACCGTTTCCAGGCGAGTGGTGCCGTCCCGGAACAGGTCGCGCAGGCGGCGCACAACGTCCGATGCGCGCTCGGCCTCGTCCAGCATCTTCGCGATGGCCGCGGGCAGGCGCGGGTCGGCGGCGCCGCCGGGGCTGGCAAGTATCTGGCGCGCGGCGCGGCCATAGTTGGTGAGCGCGGTCAGGGGCTGGTTGACCTCGTGGGCGATGGCGCCGGCCATCTCGCCCGCAGCCGCCAGGCGCAGCGTCTGGCGCAGGCCCTCGGCGGCGCGCGCGCGCTCCTCCACCAGCATGCCCAGATACAGGCCCGTCAAGGTGCAGGCGGCCACCAGCGCCTGGAATTCCCCTGGCGGCACCGCGGTGCCGCGCGCGGTCTGCATGCCCAGCACCACGCCCAGCTGCACGAACGCGGCGGCGATCACCGCCCCGTTCAGGCCGGCGCGCGCCGCGATCCCGATCAGCGGCGCGAACAGCAGGTAGAAGTGGCGCGAGGGGTCCTCGCCCAGGGTGTCGCTGAACACCAGCCACAGGGTGACGGCGAGCACCGCTGCCTGCAGTTGCGATTCGCGCCGGACCGCGAGTGCGAGCAGCGCGCGCCGGCGCTCGGCGTCCGCCGCGGCGAGCAGCAGCGGCGCGGTCACCAGGATTCCCACCGAATCGCCGATCCAGAATCGCAGCCAGGGCAGGGCGAATTCGTCGCCTGCGAGCAGCCCGGCGCCGTGCAGCACGCCGACGAACACCAGCCCGACGCAGGCGCTGCCCGCAACCGCCCAGGCGGCGAACAGGGTCAGCTGGCGGGTCGTGCGCAGCGTGGCATCCGCCGGCAGGAAGGTCCGCAGCGCGCCGGCGATCGCCGCGTAGCCGGCGGCGAGGATGAGCGCGCCGGCAAGGGTGATGCCCAGGCCACCCGGGGCGCCGCGCACCAGCAGGTCGGCGGCGACGAGTGTGGCCATCACCGCCGGGGCGTGGTGCAGCCCGCCGAGCACCATCCAGACGATGGCGAGCGCAGGTTGCGGGTTCCACGGCGTGATGTTGAAGGGGCCGACCGGGTCGATGTAGCTCGCCCAGTCGAGCGCGACATAGCACGGCGCGAAAACCGCCGCGTCGCGGAGGTATCGGGCAGCAGGCCGCATGGATGGCGCATCTTCGTTCCTCCCGGGCGCTCGCGCAAGTACGGGATTCCCCGTATGGAGGAAACCCGTACGCGTTCGCGCGAATTGCGGCCGCCGCGGCTCCGGCCGTAGCGTCGCGCCCATGCTCGCCAAATCTCCCGCCCAATCTCCCGCCGCCATGCCCTCGGGCCTCGCGGAATTCTTCGACCTCGGCCGCTGGCTGCAGTGGTTCTCCGAACTCGACCGGGGTTTCGCCTTCCTGCTGCTGCTGCCGCTGGTGGTCGCGGCCATCGGCCTGTGGTCGCATTTCAGCGGTCGCGAGGACAACGCCGGCCGCGAGGACAGGGACTAGCGTGTCCCGTCCGTTGCGGCAGCAGGCGGCGCTTGCCTGCGCCCTGTTCGCCTTCTGGCTGCTCATGTCCGGCATCTACACGCCGTTCCTTGTGCTCTCGGGGCTGGGCGTGGCGCTCGGCGTGACGCTGCTCGCGCGCCGCATGGAAGTCGCCGACCGCGAGGGCCAGCCGCTGCACCTGGTGCCGGCCGCGCTCGCCTACTGGCCCTGGCTCGTGCTGGAGATTCTCAAGTCCGGCTGGACGGTGGCGCGCATCATCCTCGACCCGCGCCTGCCGGTCAGCCCGGCGGTGGTCCGGTTCCGGCCTTCGCAGAAAAGCACCGTCGGCCTGGTGACGCACGCGAACTCCATCACGCTGACGCCCGGCACGGTGACGATCGAAGCGCGCCCGGGCGAGTTCATTGTGCACGCGCTCACCGCTGACGGGGCGCAGGGCCTCGAGGGCAGCGAGATGGACCGCCGGGTCGCCCGGTTCGAGGGCCGGCCGGCATGATGTTCGCCGCCTGCACCGGGGCGTTGCTGGTGGCGCTGGCGCTGATGCTCGCGCGCGCGATCGCGGGCCCGAGCGTGTTCGACCGCCTGCTCGCGGTCAACACCATGGGCACGGTGACCGTGCTGCTGCTCGCGGTCATGGGATTCCTCAACGGCCGGCCGGATTTCCTCGACCTCGCCATCGTCTACGGCCTGCTCAACGTGGTGGGCACCATCGCGGTACTCAAGTACTTCCGCCGCGGCGACCTGGGCGACCCGGGCGAGGAGGCGGCGGAATGAGCGCGATGCTCGATGCCGCGAGCTGGGCGCTGCTGGCGGCGGGGGGGCTCGCCTGCGTGGTGGGCGCGATCGGCCTGCTGCGCATGCCGGATTTCTACACCCGCATCCACGCCGCCAGCGTGTCCGACGCGCTGGGCGCGATCCTGATCCTGGCCGGGCTGCTCCTGCAGACGGATTCCTGGCTGGTGGCGGTGAAGCTCCTCGCCGTCGGCCTGCTGCTGTTCTTCACCAGCCCGGCGGCCACGCATGCGCTCGCGCGCGCGGCGCTGGAGCGCGGCATCGAACCATGGAAGCGCTGACCATACATGTCCTGCTTACCACCATGGCCGCGACCGTGATCGCCATGGTGCTCCAGCGCAACCTGTTCGCGGTGGTGGTGCTGTTCGGCGCCTACAGCTTCCAGATGGCGACGGTGCTGGCGGCGCTGGACGCGGTGGATGTCGCCATGACCGAGGCCGCGGTCGGCGCCGGGGTTTCCACCGTGCTGCTGCTCGCGGCGCTGCATCTTACCGGCGGCACCGAGGCCAAGCCCTCGCAGCGCCCATGGCTGCCGCTCGCACTCGCGCTGGCGGTGGGCGGCGTGCTCGCCTACGGCATGCTCGGCCTGCCGGCGTTCTCCGATCCGGCTGCGCCGATCCACGCCCATGTCGCGCCGCGCTACCTCGCGCAGGCAATGCAGGAAACGGGCGTGCCCAATATCGTCACCGCGGTGCTCGCCAGCTACCGCGGCTACGACACCCTGGGCGAGGTGGTGGTGGTGTTCACCGCGGGCGCGGGCGTGATCGCGCTGCTGCGCCGCCGCCGGAGGCGCGATGCGCAATGACCTGATCCTGCGCGTGGTCGCCAAGCTGCTGATGCCCTACATGCTGGTATTCGCGCTGTATGTGCAGTTCCACGGCGACTTCGGACCCGGCGGCGGCTTCCAGGCCGGGGTGATCGCCGCCGCCGCGGTGGTGTTCTACGCCATCATCTTCGGCCTGCCCGCGGGGAGGCGCCTGGTGCCCGACCGCGTCGCCGAGGCCATGCTGGCCATCGGCGTGCTGCTGTACGCCGGCACCGGCCTGGCCGGGATCCTGCTCGGGGGCAACTACCTCGACTACTTCGTGCTCGACCGCAATCCGGTCGCGGGACAGCTGCGCGGCGTCTTCTGGGTCGAGGCGGGCGTCGGCCTCGCGGTGGCCGGCGTGATGCTGAAGCTGTTCACGATGTTCGCCGGCCGCGGGCGGGACGAGGCATGACTGCCGTCGAGGCGCTCACCGGCCACTACAGCTACTTCGTCGCCATCGGCCTGATGGTGGCGGGGCTGGCGATCCTGGTCGCGCGCAGCAACCTGCTGAAGAAGCTGATTGGCCTCGCCATCCTGCAAAGCTCGGTCTATTTGCTGTACATCGCGCCGGGCAAGCTGGTCGGCGGCACCGCGCCGATCATCGCCGCGGGGCACACGGTGTATTCCAACCCGCTGCCGCACGTGCTGATCCTCACCGCGATCGTGGTCGGCGTGGCGACGCTGGCGCTGGGCCTCGCACTGGTGGTGCGCATCCGCGAGGCCTACGGCAGCATCGAGGAGGACGAGATCCTCGCGCGCGACCGCGCGGAGGGCTGATTGAGCGCGCACCTCCCCGCGCTGCAGGTGGTCCTGCCGCTCATGGCGGCGCCGCTGATCGTGCTCGCGCGCAACCGCACGTTCGCGTGGCTGGCGGCGACCGTGGTGAGCTACGCCTGCCTGGTGATCGCCATCGCGCTCGCCGCGCAGGTGGCCGCGCAGGGCCCGGTGTCCTACGCCATGGGCAGCTGGCCCGCGCCCTGGGGCATCGAGCTCCGGGTGGACGCGCTGTCGGCCTTCCTCCTGGTGCTGGTGTCGCTCACCGCATCGCTGGTGGCGCCCTATGCCAGCCGCAGCCTCGCCGCGGAGGTTCCGGGCGACCGGCAGTACCTCGCCTACGCCATGTACTGCCTGTGCCTCGCCGGGTTGCTCGGGATGGTGGTCACCGGCGATGCCTTCAACCTGTTCGTGTTCCTGGAGGTGTCCTCGCTCGCCACCTACGTGCTGGTCGGCCTCGGCCCGCGGCGCAAGGCGCTGGTGGCGGCCTACCAGTACATGCTGCTGGGCACTGTCGGGGCGACCTTCTACGTCATTGGCGTCGGGCTGCTGTACCTGATGACCGGGACGCTGAACCTGGCGGACATGGCGCTCAGGCTGCGCGAGGCGCAGGACCTGCGGCCGGTGCTCGCGGCGCTCGCCTTCATCACCGTCGGCATCGGCCTGAAGCTCGCGCTGTTCCCGCTGCACCAGTGGCTGCCCGACGCCTACGCGGAAGCACCGTCCATGGTCACCGCGTTCCTTGCGGCCACCGCCACCAAGGTGTCGGCCTACGTGCTGCTGCGCTTCTATTACTCGGTGTTCGACCCGGGCGCGCTGTTCGACCGGCTGCCCACCGGCGCGCTGTTCATCGGCCTGTCGGTGGCGGCGATGGTGCTCGCATCGCTGGCGGCGGTGCAGGAGCGCGACCTGAAGCGCCTGTTCGCGTGGTCGAGCGTGGCGCAGGTGGGCTACATCACGCTGGGCATCGGCCTGGACAATGTGCACGGCCTGACCGCGTCGCTCGCGCACCTGCTCAACCACGGCATCACCAAGGGCGCGGTGTTCGTGCTGCTGGGCGGGGTGGCGCTGCGCTGCGGCGCCGCGGCGATGACGGTGCAGGGCGCCGCCGGCCTCGCGCGGCGCATGCCGCTCACCGCGATGGGCCTGGTGGTGGCCGGGCTTTCGCTCATCGGCGTCCCTGGCACCGCCGGCTTTGTCACCAAGTGGACGCTGGTGCAGGGCGCGCTCGAGCGCGGGTTGTGGTGGGTGGTGGTGGCGATCCTGGCCAGTTCGCTCATTGCCGCGGTCTACGTCTGGCGCGTGGTGGAGGCCGCCTACCTGCGCCCGGCGCCGGCGGGGACGACGCGCGCGGAAGCCCCGGCCGGGATGCTGGCCGCCGGGATGGCGATGGCGGCGCTGTGCGTGTATTTCGGCTTCGATACCTCGTTCAGCATCGGCGGCGCGCGTGAAGCCGCGGAATTCCTGCTGCGGGGGACGCGGTGAGCAGCGAAACCCTGCTCGCGCTGTGCATCCTGTTGCCGGCGGCCGGCGCCGCGGCAGTGGCCTTGCTGGGCCGCCATCCCAACCTGCGCGAAGCGGCAACCCTGCTGAGCGCCGCCGCCCTGTTCATCACGGTCGCCGCGCTCGCCGGACCGGTGCTGGAGGGCGAGCGCCCCTCGCTGCGGCTGGTCGAGGTCTTCCCAGGCATCGCCATTGCGTTCGAACTGGAACCGCTGGGACTGCTGTTCGCGCTGATCGCCTCGGGCCTGTGGTTCGTGAGCGCGGTGTACTCGATCGGCTACATGCGCGGCAACGACGAGGCGCACCAGACGCGCTTCTACGCCTGCTTTGCGCTCGCCATCGGCGGCGCCATGGGCGTGGCGCTGGCCGGGAACCTGCTGACGCTGTACCTGTTCTACGAGGTGCTCACTTTCGTCACCTGGCCCCTCGTGACCCACCATGGCGACGACGCCGCGAGGAAGGGCGGGCGCACCTACCTCGCGCTGCTGCTGGGATCCTCGATGCTGTTCCTGCTGCCGGCGCTGGCGATCACCTGGGTGGTGGGCGGCACGCTGGAGTTCACCCCCGGGGGCTTCCTGGGCGGGCGCATCGACGGCCTCGCGGCCGCGGGCCTGGCCGCGCTCTACGCCTTCGGCATCGGCAAGGCGGCGCTGATGCCCTTCCACCGCTGGCTGCCCGCGGCGATGGTGGCGCCCACGCCGGTCTCCGCGCTGCTGCACGCCGTGGCGGTGGTGAAGGCGGGCGTGTTCTGCGTGGTGAAGGTAGTGCTGTACGTGTTCGGCCTGGAGTTCGACTCGGTGGCCTTCGCCTGGCTGCCGTGGGTGGCGGGCTTCACCATCCTCGCCGCCTCGGTGGTGGCGCTGCGCGCGGACAACCTCAAGCGCCGCCTCGCCTACTCCACGGTGAGCCAGCTGTCCTACGTGGTGATGGCGGCGGCGCTGCTCGCGCCCCTGTCCATGGTCGGGGCGGTGCTGCACATCGCGGCGCACGCGGTGGGCAAAATCACGCTGTTCTTCGCCGCCGGGGCGATCTACACCGCCGCGCACAAGACCGAGGTGAGCCAGCTCGATGGCCTGGGGCGGCGCATGCCCTGGACCTTCGCCGCCTTCGGCATCGGCGCGCTGTCCATGATCGGGCTCCCGCCCGCGGCGGGCTTCGTCAGCAAGTGGTTCATGGTGAGCGGCGCGGTGCAGGCGGCGCACTGGCCGGCGCTGGCGGTGATCGCCGCCAGCACGCTGCTTAACGCGGGCTACTTCCTGCCCATCGTCTACCGGGCGTTCTTCGTGCCGGCGGCCGACGCCGGCGGCCATGGCGAGGAGCACGGCGAGCATCACGGCGAGGCGCCCTGGACCATGGTTGCGGCCATGGTGGCGACCGCCGGACTGACGCTGGCGATGTTCTTTGCCGCCGACTGGCCGGTGCTGCTGGCGATGCGGCTCGCGGCGGGAGGGGGCTGACATGCAATCAACGATACGGCGCTGGTGGGCGGGATTCATCGTGGTGCTCGTGCTCACGGTGGCCTCCGAGGCCTTCGTCGCCTGGCATCCGCACTTCGAAGTGGAGAAGCTGTACGGCTTCAACGCCGCCTATGGCTTCCTCGCCTGCGCGGCCCTGATCCTGGTGGCGAAGGCGCTGGGGTTGCTGCTCAAGCGCCCGGACGACTACTACGACGATGAGCGGCGATGACTAGCCTCCTGCAGCACCCGGCGTCTGCGCTCTTTCTCGGCGCGGTCCTCGTGGCCGTGCTGCCGGGGCGCGCGCGCATGGCCGCGGCGCTCGCGGCGCCGGCGGTGGCGCTCGTACTCGCGTGGCGGCTGGAGGAGGGCACCTACTGGGCGACGCAGTTCCTCGGCATGGAGGTGGCGCCGTTCGTCGCCGACCGACTTTCGCGCCTGTTCGCCTTGATTTTCTCGCTCATGGCGTTCGCCGGGGCGCTGTATGCGCTGAACCAGCCGCGACGGGCCGAATTGACGGCCGCTTTCGTCTACGCGGGTTCCGCCATCGGCGTGACGCTCGCGGGCGACCTGGTCACCGTGTTCCTTTTCTGGGAAGCAATGGCGGTAGGTTCCACGCTGGTGCTGTGGAGCGCGGCAACGCCCGAGGCCTGGCGCGCGAGCCAGCGTTACCTGATGGCGCACCTCGCCGGCGGCATGCTGCTCTTCGCCGGCGTCGCATGGCATGTGCTCGATACCGGAAGCACGGCTTTCACCGCGATGCAGCCGGACACGGTGGCGAAGGGCCTGATCCTGGCCGCGTTCCTGGTCAACGCGGCGGCCTGGCCGGTCTCGGCCTGGCTGCCCGATGCGTATCCGGAGGCTTCCTGGAGCGGCATGGTGTTCCTGTCGGCCTTCACCACCAAGACGGCGGTCTACGTGCTGCTGCGAGGCTTCCCCGGCGCGGAGATCCTGGTCCCGGTGGGCCTCGCGATGGTGTTCTACGGCATCGTCTACGCGCTGCTGGAGAACGACATGCGGCGCATCCTTGCCTACAGCATCGTCAACCAGGTCGGGTTCATGATCACCGGCATCGGCATCGGCACCGAGATGGCTCTGAACGGGGCCGCCGCGCACGCCTTCACCCACATCCTGTACAAGGCGCTGCTGCTCATGTCCGCGGGCTCGGTGCTGCTCATGGCCGGCCGGCGCAAGTGCACCGACCTCGGGGGCCTGTGGCGCAGCATGCCGCTGACCGCGACCTGCGGCATCATCGGCGCGCTCGCCATCTCGTCCTTTCCGCTCACCTCCGGGTTCGTCAGCAAGTCCATGGTGACGCAGGCGGCGGCCGACGGGCACCTGTTCTGGGTATGGATGCTGCTCGCGGCGGCTTCGGCGGGCGTGTTCCTGCACGCCGGCATCAAGTTCCCCTGGTTCGTGTTCTTCCAGAAGGACTCGGGCCTGCGCCCGCCCGAGCCGCCGTGGAACATGCGCGCGGCCATGGTGCTCGTCGCCGCGCTGTGCATCGGGCTGGGAATCTGGTACCAGCCGTTGTACGAAATGCTTCCGTATGTGACCGCCTACGAACCTTACACCGCGTTCCACGTCGTTGCGCAACTGCAGCTGCTGCTGTTCTCGGGCCTCGCCTTCTTCGTCATGCTGGGCTGGTTGCGGCGCACGCTGACGGTGACGCTGGACACGGACTGGCTGTTCCGGGTACCGCTTGACCGCGTCGCGGCGGCGACCGGGCGTGCCCTCGGCGGCGGGCTGCGCGCACTGGAAGCGGGCGCGGCCGCCGCCGGTCGAGGCGCCGGCCGGGCCCTGCAGCGCGCGCATGCGGAATTCGGCGGTTCGCGGCCCTCCGGCGCCATGGGCGTGGGCGTCATGGCCATGCTCCTCGCGCTGCTGGTCTCCTATTTCCTTTCCTGACGCAGGTCAAGGCGGCCGGCACGGCACCCGGTGCTACCATCGCCGCTCCACGAGAGGTGGAGAACCCAGGGGGAAGCGGCGTGAAGATCCACGAGTACCAGGGCAAGGAACTGTTCCGCAAGTACGGGGTGCCGACACCGAAGGGGCTGCCGTGCTTCACGGTGGACGAGGCGGTCGAGGCGGCGAAGAAGCTGGGCGGCAAGGTCTGGGTGGTGAAGGCCCAGATCCACGCCGGCGGCCGCGGCAAGGGCGGCGGCGTCAAGGTCGCGAAATCGCTGGACGAGGTGCGCGACAGGGCCAAGCAGATCCTCGGCATGCAACTGGTGACCCACCAGACCGGCGCCGGCGGGCAGAAAGTCCGTCGCCTGCTGATCGAGGAAGGCGCCGACATCTCGAAGGAGCTCTACATCGGCATGGTGGTGGACCGGGTGACCCAGCGCGTGGCGCTGATGGCGTCCTCGGAAGGCGGCATGGACATCGAGAAGGTCGCCGCCCACACTCCGGAGAAGATCCACAAGATCTTCATCGACCCGCAGGCGGGGCTGTCGGATGCCGAGGCGCAGGGCGTGGCGAAGAAGATCGGCATTCCGGAGTCTTCCGCGAAGCAGGCCGGCGACCTGCTGAAGTCGCTCTACCGCTGCTTCTGGGAAACCGACGCTTCGCTGGCCGAGATCAACCCGCTGATCCTCACGGGTGACGGCCGCGTGGTGGCGCTGGATTCCAAGCTCAATTTCGATTCCAACGCGCTCTTCCGCCACCCCGAGATCGTGGCCATGCGGGACCTGGACGAGGAAGACCCGCTCGAGATCGAGGCCTCGAAGTACGACCTCAACTACATCTCGCTGGATGGCGCCATCGGCTGCATGGTGAACGGCGCGGGCCTCGCCATGGCGACCATGGACACCATCAAGCTGTTCGGCGGGTCGCCCGCCAACTTCCTCGACGTCGGCGGCGGCGCCACCGCGGAGAAGGTGACCGCGGCGTTCAAGATCATGCTGTCGAACAGGAAGGTGAAGGCCATCATGGTCAACATCTTCGGCGGCATCATGAAGTGCGACACCATCGCCGCCGGCATCGTCGCCGCGGCGCGCGAGGTGAAGCTCTCGGTGCCGCTGGTGGTGCGCATGAAGGGCACCAACGAGGACCTGGGCCGCAAGATCCTGAAGGACTCCGGCCTGCCCATCATCTCGGCGGACAACATGGGGGATGCGGCGAAGAAGGTGGTCGCGACGCTGAAGAAGAAACCCAAGCCCAAGCCCAAGCCCAAAGCCAGGCCGAAACCCAAGGCGAAGCCGAAGAAAAAGCTGGCGAAAAAACCGGTGAACAAAGCCAGGGCGAAGAAAGTCGTGCGGAGGAAGAAGAAATGAGCATCCTCATCAACAAGAACACCCGGGTCGTGACCCAGGGCATCACCGGCAAGACCGGGATGTTCCACACCCAGACCAGCCGCGCCTACGCCAACGGCAGGAACTGCTACGTCGCGGGCGTGAACCCGAAGAAGGCGGGCGAGAACTTCGAGGGCATCCCGATCTTCGGCACGGTCAAGGACGCGAAGGAGAAGGCGGGCGTCAACACCTCGGTGATCTACGTGCCGCCGCCCTTCGCCGCGGACGCCATCTGGGAGGCGGTGGAGGCCGACCTGGATCTGGTCATCTGCATCACCGAGGGCATCCCGGTGCGCGACATGGTGGTGGTGCGCGACCGGATGCGGAAGGAAAAGCGCAGGACGCTGCTGGTGGGCCCGAATTGCCCCGGCGTCATCACGCCCGACGAGATCAAGATCGGGATCATGCCGGGCCACATCCACAAGAAGGGCCGCGTCGGGGTTGTGTCGCGTTCCGGCACGCTCACCTATGAAGCGGTGGGGCAGTTGACCGAACTGGGCATCGGCCAGTCCTCCGCGGTGGGCATCGGCGGCGATCCGGTGAACGGCCTGAAGCACATCGACGTGCTGAAGCTGTTCAACGACGATCCGGACACCGATGCCGTGATCATGATCGGCGAGATCGGCGGCTCGGACGAGGAAGACGCGGCGCGCTGGGTCAAGGCCAACATGAAGAAGCCCGTTGTCGGCTTCATCGCCGGGGTCACCGCGCCTCCGGGCAAGCGCATGGGCCACGCCGGCGCCATCATCTCCGGCGGCAAGGGAACGGCGCAGGAGAAGCTCGCCGTGATGGCGTCCTGCGGCATCAAGGTGACGAAGAACCCCTCGGAAATGGGGCGGTTGCTGAAGTCCGCGCTGAAGTAAGGCCTACAGTCGCAGCAGCCGCCGCGCGTTGTCCTCGACGATCGCCTTCTTCGCCTCGGGGGCGAGCAAGGGATTGCCGGTGACGTTCTTCACCGGCTGCTCGTAGGCGATCGGGAAGCAGTAGTCGCTGCCCATCAGGATGCGCTCCGGGCCGGCCAATCGGCACAGGTAGTCCAGCACGTCGTCCGAGTAGCCGATGGTGTCGTACCAGAAACGCTTCAGGTACGCGACCGGCGGCTGCGTGATGTTGCGCAGTTCCTCGCGCTTCTCCCAGCCGCGGTTCAGGCGTCCGACCAGGTATGGAAATGCGCCTCCGGCGTGGGGCAGCACCACCTCCAGCTTCGGGAAGCGATCCAGCACGCCGCCGAAGATGAGGTGCGCCGCCGCGACGGCGCTCTCGAAGGGATTGCCCAGCAGGTTGGTCAGGTAGAACTGTTTGAGCCTGGGCGCGCCAATGACGAACACAGGATGCAGGAACATGGGCAGCCCCAGCGCCTCGAGCCGCTCGTAGACGGGGAAGAACGACGGGTCCGACAGGTCCTTGTCCAGCACCACGGTCGCCAGGTAGGCGCCGCGGATGCCGGGCAGCTTGGCCGCGCGTTCGGCCTCCTTCGCCGCGAGATCCGGCTCGTGCATCGGCAGCGAAGCGAGGCCGACGAAGCGCCGCGGCGATGACTGGTGCGCGCGCGCCAACTCGTCATTGAAGGTTCCGCACAGCTTCATCCCGAGCTCGCGCCCGGCCCAGTAGGCCATCGGCTGCGAGAGCGACAGCGCGTGCGTTTCCACGCCCTGTTCGTCCATCGCCGCGAGGCGTGCGTCCAGGTCGACGAACTTCGGTCCGGCGGGCCCGGTCACCACCCCGCGCAGGCCGAACTGCGGCCCCTGCGGCGTGTCGCGCCACTCCAGGCCGTGGGCCGGGCCTTCGCGGGACAGCAGGTCGAGCAAGGCCTTCGGATACCAGTGGGCGTGGACGTCGACTGCGTGGGCGTGCAAGGCTGAAGCAGTCATGTCGGCTCCATTCAGAAGGTCCCTGGGTACAGTCCGCCGTCCAGCAGCAGGTTCTGCCCGGTCATGTAGCCGGCGCGGGTGCTGCACAGGAAGGCGCATGCGTCGCCGAATTCCTCCGGTTCGCCCATGCGCAGCGCGGGGATTCCGGCGATCTTCTGCCGGCGCATTTCGTCCATGTCCAGGCCGCGCAGCTTCGCCTGCGCCGCGACGGTGGCCTGCTGGCGCGCGGTGTCGAACACCCCCGGCAGCAGGTTGTTGATCGTGACCCCGTGCGGCGCGGCGCGGCGCGCCAGTCCGGCGATGAATCCTGTCAGTCCGCCGCGCGCGCCGTTGGACAAGCACAGGACGTCCATCGGCATCTTGACCGCGTAAGAGGTGATATTCACGATACGACCGAACCTGCGCGCAATCATGCCGTCCAGGGCCAGCCGGATGAGCTCGATCGGCGCCAGCATGCAGGCGTCGAGCGCCTTGATCCAGTCCTCGCGGCCGAATTCGCGGAAGTCTCCGGTGGGCGGTCCGCCGGTGTTGTTGACCAGTATGTCCGGCTCGGGGAAGGCCGCGAGGACCCGGTCGCGCACTTCTGCCAGGGTGATATCGCCCGCCACCGCGGTCACCTGGACGCCGCAGTCCCGCCGGATCCCGGCGGCGGTGCGCTCCAACTCGTCGCCGCTGCGCGCCACGATGGCGAGCGACACGCCCTCGCGGGCGAGCGACAGGGCGCAGGCGCGCCCCAGTCCCTTGCTCGCGCCGCAGACGATGGCGCGGCGGCCTTGAATGCCGAGGTCCATTGGCGCCTGCGGCTCCTGCGCTGGCTAGTCGGCCGCTCCGGGCTTGCGGCCCGGTCCGGCCATGGACGCGAGTACATTGCGGCCGGTGCGCTCGATATGCTTCTCCAGCAGGGCGCAGGCCCGGTCCGGCTTGCGGGCCATCACGGCGGCAGTGAGCGCGCGGTGCTCGGCCGGGACGTCGCGGTCGAAGGGATTGGCCGACAGGAACAGGCGCCGGTAGCGCGAATTGAGGTCGTGCAGCTGGGCGCAGAGCTGCAACAGCAGCGGTGAGCCGCAGGCGCCGATCAGGGCGTCATGGAAGGCGCGGTGCCAGGCTTCCCAGTGGCCAAGGTCGGCCTTGCTTTCGCGCCTGGCTTCGAGCTTGCTCAAACGGTGGTGCGCGGACAGCACCGCCGCTTCCCAGGCGTCGTCGCCGTGCTCGATGGACGCGCGCAACGCCATGCTCTCGAGCGTGCAGCGAAGGTGGATGACATCCTCCAGGTCGCCGCGCGATACCGGCGCGACACGGTACGCGCGGGCCTCGTCGGTCTGGATCAGCCCCTCGGCCACCAGGCGGGACATGGCTTCCCGCAGCGGGCTCCAGCTGACCTTGAATTCGTCCTTCAGGTCCTCCAGCCGGATGCGCGAGCGGGGCTGGCGCTCGCCCGACAGGATGCTGGCGCGGATCCGGTTGCTGATCGTCGCGGCCAGCGTGGCGCCCTGAACCGGCTCGGCCTGCGCGGCGGCGCCGGCCGGGATGCGCGCCTCAGAGCTTGTTGTGCGTGGCATCGCAGATCCGGCCCTTGCCGCTGCGCTTGCAGCCGCAAAGGAGCGCGGTCTGGTCCTTGTCCTGGGTCCAGATCACCGGCTTGATGCCGGACTTGGTGCTGGTGTGGGAGCCGTCGCAGAAGGGTTGCCACTTCGACAGCCCGCACGCGCACCACGCGTAGCGGTAGTCCGCCAGCAGTTCGACCCGGTACGGGCCCTTCTGTGCAATTACCGGCTCTTCGGCGTCGGCCATCGTTTCACTCCCGGCTTGACTATCGGTTGGTATTGTCATTATCGTTAAAGCCTTCGTCAACCGATTATTCGGACAAGCCATGACCCATTTCGCAGGCCCGCGCGTCAACGACGATCCGGCCAGAGTCGCGGTGGTGGACACCAACACCGTGCCCTGGGAGCCGACCGCGCACGCCGGCGTCTCGATGAAGACGCTGGAGCGCTTCAACGACCCGCGCAAGGGGCGCGAGACGGCGCTGGTGCGGTTCGACGCCGGCGCCAGCCTTCCGGAGGAAGTCCTTGACCACCGCATGGAACTTTTCGTGGTGTCCGGGACCTACGAGGACGGCCATGGCGAATACTCCGAGCGCAGCTTCATTCGCAACCTGCCGGGCTTCCGCCACCGCCCGGGGTCGAAGGCGGGCTGCGTCATCTACTGGAAGCGGCGCGTGCCGATCTACAAGGACGAAGCGTCCTGGCCGCGCATGGTGGTGGACGCCAAGACCGCGCAATGGCTGGAATTCCCGCATCGCGGCGCCGACGTGCTTCACCTGTACCGCGACCCGAACGGGCTGGAGACGGCGCGCATCGGCCATGTGCACACCGGGCGGAAGATCCCGTCTCACGACCATTCCATCGGCGAGGAGACCTTCGTGCTGAAGGGCTGCCTGACCGACGAGTACCAGCCCTACGAGGAAGGCGTCTGGTTCCGCATGCCTTGCGGGGTGCCGCACGCGCCCTTCACCGGCGACCGGCGCTGCATGATGCTCATCCGCGAAGGCGACATGGTCTGGTAACACCAACCGCAACAGGAGGAGGGGAGATGATCAGGAAACTCATTGCCGCCATGGCGCTGGCGGCCGCCGTCATTCCGGCGCAGGCGCAGAACTTCACCATGAAGATCGGCTTCGCCACGATGAACGACATCCAGCACCAGTGGGCCACCTGGTACAAGGAGGCGGTGGAGGGGGCGAGCAAGGGCCGCATCGCGGTGCAGCTGTTCCCGCGCGGCCAGCTGGGCTCGATCGCCAGCCAGGTCGAGGGCCTGCAGCTGGGCACGGTCGAGGCCTTTACAACGCCAGCGGACTTCTTCGCCGGGATGGACCCGCGCTTCGGCACCTTCAGCATCCCGCTGCTGTTCAGGGATCCGGTTCACGCCGAGAAGATCCTGCTCGACCCCGCCATGAACAAGGAGGTCCTCGGGCTGGGCGCGGACAAGGGCATCCAGGTGGTGTCCATCTACACCTTCGCGCCGGCGCATTACTTCGGCAAGCAGCCGTTCCGCAGCCTCGAGGATTTCAAGGGCAAGAAGCTCAGGGTGAACGCCACTGCGGCCGAGCGCGCGAAGATGCGCCAGTTCGGCGCCAGCGCGGTACCGATGGACCTCGCCGAGGTCGTGCCGGGCATCCAGCAGGGCGTGATCGACGGCACCATCAGCGTGGCCGCGGTGTATGTGAACCTGAAGTTCAACGACATCGCCAAGGTGCTCACCGAGATCAACGACACCATGATCGTCTCGGTCGGCGTCGTGAGCCGCGCGTGGCTGGCGAAACTGCCCGCGGACCTGCGCCAGATCGTCATCGACGAGGGCAACAAGCTGCAGGCGCGGGTCAATCCGCACTCGCGCGTGATGGACGAGGGCATGGTCAAGCGCTGGAAGGAAGCCGGCGGCGAGATGATCCGCCTGCCTGCCGCGGACCAGGCGCGGGTGCGCCAGCTCCTGTCCGGCATCGGCGAGGAGGTGACGAAGGAGAATGCCCTGACCAACGCCTTCTACCGGCGCCTTGTCGAGACCGGCAAGAAGTATTGAGTTGATGCGGTTCGTCTTCGTCACGCTGCCGCATTGGGCGCTCGGCTGCCTGATGCTGGCGGGCGTGGCGGTCAGTTTCGCCAACGTGGTGGCGCGGTACGCATTCGGCCATGCGCTGTTCTGGGCCGAGGAAGTGCTGGTCTTCATCGCCATCTGGGGCGTGTTCATCGGCATGGCATCGGCGGCCTACCAGCGCGCGCACCTGAGCATGGACCTGTTCTCCGCGCGCATCGCCGGCCGGGTCCGGCGCGCGCTGGATGTCGCCATGGTCGCGGTTCTGCTGGCTTGCTGTGGCTTCATGCTGGTGCAGTCCTGGCAGGTGGTCACCCTGTTCTACAAGGGAGGCGTGGTCAGTGTTTCGGCGGGCGTGCCGAAGTGGATCCCGCACGCCGCCCTGCCATTCGGATTCCTCCTCACCGCGATCGCGGTCCTGGCCCGGCTGCGCCTCTACCTGACCGGCAGGGACTGAGGGCGGCGCCATGGGCTGGGTGATGGCGCTGCTTCCCGTGGTGCTGCTGGCCGCAGGCTTCCCGTTCTTCCTGGTGCTCCTTGCCACCGTCGTTGTGGCGCTGGCCTTCGTCGTCGATGTCCCGGCTACGGCCGCCCACCAGGTGATGTTCGGAAGCCTCGACAAATACGCGCTGCTCGCAGTGCCGTTCTTCATCTTCGCGGGGGACCTTCTGGGTCGCGGCGGCGTCTCTCACCGCCTGGTGCGTTTCGTCCAGGCAGTCATCGGCCGCATGCGCGGCAGCCTGCCGTTCACATCACTGGGCACCGCGGTCGCGTTCAGCGCCATCTCCGGATCCACGGCGGCCACCGTTGCCGCGGTCGGGGGGCTGACCTACAAGCGCCTGCGCGATGCCGGCTACGGCGAGCGGTTCTCCACCGGTTTGCTGGTCGCGGCCGGGGCCATCGACAACCTGATTCCGCCGTCGATCGGTTTCATTCTCTATGGCATCGCGTCAGACACGTCGATCGTCAAGCTCTTCACCGCCGGCATCGTTCCGGGCCTGGTGCTGGCGCTGTTCTATTCCTTCTACGTGTACCGGCACGCGCTGGCCCGGGGAGACCAGGCCGGACCGCCGTTCAGCGTGCGTGAGTTCGGCGCCGCGACCCGCGACGGCATCTGGGCGATCGCGGCGCCGGTCGCAGTGCTGGGCGGGATCTACGCCGGCGTGTTTTCCCCCACGGAGGCCGCGGCGGCCGCGTGCGTCTACGCCATCGTGGTCACGATGCTGATCTACCGCGAGGCGACGCCGAGGGACGTGTTCGATTCCGCCGCACGCTCCATGTACCTGACCGCGCAGGTGTTCATCATCCTGGCCTGCGCCGGGGTCTACTCGTGGCTGCTGACGGTAAGCGGCGTCGGGCCGCGCCTGGTCGGGGCGATTGTCGCCATGGACCTGTCACCCTGGGCGCTGCTGCTCGCCGTCAACCTGCTGCTGCTGGGGGTCGGCATGGTGCTGGACACCGTTTCCGCGATCCTTGTGCTGACGCCATTGCTGGCGCCCATCGCCAAGGCGGCGGGGATCGACCCCGTCCACTTCGGCGTGGTGGTCATCATGAACCTCAGCATCGGCACCTTCACGCCGCCTTTCGGCATCAACATTTTCGTCGGCCAGGCTGTGTTCAAGGCGCCGCTGTCGAGCATCTACCCGGGGGTGATGCCGTTCCTGCTCGCTGCGCTTGGCGCGCTCGCCCTGGTGACCTATATTCCGGCTCTGTCCCTGTCCATCCTGAAGCTTCTTTGAACCTGGAACGGCCGGAGCTCACGCCCGCTTCTCCGCGGCAGTTCGCCGCCGACTTCAGCGGAACCACTGCCGCGAGCGCGCTGGTCGCGTTCATCTTCGCCGCCTCCGGGCCGGTGGCGGTGATCCTCGCCGTGGGCGCGCGCGGCGGCCTCTCCGAATCCGACCTCGCCTCGTGGATCTTCGGCTCGTTCTTCGTCAACGGCGTGCTCAGCGTCGCCTTTTGCGCGCTCTACCGGCAGCCGCTGGTGTTCTTCTGGTCCATTCCCGGCGCGGTGCTGGTCGGACCGGCGCTGGGGCACCTGTCGTTCCAGGAAGTGATCGGCGCCTACCTCGCGACCGGCGTGCTGATGCTCGTGCTGGGCCTGTCGGGATGGGTCAGGCGCGCAATGGAGGCGGTGCCGATGCCCATCGTCATGGGCATGGTGGCGGGCGTGTTCCTCAGGTTCGGCCTCGACCTGGTCTATGCCATGCGGGACGAATTCCTGGTCGCGGCGCCGATGGTGGCGGCGTTCCTCGTCCTCAGCGTCTGGCACGCGGCCGGGAAGCGCATCCCGCCGCTGATCGGCGCGCTGGCTGCCGGCGCCGTGGCCATCGCCGTGCTGGGCAAGTTCAATCCAGGGGCCGGCGCGCTGTTCGGCTTCGCGTCGCCCAACTTCTACGCGCCGGTGTTTTCCTGGCAGGCGATGGTGGAGCTGGTGGTGCCGCTCGCGATCACGGTGCTGGTGGTGCAGAACGGGCAGGGCGTGGCGGTGCTCACCGCCGCGGGCCACAAGCCGCCCGTGAACGCGGTGGCCGCCGCCTGCGGCGCATGGTCGCTGCTGGTGGGCTTCGTGGGCACTGTGTCCACCTGCCTGACCGGGCCGGTGAACGCGATTATTTCGGCCTCGGGCGAGAAGCACCGCCATTACGCCGCGGGCATCGCCGTCGGCGTGCTCGCGCTCGCCTTCGGCGCGCTGTCGCCGTTCTTCACCCGGCTGCTGCTCGCCACACCCAAGGCCTTCATCGCCGCGCTGGCGGGCCTCGCCATGCTGCGCGTGCTGCAGACCGCGTTCAGCGTCTCTTTTGGCGGCAAGTTCACCCTGGGCGCGCTGGTCACCTTCCTGGTCACCGTGGCTGACGTGCCCATCCTCGGCATCGGCGCGGCGTTCTGGGGGCTGGTGTTCGGCTTCGCGGCGTCCTGGCTGCTCGAGCGCAAGGACTTCCAGAATTAGTCAGAAATAGGCAGCAGAAATAGGGACAGTCCACGATTTCCGGCGCCGGAAATCGTGGACTGTCCCTGTTTTCCTGTTTTCCTGCTTTCCTGGTCTCTAGTGCTTGTGGGGCGAAGCCTTGGCCGCCTCGTAGTGGAGCCGGAGCAGGTCGCGGCCGAAGTCGCCGTTGAAGTCGCGCCACACGGTGTGGATGTGGTTGCCGTCGTTCTGCGAGGCGTCGTACTCGATCAGGAACAGCGGGCCCTGGATGCGGTAGTAGTGGCGCTTGCCGCGTTCGATCGCCCCCGCCCAGCCGAAGTGGATGGTCTCGACGCCGCCTTCGCGCACTCGCGCCAGGCGCGCCTGCGCGAGAGCGGGTTCGAAGCTCATGGCGTAGGTCTCGACCAGCTTGAGCAGCTGCGCGCGCTGCCGGTCGTCGAACTTCGATGCGGCGATGCCGACGGGAGCAAGCGGATCCACCTTCCCCGCGTTCCCGGTGACGATGTCGCCGAAGCTGCGGCTGTCGAACACCGCCTCGCGGCGCTGTTCCTCCGAGAGCATCGCCAGCAGGGCGCGCGCCTCGTCCTCTTCGGCGGCAAGCACCCGCAGGCCCTTCTTCGGTCCCTTGCGCACCTCCGCGGGGTTGGCGCCGAAGAAACTGGGAGTGTCCACCGCCATGCGGTCTCCCGCGAGCGTGAAATTGAGCGACAGGTGGTGGCCCTCGAAGCGCCAGCCCCACGCGGCCCTGCGATCGGGCTTGCCGTAGATGGTCAGGTGGTAGCGTTCGGGGTCGCGCATCAGGCCGAAGGTCTCCAACTCGCGCAGGACCAATTCCAGCTCGATGATGTTCACCGCCTTGCGATACCCGGATGCGGACAGCGCCTGCCGCAGCAGCGCATGGATGGCCTCGCGGCCCTTCGCGTCCAGTTCCTTGAAGGCCACCCCGTTGCGGCTGCGGGGCGTGAAATGCCAGTCCAGGCGGTCCCCGTCGCTGAATTCGCGCTGCACCCGGGCACGAGCGGCCCCGGGCAGGGCGGCCAGCACCTTCTCGGCGGCGTCGCGCATGCGAGCGGCGGTCCCGGCAGTCGGGTGGCCCTTGTCCTGGGCGATGGCGCCGTGGAGAAAGACGGATAGAAGGAACCCGAGCAGGATTTTCATGTCTGGATGCTAACGTAAGCGGATATGCGCAAATTCCCCCTCCTCGCTGCCCTGCTGCTGGCTTTGGCCGCGTCCCTGGCGAGCGCCCCGGCGGTGCTCCGCGCCGCTCCAGTCGTGACGGAACACGTCGAGGCCGAACTGGTCCGCGGCGGAGCGGTACGCGCCGGCGAACCGTTCACGGCGGCGCTGCGCCTGAAGGCGATCCCGCACTGGCACACCTACTGGCGCAATCCCGGCGATTCCGGCCAGCCGACTGCGATCGAGTGGAAGCTGCCGCCCGGCTGGACCGCGGGCCCGATCCAGTGGCCCAGGCCCGAACGCCTGCCCATCGGACCGTTGCTGAATTTCGGCTACGAAGGCGAGGTGCTGCTGCTCACTGATATCACGGTGCCCGCGGGTGCCGCGGTTCCGGCGGAGTTGCCTGCGTTCGCCACCTGGCTGGTGTGCAACGAGTCGCGCTGCGTGCCGGAGGAGGCCGAGCTCCGGCTCGAGTTGTCCGGGCCGGCGCCCTGGACACGCGCCATCGAGCGCGTGCGAGAGGCGCTGCCGGTGAAGGCGGCGACGCTGGGCGAATGGCGTCTCGCTGCGCGCGGCGAACCGGACAAGGTGGTGCTGCAGTTCACGCCGCCGCCGGCGTTCACGGTTGGCCGCCTCAGCTACTTCCCGTTCGACGAGGGCAGGATCCACAACCCCGGCGCGCAGGCGCTGACACGTGCGGGCGAGGGCTACGAGCTGGCGCTGCCGCGCTCGAAGCAGCCGGTCGGCGCGTTCACGCGGGTATCGGGACTGCTGGTGTCCGACCGGCATCCCCTTGCGGTGGAGATCAACGTCCCGGTGGCGGTGGCCGCTCCCTCGGGCGCCGCGCCCGGCCTCGCCGCCGCGCTGCTGTTCGCCTTCATCGGCGGCCTGATCCTCAATCTCATGCCCTGCGTGCTGCCGGTGCTGTCCATCAAGATCCTCGGATTTGCAGGTGGCGCCCGCGAACCACGCGCGATGCGCGCGCACGGCGCGCTCTACGCGCTGGGCGTGGTGGTTTCATTCCTTGCCTTCGCCGGCCTGCTGGTCGCGTTGAAGTCGCTGGGCAGCGAGATTGGCTGGGGTTTCCAGTTGCAGTCACCGTGGTTCGTGGCGGGCCTCGCTTTGCTGTTCCTCGCGCTCGCGCTGAACCTCACGGGACTGTTCGAATTCGGCGCGCTGGTGCCCGCGCGGCTGGCGGGCGCCCAGCTGCGCCATCCGGGAGCCGACGCGTTTCTCACTGGCGTGCTTGCGGTGGCGGTGGCCTCGCCCTGCACGGCGCCGTTCATGGGCGCGGCGCTGGGCTACGCGCTCACCGAAGGCGCCGGCCCCGCGCTCGCGGTGTTCGCCGCGCTCGGGGTCGGCATGGCCTTGCCCTATGTCGTGTTGTCGTGGAATCCGGCCTGGCTGCGCTGGGTGCCGAAGCCCGGGCGCTGGATGATCCGCTTCAAGCAGGCGCTGGCCATTCCGTTGTACGCCACCGTGCTCTGGCTGGGTTGGGTGTTCGCGCTGCAGACCGGACTGCTGGCGGGTGACGCGCAGGCGAAGCAGGCGGGCGCCTGGGAGGCATGGTCGGAAGCGCGAGTGGAGGCGCTCACGGCGCAGGGCCGGCCGGTGTTCGTGGATTTCACCGCCGCCTGGTGCGTCACCTGCCAGGTGAACAAGCAACTGGTGCTGCAGCGTCCGGACGCGGAGCGCCTGTTTCGCGAGCGCAAAGTGGCGCTGCTGCGCGCCGACTGGACCAGGCGCGATCCGGCCATCACCCGCGCGCTGGCCGCGCTGGGCCGCAACGGCGTGCCGGTCTACGTGGTCCATCGTCCCGGGCGCGAGCCCGAGCTCTTGCCTGAAATATTGACCCACGACATCCTGTTAACCGCGTTGACCCCATCGTCCAAACCCGATTCCCGAAAGGTGCCCTGACATGACCAAGATCCTCGGCAGCATCCTGATTTCGCTGGCTTTTGCCTCCGGCCAGGCCGCAGCCGCACCGGCCGTGGGCCAGCCCGCACCCGATTTCACCCTGAGCGACGTGTCCGGCAAGCCGGTGAAGCTCTCGGACCAGAAGGGCAAGTTCGTGGTGCTGGAGTGGGTCAACCCGGAATGCCCCTACGTCCAGAAGCACTACAACAGCGCCAACATGCCCAACCTGCAGAAAGAGTTCGGCGCGAAGAGCGTGACCTGGCTCGCCATCAACTCCACGCGCCAGGGGCATTCGGAGTTCAAGAGCCCGGAGGAAATGACGGCCTGGATGAAGAAGACGGGCGGCGCGCCCGCGGCGACGCTGCTCGACCGCGACAGCAAGGTGGGCAAGCTGTACGGCGCGGTCACCACGCCGCACATGTACGTCATCGACCCCAAGGGCACGCTGGTGTATGTCGGCGCCATCGACGACAAGCGCTCCACGCGCGAGTCTGACGTGAAGACCGCGAAGAACTTCGTGCGCGTGGCGCTGGGCGAAGCGATGGCGGGCAAGCCGGTGTCCACCGCCAATACCAGCCCCTACGGATGCTCCATTAAATACTAGCCCGGAAATCAGAAAATCAGGGACGGACCACGATTTCCGTGGATTTCCGTGGATGGAAAACGTGGTCCGTCCCTGATTTCCACTGTATGTAACCGATCGGTTACATCCGGGACTGGCCGGCGGCGAGGTCCGGCTCGCCGCAGTGCCTGAGGATCTCGGCGCGCACCTGGTCGCGCAGCGCCACTGCCGCCGCCCAGTCCGTGCCCTGCGGCGCGACGGGCTCGCATACCCGCACCGTGATCGCCGCCTTGCGCAGGTACCAGGTGCCGTCGCGCAGCACCGAGCGCACACCGCGCAACGCCACAGGCACCACCGGGATGCCCGCGGCGGCCGCGGCCTGGAAGGCGCCGGTGCGGAAGGCCATCAGGCCGGTATTGCGCGTGAGCGTGCCCTCCGGATACACGATGAGCGAGGCGCCGGCCTTGGCGGCCTCGACGAGTTCGCCGGCGTTCTCGGCGCTCTTCGCCACGTCGAAGCGCTCGACGAAGCGGGTGCCGAATCCGGCCAGCAGCCGGTGCATGAGCCAGCCGTCCTGGAACTCGCGCTTGGCGACGAAGGCCTGGCCGCGGTACTCCAGGAGCGCCAGCAGCACCAGCGGGTCGAGATAGCTGGTGTGGTTCACCGCCAGCACCACCGGCCGGTCGCGCGGGATGTTCTCCAGCCCGGTGGCCACCAGCGGGATGCCCGAGAGGCGAAAGAACCAGCGCGAGACGAAGCCGCCGACCTTCCAGCAGGCAGCGACGGGCGCGAGCAGCGCGGCGAGGAGCGCGAACGGGAACAGCAGCCCGAACACCAGGTAGGCGCGCAGCGAGAACGCGAGTCCGCCAACAGCGCGCGCGCCGCGGCGCAACTGCGGCGCGGCGCCGGCCAGCACGAGGCGCGCGAACTGCAGCCACACCGCGCCGCCCGCCACCGCCTGCGGCCCGCGCTCGTAGAACTCGCGCGCGGCGACGCGGCGGATCTTGCCGCTGGAGGTCTTGGGCACCGTGGCCGGCGGCGCGAGCACGATGTCGTCCGCCGGCGCCCCGATCAGGCTGACCGCGAGGTCGTTGATCATGCGCTTCAGGTCATCGTGACGGGACGCGTCGCGGTCCTTCATCTCGGCCAGCACCACGACGCGTTCGGTCCCGCTCGCCGCGTCGCGGCTGCCGAATACGGCAACGCAGCCGCGCCGCACGCCGGCCAGGTCGCCCACCGCCTGCTCCAGTTCGTAGGGGCTGATGTTGCGACCGCCGCGGATGATGATGTCCTTCTCGCGGCCGGTGAGGAACAGGGTGCCGTCGGTGAGATAGGCGCGGTCGCCGGTGTTGACCCAGTCGCCGCTGCCGAACAGCGTCTTCGTCGCCTCCGGGTTGCGGTAGTAGCCCGAGGTGGACGAAGGGCCGCGGAACTGCAGCAGGCCTTCCTGCCGGTCGGGCAGTTCCAGGCCGGCCGCATCCACCACGCGGATGTCGTGGCCGGGAATCGGCGTCCCGCAGCCGATGACGATGAGGGGTGACGGGTCCGTTGGTTTTGCCTCTATTGCTTCTCCTGTGCGCGTGAAGCGCTCCCGGTCCAGGCGATCCGCGCGCCAGGGCGTGCCCGGCACGGTGATCGCCACGCCGACCGAGGACTCCGCCAGGCCGTAGGAGGGCGACAGGCAGTTCTTGCGCAGGCCCCACCTGGAAAAGCGCTGCTCGAACTGGACGATGGTGTCCGGGCTCACCGGCTCGGCGGCATTGAAGGCGAAGCGCCACGACGACAGGTCCAGGCCTTCCATGTCCTCGTCCGCGATCCGGCGCAGGCACAATTCGAAGGCGAAATTCGGACCCCCTGACATCGTGCCGCGGTGGCGATGGATGGCCCGCATCCAGCTTGCGGGCCGCGACAGGAACGCAAGCGGCGACATCAGCACCGTCGGGAAGCCGAGCACCAGCGAGGCGAAGTTGGCGCCGATGAGCCCAAGGTCGTGGTACAGGGGCAGCCAGCTGACGAACACGTCCTCCGGGTTGGCGTTCACCGCCGCACCCATGGCGCGCACGTTGGCCATGAGGTTGGCGTGCGACAGCACCACGCCTTTGGGGTTTCCTGTCGAGCCCGAGGTGTACTGCAGGAAGCCCATGTCCCCGGGCTTCGGGCGCACGCGCGTGAAGCCGGCGCTGCTCCCTTCCAGGTCGGCAGGAACGAGCACCGTGCGCAGCGATTCCACCTGCGCGCGCAGCAGGTAGGCGAGCGGCTTCGCCTCGGGCACCGTGACCATGATGGTCGCGCCGGCGCTCTTGAGGATCCCGACGTGGCGCGACATGTGGTCTTCGATGGTCGTCAGCCGCGCCGGCGGGTACAGCGGCACCGGCACGCCGCCAGCGAGCAGCGCGCCATAGAAGCAGAAGAGGTACGCCTTGCCGGTGGGCAGCATGATCGCCACCATCTGCCCCGGTTGCAGGCCGGCGCGGTTCAACTGCGCGGCGTAGCCCATGGCGCCGTCCCACAGCGCCTGGTAGCTGAGGGGGAACTCCTGCTGGTCCTCGTACATGAACACCGTGAGTCGGTCGGGCTGGCGTTCGACGTGGTATTCCAGCGCCTCGGTCAGCGTCGCCGCCTGCGCGTTGGTGGGTGCGGGCACGCCATGTGCCTGCACCAGGCTGGCGACGACGTTGTCCGCGGTCTTCGCTTCGTGGCCGACGCTGCCCAGCAGGAAGCGCAGCAGGTCGCGTGGCGACTCGCTGGTGGCGAGCGCCTGCTCGGGCAGGCTGGCGTTGAATGCCTTCTCGATGCGCAGCACCAGCTCGACGCGCGCCAGGCTGTCCAGGCCGAGGTCTTTCTCCAGCGAGGAATCGAGCGTAACGTGGGACCGGTGCGGTTCGACGTGCGGGCGCGCTTCCTTCGCCACCACCGCGACCAGCGCGAGCAGCTGGTCGGCGTCGATGACCGGCTTGGCGACGGCGTTCATGGGCGGGGTGAGTGTACACGCGGCCGGAAAGTGAAACGCGTGCGGTGCAGCAGGCGTCCGCGGCGCGCGCGTCCATTAGAATGAATGCGTTCCCATTCCTGATCCGCTCCCGCCGCGAGGCCCGATGGCGCCCGACCCGCTTTCCGCAGGGCCTTCTGCAGGCGTCCGCCTCGCGGGTTTCCTCGCCGCGTGCCGCTGGGAAGAACTTCCCGCCGCCGTGCGGCACGAGGCGAAGCGTTCGCTGCTCAACTACTTCGCCGTGGCGCTGGCCGGCAGCCGGCAGCCCGCGGCCGACAAGGCGGCCGCCACGCTGGCGCCATTCTCCGGCGCGGCGCGGGCGCGCGTCATCGGCCGCAGCGAGCGCTTCGATACGCCCGGCGCCGCGTTCCTGAACGCGATGAACGCGAACGTGTTCGACTTCGACGACACCCATCCGGGCACGATCATCCATCCCACCGCGCCGGTGGCGCCCGCGCTGTTCGCGCATGCGGAATCCGACGGGCTTTCGGGCCGGGACCTCCTGCTGGCGTTTGTCCTCGGCGTGGAAGCGGAATGCCGCATCGGCAACGCCATGGCGCGCAGCCACTACCGGCGCGGCTGGCACATCACCTCCACCTGCGGCGTGTTCGGCGCCGCCGCGGCAATGGGCAGGGTGCTCGGGCTGGACGCGCGGCAGATGAACTGGGCCTTCGGCAACGCCTCGGTGCAGGCCGGCGGCCTGGTGGAGACGCTGGGCACGATGGCCAAGAGCATCAGCGTCGGCAACGCGGCGCGTAACGGCATGCTGTCTGCGCTGCTCGCGCGGGAGGGCTTCTCCGGACCCGACCATCCGCTCGACGGCGCGCGCGGCTACCTGCGGGTCGCGGATGACGCCCCGGACTTCGAGGCGCTGACGCGCGGACTTGGGTCCACCTGGGAGCTGCTCTCCAATACCTACAAGCCCTATCCGTGCGGCGTGGTGCTCAACCCGGTGCTCGAGGCCTGCATCGATCTTTCCTCGGACCCCGGCCTTTCCCTGGGCGAGATCGAGCGAATCGAGATCGTCGGGCTGCCGCTGCTGCGCGAGCGCACCGACCGGCCCGGCGTGCGCAGCGGCCGCGAGGCGCAGGTGAGCGCGCAGCACGGCGTGCCCGTGGCGCTGTCGCGCGGCAAGGCTGGGCTGGAGGAATTCAGCGACGAGGCGGTGGCGGATCCCCGCCTGCGTGAACTGGGCGCGAAGGTCGCGTTCGTCGACGACGACAGCTACGCCGTCGATGCCGCGAAGGTGATCGTGCGCATGTCGAAGGGTCGCGTGCTGGAACGGCACGTGGCGCATGCGCGCGGCGGGATCGCGCGGCCGCTGTCCGACGCGGACCTGGAGAAAAAGCTCGCGGAACTGCTCCGCTTCAGCGGCGCGCGCCTCCACGCGCGGGCGCTCTGCGACGCCATCTGGGCGCTGGATGGCGCGGCGGACGCCGGCGCGGTGATGGCGCTCGCCTGTCCGGTCGCTGCGTGAAAACCGCGCTCATCACGGGCTCGAGCGACGGGCTGGGGCTTGCGATTGCCGAGGCGCTGGCAGCCGCTGGATCCGACGTCGTGCTGCACGGACTCGCCCCCGAGGCGGAAGCAGCGCCGGCTTGCGCTCGCATCGAGGCCGCGCATGGGATCAAGGCTGCCTATGTGCGCAGCGATCTTTCCACCGATGCGGGCGTCGTGGCGCTGGCCGATGCGGCACGGACCGCGGTCGGCGGCATCGACATCCTCGTGAACAACGCCGTGGTCCGGCACTTCGGCCCGGTGGAGTCGCTTTCGCTGGAGGCGTGGCAGCGCGCCCTGGCCGTCAACCTGACCGCTGCGTTCCGGCTGGTCCAGCTCACGCTGCCCGGCATGCGCGAGCGCGGCTGGGGCCGGATCGTGAACCTGACCTCGGTGTACGGCAGCCGCGGCACCGCGAACCGGGCCGACTACGTGACGACCAAGACCGCGCTCATCGGCCTGACGCGTGCCGTCGCGATGGAAACCGTCGCCGCGGGGATCACCTGCAATGCCGTATGCCCGGGCACGGTGATGACGCCCGGAATCGATGTCCGGGTAAGGGAACTGATGGCGCAAGCCGGCCTCGTGCGCGAGGAAGCCGAGCGCCGTTTCCTCGAGGGCAAGCAGCCGACCGGGCGTTTCGTGAAGGCCGCCGACGTCGGCGCGCTGGTCGCGTTCCTGTGCGGCCCGGCCGCGCAGGACATCACCGGCGCAGTGCTGCCCATGGAGGGCGGCTGGCTGGCGGGCTAGGACAATATCGAAGTGAAACCCAGGTCGACAATTCAGGGAGTGGACATGATGAAGCGAATGGTGGTGATGTGTTTGGCGGCGGCGTTCTCGGCCGGCGCGCTGGCGCAGGGCAGTTTCCCCGACAAGCCGGTGCGGCTGATCGTGCCGTTCCCTCCGGGCGGCGGCACCGACGTGCTGGGGCGGATCCTCGCCGCGAAGCTGGGCGAGACCTGGGGCCAGCAGGTGATCGTGGATAACCGGGCCGGCGCGCAGGGCAACGTCGGCACCGCGGCGGGCGCGAAGGCGGCGCCCGACGGATACACGCTCACCTTCGCGCACCAGGGCGCCCTGGTCATCAATCCTCACTTCTACAAGGACACCGGCTACGACACGCTGAAGGACTTCGCGCCCGTGGCGCGCACCACCGAAATGGCGTTCATCGCGGTGGCGCATCCCTCGGTGCCGGCGGCGAACCTGCGCGAGCTGGCGGCCTATGCGAAGCAGAATCCCGGCAAGCTCAGCTTCGCCTCCAGTTCCGCCGGCCCGCACATCGTGGGCGAGCTGTTCAAGCAGGCCACCGGCACGCAACTGCTGCACGTGCCGTACAAGGGCGCCGGCCCGGCCCTCAACGACCTGCTGGGCGGGCAGGTGAACGTCATGTTCTCCAATCCGACCTCGACCATCCCGCATGTGCGCTCGGGCAAGCTGCGTGGCTTGGGTGTCATGGCCGGCAAGCGCAATCCGGCGCTGCCAGAGGTGCCCTCGGCGGGCGAACTGGGCATCACCGAGCTCTCGAACGTCATCGAGTGGTATGGCATCGTCGTACCGGCCGCGACGCCGGCGCCCATCGTGCAGAAGCTGAGCGCCGACCTGCTGAAGGTCATGGGCATGGCCGAGGTCCGGGAGCGCATCGAGAAGGCGGGCCAGGCGCCGTCCCCGGCCGGGGCGGAGGAGTTCGGCCGCGTGATGCGCGCGGACTTCGAGCGCTGGAGGAAGGTGATCAGCGCCGCCGGCATCAAGCCGGAGTAGCGCGGCAACAGGCTCGGGGATTCAGGTACGCTAGCGCGGCAACCATGGCCGGCGCACCGAACTCCCCGAACGCTCCGAACCCGCTTCGCCAGCTCCTCGGCGTCGCGCGCGAAGTGTCCTTCGTCAAGGGCGCCGAGCTCGTCCGCCAGGGCGAGGCTTCGCGCGGCGCGTTCCTGATCCGCTCCGGCGCTTGCGAAGCGCGAGTCGCGCTGCCCGGCGGTGGTTCCATGACGGTGGCGGCCTTCAGCGCCGAGGACATGTTCGGCGAGATGGCGCTGCTCGAGCGCGGCGTGGTTTCGGCGACGGTGGTCGCGACCGCGAACCTGGACGGTTGGTTCATCGGGCGCGACGATTTCCGCGCCATGGTGGCGAGCCGCGAGGCGGCGGCGCTGGAGGTGCAGCGGGGGATCACGCGGATCCTGGCCGACAAGCTGCGCGCGCTGAACGAGCGCATCAAGGAATATCCGGCGGTGGAAGACCATCCCATGGCCGGCGATGCGCCCGCTTCCGACCCGCTGGCGCAGGTGAAGCGCTCGCGCCAGGCGTCTTTCGACTGGAAGGCGTTCCTCCCCATCCTGCCGTTCTTCGAGGGCTTCGATGCCCACGAACTGGACGAACTGGCTTCGCTCGGGAAAGTGATCGAGCTGCAGCGCGGGGCGTGGGTCTTCGCCGCGGGATTGCCGGCATCTGCCGCGTTCCTGGTGGTGCGCGGCGCGCTGGAGGTGTTCACGCGTGGCGAGGGCAAGGAGCGCCGCGTCGCGATCGCCGGTCCCGGGGAACTCGTCGGCTTCGTGGCCCTGATCCGCGGCGCGCCGCATGGTGGCAACGCGCGGGTGCGGGAGGCCTGCTGCCTGCTGGAGATTCCGCGCGCGGGGTTCATGGAAATCTACGAGGGGAATTCAGGCGCGACGGTGAGCCTGCATCATGCGATTCATCGCAGCCTGATGCGGGCGCTGGCGCGGACCAATACGCAACTGACCAGGTTGATCAGCCATGCGCGGCTGACGGATTCGACGAAGAAGGCGCGGGAACTGGAGGCGGCGCTCGCAGCGCAGGTGGTACGCGCCGAGGCTCCGGAATAGTCAGTTCAGGAGCCGCACCGCCACGCGCGGCCTGCCGTTTCTGGCTTCCGCGAACAGCGCCCCGTACTCCGGCAACTCCACCCACGCCGAGGTATCGCGCGTCAGCGGTTCGGAGGCCACGATGATCGAATCCGCGTTCTCCGCGCCGCCCGCCATGCGCCACTCGCCCTCGTGCATGGCGTAGTCGCTGCCCAGCGTGTACCAGAGCGACAGGTAGTTCAGGTTCGCCTCGTGCACCCGGGCGGGATCCTCGGTGCGGTAGCAGCCGAAATCGAAGCAATACCGGACAGCCGCAAGCTGCGAGCCGTTGGTGATGAACAGGTTCACCGACGAGGACAGGGCGATGCCCAGCTTCTCCCTCGCCCGGCGGATGATGGCGAGCGTGTCCTCGATCGCGGCAAAAACCTCGGCCTCCGATGACTCGCCATATGGATCCTTCAGCTGCGACACGAACAGCGCGTAGATCCACTCGCTGTCGGTCGTGCCCTTGATCTTCTGCAGGAACTCGTTCTTCACCTCCAGCGCCAGCAGCGGCTTCATTTCATGGATGCCGGCCAGGTCGCCGTTGTGCGCCAGGCACCAGGGCACACCCTCGAACTGGAACGGGTGCACGTTCTGCAGCGAGATGTCCACGGTGGTGGAGTAGGCGACGCCGCGTACGTGCCCGAGCACGCAGCTCGCGCGCACCTTCTCGGCGAGGTTCTTCAGGTTGCGATCGAAGACCGGCAGCGAAGGCGAGCCGTAGGCGAAGGGCTTCGCGGGTTCATGCGACACCGGCGACCAGGCGCGCAGGCCGAAGCCGGCGAGGTTCAGCATGTGCAGCATCTTGGGCATGTACGACTGCCGGATGAGCGCCGAGTCGGGCTGGAACAGCAGGCTGTCCAGCAGGACGGGTTGGCCGAGGTAGAGGAGGGCGCGGCACATACAGCGATCTTACCTGCCTGGGGCGCGAACTGAAGCTACGCGCGCCAGAGTGCGGGAAGGTCGGTCTCCGGCGCGAGTGCGATGAGCGCCGCCCGTCCCTGGCTGGCGCGCTCGCGCCATCCCCGGCCACGCGAAAGCAGGTCGCGCCACGCCGCATTGAAGGTGCGGGCCTGCCCCGAATCCGCGAACCAGGTGGCGAGCGCGGCAGCCTGAAGAAGATCCTTCGTCGCCTTGGTTCGCTGGCGCAGTGGCCGTTCGCCGAACACCAGCAGCTTGTGCACCGCGTAGCGCTCGGGCGCGGGCAGGTTCACCGTGCAGGCGCCGGTGCGGCCGAAGGCGCAGCCCTGGGTCGTGCCCTCAAGGGAGAACTCCATGAACTTGAGTGGCTCGAGCACGACGTTCAGCTCCGGCATCGCCACCGGTTTTCCGCTGCGCGTGCGGCTGGTCAGGAAATCCACCCGCAGCTCGGCGTCCGAGGGGTTGCGGTACTGGGTGCCGATCCGGCCGCTCAGTTCGGTGATCGGCAGCAAGCCCATTTCGAGCGACTGCAGGGCGCCGTGGACATCGACCTTGAGGTCCGCTGGCAGCGCCACAGAGACATTGCGGCCCGCGTGCGCCACGTCCACGTCGAGCGTCGCCGAGGCGTCGGTCCAGCGCACGCCCAGCAGGTTGCCGTAGGCGATGAAGGCGTGGGTGCCGGCGAGAATCGCGCCGGCGCGGAACAGGCCGTGCTCCGCAAGCTGCTTGACGATGCGGAAATGCTTCGGCGCCATCGGCGCGCAACCCAGGTTGATCGCGGCCAGGGCCTGCGGCGCCAGTGCGCCGCGAGCGCGGCTGCCCTTGAAGCGCTCGACCAGCGCGCGCACGGACTCGTTGTCCGGGCCGACGTAGAGCACGCGCGAACGCGCGGCGCCGGCCTCGCGGTAGGAGAAGTACCAGTACGCGCGGCCCTTGCGCTTCAGTGTGTGGAAGCTGCCGGACAGGCCGGCGAGGGCGTTGTCCAGCTCGAAGGCGCGCGTGCGCTCCGCCAGTTCGGCGTAGGCGGTCTGGGCCGCAAGGGGCAAGTCGGTGTAGCGCCGGGGGGGCATGAAAGTTGCTAGACATTTTACAAAAACGTCTAGCAACCGGCAAGCCCGGCCTGCTGCAGACGGATAATGTAACCGATCGGTTACATCCTCACCAGGTCTTGGGCTTGGTCTCCTCCGAGCGGTCGGTGGCGGGTGGCGGCGCGACCGACAGCGCGGAGATCTCGGCCCGCAGCGCCGGGGTCATGTCCACCTTGACCGCATCGAGCGAAGCCTGCAGCTGCTCGACGTTGCGCGCGCCGATGATGGGCGCGGTGACCGCCGGGTGCGCCCCGACCCAGGCCACGGCGGCGCTGACCGGATGCAGGCCCTTCGCCTTGCAGAAGGCGACGTAGCGGTCGGCGACCTCGAACATCCAGGCGTCGCTGTAGCGGGCCTCGTACATCTTGTTGGTCTTGAGCCTTCCGCTTGCCTGGCCGGAATACTTGCCCGAGAGCAGGCCGGCGGCGCCGGGGCTGTAGGGAATGACACCGATGCCGTTCGCCTGGCACATGGGCAGGATCTCGACCTCCGCCTGGCGCTTGACCAGGTTGTACATCGGCTGGTGCACCTGCAACCGCGCCCAGTTGCTGCGATCCTGGAAGTCCACCGCAAGCTGGGTCTGCCACGCCGACCAGTTGCTGACGGCCGGATAGAGGACCTTGCCCGAGCGCACCACGTCCTCCAGCGCGCGCATGGATTCGTCGATCGGGGTGCGCGAGTCGAACTGGTGCAGGAACAGGACGTCCACGCGATCCGTGCCCAGGCGCTTGAGGCTCGCCTCGACCGCGCGGGTGACATGGCGCCGCGAGGTGCCGCGCGCGTTGATATCCGCGGAGGCCGGGTTGTAGCACTTGGTGGTGATCACCAGGTCGTCGCGGTGGCCCTTCATGAGCCGGCCGAGGATTTCCTCGGACTTGCCCTTGTTGTACTGGTCGGCGCAGTCGTAGAAGTTGATTCCCGAGTCGCGCGTAGCCTTGTACATCGCCGTCGAGGCGGCTTCATCGGCGTCGCCGCCGAAGGACATGGTGCCGAAGCACAGTTCGGAAACCTGGATTCCGGTGCGGCCGAGCGGTTTGGTTTTCATGCGGCGATCTTATAGGATGAAACGCCGATTCCGCCAATGCCTGTCACCCGCGCCGCCCTGCTCGCTATCCTGATCCTCGCGGCCGCCGGCTGCGCCACGCCCGAGCCGAAGGAAATCGCCGTCATCGCCGCCTCGCGCGGCACCATCTCGACCTGGAACGAGGTCCTGCCCGGTGATTCGCTGGTCAAGGACAGCCAGGTCTTCGTTTCGGTCACGCCCATCACCGGCCCGGATCCCGGCCTGCTGGGCATCCTGATCGAACGCACCCGCGTGGCGGAAGCCATTGGCGACAGCGGCGCGGCGCTGGCCCTGAAATTCGACCGTGACCTGGAGCAGGCGCTGCGGCGCCACGCGCGCGCCGAGACGCGCAAGGTCGGGTTCCGGATCCTGGAGACCGACGGCGACGCCGACTACCTGCTGCTGCCCTACGTGCGGCTGGAGTTGCGGCCGGACGGCCGCGCGGCGCCGGAGTTCGTGCTGGTGGTGCGCTACCGGAACGCGGCGATGGGAGGAGACGGCACGCGCAAGTTTCGCAGCGTCGGCAAGGAATTCCGGCCGTTGACGGCCATGGGCGGCGAGGCAGGGTGGGCCGATCGCGAGGCGGCGCTGCTCAGGGAGGCGGCCGCGCGTGCCTTCGACGAGCTCGCGCGGGAGTTCCTGCACGACCGGAACCAGCACGCGACCCAGGTAATCGCGCGTTGAAGACTCGTTTGTGCAGTGCGGTAAGGATTGCGCGAAGCGCGGTTCAATCGTAGAGTCCTGCAGCCATACAAGAAGACGGTCCGGCAGTCGAAGCGGCCGCTCAACCCGAGGAGACCACCACCATGTTCAGTCCCCGTTTTTCCCGTCGCGCCATCCTGGGCGTGCTCGCCGCGGCCGTTCTCACCCCGGCGTTCGCGCAGGACGCGCCCGTCCGCATCGGCTACGCCATCGCGCGCACCGGCCCCTGGTCGGCCGGCGCGCAGGTGACGCAGGAACCCAACTACATCATGTGGGCCGAGCAGGTGAACGCGCGCGGCGGCCTGAACGTGAAGGGCAAGAAGCGCAAGGTCGAGCTGGTGGCGGTGGACGACCGCAGCGAGATGGAGACGGTGGTGCGCTCGTATGAAAAGCTCATGGGCAGCGACAAGGTGGACCTGATCCTGCCGCCCTGGGGCACCGGCGCGAACTTCGCGGTGATGCCGCTGGCGCAGAAGCACGGCTACCCGATGCTGTCGCCCACCGCAACCGGCCGCAAGCTGCTCGGCATGAAGAACCCGTACTTCTTCGCCCTGCTGCAGCAGCCTGACCGCATGATGGACGCGCTGGCGGAGTTCCTCGCGGCGCGCGGCGCGAAGACGGTGGCGGTGATCTACGTCGACGAGCTGTTCGGCCTGGAGCAGTTCGCCGGGCTGGAGACCTCGCTCAAGCAGAAGAACATCCAGCTCGTGGAGAAGAAGAGCTACCCGATCGGCGTCAAGGACCTGCAGCCGGTGCTGAACGACATCAAGTCGAAGAACCCGGATGCGTTCGTCGCGCTGAGCTACCCGCCGGACACCTTCCTCATCACCGGGCAGTCCCGGGCAATCGGCTTCAACCCGAAGCTGTTCTACACCGCGGTGGGCACCGCGTTCCCGGTCTACCGCGACAAGTTCGGCCCGGTCGCCGAGGGCGTGATGGGGCTGGGCACCTGGAACCCGAAGACCAGCGCCGCGACCAAGGCGTACTTCGACGCGCACGTGGCGCGCTGGAAGAAGGAACCGGACCGCTGGGCGAGCGCCCATGCCTGGGCCGGCCTGCAGATCCTCGAGCAGGCGGTGGCCAAGGCGGGCCTGGACCGCAAGGCGCTGCGCGACACGATCGCCAGCGCGGAGTTCGACACCATCATCGGCAAGATCCGCTTCCGCAACGGCGAGAACATCTCCACGCCGGGCGCGGTGAGCCAGTGGCAATCCGGCGAGTTCGAGGTGGTCTGGCCGCCGCAAAACGCGACCGGGCCGGCGTACTACCCGAAGCAAGCCTGGAAGTAATCCGGAACTGCCCCGGGCCCTGCGGCGCACCCGCAGGGCCCTTTCGTATCCACGGTCTGCGCGGTCTCCATGGCATTCTGGTTCGAACTCGTCGCCACCGGCCTGATCACCGGCGGCATCTACGCGCTGGTGGCGCTGGGCCTCAACCTGCAGTACGGGTTGATGCGCATCATGAACATTTCGCACGGCGAGTTCCTGATGCTGGGCGCCTACCTGACCTGGCTCGGGCATACGGTGCTCCAGGTGAACCCGATCATGTTCCTGCCCGTGGTGGCGCTCGCGCTGTTCGTGCTCGGGGTGGCGGTGTACTGGCTGTGCTTCCGGCGCATCATCCGCACCGCGCCGGCGGTGGAGGTGATCGAGGCGCGGAGCCTGCTGGTGGGCTTCGGCCTCATGTTCCTGGTGCAGAACGCCGCCTACCTTGCCTGGGGCGCGGACCTGCGCGGCTATTCATTCCTGACCGAGGCGGTCGACCTGGGCGGCGCGCGCTTCCAGGTGAACCGCCTGGTGGTGTTCGCCTTCGCGGTCGGCGCGAGCCTCGCGCTGCTCGCCGTGCTGCGCTGGACGCTGATCGGCAAGGCGGTGCGCGCCATGATGCAGTCGCCCACCGGCGCGCAGCTGGTCGGCATCGACACGCGCTACCTTCATCCCGTGGTGTTCGGGCTCGGCCTCGCCATGGCGGGTGTCGCCGGCGCCCTGCTTTCGATGGTTTACGAGATCTCCCCCGGCATGGGCGAGCCCTACACCGTCACCGCGCTGATCGTGATCGTCCTGGGTGGCCTGGGCAGTGCGCTGGGCTCGCTGCTGGGCGGGTTCCTCCTCGGCCTCGTTGAAACCTTCGGCATGCACTTCACCAGCCCGTCGCTGAAGATGCTCCTGTCCTACGCCGTGCTGATCGGCGTGCTGCTCGCGCGCCCCAAGGGGCTGTTCGCGCGATGAGGCGATTCACGCTGCGCGACTCGATCCTCGCCACGCTGCTGGCCGCGCTGGTGCTCTCGGCGATGCCCTGGCTGATGTCGGACTTCGCCCTGGCGCTGACGCTCACTTGCCTGATGTACGCCGGGCTGGCGGTGAGCTGGGCGATGTTCTGCGGCGCGACCAACTACCTGTCGCTTGCCACGGCGGCGTTCTTCGGCATGGGTGCCTACGTCACCGCATGGGGGGCCGAGACGCTGCCCTACGGAGTCGCGGTGCTGCTGGGGGGGCTGGCGGCGGCGGCGTTCGCGGCAATCGTGGGCGCCGCGGTGCTGCACCTGCGCGGCGCATACTTCGCGGTCATCACCTTCGGCCTGGGCGAACTGGTGCGCCACGCCATCACCTACTATGAGAAGGCCTACGCGGGCACCGTCGGGCGCGTGATCTCCACGCCGCCCGAGTCGGTCACGATCTACCACACGGTGCTGCTGCTGTCCGCGCTCGCGATCGTCACGGCGCTCGCGGTGCGCGCGAGCCGCCTCGGCCTCGCCCTGCGCGGCATCGGCTCGGACGAGGAGCGCGCCCGCACCCTGGGCGTCGACACGCGGCGCGCGAAGGTCATTGCATTCTCGCTTTCGGCGTTCTTCTCCGGCGCGCTCGGCGCCGCGATGGCGATGCGCTGGACCTACATCGATCCCCTGTCGGTGTTCAACCCGTTCATCGGCTTCCAGACCGTGCTGATCGCGATGGTGGGCGGCGCGCAGACCATCCTCGGGCCGATCGCCTCCTCGGTGCTGTTCAGCCTGCTCACCGAGTACCTGCGGCTGCAGTTCCCGTACCTCTTCCTGGTCATCCTCGGCCTGCTGCTCATCCTGCTGGTGCTGTACCTGCCCGGAGGGCTTGCCTCCCTGTTTGATCGCTGGCGCTGGAGGAAGAGCCGTGCGTGAGCCGCTGCTCTCCGCGCGGGGCGTGAGCGTGCGCTTCGGCGGCCTGGTGGCCGTGGACGGGGTGGACCTGGATGTGCATGGCGGCGAGCTGGTCGGCATCATCGGCCCCAACGGCGCGGGCAAGACCACCTTCTTCCACGCGCTGTCGGGCGTGCTCGTCCCCACGGCGGGCCGCATCTTCGTCCTCGGCGACGACCTGACGGGCAAGGAGGCGCATGCCTACGCGGTGCACGGCATCGCCCGCACCTTCCAGACCCCGCGCGTGTTCAAGGAAATGCCGGCCATCGACAACGTCCGCTTCGGCCTGGCGTTCGCGGGCCGCACGCGCAAGCACGCGCATGACGCGTTCGACGAGCCCGGGGCGATCCTGGAGTTCCTCGGCTTGTCCGACGTGGCCGAGGTGCCGGCAGGCGGCCTGACGCCCTCGAAGCAGCGCCTGCTCGAGATCGGCATGGCGCTCGGCGCGCGCCCGCGCGTGCTGCTGCTCGACGAGGTCGCGGCCGGCCTGACGCACGCTGAAGTCGAGCTCACGGCGCAGCTCATCCGGCGCGTGCGGGATGAGCTCGGCCTGGCCGTGATCTGGATCGAGCATGCGGTGCGCGTCCTGATGAACTACGTCGAGCGTGTCGCGGTCCTGCACCAGGGCCGCAAGATCGCCGACGGCGATCCGCGAGCGGTGGCCAAGGACGCGGGGGTGATCGAGGCCTACCTCGGCGACGAGGGCGAGCCTGCGGTCGAACCTGCACGGAAGGCGGCATGAGCGGCCTCTCGATCAAGGGCCTGTGCGCCGGCTACGGCCCGATCCGCGTGCTGCAGGACGTGGACCTCGAGGTGCCTTCGGGCGAGATCACCGTGGTGGTCGGCCCCAACGGCGCGGGCAAGACCACGCTGCTCAAGGCGGTGTCGGGGCTGATCCCGCGCGAGGGCCTGGTGCTGCTCGACGGCGAGCCACTGCCGCCGGAACCCTCCTCGATCGTGTCGCGCGGCCTGGCGCAGGTGGCCGAAGGGCGGCAGCTGTTCCCGCAGATGTCGGTGCGCGAGAACCTGGAACTCGGCGCCTACCTCCTGCCGCGGGGCGAGCGCGAGATGCGGCTGCAGCGCATCTTCGAGTTCTTCCCGAAGCTTGCGCAGCGCCGCGAGCAGATCGCCGGCACGATGTCCGGCGGCGAGCAGCAGATGCTGGCGGTGGGGCGGGCGCTGATGGGCAAGCCCAGGCTGCTCATGCTGGACGAGCCGTCGCTGGGCCTCGCCCCCAAGATGATCGACGAGCTGCTGGGCATCGTGCGCCGCATCAGGGACGACGGCGTGACCATCCTGCTCGTGGAGCAGAATGTCGCCAAGGCAATGGCGATCGCCGAGGGCGCCTACGTGATCGAACGCGGCGTGGTGGTGATGAAGGGGCAGGCGGGCAAGCTGCTCAAGTCGGAGCGTCTTCGCGCCGCCTACCTCGGCGCGGACGTCAAACCTGGAACATTGACCTGGAAAGGAGGCCTCTTCATGGCCGAGAAGCAGACCACCGCGGTGACCATCGCCGCCGAGAACGCCTGGAAGGGCAAGGTATTCACCGGACGCTGGCAGCTCGCCAAGGGCGGCACGCGCGAGGTGATCGAGCCCGCGACCGGAAAGGTGCTCACCGAAGTCGGGTTTGCGGATGCCGAGGACGTGCGCGACGCGGCGCAGGCCGCCGCCGCCGCGCAGGTCGAGTGGGCCAACACGCCGGCGGACCAGCGCGCCGCGGTGCTGCGCCGGGCGGCGCAGCTGCTCGAGGCGCACGCCGAGTCCATGCGCGGCTGGATCGTGCGCGAGACGGGCTCGATTCCGCCCAAGGCGGACTTCGAGCTGCACATGGTCACCGGCATCCTGCTGGAGGCGGCGGCGATCGCGACGCAGCCCCCGGGCATGATGCTGCCCTCGGGCCCCAAGCGCATGAGCTTCGCGCGCCGCGTGCCGCACGGCGTGATCGGCGTGATCTCGCCCTTCAATGCGCCGCTGATCCTGTCGGCCCGCGCGGTGGCGCCGGCGCTCGCCCTGGGCAACGCCGTGGTGCTCAAGCCCGATCCGCGCACGCCGGTCACCGGCGGCTTCATGCTGGCGCGCCTGTTCGAGGCTGCGGGACTGCCGCCCGGCCTGCTGCACGTGCTACCGGGCGATGCGACGGTAGGCGAAGCAATGATCACCGATCCGGACATCGCCATGATCTCGTTCACCGGCTCCACGGCCGCCGGCAGGCGCGTCGGCGAGTTGGCCAGCCGGCACCTGAAGCGCGTGACGCTGGAGCTCGGAGGCAAGAACTCGACCATCGTGCTGGATGACGCGGACCTGGACGTCGCGGCCTCCAGCGCCGCCTGGGGCGCCTACCTGCACCAGGGCCAGATCTGCATGGCCACCGGCACGGTGCTCGCGCAGCGCAGCATCGCGCGCGACCTGACCGAGCGGCTGGTGGCGAAGGCGAAGAACCTGCCGGTGGGCGATCCGAGCGCAGGGCCTTGCGCGCTGGGCCCGATCATCAACAGCCGGCAGATCGAGCGCATCGACGGCATCGTGAAGGACGCCGTCGCCAAGGGCGCGGTGCTGCGAGCCGGCGGCACCTACGACAAGCTGTTCTACAGCCCGACGGTGCTGGAGGGCGTGCGGCCCGACATGCGCGTGTACTCCGAAGAAGTGTTCGGCCCGGTGCTGTCGGTGCTGACCTTCGACACCGACGAGGAGGCAATCGCAATGAGCAACGCCACGGACTACGGCCTGTCGACCGGCGTGATCACGCAGTCGGTGGAGCGCGCGATGGCGTTCACCGCGAAGCTGAAGAGCGGCATCATCCACGTCAACGACCAGACCGTGGCCGACGAGCCCTGGGTGCCGTTCGGCGGCCGCGGCGCCTCCGGCAACGGCGGGCGCCACGGCGGCGTCGCCAACTGGGAGGAGTTCACCCAGTGGCAGTGGGTGACCATCCAGGACAAAGCGACGCCGTATCCGTTCTGACCGCGGGGACTAGCGAGTCATCCGCCGGCTGAGCGACGGTTGCGGCAGGTACGCGCCTGCGCGCCTGAGGGTTTCCACCAGCGCGGACGTGTCCAGGTCGCAGCCGGGTTGCCCGGTGTCAATGGCCTGGCATGCGGCGGTGGCGGCCGCCTGGCCCATCATGTAGGCGGCGGATTGCGCGCGAATCGAGCCGTGCACCTTGGTGTCGCTGGAATGGCAGCGACCCGCGGCCCAGAGGTTCTCCCAGCCCTTTGGCACCAGGATGCTGTAGGGGATGCCGACGGACTGGCCGCGAGCCAGATTGTCCTTGCCGTGAAAGTCCTTCAGAAAGCGGTCGTATTCCTCCTTGGAGGTGTTGGTCGGATGGACGTCCGTCGGGCGGTTGTAGACCGCCACCTGATCGGGAAACTGGCGGTGCGCGCGAAAGTCATCCATCGTCAATTCGAACTCGCCAACGATCCGCCGCGAGTCGCGCACGCCCATCACCGGCGCCGTGGCCAGGTGTTCTATGTTTGCACAGCCGGGGACGTACTTTCGGTAGAAGGACTCGTACTCCAGCGCCAGTTTGCGGCCGAAAATCATGCCATCGGACAGGCTGCGGATGCTCAACGGGTTCAGGTTGAAGACATGGCCGGCGTTGAGTGCCCCGGTTGAGCGGCCGATCTTGTTCAGCCCCGGCATGAACCGGTCTTCCTGCGAAAAATGGCCTTCCGCGATCGCCTGTTGCAGCAGTTCCGTCTTCGTGCGGTTCTTCACGGCATCGATGCCGCGCCAGTCGCTTCCGTACTCCGGGTGGTCCCAATCGATGCCGGCGAACAGCGAGCACAGCGTGCTCGGCGCCACCGTATCGGTGTCGCGCAGTACAACCTTGCATTCTGCGCCGGCCATGGCCGCGATCGCGGCATCGCCGGTTGCATCCACGAATGCCTTGGCGCGGATGAAACGATTGCCTTCCACATTGTTGATGACCACGCCATTGATGCGGCGGTTGGTAACGTCGGCTTCGATGACGCGCGTGAAGAAGCGCACCTCCGCACCCGCGCCGGTCACGAGTTCGTCCAGCACCCGCTTGAGGCCCTCGGGCCGGAACGGAATCCATCGGTTGAGCTGCTTGTGGAAGAAGTCCGGAACCACATGCGGGCCAAACAGGCCGCGCGCGTGCATGGTCTCCACCAGTTCCTTCATGAACCCGCCGACCAGCATGCGCTCGCCGTCCGCGATCGGTCCGAAGGACGCGACCAGGCCGGAGGTTCCCATGCCGCCCAGGCATCCAGTGGCCTCCAGGAGAAGCGTTTTCGCCCCCAGGCGGGCGGCGCTTGCCGCGGCCGCGGAGCCGGCGGGCCCACCGCCGGCGACGACGACGTCGTAGCCTTCTTCGACGGGGATGTCGCGAGTGAGCCTGTAGGTCTGCATCATTCCACCTTGATTCCGGACTGCTGCACGACCCGGCGCATGCGCTCCAGGTCGGCGCGCACGAATGCTTCGAACTCCGCCGCCGGAAGGTGTGCGGGTTCCAGGCCCTGCGTGGCGAATTGACGGCGCAGTTCGGGATCCAGGAGAACCTTGACGATGTCCGCCGAAATGCGCTGAACCAGGGGCGCCGGCGTCGCCGCGGGCACTGCGAAGCCGACCCATGTGGTCATCTCGAACCCGGGGATCGTTTCGGCCACCACCGGTACCTCCGGGTAAACCTCGCTGCGCGCCGGATTGGTCAGCGCGAGCAGTTTCATGCGCCCCTGCTGAACGTGGGGCATGGCCGAGCCCATGATCGCGAATGCGAGCGGTACCCGTCCCGCGGTCATGTCCCGGTACAGCGGCGCGCCGCCGTTATAGGGGATGTGCTGCAGGTCGATCCCGGCCATGGACTTCAGCATCTCTCCGGAAAAATGCGCCGAGGTGCCGATGCCATTGGAGCCGTACTGCAGTTCGCCGGGCTTCTGCTTCGCGAGTGCGACCAGTTCGGCCACATTGCGCGCCGGCAGCGATGGATGGGCTACCAGTCCGATGATGTAGAAGCCAACCCGCGCAACCGGCGCGAAATCCTTTATCGGGTCGTACGGCATGTCCTTCCGGATTGCCGGATTGATGGTGTGCGCGCCGGTAATCAGGCCGATGGTGTGGCCGTCCGGAGCGCTTCGGGCCACGTACTGCGAGCCGACGATCACCCCGCCGCCCGGCTTGAAATCCACCACAACGGACTGGCCCCACATCTGCTGCAGCCGTTCGCCGATGAGACGCACCGTGCGGTCGTTGGCGCCTCCCGGCGGCTGGGGGACGACGAGTGTCACGGGGCGCGTTGGAAAAACCTGCGCCTGCGCCAGATGCGCGCCAGCCAGCAGTATCAGCGTTGCGACGACGATTCGCATGGGGGGATTCTCCTCTCCCCTCAATATGCGGAGCCAGCCGTCGCATGGTCAAATGACAAGATATGAGGCTGACCAAACCTGCGGTTATGGCCTCCTCCTAGAGCCGCCAGCCCTTCCAGAGACGTTCAAAGGTTGCGCAAAAGAGACGCGCTGGCTGCGACAGCGGACGGTCGCGGTTATGCATCAGGCGGACGTCCAGCCGCGGGCTCGGCCGGAAACCAAGCGCGACGAGGTTTGCGAAACTGTTGCCGACCACGGTTGGCGCGTCAACCAGGGCAATGCCGACGCCGGCCTGGGCCATCCAGCAGGCGTGGGCCCCGGAACGCACTTCGGTGGAGACCTGTACCGGCTCACCCACGTCCCGATAGGCTTGCTCGAGCACAGCAGCGAACGCCGGCACACCGGAGGGCGATACGAGGCGCTCGCCGGCGAGGTCGGAGGCGCGTACAAATTTCCTGCGGGCAAGTCGATGCCCACTTGGCATGACGCACACCAACCCGCACTGGAACTTGGCAACGGCGGCGATATTGGGGTGCTCATTGGGCATCAACGCGATGCCGAGATCGCAGCCCTGCGTGAGTAACGCCTCGACCAGCAAGTGCGGGACGAGGATCTCAACCCGCGTTTCGATTGCGGGGTGCCGCAGGCTCAGTTCCCTCAGAACAGCGGGCACCACTCCGGGCGCGAAACTCGAAGAGATGGCCAGGCGCAATGTTCCGGATTCGGGTTTCGCCAGATTGCGCGCGACGTCGCGGACCTTCTGCACCCCGCGCCAGAGGTCCTCGACCTCGCGATACAGCCTTTGCGCCTCAGGCGTAGGCACCAGGCGACCGCGCAGCCGCTCGAAGAGCTGCAGCCCGCTGCGCCGCTCCGCCATGGCGAGGACTTTGCTGATGCCGGGCTGGGAAACGTTCAGCAACTGGGCCGCGCCTGTGACAGTTCCAGTCAGCATGACTGCCCGGAACACTTCCATGTGGCGCAGGTTCATCGCCGACACCTTCTCCGTACTAACCCGCTGGCCGCACCCAGGTCTCCGACCACGCCAGGCAGGCGCTGGAGGAATTCCGCTCGCCGCGCTTCTCCGCCCATGGCTTGCCGGTGGCGACGTGGTTGTTGAACGCCACCTGCGACCAGCGCGCCGGGAAGAAGGTGCTGAACACGCCGATCGGCCGGTTGGCCGATCCCGGCGGCATGTTGAGCACGAAGGGTGGCAGGAACTCGCGCCATACCATTTCGATCAGCGCATCGGCGGCCTTGATCGTCTCGACCGCCTTGTGGTCGGCGCCGCCTGAGCGCGCGAACTCGGCCTTCGTAACCGGCAGCGCCGGATCGGCGAAGGCGGGAAAGAGCAGAGACTCGATTTCCTTCTGCAGCCAGCGCGCCACCGGCTCGTTGTCCGAGTACACCTTCACCGTGTCCCTGGTGAGGCTGCTTTTCGCGAACAGGACATGGCCCGCGCCCGCCGGGCACCACAGCACGCGCCAATGGCTGAAGCGGTCGGTTTGCGTGGCGCCGCCGTCGGGACTCAGGCGGATAAAGGAATTCTCCCCGGTCATCATCACGTCGTTGGGATCGACCGGGCTGGGCGCGGCTGGAGCTGTCATCGTATCCTCCTGGGGTATGCTTCATGTTAGCGCATGCACTACGCCGAGACGCTTAGGCTCCTGACCCGGCTCCCCGAACGGCGGCCGGCGGCATCGCTCCCGTCCCGCCTGGACGAATTCTTCGACCGCCTGACCGCCTGCGCCACCCCCGGCGAAGCGCAGCCCATAGAGGACGCGATCTGGACCGCCTGGATGTACCACGGCCACGAGGAGGCGGAACTGGCGCTGGAGCGCGCCTCGGCCGACATGGCGGCGAGGCGCTTCGATCTGGCGGAAACGCGCCTTGCCATCCTGCTGCGCCGCCGCCCGGACTGGGCCGAGGCCTGGAATAAGCGCGCGACGTTGTGCTACCTCATGGAGCGCGACGACGAGAGCGTGGCGGCGATCCACCGCACGCTGGAGATCGAGCCGCGCCACTTCGGCGCGCTGTGCGGGCTGGGCGAGATTTTCCGCTCCCGGGGCGATATCCAGCCTGCGCTGCTCGCTTTCAGTCTCGCGCTGCGTGTGCACCCGCACCTGGGGAGCGTCAGGGAAACCGCCCGGGCACTGAGCGCCGAATCAAGGCGATAATCGCGGCATGATTCCCGCTGCCGCGGCCCTGGCGCCGATCGATTTCCGTCCCGATGCGCCGGAGTTCCTGCGCGATCCGTTCCCGCTCTTCCGCCGCATGCGCGAGGAGGACCCGGTGCACTGGAGCCCGAGGCTCAAGGCCTGGGTGCTGACCCGCTACGACGACAACAAGGCGGTGTGCCTGGATCGCGAGATGTCCTCGGACCGGTTGCGACCGTTCTTCGCCACGCTCCCCGGGCCGGAGGCCGCGCGCATCGGCGACATCATCCGGTACCTCTCGCACTGGATGGTGTTCCGCGACCCGCCGGAGCACACCAGGCTGCGGCGCCTGACGAGCAAGGTGTTCCACCTGCAGTCCATGAACGCGATGCGGCCGGCGGCGGAGGAACTGACGCAGTGGCTTTTCGATCGCATCGGCAATCGTGGGGAGATCGATTTCATCGCCGACTTCGCCGGCCCGCTGCCGGCGCTGGTGATCATGGCCATGCTGGGCGTGCCGCGCGAGGATCTGGCGCAAGTGAAGCGCATGTCGGATGACATTGCCCTGTTCATCGGCAGCTCGCGCATGTCGGGGGACAAGTACGACATCGCGGAGCGGGCGACGAAGGAAATGGCCGGGTTCTTCCGCGAACTGATCGCGGATCGACGCCGGGCGGGGAAGGATGACCTGCTTTCGCAACTGGTGCACCTGGAGGACGGCGGCGATCGCCTGACGGACGACGAACTGGTCGCCACCTGCATCCTGCTGCTGTTCGCCGGGCACGAGACCACCACCAACCACATCGCCAACGGGCTCGCGTCGCTGCTGCGCTTCCCCGACCAGATGGAGGCATTGCGCGCGGAGGCCGCGCTCGCGCCACGCGCCATCGAGGAACTGCTGCGCTACGACGGCCCGAGCGGCGCCCAGGTGAGGGTGGTCAAGGTGGAGCAGGAACTGCGCGGCAAGGTCCTCAAGCCCGGCGACCGCGTGTTCCTCATGCTCAACGCGGCCAACCGCGATCCGGAAGCCTATGAGCAGCCGGACCGCCTGTGGATGGACCGCGGCGGCCCGGCGCACCTCACGTTCGGCTTCGGCACGCACATCTGCCTGGGCTTCCCGCTGGCACGCATGGAGGGCCAGGTGGCGCTGCCGGCGGTGGCGCGTCACTGGAAGGACATCGCCCTGGCCGTGCCCGAGGCGCGCATCGATTGGCTGAACTCGATGGTGTTTCGCGGCATGAAGTCGCTGCCGCTGCGGGTCGGGGCCTAGATGGGCGCCGGACAGGCGGTGCCGGACCGCAAGGCGCTCATCGACGCACTGCTGCTCAAGCTGCCGGGCGTGACCACGCGCAAGCTCAACGGCCTGGACGCCTATTTCGTCGGCGATCGAATGTTCGCCTGCGTCGAGGGCATCGGCATCGGGTTGCGCCTGCCGGTGGCCACCGCGACCGAGCTGCAGTTCTCGCGAGCGAACATCGTTCCCTTCAAGCCCGGCGGCACGGTGGTGTCGCGCGAGTGGGTGCAGATCCAGTGCGAGGATGCGAGCGAGTTCGGGCTCGACCTGGCGCTGTTCCAGGCCTCGCTCGAGTTCGTCAAGGCGGCGCCCCGCAGATGAAGATCGTCATCCTTGGCGCCGGGCAGGTGGGCGCCTCGGTCGCCGAGAGCCTGGTCTCGGAGCAGAACGACATCACGGTGGTGGACATCGACGGGCCGCGCCTGCGCGCGCTGCAGGTCCGGCTCGACCTGCGCACCGTCACCGGCAACGCCTCGCACCCCACGGTGCTGCGCGAGGCCGGCATAGAGGACGCCGACCTGCTGGTCGCAGTGACCCAGTCCGACGAGACCAACCTGGTCGCCTGCAAGCTGGCGACGCGGATGTTCAACGTGCCGCGCCGCATCGCCCGCGTGCGCGCCGCCGACTTCCTCGAGGACGAGCAGGTGCTCGGGCGCGAGGGCTTCGAAGTGGACCTCGCCATCTGCCCGGAGCAGGTGCTGACGGAGTACCTGGTCAAGCTGGTGGAGTTTCCGGAGGCGCTGCAGGTGCTGGACTTTGCCGGCGGCCGCGTCAGCCTGGTGGCGGTGCGCGCGTTCCAGGGAGGCCCGATGGTCGGCCGCCCGATCCGGGAACTTCGCGCGCACGCGCCGAGCGTGGACGCGCGCATCGTCGCCGTGTTCCGCGAGGACAAGGCCATCCAGCCCGACGGCGACACCGTGATCCGGGCGGGCGACGAGGTGTTCTGCCTCGCGGCCTCGCGCGACATCCGCCAGGTGATGCACGAGCTGCGGCGCATGGACAACCCGGTGCGGCGGGTGATGATCGCCGGCGGCGGCAACATCGGCCAGCGCCTCGCGCGCGCGCTGGAGAAGGACTACGCGGTCAAGGTGATCGAGCACAACAAGCGCCGCTGCGAGCTGCTCGCGGAACGCGTCGAGCGCGCGCTGGTGCTGGCGGGGGATGCCACCGACGAGGAACTGCTGGAGCAGGAGAACATCGCCGAGATGGACCTGTTCATCGCGGTCACCAATGACGACGAGAACAACATCATGAGTTCGCTGCTTGCCAAGCGCATGGGCGCGCGGCGCGTGGTGTCGCTCATCAACCGGCGCAGCTACGTGGACCTGGTGCAGAGCGGCCAGATCGATATCGCGCTGTCGCCGGCGCAGGCAACGATCGGGCAGCTGCTCGCGCACGTGCGCCGGGGCGACGTGGTCGCGGTGCACAGCCTGCGCCGCGGCGCCGCCGAGGCGCTGGAGGCGGTGGTGCACGGCGACCGCAAGTCGTGCCGGGTCACCGGGCGGCGCGTGGACGAGATCGAACTCCCTCCGGGCAGCCTGATCGGGGCCGTGGTGCGCGGCGACGAGGTGCTGATGGCGCACCACGACACCCGCATCGAGGCCGGCGACCACGTCATCGTGTTCGTCTCCGACAAGAAGAGCCTGTCTCGCGTGGAGAAGCTGTTCCAGGTGAGCGCCGGGTTCCTCTAGGCGGAGGCGCCGGTGCACTTCGCGGTTGTCGTCAACCTGCTCTCGGTGGTGCTGGTGGCGTTCGCGGCAGCCATGCTGGTGCCGCTGGGGATATCGCTCTACCTGGACGACGGCGCCGCCCGCGCCTACGACATCGCGATCCTGGCCACCGCGTCCGCCGGCGTCGCCGGCTACCTGGCGACGCGCGGCCGGCCCAAGGCGCTGCAGGCGCGCGACGGCTTCGTGTTCGTCACCCTGGTGTGGGCCGTGCTGCCCGCATTCGGCGCGCTGCCGCTGCTGGCCCACATCCCGGGCCTGGGCTTCACCGACGCCTATTTCGAGGCCATGTCGGGGCTCACCGCGACCGGGGCGACGCTGCTCTCGGGCTTGGACCAGCTGCCGCCGTCACTCAACTTCTGGCGCTGCGGTCTGCAGTGGCTCGGCGGCCTGGGCGTGATCGTGCTGGCGGTGGCGGTGCTGCCGCTGCTGGGCGTCGGCGGCCGGCAGCTGCTCAAGGCCGAGATCCCGGGACCGATGAAGGAGGCGCAGCTCACGCCCCGGATCCATGAGACCGCGAAAGGGCTCTGGCTGGTCTATGCCGCGCTGACCGTCGCCTGCGCGCTCGCCTACCACTGGGGTGGCATGACCCGGCTGGATGCCGTGATGCACGCGTTCTCGACGATGGGGCTGGGGGGCTTCTCCTCTCACGACACCAGCTTCGGCTACTGGAACTCCCCGGTGATCGAGGCGATCGCGGTCGGATTCATGCTGGTGGCGGGCATCAGCTTCGTGACGCATTTCGCCGTCGTGCACCGCGCCAGCCTCCTGCCGTATTGGCGGGACGCGGAGTTGCGCTTTTACCTCGGGCTGGTGGGCGCGAGCGTGGTCGTCGTGGCGACGCTGCTGATGATCAGCGGCAGCTACGCGGACTGGCCAAGCGCGTTGCGGCATGCCGGGTTCCACGTCGTGTCGGTCGCGACCACCACTGGCTACGCGAACGTCGATTATTCGGCATGGCCGGTGTTCGCGCCCCTATGGATGCTGTTCATCGCCTCGTTCGCCACCTGCTCCGGCTCGACCGGGGGCGGCATCAAGATGATGCGCGCGGTCCTGATGGTGCGCCAGGCAACGCGCGAACTGGAGCGCCTGGTTCACCCGCGCGCCGTGATGCCGGTGAAGCTGGGCGGCCAGGTGGTCGAAAACCGAATCATCTTCGCGGTGCTCGCCTACATGCTCATCTACGGCGCGACGCTGGCGGCGATCACGCTGCTCCTCACTGCAACCGGCCTGGACCTGCTCACTGCGCTGTCGGCCGCGGCAGCCTGCATCAACAACGTTGGCCCCGGCCTGGGCGCGGTCGGGCCGGCGGAAACCTACGCACTGCTGTCGGACTTCCAGACCTGGATCTGCACCTTCGCCATGATGCTGGGGAGGCTGGAACTGCTCACCGTGTTCGTGCTGCTGACCCCGGCGTTCTGGCGGCGCTAGAGTGGCAGGCATGGAGATCCCCGTCATCCGGCACGGCCCGGTCAGCGTCCATCTCGGCGAGAAATCCGGCAAGTATCCCGATGGCAACCAGGTCCTGGTGCGCGGCGCGGACACGCTGGCCGCGTTCGACACGCCGCTGGTGGCCAATCGCATGGGCGATGAGTTGCTCGCGGCGGACCTCGTGATCCTCGGGCACGTGCACGAAGACCACATGGCCGGGCTGCACCGGCTGCCGCGCGCGCCGGTGCTGGTGCACGAAGCCGACCTCGAGGCGGCGCGCAGTTGGGAAGGCCTTGCGCGCCACTACGGCTACCGGCCCGAAGTGCTCCCCGGCATGCGCGCCATGATCGAGACCTCGTTCCACTATGCGCCGCGTCCCGACGCGGAATCCTATGCGGACGGCGCGAGCTGGGACCTCGGCGGCGGGGTGCGCGTCACCGCGTTCCACATGCCGGGCCACACCAGCGGTCATTGCGTGCTGCTGGCCGAGCCGGGCGCCATCGCCTTCATTGGCGACATCGACCTGTCCTCGTTCGGACCGTACTACGGCGACGCGACCTCCAGCCTGGCGCAGTTCCGGCGCACGCTGGAGGCGGTGAAGGATATCCCGGCGAAGGTCTGGATCACCTCGCACCACAAGGGCGTGGTCACGGACCGGGAGGCTTTCCTCGCGCTGCTGGCGGCGTTCAGCTCCCGGCTGGATGCGCGCGAGGCGGCGATCGCGTCCCACCTGGAGGCGCGGCCCGCCACGCTGGCGGAACTGGTCGCGCACCGCTTCGTGTACCCGAGGCACCTGGACGAGCTCTTCTACGACGACGCGGAGCGACGCGTCATCGAGCAGCATCTCGCGGCGCTGGCCGCGGCGGGAAGGGCGGTGGAAGAGGGCGGGCGCTGGCGAATGCGATAGCGCGCCCGGCGTCCCGCGATGCTTGACCGGAGTCAATAATTTTCGGCTCCCGCAGCACTCATAATGTCCGCGTGAACCAGAAAACCAGAATCCGCCCGACCCTGAAGGGCCGGAGCGTCGATCCGCAGGCGCGCGAGGAGGTCCGGGCGCTGCTCGGCAACGCGCCCGGGCGCCGCGACCTGCTCATCGAGCACCTGCACCGGATCCAGGACCGCTACGCGCAGTTGTCGGCAAGGCACCTTGCCGCGCTGGCCGGGGAAATGAAGCTCTCGCAGACCGAGGTCTACGAGGTGGCGACCTTCTACCATCATTTCGACGTGGTGAAGGAAGGCGAGTTTCCGCCGCCGCCGCTCACGGTGCGGGTGTGCGATTCACTTTCCTGCGAAATGGCGGGCGCGCAGGATCTGCTGCAGAAGCTGCCGGAGCTGCTCGGCCGCGAAGTGCGCGTCAAGCACGCACCCTGCGTCGGGCGCTGCGAGGAAGCGCCGGTGGCGGTGGTGCACCAGAACCCGATCCCGAACGCGACGCCGGAGAAGGTGAAGGCAGCGGTGATGGCGAGGAAGACGCAGTGCCTGGTGCCGCAGGCGATCAACTACGCGGACTACCGCAGGGGCGGTGGCTACCAGCTGCTCGCCGATTGCCTGGATGGCAAGCGCACGCGCGAGGCGGTCACGAGGATTGTCGAGGAATCCGGCCTGCGCGGCCTGGGCGGCGCCGGATTTCCCACCGGCCGCAAGTGGAAGCTGGTGGCCGCGGAGAAGGAACCGCGCGTGATGGCGGTGAATATCGATGAAGGCGAGCCCGGCACCATCAAGGATCGTGTGTTCCTGGAGCGCGACCCCCACCGCTTCCTGGAAGGCATGCTGGTGGCGGCATGGTGCGCCGGCGTCGGCGCGATCTGGATCTACCTGCGCGACGAGTATGCGGGGGTGCGCGCGCTGCTGGAGCGCGAACTGATCCTGCTGAAAAAGAACCCGCCGTGCGCGCTGCCGCCGATCGAGTTGCGTCGCGGCGCCGGCGCCTACATCTGCGGCGAAGAGTCGGCGATGATCGACTCCATCGAGGGCAAGCGCGGCATGCCGCGCCTGCGGCCTCCCTACGTGGCGCAGGTCGGCCTGTGGGACTACCCGACGCTCGAGCACAACATGGAGACGGTGTACTGGGTGCGCGAAATCGTGGAAAAGGGCGCGCAGTGGTTCGCCTCCCAGGGCCGGCACGGCCGCAAGGGCCTGCGCTCGTTCTCGGTCTCGGGCCGGGTGAAGAAGCCGGGCGTGCATGTCGCCCCGGCGGGCATCACCGCGCAGGAGTTGATCGACGAGTTCTGCGGCGGCATGCTGGAGGGCCACGAGTTCTACGCCTACCTGCCGGGGGGCGCGTCCGGCGGCATCCTGCCCGCGGCGAAGGCGGACATCCCGCTCGATTTCGACACGCTGCAGCCGCACGGCTGCTTCATCGGCTCGGCGGCGGTGGTGATCCTGTCGGACCAGGACAAGGCCTCGGCCGCTGCCCGAAACCTGATGAAGTTCTTCAAGGAAGAGTCCTGCGGCCAGTGCACGCCCTGCCGGGTGGGCACTGCCAAGGCGCTGGAGCTGATGGAGCAGGGCAGGTGGAACGAGCCCTTGCTCAAGGAACTGTCGCAGGCAATGATGGACGCCTCCATCTGCGGCCTGGGGCAGGCGGCGCCCAATCCGGCGCTGTCGGTGATGAAGTACTTCCCGCACGAAGTGCAATAGCAGGCCAGGAAAAGAGGGCCCAGCCATGGACCGCGCGAGCAAGCAGCAACTGGCGACCCTGCCGATCGAGTTCAAGCTCAACGGGCAGACCGTGGTTGGGCGGCCCGACGAGCCGCTGATCGAGACCGCGCGCCGCCACGGCGTCGATATTCCCCACCTGTGCTATTCGCCGGAGCTGCGCCCGGACGGCAACTGCCGTGCCTGCGTGGTGGAGATCAAGGGCGAGCGCGTGCTGGCGCCTTCGTGCTGCCGCTTCCCGACGCAGGGCATGGAGGTCACGACCGACAGCCCGCGCGCGCGCGCCTCGCAGAAGATGGTGCTGGAACTGCTGCTCTCGGACATGGGCGAGCAGCGCCACACCCGGCACAACGAAGTGGACGCCTGGGCCGAGAAGCTGCAAGTCGGCCTGCCGCGCTTCCCCTCCCGCATCCAGCCGAAGATGGACCTTTCGCATCCGGCGATTGCGGTGAACCTGGACGCGTGCATCCAGTGCACGCGCTGCCTGCGAGCCTGCCGCGAGGAGCAGGTGAACGACGTCATCGGCTATGCGTTCCGCGGCGAGGACTCGAAGATCGTGTTCGACATGGACGACCCGATGGGGGCGTCCACCTGCGTCGCCTGTGGAGAGTGCGTCCAGGCCTGTCCCACCGGCGCGCTGATGCCGGCGCGGGACGCCGGCATGCAGGTCGCGGACAGGAAGGTCGATTCGGTGTGCCCGTTCTGCGGCGTTGGTTGCCAGCTTACGTACCACGTCGACCAGAAAAAGAACGTCATCCGGTTCGTGACCGGCCGCGACGGCCCGTCCAACCATGGCCGCCTGTGCGTCAAAGGCCGTTACGGTTTCGACTATGCGCACCACCCTCAGCGGCTGACCAAGCCGCTCATCCGCAAGCCAGGCATGCCCAAGACGGCGAAGTTCACCGTGGATCCGGGGAACTGGACCGAGGCGTTCCGCGAGGCGAGCTGGGAGGAGGCCCTGGCGCTGGCGGCGGACGGCCTGAAGAAGGTCCGCGACCAGGACCGCTTCGCGCTCGCCGGCTTCGGCTCGGCCAAGGGCTCCAACGAGGAGGCCTACCTGTTCCAGAAACTGGTGCGCACCGGGTTCGGCCAGAACAACGTCGATCACTGCACACGCCTGTGCCATGCGTCGTCGGTGGCGGCGCTGCTGGAGGGCGTCGGCTCGGGCGCGGTGTCCAACCAGGTCAGCGACGTGATGAACGCCGAGGTGGTGCTGGTCATCGGCGCCAACCCGACGGTGAACCACCCGGTGGCGGCCACCTGGATGAAGAACGCGGTGAAAAACGGCACCAAGCTGATCATCGCCGACCCGAGGCGCACCGAACTCGCGCGCCACGCTGCCTATGTGCTGCAGTTCAATGCCGACACCGACGTCGCGATGCTGAACGCGATCATCCACGCCATCATCGACGAAGGGCTGGTCGACGAGGGCTTCATCCGTGACCGCACCAGCGGCTACGAGGCGCTGAAGGAGAACGCGAAGAACTATTCGCCGGAGAAGATGGCGCCCATCTGCGGTATTCCCGCCAAGACCCTGCGCGAAGTGGCCCGGCTGTTCGCCACCTCGAAGGGTTCCATGATCCTGTGGGGCATGGGCATCTCGCAGCACGTGCACGGCACCGACAACGCGCGCTGCCTGATCGCGCTGTCGCTGATGACCGGGCAGGTGGGGCGGCCGGGCTGCGGGCTGCACCCGCTGCGCGGCCAGAACAACGTCCAGGGCGCCTCGGACTCCGGCCTGATTCCGATGATGTACCCGGACTACCAGCGCGTGGACAACCCGGAGGCCAACAAGCGCTTCCAGGCGCTGTGGAACACGAAGCTGGAGACCAGGCCCGGGCTGACGGTGGTCGAGATCATGAAGGAAGCCGACGCCGGCCGCATCCGCGGCATGTACATCATGGGCGAGAACCCGGCGATGTCGGATCCGGACGCGGGGCACGCACGCGAGGCAATGGCCAGGCTCGAGCACCTCGTGGTGCAGGACATTTTCCTGACGGAGACTGCTTATCTTGCCGACGTCGTGCTGCCGGCCACCGCGTGGCCGGAGAAGGATGGCACGGTCACCAACACGGATCGCATGGTCCAGCTGGGACGCAAGGCGATCGAGCCGCCGGGCGAGGCGAAGCCGGATCTTTGGATCCTCAATGAGCTGGGCAGGCGAATCGGACTTGACTGGAACTACACGCACCCGAAGCAGGTGTTCGAGGAAATGCGCAAGGGCATGAACTCGATCGCCGGAATCACCTGGGAACGCCTGGAGCGGGATTCATGCGTGGTTTATCCCTGCGAGAACGAGGGAGATCCGGGCACTTCGGTGGTGTTCACGGAGGTTTTCCCGACTGCGACCGGCCGCGCGAGGTTCGTCCCTGCGGACCTGATCCCCGCTGACGAGCGCCCGGATGTCGAGTATCCGACCGTGCTCATCACGGGGCGGCAGCTGGAGCATTGGCACACCGGGGCGATGACGCGACGCGCGGGCGTCCTGGACGCCATCGAGCCGGAACCCGTGTGCTCGATGCACCCGCTGGACCTCGCGGGCTTGGGCGCCAATCCAGGTGACCTGGTCACCGTAGCGTCGCGCCGGGGCCGGATTTCCCTGTATGCGCGCGCCGACGAGGGCACGCCGCGAGGCGCGGTATTCATTCCCTTTGCCTTCTACGAGGCGGCGGCGAACATGCTGACGAATCCGAAGCTGGATCCGGTCGGCAAGATCCCGGAGTTCAAGTACTGCGCGGTGAAAGTGACCAGGGGCGGCAGCACGCCGGGTGACCCTGGATACGGCAAGGGTCGGGCGCTGGCTGAAATTCGGCGCTGATCAGGACGCGGCTTGACCGTGGTCAAGGCCGCGGACCTGCGTGCCTGAACAGAATCCGCCCTTCGCCTTTCCGCCCACGAGGGATCCGCACATGCCGTCCGACATCGATATCGCCCAGGCCGCGAAAATGCAGCGCATCTCCAAGGTCGCCCTGGAGAAGCTGGGCATCGCCGAGGAGCATCTGGAGCCCTATGGCCACTACAAGGCCAAGATCTCGCTGCCCTTCCTCGAGACGCTGAAGTCGAAGAAGGACGGCAAGCTGATCCTGGTCACGGCGATCAGCCCGACCCCTGCGGGCGAGGGCAAGACCACCACCACGGTTGGCCTGGGCGACGCGCTCAACCACATCAGCAAGAAGGCGATGATCTGCCTGCGCGAGCCTTCGCTGGGACCGGTATTCGGCGTCAAGGGCGGCGCCGCCGGCGGCGGCTACGCGCAGATCGTGCCGATGGAGGACATCAACCTGCACTTCACGGGCGATTTCTCCGCCATCGCGCTCGCCAACAACCTGCTGGCGGCGATGGTCGACAACCACATCAGCCACGGCAACGAACTGGGCATCGATTTGCGCCGCATCCAGTGGAAGCGCGTCGTGGACATGAACGACCGCGCGCTGCGCGACATCACCATCGGACTGGGCGGCACCGCCAACGGCTTCCCCCGCCAGGACGGCTTCGACATCGTGGTCGCCTCCGAGGTGATGGCGATCTTCTGCCTGTCGACTTCGCTGGAGGACCTGAAGAAGCGCCTGGGCAGCATCGTCGTCGGCTACACCCGCGACCAGAAGCCGGTGCACGCGCGGGACCTCAAGGCGCACGGCGCCATGACCGTGCTGCTAAAGGACGCCCTGGCCCCCAACCTGGTGCAGACGCTGGAGAACAATCCCGCGTTTGTCCACGGCGGCCCTTTCGCCAACATCGCCCACGGCTGCAACTCGGTGCTCGCCACCCAGAGCGCGTTGAAGCTCGCCGACTACGTGGTGACCGAGGCGGGCTTCGGCGCCGACCTCGGCGCGGAGAAATTCCTCGACATCAAGTGCCGCAAGACCGGCCTGAGGCCTGCCGCGGCGGTGATCGTGGCCACCATGCGCGCGCTGAAATACCACGGCGGCGTGGACGTGAAGGAGGTCAGCAAGGAGAACCTGGCCGCGCTGGAGAAGGGCCTGGTGAACCTGGAGCGCCACGTCGAGAACGTGACCAAGGTCTACGGCATCCCCTGCGTGGTCTCGATCAACAAATTCACCTTCGACACGCCGGCCGAGATCGCCCTGGTGACCGAGCGCATGAAGAAGCTGGGCGCCGAGGTGGTGCTCGCGGCGCACTGGGGCGAAGGCGGCAAGGGTGCCGCCGACCTGGCGAGAATCGTGGTCGGCCTGTGCGACAAGCCCTCCAGCCCGACCTTCGTCTACGAAGACGCGGACACGCTGTGGGACAAGATCAACAAGATCGCGAAGAAGGTCTACCGCGCCGGTTCGGTGACCGCGGACGGCAAGGTGAAGGCGCAGATCCAGAAGCTGCAGGATGACGGCTACGGCCATTATCCGGTGTGCGTGGCGAAGACCCAGTCCTCGTTCAGCACCAACGCCGCCACGCGCGGCGCGCCCAGCGACCACGTGGTCAACGTGCGCGAGGTGCGCCTGGCGGCGGGCGCCGAGTTCGTGGTGATGGTCTGCGGCGACATCATGACCATGCCCGGGCTGCCGAAGGTTCCCTCGGCCGAGAAGATCGACCTGGTGGAGGGCAAGGTGGTCGGGCTGTTCTAGCGCCTCGCTGGAGCGGGCCCGATGTAACCGATCGGTTACATCGGGACCCCGCGCGCTAGTGCGGGCGGCGGCGCAGCCGCAGGTTCAGCATCTCCACGCCGACCGAGAAGGCCATGGCGAAGTAGATGTAGCCCTTGGGGACGTGGAAGTCCAGGCCGTCGGCCACCAGCGCCATGCCGATCATGATCAGGAAGGCAAGGGCCAGCATCTTCACCGTGGGGTGGCGCGAGACGAAGCGGCCGATCGGCCCGGCGGCCACCAGCATCAGCGCCACCGACGCGATCACCGCGGCGATCATGACCCGGACGTCGTCCACCATGCCGACCGCGGTGATGATCGAGTCCAGCGAGAACACCAGGTCGATGACGATGATCTGGCCGATGATGGCGCCGAAGGTGGCGCGCACCGCCTCGGCGGCGCCCGGCGCCTTGTGCGCGGCGTGGTCCTCGTACATCTCGTGGATCTCGCCGGTCGCCTTCCAGATCAGGAACACGCCTCCGGCGAGCAGGATCAGGTCGCGGCCCGAGATCTCGTTGCCCAGCACGGTGACAAGCGGCGCCGTGAGGCCGATGATCCAGGCCAGCGTCAGCAGCAGCGCGATGCGCATGAACATCGCCAGGAACAGCCCGATGCGGCGCGCCACTTCGCGGCGCTCCGGCGGCAGCCGGTCCACCAGGATGGAGATGAAGACGATGTTGTCGATGCCGAGCACGAGCTCGAGCGCGGTCAGGGTCGCGAAGGCGATCCAGGCTTGCGGGTCGGTGAGCAGTTCCATGGCGCGATTTTAGCCGCCCGGGAAGTTGACCCGCACTCCGTGCGCGTGCTAAAAGTCCTCGCCCCCGACTATGGCGTCGCAAGGGGCACAAAGGGGAGTAGCCAGGGCGCGCCGGGTTACGGGCGCCGCGGCAGGGCCGTCACTACGGGAAACCTCCGCGTTTCCCCGGTCCTGCCGGCAAGCACTGCTTGCGGGCGAGACCTTTGCCGCGCGGGCAAGGTCTAAACAGGAGAACTCATGGATTCAATGCAGTGGCTGACTCTCGCGATTTTCGCGATCACGATCCTCATCGTCGTCTCCAATGTCATCGACAGCACGCTGGCCGGCATGATCGGCGTCGCGGTCATGATCTGGTTCGGCGTCATGAGCGAGGACGATGCCTTCAAGTACGTGGACTGGAACGTGATGGCGATCCTGGTCAGCATCTGGCTGATTGCCGGCTACTTCGGCAAGTCGGGGGTGCCCAGCTGGCTCTCGGTGCAGGCGCTCAAGCTCTCGGGCGGCCGGCCCGGCTACCTGGTGATGATCCTGACCTTCCTGGCCGGCGTGATCTCGATGTTCGTGGACAACGTGGTCACCATCCTGATGATGGCCCCGGTGGCGCTGCCGCTGGCGCGGGCGATGAAGATCCCGGCGGTGCCGGTGATCCTGATGATCGGCTTTGGCGCCAATTTCATGGGCACCGCGCTGATCATCGGCGACCTGCCGCCGCAGATGCTGCACAGCGTGGCCGGCGCCGAGTTCTTCGACTTCATCTGGCAGTTCGGCCGACCCTCTTCGTTCCCGATCCTGATGGTGACCTTCGCGCTAACGCTGCTGGGCATGTACTACTACGGCTTCCGCGGCCGCCAGCGGGTGGCCGACATCGGCGCGCTTGGCATCGACGCCAGGATCCCGAACCCGCTGTTCGCCACCGTGGTGGTGGTCTGGTTCCTGGGCACCGTGGTCGCGATGTCCATGCGCGAGCACATCGGCGTCAAGCTGGGCTTCATCGCCCTGTCGGGCGCGCTGTCGCTGGTGCTGGTGCTGCACTTCCTGGGCGACAAGGTGAAGGAGGCGCCCAGTTTCGAGGAGATGGTCCAGGAACTGGACTGGCGCGCGATCTTCTTCTACATCGCCCTGTTCGCGCTGGTGGGCGGGCTGGAGAAGGCGCACATCCTGGAGAAGCTCGCCGACGCCATGAAGCCGGTGTTCGCCGAGAGCTACGCCCTTGGCGCGACGCTGCTGTACTGGGTGACGATCCCGATCGTGGGCCTGGTGGAGCACGACGCCTATATCCTCACCTTCCTCTACACAATCAAGGATATGGGCGAGGCCGGCATCGAGCCCTGGCCCTTGTACTGGATGCTGCTGTGGTCCGGCACGCTGGGCAGCAACCTCACGGTGGCCGGTGCGCCGGCGCTGTATGTCGCACTGTCCCTGGCCGAGAAGGAAGAAGGGCGCAAGGTGTCGTTGCGCGAATTCCTTGCCTGGAGCATCCCGTTCACGCTCCTGTGTTCGTTCATCTGCTATGTCCTGGGCATGCTCATCTGGGTCATGCCCTACGTGAAATAAGGAACAACCGACCATGTACAAGAACATCCTGATTCCCACCGACGGTTCGGCCGCGAGCCGGGGCGCGATCACGGCAGCGGTGAAGCTGGCGAAATCGCTTGGCGCGCGCGTCACCGGCGTGTTCGCCGCGCCGCCGGCGACGCCGATCCTGTTCCGCAACCGCCTGCCTTCGGGCTACGACACGCCGCGCCACAACGAGGTCCTGATCGAACGCGCGGCCGCGGCGCACCTCGAGGTGATTGCGAAGGCGGCGAAGGCCGCAGGCGTGCGCTGCAGCTGCGTCACCGTCAAGAGCGACTTCCCGGCCGACACCATTCTCGAGACGGCGACCAAGGCGAAATGCGACCTGATCGTGATGGCGTCGCACGGCCGGCGCGGGTTGCGCGGATTGCTGCTGGGCAGTGAAACCCAGAAGGTGCTCGCGGGGAGTAAGATTCCCGTGCTGGTGCACCGCTGACCCGGAAATCTTGACCGCAGTCAAGGTCAGGGCAGGGGGTCCGTATCGAGAATCGGGCAGGCGCCTTAAACCCAGAAGGAGGGAAAGATGAAGACCAGAATCGCACTCGCAGTTTCGGCCGCGTTCGCGGCGGTCCTGTCGACCGGCGCGCAGGCGCAGACCTGGGAGCCGACCAAGAACGTGGAATTCATCATCCCGGCGGGAACAGGGGGCGGGGCGGACCAGATGGCGCGCGCCGTCCAGGGCATCGTCGCCAAGCATGGCCTGATGAAGCAGTCCATCCTGCCGATCAACAAGGCGGGCGGCGCGGGCTCCGAGGGCTTCCTCGACGTCAAGAACGCCGCCGGCGATCCGCACAAGATCATCATCACGCTGTCAAACCTGTTCACCACGCCGCTCGCCACGGGCGTGCCGTTCAACTGGCGCGACCTGACGCCGGTGCAGATGCTGGCGCTGGACAATTTCGTCCTCTGGGTCAATGCCAAGGCGCCCTACAAGACCCCGAAGGAGTACATCGACGCGGTCAAGAAGGCGGGCGCGGGCAAGATGAAGATGGGCGGCACGGGCGCCAAGCAGGAGGACCAGATCATCACCGCGGCGATCGAGCAGAAGACCGGGGCCAAGTTCACCTACATCCCGTTCAAGGGCGGCGGCGCGGTGGCGACGCAGCTCGTGGGGGGCCACGTCGATTCGTCGGTAAACAACCCGATCGAGGCGGTGGCGCAGTGGCGCGGCGGCAACCTCAAGCCGCTCTGCGTGTTCGAGCAGAAGCGGCTGCCTTACAAGGACAAGGTCACGGCGACCATGTCCTGGGCCGACATCCCGCTCTGCAAGGAGGGCGGCCTGGACATCGACTACCTGATGCTGCGGGGCGTTTTCATGGCCCCCGGCGTCAAGCCCGAGCACGTGAACTACTACACCGGGCTGTTCGAGAAGGTGATGGCGACGCCGGAATGGAAGAAGCTGATGCAGGACGGGGCCTTCAACACCACCGCGCTCAAGGGCAAGGAGTACGCCGACTGGGTGGCGAGGGAAGAGGCGCGCCACGTCTCGCTCATGAAGGGCGCAGGCTTCATCGCCGGTCAGTAATCCGGCCAGAGACCGGAAAAAGGGAGCGGACGTGAGCGAAAGCCCGGAGGGGGCGGGGCGGGCCGCGCTTGGCCAGAAGAGCGCCGAACTGGCCGTCGCGCTGCTGTTTTTCGTCCTTGGAGCAATCGTGATCACCGACAGCGTGCGCCTCGGCTTCGGCTGGCAGGAGGTGCACGGTCCCCGGCCGGGCTATTTCCCGTTCTACGTCGGCTTGCTCATCTGCGTCGCTTCGCTGGTGAACGCGGCGCGGGCGCTGCTCGTGCCGCGGGCCCAGGACAAGGCCTTCGTCGAGGTCGGGCAGCTCAGGCTGGTCCTGTCGGTACTGGTGCCGACCGCGGTGTATGCGGCTCTGGTTACCTGGATCGGGATCTACGTGTCCTCGGCGCTGTTCATTGCTTTCTTCATGCGCTGGCTGGGCAAGTACGACTGGTGGAAGGTGGTCGCGGTGGGCCTCGGCACCACGGTGGTGTTCTACGTCGTGTTCGAGAAGTGGTTCAAGGTGCCGCTGCCCAAGGGGCCGCTGGAGAACCTGCTGGGTCTGGGCTGAGATGGAAGAACTCGGCCTCCTGATGCATGGCTTCGGCGTCGTCATGACGCCGACCAACATCGCGCTCATGTTCGTTGGCGTGATCCTGGGCGTGATCATCGGCGTGCTCCCCGGTCTGGGCGGCGCCAATGGCGTCGCCATCCTCCTGCCGCTCACCTTCGGCATGGCGCAGACCCCGGGCGGGGCCACCTCGGCGATCATCCTGCTGTCCTGCATCTACTGGGGCGCGCTGTTCGGCGGCGCCATAACCTCGATCCTGTTCAACATTCCCGGCGAACCCTGGTCGGTGGCGACCACGTTCGACGGCTACCCGATGGCGCAGCAGGGCCGGGCGGGGCAGGCGCTGACCGCGGCATTCACCTCGTCGTTCGTCGGTGCGTTCCTGGCCGTGGTCATGATCACGTTCCTGTCCCCCGTGGTTGCCGGGTTCGCCCTCGCCTTCGGCCCGCCCGAGTTCTTCGCGGTCTACCTGCTCACCTTCTGCGCCTTCATCGGCACCAGCAAGGAGCCGCCGTTCAAGACGCTGGCGGCGATGATGCTGGGCTTCGCGCTCGCCGCGGTGGGCACAGACACCGTCACCGGCACCCTGCGCCTGACGTTCGGCTCGACGCACCTGCTGACCGGTTTCGACTTCCTGGTGGCGGTCATCGGCTTGTTCGGCATCGGCGAGATCCTGCTCACGCTTGAGGAGGGCCTTGCCTTCCGTGGCGCCAGCGCGAAGATCAACCCGACGGTCGTCATTGAGACCTGGAAAGAACTGCCGCGCTACTGGAAGACCTCCATTCGCTCCACGCTGGTGGGGTGCTTCATGGGGATCGTGCCCGGAGGCGCGACGCCGGCTTCGTTCATGAGCTATGGGGTGGCGCGGCGCTTCTCGCCCGATGGCGCGAAGTTCGGCACCGGGAAAACCGAGGGCGTGGTGGCGCCGGAGACCGCGGCGCACGCCGCCGGTACTTCCGCCCTGCTGCCGATGATCACCCTCGGCGTGCCCGGGTCACCTACCGCCGCGGTGCTGCTGGGCGGCCTGATGATCTGGGGCCTGCAACCCGGGCCGCTGCTGTTCGTCGAGCAGAAGGACTTCGTCTGGGGCCTGATCGCCTCCATGTCCCTCGGCAACATCGTCGGCCTGATCGTCGTGCTGACCACGGTGCCGTGGTGGGCCGCGATCCTGCGCATCCCGTTCTCGGTGATTGCGCCGGTCATCATCGTCATCTGCGCGATCGGCGCCTACACCGTCAACAATTCGATGTTCGACGTGGTGATGATGATGGTGTTCGGCGTGGTCGGTTACCTGTTCAAGAAGCTCAAGTACCCGCTCGCGCCGCTGGTGCTGGCGCTGGTGCTCGGCGACATGGCCGAGGCGAGCTTCCGCCAGGCCATGCTGATCAGCCAGGGCAGCCTGGCTATCTTCTGGGCCAACCCGCTGGTCGGCAGCATCGCCGGCCTGGCTGTGGTGATGCTGCTGTGGCCGCTGTGGGGTGTGCTGAAGAGCCGCGTGCGTACGCAGGATGCCGGGGCATGAAGATCGAGTGCGCGGGAGTCGCGGCATGAAGATCGCGATCGTCGGCGCCGGTGCCATCGGCGGCTACCTGGGTGCCAAGCTCGCGATCGCCGGCGAGGACGTGACCTTCATCGCGCGCAACAAGAACCTCGAGGCGATCCGCGCCAACGGCTTCCGGCTGATCCTGGAGGACGGCCGCGAGGAGCACGCGCCGACCGCGAAGGCGGTGCAGCGCATGCTTGATGCCGGCCCGCAGGACGCGGTGCTGATCACGCTGAAGGCGCACCAGGTGCGCGATGTGCTGCCCGAGCTGCGCGAGCTGTTCGGCCCGCAGACGATGGTCGTGACGATGATCAACGGCCTGCCCTGGTGGTATTTCCACAAGCTCGCCGGCCCCTACGAGGGGCGCTCGCTGGAGAGCGTCGACCCGGGCGGGCTGATCGCCTCGCACATCGAGCCCGAGCGCCTCATCGGCAGCGTGGTCTATCCGGCTTCGGAGCTGGTGGCGCCGGGGGTCGTGCGGCTGATCGAGGGCAACCGCTTCACGCTGGGCGAGCTGGACGGCACGCGCAGCGAGCGCATCGAGGCGCTGTCGCAGACCATGATCCGCGCCGGCTTCAAGAGCCCGGTCAGCAAGGACATCCGCGGCGAGATCTGGCTCAAGCTGTGGGGCAATCTGTGCTTCAACCCGCTGTCGGCGCTGACGCACGCGACGCTCGAAGACATCTGCCGCGACCCGCTGACGCGCGAGCTGGCCGCGACGATGATGACCGAGGCCCAGACCATCGCCAACAAGCTCGGCGTCGAGTTCAAGATCTCGATCGACAAGCGCATCGCCGGCGCCGAAGCGATCGGCGCGCACAAGACCTCGATGCTGCAGGACGTGGAACACGGCCGCGCGCTGGAACTCGAGGCGCTGGTCGGGTCGGTGGTCGAGCTGGGCCGCATCACCGGCACGCCGACGCCGACCATCGGCGCGATCCATGCCGCCGCCAGCCTGCTCGGCAAGACCTTGGCCGCGCAGCGCGGCCGGCTGGTGCTGCAGCCGCTGGCTTGAGCGCGACTTCAAGCCCTGGGCCGTGCGAGGAAGTGCGGCAGCGGCTACGCTGCGCGACCTCGTCATGTCCCTGCCGGAGTCCGCCCATGTCGCTTGATTTCTCGTCCACCGCGTTGCGCCTGATCGCGGCGTCCGTCCTTGCCATCCACACCGCGGCGTCGGCCCAGGAGCCTAAGCGCGTCGGCGGTCTCACCACGCCGGAGTCGGTGCTGGTCACCTCCGATGGGCGCATCGTCGTCTCCGAGATCGGCGGCTTCGGGGTCGACGGCGACGGCAAGCTGACGCTGATCGGCGCCGACGGCAAACCGCAGCCCCTCGCCACCGCCGGCCTGGACGACCCCAAGGGGCTGGCCGAGCGCGACGGCACGCTCCTCGTCGCCGACAAGACCCGCGTGCTCAAGATCGACCGGCAAGGCCGCGTGTCGGTGTTGGCCGCGGCGAGTGCCTTCCCGCAGCCACCGCGCTTCCTCAACGACCTGGCTTTCGGCGCCGACGGCGAGCTCTATGTGTCCGACAGCGGCGATCTGCAAAAGGGCGGCCTGGGCGCGATCTTTCGCGTCGCGTCGAACGGCACGGTGAGTCTGGTCGTCAACGAAGCCCGAAACCCGGCCATCAAGAGCCCCAACGGCCTGCTCGCCGACGGCCCGGGCCGGATGCTGGTGGTCGACTTCGCGAGCGGCGAGCTGTTGCGTCTGACGCTCGCCAGCGGTGCGACCGAAAAGCTCGCCGACGGCTTCGGCGGCGGCGACGGCCTCGCGCGCGATGCCGCCGGCACGCTCTACATCAGCGACTGGAAAGGCGGCAAGGTCTGGAAGCTTGCGCTCGGCCAGACCGGTGCCAGGCCCGAGCTCTACCCGACCGCCTTTCAGGCCGCCGCCGACCTGACGCTGGCCGCCGACGGCCAGCACCTGCTGGTGCCCGACATGAAGGCGGGTACCTTGGTGTGGTTGCCGAAGTGAGCTGAAGGCCTCGCGGCGGCGGGTTCGCGCAAGCTCCGCGCCGGACGCCGGAAAACCGAAGGGGCCGGCGCCTCGCGCGCCGGCCCCTCGGGTGCAAGCTGGACTCAGCGTGTCGACGCCGCGATCACATCGGCCTTGGCGATCAGCGCCTCGGCCATGCGGATGCTGGCGATGTCGATCAGCCGGCCGTCGAGCGACACCGCGCCCTTGCCTTCCTTGGCCGCCTGCGCCATCGCCTCGAGGATACGCCGCGCCTTGGTGACCTCGGCGGCCGACGGGGTGAACACGCCGTTGGCCAGCTCGATCTGCGACGGGTGGATCGCCCACTTGCCCTCGTAGCCCAGCACCGCGGCGCGGTTGGCGGCGGCCTTGAAGCCGTCCGGGTCGCCGAAGTCGCCGAACGGCCCGTCGATCGGGCGCAGGCCGTAGGCGCGGCAGGCGACCATCATGCGGGTCTGCGCGGCGTGCCAGGGGTCGGTCCAGTAGGCTTGGCGGTGGCCTTGCTCGTCCTTGTCGGTCAGCACCACCGAATCCTTGTTCACGCCGCCGATCACCTGGGTGCGTGCGCGCGTCGAGGCCGCATAGTCGGCGACGCCGAAGCTCATCGCCTCGAGCCGCTTGCTCGACTGTGCGATCGCTTCCACATTGGCCATGCCCAGCGCGGTCTCGATCAGCACCTCGAAGCCGATGCGCTTGCTGCGCTTCTTCGCGGCCTCGATCTGCGTGACCATCATGTCGACCGCGTAGACGTCGGCGGCGACGCCGGCCTTCGGGATCAGGATCATGTCGAGGCGCGGGCAGGCTTCGACGATGTCGACCACGTCGCGGTACATGTAGTGCGTGTCGAGGCCGTTGATGCGCACCATCATCGTCTTCGTGCCCCAGTCGATCTCGTTCAGGCCCTGGATGATGTTCTTGCGCGCCTGCTCCTTGTCGTCGGGCGCAACGGCGTCCTCGCAGTCGAGGAAGATGATGTCGGCGGCCGAGGCGGCGGCCTTCTCGAACATCGCCGGGTTGGAGCCCGGCACGGCGAGCTCGGAGCGGTGCAGGCGCGGGGTGGCCTGGTCGATGATGGTGAAGCTCATGGTCGGGTCCTTGGTGGGTGGATGGGATCGGAAAGGGCAGGGCCTCAGCCGGTGGCGCCGAGGCCGGCGGCGGCGCAGTTGATCGACAGCAGCAGCGCGTTGCGCGCCTCCTCCTGGCCGGTGGCGCGCCACTCGCGCAGCAACTGCACCTGCTGACGGCTGACCTGGTTCATGGTCTTGAAGCGGCGTGCCAGTCGGCGCCGGTATTGCGGGAAGCGCTGCGCGAGTTGGGTGTCGCCCGAGACCTGCAGCAGCATCTCGCGGGTCAGGTGGTACTCCTGCTCGATGGCGGTGAAGATGGGGTCGCGGACCGCGTCGTCGGCCACCAGGCCGGCGAACTCGCGCGCGATGTCGAGGTCGACGGTCAGCAGCGACTTCTCGGCCTCGTCGATGACGAGCCGGAACAGCCGCGCGTCGGCGAACATGCGGCGCAGCAGCTTGTGCCCGGCGTCCTTGCGCACGTCGACGAAGGCCTTCAGCCCGCTGCCGATGCCGTACCAGCCCGGGAGCATGTGGCGGTTCTGCGACCAGGCGAACACCCAGGGGATCGCGCGCAGGTCGGCCAGGGTCTTGGCCGAGGTGCGGCGCGCCGGCCGCGAGCCGATGTTGAGCAGCGACAACTCCTCCAGCGGGCTGGAGCCTTGCAGGTAGGCCAGCATGGTCGGCCGCTCCATCAGCTTGCGGTAGGCGGTCCACGAGGTGCCGGAGACGGCTTCCATCGCTTCGTCGAACTCGTGCGTCGGGATCAGCGCGGTTTCGCGCTCCGACTTCAGCATGTGCTCGATCACCGAGGCGGCCAGCAATTCGACCTGGTAGGCCGCGGTGCCGCGGTTGGCGTACTTCAGCGACACCACCTCGCCCTGCTCGGTGGCGCGGAACTGGCCCCGGATCGAGCCGGCCGGCGCCGCCGCGATGGCGCGGCCGGTCGGCGCGCCGCCTCGGCTGACCGAGCCGCCGCGGCCGTGGAAGAAGGCCACCTGCACGCCGTGGTCCTTGCCCAGCCGTGTGAGCTGGGCCTGGGCCTTGTTCAGCTCCCAGTTGGCGGCGAAGTAACCGCCGTCCTTGTTGGAGTCGGAGTAGCCGATCATCACCTCCTGCACGTTCTGGTGCAGGCGCAGGCTGCGCTGCACCAACGGCACGGCCAGCAGCTCCTTCAGGATGCTGGGCGCGCGCCGCAGGTCGGGTATGGTTTCGAGCAGGGGCACGATCGGCAAGGTGCAGCGCTCGATGCCCTGCGCGTCGGTGAAGAGGCCGGCCTCCTTGGCCAGCAGGTAGACGCCCAGCACGTCGGTGGCGCTGTGGGTCATGCTCAGGATCAGCGCGCCGAAGGCCTCGCGGTCGATCTGCTCGCGCATCTGCGCGATGGTGCGGAAGGTCGCCAGCGTCTCGCTCGCCTCGGCCGACAAGCCCTTGAGGGCGCGAGCGCCCTCGCGCGGCATGGCCAGCTCGGTCAGCAGCCAGTCCTTCCAGGCGGCGCTGTCGGCCGCGGGCGCGTTGCCGCCGTGCGTGGCCTTGTAGATCTCGGCCAGCGTGCCGTTGATGCGGCCGGTGTTCTCGCGCACGTCCAGGCGCACGGTGCTGAAGCGGAACACGCTGACCTCGCGCTTGAGCGGCGCGAGCAGCGAGGCGGCCAGGCGCTGCGAGCCGGCCTCGCACAGCGCGTTGTGCATCAGGCCGACGTCGGCGATCAGCTGGTCGGCAGTGGCGTAGCCGCTGATCGGCGGGGCTGGCTGCTGGCGCTCGGAATGCAGGATCGTGATGTCGATGCGTGCCAGCATGCAGGCAATGAACTGGCGGAACAGTTCGCCCGGGTTGCGCTGCGCGACCTCGTCGCCCTTGGGCAGGTTGTTCAGTGCCTCGGCCACGGCGCGGCCGAAGTGCGGCGGCAGGCTCAGCGAATGCTCGGAGATGCTGAGGATGCGGATCAGTTCGACCAGCCGCGTGCGGTAGCGCCGCAGGCTCACCAGGCGCGTTTCCCACAAGGCCTGGCGCGTCACCTCGCTGGTGACGAAGGGGTTGCCGTCGCGGTCGCCGCCGATCCAGGAGCCGAAGGAAAACAGCGTCGGCAGTTCGAGCACCTCGCCCGGGTAGGCCTTGGCGAAGGCCGCCTCGGCCTTGGCGTAGAGCTGAGGCAGCACGTCGAACAGGTTCTCGTTGAAGAAGTACAGGCCCCACTGCACCTCTTGCTCGACGGTGGGCTTTTCGAGCTTGAGTTCGCCGGTGAGCCAGAGCAGTTCGATCTCGTCGCTGATCGCGAGCAGCAGGTCTTCGCGCTCGCGCGCGGTCCAGCGCGGCGATTCGAGATCGAGCAGCCGCAGGTAGATGCGGCGGTGGCGCTCGAGCACCGTGACGCGCTTGGCCTCGGTCGGGTGGGCCGTGATGACCGGCCGGATGCGCACTCCGGTGAGAGCGGCTCGCACCTCCTGCGCGCCGATGCCGGCCGCCACGGCGGTCGACAGCACATGGGCGAAGGTGCCCTGCACCTGCTCGTAGCCGCGCTCGCGCTCGATCGCGCGGCGCCGCCGCATGTCGCGGTTCTGCTCGGCGATGGCCATCAGCTGGAACCACAGCGCCTCGGTCTGGATGGTGCGGGCCAGCACGCGCGAGTTCATCGGTGCCGCGCCATGCTCCTGACGCAGCGCCTGCGCGACCTCGGGGTCGTGTCGCTCGACCACGCCGAGCAGGGCCGCGCGCAGCAGGTCGGTGCGTGAGAAGCCGTCGGCGCCCGGTTCGGCATCCGAAGTGTCGGCGGTCAGGTTCTCGGTCATGAGGTCCTCGCGGGGTGGTGCCGCCCCGCCGCACGCGAGCGGGCTCGCGTGCGGCGGTCGGACGGGGTCAGCGGGCAGCGGACAGCGCTTTGGCGACCGTCTCGCCCAGGGCGGCGGCGCTGGGCGAGACGTGCAGGCCGTAGGACTTCATGATCTCGGCCTTCTCGGCGGCGGTGTCACCGGCCGCCGAGATGATGGCGCCGGCATGGCCCATGCGGCGACCCTTAGGCGCCGTCAGACCGGCCACGTAGCCGACCACCGGCTTGGTCATGTGGGCCTTGACCCAGGCCGAGGCCTCGGCTTCCTGCGGGCCGCCGATCTCGCCGATCATGATGACGGCCTCGGTCTCCGGGTCCTCCTGGAAGCGTGCCAGGTGGTCGAGGAAGGACGAGCCGTTGATCGGGTCGCCGCCGATGCCCACGCTGGTGGTCACGCCGATGCCCAGCGCCTTCATCTGCGCGGCGGCTTCGTAGCCCAGCGTGCCCGAGCGCGACACGATGCCGACGTTGCCGCGCATGTAGATGTTGCTCGGCATGATGCCCAGCATGGCCTTGCCGGCGCTGATGATGCCGGCGCAGTTGGGGCCGACGATGGTGGTGCGCTGCTCCTTCGGGTAGCGGCGCAGGTAGCGCTTGACGCGCATCATGTCCTGCGACGGGATGCCGTCGGTGATGATGCAGACCAGCTTGAGGCCGGCGTCGGCGGCTTCCATCAGCGCGTCGGCGGCAAAGGCCGGCGGCACGAACGCCAGGCTGGCCTCGGCGCCGGTTTGCTTGACCGCTTCTTTCACGGTGTTGAAGACCGGACGGTCGAGGTGCTTCTGGCCGCCCTTGCCGGGCGTGACGCCGCCGACGACGTTGGTGCCGTACTCGATCATTTCCTTGGCGTGGAAGCTCGCTTTGTCGCCGGTGTAGCCCTGGACGATGATGCGGGTTTTTTCGTCGATGAGGATGCTCATGGGGGTTGCTCCTGGGTCGGGGCCGCTCAGGCCTTGAGGTCGCCGCGCGCGGCGGCCACGGCCTTGTTCGCGGCGTCCGCCAGCGAATCGGCCAGGATGATGGGCAGTCCGCATTCACGGACGATCTTCATGCCCTCGTCCACGTTGGTACCTGCCAGCCGCACGATCAGCGGCACGCGCAGGCCTTTGGCGGCCTGCACCACGCCCTCGGCAACCCAGTCGCAGCGGTTGATGCCGGCAAAGATGTTGACCAGGATGGCCTTGACGCCGGGGTCGGACAGCACCAGGTTGAAGGCCTGCCCGACGCGCTCGGGCGAGGCACCGCCGCCGACGTCGAGGAAGTTCGCCGGCTCGCCACCGGAGTACTTGATCATGTCCATGGTGGCCATCGCCAGGCCGGCGCCGTTGATGATGCAGCCGATGTCGCCGGCCAGCCCGACGTAGTTGAGGCCATGCTGCGCGGCCTGGGCCTCGCGCGGGTCTTCCTGGGAGACGTCGCGCATCTCGGCGATCTGGCGGCGCCGGAAGATGGCGTTGTCGTCGAAGCTCATCTTCGCGTCGAGCGCCATCACCTTGCCGTCCTTGGTGACGACCAGCGGGTTGATCTCGACCATGGTCGCGTCGAGGTCGCGGAAGGCGCGGTAGCAGCCCATGATGGTGCTCACGGCCTGGCTGACCTGCTTGATGTTCAGGCCCAGTCCGAACGCGATCTCGCGCGCCTGGAAGGGTTGCAGACCGACGGCCGGCTCGACCTCGATCTGCATCATCTGGTCGTGGCCGATCTCCTCGACCTCCATGCCGCCCTGGCCCGAGGCGATCACCAGCACGCGCTCGGTCTTGCGGTCGAGCACGAAGCCGAGGTAGATCTCGCGCTCGAAGGGCTCGGCCGCCTCGATGTAGACGCGCGTGCACAGCTTGCCCTCGGGGCCGGTCTGGTTGGTCACCAGACGCGTGCCGAGCAGCGCGCGCGCCACGTCGGCGACCTCGTGGTAGGTGCGGCAGAGCTTCACGCCGCCGACCTTGCCGCGGCCGCCGGAGTGGATCTGCGCCTTCACGGCCCAGTGCCAGCCGCCCAGTTCGGTGGCGGCGTAGACGGCCTGGTCGGCACTGTAGGCGACGCTGCCGCGCGGCACCGGTACACCGAAGCCGGCGAGCAGCTCTTTCGCTTGATACTCATGAATGTCCATGTGGTTTCTCCTAGGACGTTGGCGTGTCGTGGGGGCCGTCTCCGGCCGGGTGATTCGCGTGGAGCCTCTCGTGAAGCACTCGGTCGCGCGGGAGGGTGAGTGGGGCGCTGGGCTCGGTCAGCCCAGGCGCCCGAGGACGCGGGTATGCACCTGTTCGCTGAGCGGGCCGCATTCGGCCATCAGCGCGTCGAGTTCGGCGAGCTTCGCGTCGGCGAACTCGCGGTCCTTGATCGACGGTGCGTTGATGTTCACGTTGAGCGCGGCGCTGCGCAGCGCGCCCCAGGCCGCCAGCACGCCGACGCCGGCGTCGCTGATGACGTTCTGGTTGCCGATCTCGGCGCAGCGGCCGGCCAGGCGCACGACCTCGGCACAGACCTTGGCACAGTCCAGCGGCACCTGGGTGGCGCCCTGCAGGCCGCGCTGGATCGCGGCGCTGCGCGACAGCTTCTCGGCATCGCTGGTCTTGGGCAGCTTGTAGGCGGCCATCAGGCCGTCGAAGGCGGCGATGTCCTCGGCCACCATGGCGGTGAGCCGCAGGCGCAGCGCTTCGGATTCGGCCAGCAGTGCGCGCGACTGGGCGTCGACATCCTCGTAGCCCTTCTTGCCGATGGTGAGGTTGCACACCATCGACACGAGGGCAGCACCCATCGCGCCCATGATCGCGGCCGCACTGCCGCCGCCGGGCGTGGGCGCGCCGCTGGCTAGATCGTCGAGAAAACTGCCGAGGGGGTTCTGCGTGATCGTCATGTTCGTGTCTCCTGCGGTGGCCGGTTCAGCCCACCATCGTCTTGGCGATCGCGTGGATCTCCTCGGCGTCGAGCACGAGGTCGTTCTGCTCGAACAAGCGCGCGACGCAGGCGCGCTGCAGCGCGATCTTCAGCGCGCCGAAGCCGATCGCGCCCCACACCGTCTTGCCGTGGCGCGCCGCGCCCTTGTCCATCATGTCGATGCCCTCGATGCCGAGCGTGGGCGTCGCGTTGGCATCGGACAGCAGATCGAGCGTGGCGTTGTCCTTCCAGTGACGTTCCTCGAGCAGCTGCACGCCGCCGGCGCCGGTGGCGAAGACGATGTGCGCACCTTCGATGGCGCGGCCGCGCGCGTCGTGGTCGGCCGCCGCGACCGCGTTCACCTCGATCTTGAAGCGCTCGAGGATCGCCTTCGCCGCAGCTTGTGCGCGACCGAGTTCGCGCGAGGTGATCGTCACCAGCGCGCCTTCGCGCGCCAGCATCACCGCGGCGCGCTGGCCGACCGGACCGGTGCCGGCCAGCACCACCGCGCGCTTGCCGGCCAGCGAGCGGC
>JBQTJX010000044.1:0-19001 GCA_052386675.1 Betaproteobacteria bacterium
GGGTCAGAGAACTGCTCCACCGGCTTGGTGTAGACGAGGTTCTTCTTTTTCAGGCGCCGGCAGATGTCCTGCGAGCGCTCGGTGTTCTCGGCCGAGTGCGTCGAGTGCCAGTTGTCGTGCGAGAGGTGGAAGCCGTCGAGGTAGCGCTTGCGCCCGCGCTGGATGCTGTCGATGAATTGCTCTGGCGACTGGTCGGCTTTTTCCGCGGCCAGCATGATCGGTGCGCCGTGCGAATCGTCAGCGCCCATGAAATGCACTTCGTGACCTTGCATGCGCTGGAAGCGCACCCAGATGTCGGCCTGGATGTATTCCATGATGTGCCCGATGTGGAACGCGCCATTGGCGTAGGGCAGGGCGGTGGTGACGAAAAGCTTGCGGGGTTGCATCTGAAGCTCGAAACCTGCGCGGGAAAGCGGTGATCTTAGCTTACCCATGACGCACGACGGCGAAGCGCCGCAACCGGGGCGGCGGGCCGGAAATCGACAAGGGAACGCAGTACCGCGTCAGTCGGCCTTGATCCTGGCGCTCTTCGCCACTGCCGACCACTTGTCGACGTCCGCGCGCAGGATCGCGGCAAGCTGCGCCGGGGTGTTGCCCACGGGCTCGATGCCGAGTGCCGCCATGCGCTCGGCCACGTCAGGCAGGCGCAGGATCGCGGCGATCTGCCGTTGCAGCCTGTCCACCACCGGGAGCGGGGTGCCCGCGGGCGCGAACACGCTGGTCCACAGCACCACCTCGAAATCGGCGACGCCGGCTTCGATCATGGTGGGCGCCTCGGGCAGCACCGCTGCGCGCGCCTTCGAGGTGACCGCCAGGACGCGCAGCTTGCCGGCCTTGACCTGGCCAACCGCGGGGGGCGCGTCGACGAAGGTCATCTGCACTTCATTGGCGAGCACGGCGGTGACGGCCTGCGCGCTGCCTTTGTAGGCGATGTGATTGATCGAGGTGCCGGTGCGCAGCTTGAACAGTTCCATCGCCAGCTGGAACGGAGTGGATCCCGCGCTGTAGTTGTATTTGCCGGGCGACGCGGACACCAGTTGCACGAGTTCCTTCACGCTCTGCGCAGGCACCGCAGGCGTCACGGCGAACACCAGCGGGAAGGAGCCGAGCATCGTCACCGGCTCGAAATCGCGCACCGGGTCGTAGGGCAGCTTTGCGTAAAGTCCGGGGTTGAAGGCCATCGCGCCGCTGGCGCCGATCAGCAGGGTGTAGCCGTCGGGCGCGGAGCGCGCCACGAACTCAGTGGCGATGATCGCGTTGGCGCCGGGCTTGTTGTCGATCACCACGGGCTGGCCCCATTGCTCCTGCAGCTTGGCGCCGACCAGGCGCGCGAGGATGTCGTTGGCTCCGCCCGGCGGGAAGCCCACCACCAGGCGCAGCGGTTTCGACGGGTAGGCCGGTTGCGCGCCGGCGGCGCCCGCGAGCAAAAGGCCAAGCGCCGCGGCGAGCGAAAGCGCCGCGATTCGGATAGTCCACATGGTTTTCCCTCTCCAGAGAATCAGCCGAGCAATCCTAATGCGGAACGATGTGCGCGTGAAGCAAAGCCGAGCGGCCGCCGCGCACCTGCGCCAGGCAGCGCCTGATTGCCCCTTCCGCGTGCCCGGGTTCCGTCAGCGTCTCGCCGTAGGCCCCCGCCGCCTCGGCGACCTTGGCAAACGTCATGTTGGGCGCGAGCTGCGATTGGTAGGCGTCCAGGCGCCTCGCGTCGCCATCGGGGTGCATGCGCAGGGTCGCTTCCTTCACCGCCGCCCAGCCGCCGTTGTCCAGGACCAAGGTGAAAATCGGCAGCTGGTACTGGGCGGAGACGGCATAGACCGCCTCGGGATTGCAGAAGTAGAAGCTGCCGTCGCCAACGATCTGCACCACCGTGCGCTCCGGACTCGCGAGCTTCATGCCGAGCGCCATGCCGCCGGAGAATCCCAGGCCGCCTCCCGCCAGCCCGATGCGGGTGCCCGGTTGCGAGCGCGGGATCTGGTTGAAGACCGTTCCGCCATTGCGGATCGCCTCGTTCAGCACGATGTCGCCGGCACCGAGCGCACGGTTCAGCTGCGCGCACAGGAAGTGCGGATTGATGCGCCCGCTCGTACCCGGGTCGGCGGCGAGGCGCGCCATGTTTGCCGAGCGATCGCGGTGCGCGGCGGCAAGCGCCTCGACCCGGTCGCGCGCCCTGGCGGTGAATTCCGGTGTCGCGCGCGCGCGCAGTTCCTCGAGCAATTGCCCGAGGATGATCCGGCTGTCGCCTTCCATGCGCACGTTGCTCGGGAATCCCCACATCGGGAAGCCGCGCTTCACGGCATCCACGTCGATATGCGTCCACCAGGTGTCAGGGTTGTCCGGCATGTCCCTCGGGATCCACGGCACGTCGACGTCGAGCAGCATGCCGCAGTCGGCCTTCGCCACGCTCGCATCGGGCATGAAGCCCGCGAAGCAGGGCGAGTCATGCGGAATGCTGAGGTGGAGCGGGTTGAACTCGTATACGCGGATGCCGGCAAAGCGCGCCAGTTCATCGAGCAGCGAAACGCTCGCCGGGTTGCGGCCGCAATAGGAAGTGACCAGTACCGGGTCGCGCGCCGCGAGCAGCCGCCCGGCCAGCGCGGCGACGGGTGCGGCATCGGCCCCGCCCGCGGCCACCGGGCCGAAGCGCTGCTCCGGATAGGCGCGCACCGCGGCGGCATCCCAGTTCTCGGACAGCGTCTCGCGCGGCAGCATCAGGTAGACGGGGCCCTTGGGGTCGCTCTGCATGAGCGTGTGCGCGCGGCGCAGTGCTTCCTTGGTCACCACGCCGGTTGGCAGGGTGTACTCCCATTTGACGTAGGGCCGCACCAGGCTCGCCTGGTCGAAGGGCTCCTGCACGAAATGCACATAGGTGTCGCGCGAGCCGGGGAGTTCGCCGTGCAGCGTGTGCGGCGACCGGCCGGCCATGAGCAGCACCGGAATGCGCGCGCGGTAAAGGTTGTGCAACGCCATCGCGGCGTTCGCGGTGCCGGCGTCCACGTGCACCAGCACGCCCTGGCCGCGACCGCTGGCGATGGCATAGCCCGCGGCCATGTGCACGGCGACGTTCTCATGCGGGCAGATCACCGTCTTCGCGTGCGCGAGCCCCTCGCTGCGCCACCGCGCCATCGCCTCGATCAGCGGCGCATGGTCGGTGCCGAGGTTGCAGAACAGGTACTCGATGCCGATCTCGTTCAGCCCCTCGAGAAAATAGTGGGCGGTGCTGTGCAGGGTGATCTGTGCCGGGCGGTTCATGGCTGCCTGTATAGCAGGCTACCCACGACCATTGCAATGACGCAGCCGATGGATTCCGTCAGCCGCGTCGGCAGTCCATTCGAGGCCTGGCTTTATGCCTTACACTCCACGGATGCCATTCAGTGAACCGGAAGCACAAACGGTACTTGCCAAGCTCGTCGACCCGAACACCGGCAAGGACTTCGTCGCCACGCGCTCGGTGAAGGGATTGAAGGTCGCCGGCGACGCGGTCACGCTCGAGATCGAGCTCGGCTATCCCGGCAAGAGCCAGTTCGAAACCATCCGGCGCCAGGCGATCGACGCGCTGAAGGCCGCGGGCGCCTCGGGCGCCACCGTGACGGTGCGCTCGAAGGTCGTGTCGCACGCGGTGCAGCGCGGGGTAAAGCTCATCCCGGGCATCAAGAACATCATCGCCGTCGCCTCGGGCAAGGGCGGCGTGGGCAAGTCCACCACCGCCGTGAACCTGGCGCTGGCCCTGTCCGCGGAAGGCGCGGCGGTGGGCATCCTGGACGCGGACATCTACGGCCCGTCGCAGCCCATGATGCTGGGCATTTCCGGCCGGCCGGAATCGAAGGACGGCAAGAGCCTGGAGCCGATGGAGGCGCACGGCCTGCAGGCGATTTCGATCGGCTTCCTGATCGATGTCGACACGCCGATGGTGTGGCGCGGCCCGATGGTCACGCAGGCCCTCGAGCAGCTGCTCAAGGACACGCGCTGGCGCGAGCTGGACTACCTGGTGGTGGACCTGCCGCCCGGAACCGGCGACATCCAGTTGACCCTGGCGCAGAAGGTGCCGGTCACCGGCGCGGTGATCGTCACCACGCCGCAGGACATCGCCCTCATCGACGCGCGCAAGGGCCTCAAGATGTTCGAGAAGGTCGGCATCCCGATCCTGGGCGTGGTGGAGAACATGTCCATCCACATCTGCCCGAAGTGCGGCCACCAGAGCCATATCTTCGGCGAGGGCGGGGGCGCGCGCATGTGCAAGGACTACGGCACCGAGCTGCTGGGACACCTGCCGCTGGATTCCGCGATCCGCGAGCAGGCCGATTCGGGCAAGCCGACGCTGGTGTCCGATCCCGACGGCGCGGTATCGGCCGCCTACAAGGCCATTGCGCGCCGCTGCGCGGTGCGCATCGCCGAGTCGCAGAAGGACATGAGCGCAAAGTTCCCCAACATCGTGGTGCAGAACACCTAGCTGCAGCGGTTCAGGTCGTCGGGGCGCCAGGGATTGCTGAAGGTGCTCAGGGATTCCAGGAACACCACGAGGTCCGACTGCTCGCCCGCGGTCAGCTTCAGCGGTTTCAGTTCGCCGGCACCCCGCTCCGAGTAGTGTCGGACGGCATCGGCCAGCGTCGCCACCTCGCCATGGTGGCCGTATGGGGCGGTCAGGAACAGGTGGCGCAACGTAGGCACCTTGAACGCGCCGTTCCCGCCGGCGTCGGGGCGGCCTTTCGCGGCATAGGCCGAGAAGCCGTTGTCACGCAGTTCGCCGCTGCTGAAATTCGGCCCGCTGTGGCAACTGCTGCAATTGCCCTTGCCGACGAACAGCTTCGCCCCGCGCTGCGCCGCCTCGGAATAGATCAGGGGCGTGATTCGCTCCCCGCGCGCAAGCGCGTTGCGGAACTGGTCGAACGGCGTGGGCGGCGTCTCGAAGGTTTCCTGGAAGGCGGCGAGGGCCCGGCCCACGTCCGCGAGTACCGCCGCGTCATCGGTTGTCGAAGGCGCGGCGCCGAAGGTTTTTCGGTAGCGGCAGGCGAGCTGCTCGTCCATGCGCACCAGTTCGGCCACCTGGCGCGCGCTGGAGCCCAGTTCGCGGGCGCTGAGAATCGGCCGGACGCTTTGCGCCGCCAGGCTGTCGGCGGCGCCGTCCCAGCCGAAGCGGCGGCCGAGACGCACGTTCATCAGGGTCGGCGTGTTGCGGTCCACTTCGGCGGTTGCCCGGCCTCGCGTGAGGTTGTCCGTCCAGTTGCGCTCGGGCACGTGGCAGGTGCCGCAGGAGAACCGGCCACTGGCAGACAGGCGCTGGTCGAAGAACAGGCGCTCGCCCAGTGCGATCGCTTCCCGCGCGCCGGAGGCGCGGTTGGCGGGGTCCGTGGCGAGCGGCACCGGCCATGGGCCGTGCGCAACGAGGGCGCGGATCTCCGCTTCGGTGAATGCGGGCTGGGACGCGGCGGCGCCGGCGGACAGGGCAGCCGCGGCGAGCCCCGCCAGCGCGATCCGGACCAGGGCCTTCGGTTTCATGGGCGCGGCCATTCTATCGCTATGATTGCAGTCCCATGAAGGGAGAGCGCGAGTGACCATCAAGTCCGACAAGTGGATCCGCCGCATGGCGGACAAGGGAATGATCGAGCCGTTCGAGCCCGGGCAGGTAAAGGCGGTGAACGGCCAGCGTATCGTGTCCTACGGCACCTCCAGCTACGGCTACGACATCCGCTGTTCCACGGAATTCAAGATTTTCACCAACATCAATTCAACCATCGTCGACCCCAAGGCCTTCGACGAGAAGTCCTTCGTCGACTTCAGCGGCCCGGTGTGCATCATCCCGCCCAACTCCTTCGCCCTGGCGCGCACGGTGGAGTATTTCCGCATCCCGCGCAGCGTGCTCACCATCTGCCTGGGCAAGTCCACCTATGCCCGCTGCGGGATCATCGTCAACGTCACGCCGCTGGAGCCGGAGTGGGAGGGCCACGTGACGCTGGAGTTCTCCAACACCACGCCGCTGCCGGCGAAGATCTATGCCAACGAGGGCGTGGCGCAGGTGATCTTCATCGAGTCCGACGAGGTCTGCGAGACCTCGTACAGGGACCGCGGCGGCAAGTACCAGGGCCAGACCGGCGTCACGCCGCCCCGGATCTGAGCGCCGGTTAGTAGTGTGCGGGGCGGGTTACCGCCACTACCTATAGTGGTTTCTCAGGTGCGTGACGGCCACGCCCCCTCTGTCGCGCCGGCGCAAATTCCGCCGCAGAACCCTTGACAGCGGGGGGGTCATACCTATAATCGCGTCAGGTTTTCGGGGCTTTTCCCTGCCAACTCAACGAACTGAGAGGAGGTCATCATGAGAGGACAAAGGAACTCGGGCGGTCCGGTCGGCGATCTTGACCTTCCTGAAACCTAGGTACCCGGGAGACACTGAGATGGGCGTACGCCCCAGTAGCAGCAGCATCGGACGCAACAGCAAGCAGGACTCGCAAGCGCAAGAGCAGATCTTCGACACGCACCCGGAATCGAGCCTCGATTTCGAAATCGTGCGCCAGGCCGCCAGGCAAAAGTACACGCGGCCATTCCTGATCCTCGACAACGCCATCGTGCGCCAGAAGGCGCGCCGCTTCCGCGCCGCCATGCCGCGCGTGCGGCCGCACTACGCCGTCAAGGCCAATCCCGACCGGCGCGTCCTCAAGGTGCTGGCGCAGGAGGGCTGCGGTTTCGAGATCGCCTCGACCAGCGAACTTGACCTGCTGCTCGCGCTCGGGGTGCCGGCCGCAGAGGTGTTCTATTCCAATCCGATGAAGTCGCGCGACGCCATCGCTTATGCCGCGGCCCGGGGCGTGGAGTGGTTCGTGATCGACAGCGTCGACGAGCTCCGTCGCGTGCACGAAGTGCGCGCCGACGCAAAAATGTACCTGCGCGTGTCCACGCCCAATATCGGCAGCGACTGGCCCCTGTCGGGCAAGTTCGGCGCCGGCGCCGCGGAAACGCGCGAGATCATCGCCACCGCCGCGCGGCGCGGCGCGGACCTCGCCGGCGTCACCTTCCACGCCGGCTCGCAATGCCGCAACCCGGAGAACTGGCGCGTCGGCATCGAGAAGGCGCGCACCCTGTTCGACGCCATGGCCAAGGCGGGCCTGAAGCCGCGCCTGCTGGACATCGGCGGCGGCTTCCCGGTGCGCCACGTCAAGCCGATTCCCTCCATCGAGGTAATCGGCGGGGTGGTGAACGAGGCGCTGAGGGTGTTCCCCGAGGCGGTGCAGGTGATCGCCGAGCCCGGGCGCTACATGACCTCGGACGCCGGCTACTTCGTCTGCCGCGTCATCGGCACCACCACGCGCGGCGGCAAGCGCTGGATGCACTGGGACGCCGGGCTGTTCGGCGGCGTCATCGAGACCACCGAGGGCCTGAAGTACAGGATCCGCAGCGATCGCTCCGGCCCGGACGTTCCCTGGCACGTGGCGGGACCGACCTGCGATTCGGTGGACGTGATCCTGCGTGACGAGCCGTTGCCCTCGGACCTGCAGGAGGGCGACTTCATCTACCTTCGCAATGCCGGCGCCTACACCACCGCCTACGCGAGCGAGTTCAACGGCTTTCCGCTGCCCGAAGTGCGGATTTTCGAGTCGAAGAACCGCGGCTAGGGCCGCCTTTCGTAGCGCACGAAGTCAAAGCGCAGGCCGTCGGCGGCGGCCTGCGGCTCGCGCTGCGTCTCGCGCCAGGGCGCGCGATCCCAGTCCGGGAAGCGCGTGTCGCCCGCGTAGTCGCGCTGGATCTCCGTGAGCACAAGACCTTGCGCCAGCGGCAGCGCCTCGCGGTAGAGCTCGCCGCCGCCGATCACGAACACCACCGCCTCGCCGGCGCATAGCGCGAGCGCGGCGCCCAGGGACGAGGCCACGCTGGCGCCGGGCGCGTCGAACCCGGCGCGCCGGGTGACCACGATGTTCTCTCGCCCGGGCAGCGGCTTGCCTATGGACTCCCAGGTACGCCGACCCATTATCACGGGATGGCCGAGCGTGAGCGCCTTGAAATGGCGCAGGTCCTCCGGGAGGCGCCAGGGCATCCTGCCCTCCACCCCGATCACGCCGTTCGCGGCGACCGCGGCGACCAGGTAGATGCAGGGCCCGTCCTGCGCGGCAGGCGGCGGGGGCGCCGCGCCATTCTGTGACATACGTCCTCGTCGTGACGATTCTTTGCGCGGATTATAGGCGCATGAACACCGCCATCCTTACCGCACACAATCCGCAGGCCGCGAACGCAGCGGGCGAGTCGCAGTCGTGGCGCGAAGGCATCGTCACGCGCTCGCCGGCGATGGAGAGACTGCTGGCCCAGGCCAGGCGGGTCGCCCTGTCGGAGGCTGCAGTCTGCATCTGCGGCGCGAGCGGTACCGGGAAGGAGCTGCTCGCGCGCTCCATCCACCGCGCCGGACCCAGGGCCGAAGCGCCGTTCGTGGCCGTGAACTGTGGCGCGATTCCCGAGGGCCTGCTCGAATCCGAGTTGTTCGGCCACCGCAAGGGCGCCTTCACGGGCGCGATCCAGGATCGCCGCGGCCTGTTCCAGGCCGCCAGCGGCGGGACGCTGTTCCTCGACGAGATCGGCGACATGCCACTCGCGCTGCAGGTGAAGCTGCTGCGCGCGCTGGAGGACGGTACGGTGCGGCCGGTTGGCGCCGCGGAAGCGGTCAACGTAGACGTCCGCATCATTTCGGCTACGCACCACAAGCTGGAAGAGCGCATCGCCGCGGGCGAGTTCCGCGAGGACCTCTATTACCGCCTGAACGTCGTCAGGCTCGAGCTGCCGACGCTGGCCGCGCGGCGCGAGGACATTCCCGCGCTGGCGGCGCACGTCCTCGCGCGCTTCGCCGCCCAGTACAGGCGGCCCCGGCTGGCGATGTCCGCCGACGCCATGGATCTTCTGGTGGCGGCGCCCTGGCCGGGCAACGTGCGCCAGTTGCTCAATGTCATGGAACAGGTGGTGGCGCTCATTTCCGCGGACTGGATTCCCGCCTCCGCGGTGCGGCAGGCGCTGGGCGACACGCCGCAGAGCCTGACGCCGCTCGACGAGGCGCGGCGCGCGTTCGAGCGCGACTACCTGGTCCGCATCCTCAAGATCACCACGGGCAACGTGACGCGCGCGGCGCGCCTCGCGGGACGCAACCGCACGGAGTTCTATCGCCTGCTCGAGCGCCATGGCCTGACGCCGAAGATGTTCAAGCAGTCGCCGCAGGGCGACAGCGCGAATCAAGCTGCGTCAACGGGTTCCGCAGACCGCGCCTGATTGCGTCGCCGCCGGGCGACGAGCAGAGGACTGGACTTGGTTCACGAACGACGCGCAAGCGCTTGAAGCGGCACAGCTTCGTTGAAGTGGCATGCCCCTTGCACGTTCCAGCGATGGATCCACCCGGGACGGAGAAGCTCATGGAGCAGGAAAAGGCGTTCAAGCAGCAGAGCGACACGATCGTCTTCTTCCAGACCCTTGCCGGCTGCGCGGTCGCGGTCCTGGTGATGCTTGGCGTGGGCGGCGCCTTCTACAGCCTCGTCGCGCCCAGTGGATGGCTCGCGCAGCTGTTCGGTCGCCATGCGGCCGGCGGACTCGTCGCCCTTACCGGGCTGCTCGCCGCGGGCGCGATCCTTTGGATGATGCGCGAGATGATTCCGGCCGCCAGCCGCAACCGTTTCTCCGAACTGTTCGTCTACATGGTCGCCGCCGCGGGCGGGCTGTATGTCCTTCAGCTGGTGCTGAAGGGGAACTAGACCGCGATCGGCGCCCTGATGGCCGGGTGCGGCTCGTAGCCCTCGAGGGTGAAATCCTCGTAGGCGAAGGCGAACAGGTCCGTCACCGCCGGGTTCAGCTTCATGCGCGGGAAAGGCCGCGGCGCGCGTTCCAGCTGCGCGCGGGCCTGCTCGAGGTGGTTGAGGTACAGGTGCGCGTCGCCCAGCGCGAGCACGAACTCGCCGGGCTTCAGGCCGGTGACCTGCGCCGTCATCAGCGTCAGCAGCGCGTAGGAGGCGATGTTGAACGGCACGCCCAGGAACAGGTCCGCGCTCCTCTGGTACATCTGGCAGGACAGCCGGCCATCGGCGACATAGAACTGGAACAGTGCGTGGCAGGGCGGCAGCGCCATGCGGTCGACGTCGGCCGGGTTCCAGGCCGAGACGATGTGGCGCCGCGAGTCGGGCCTGGCCCGGAGCTGGTCCACCACGTTGCGAACCTGGTCGATTTCGCGCCCGTCGGGCGTCCGCCAATGCCGCCACTGGTAGCCGTACACCGGGCCCAGTTCGCCCTGCGGGTCGGCCCATTCGTCCCAGATGCTGACGCCGCGCTCCTGCAGCCACCTGACGTTGGTGTCTCCGCGCAGGAACCAGAGCAGCTCGAGGATGATGGACTTCAGGTGCAGCTTCTTGGTGGTGAGCAGCGGGAACGACTCCTCCAGCCCGAAGCGCATCTGCCGGCCGAATACCGACAGCGTGCCGGTGCCCGTGCGGTCGGTCTTGCGCGCGCCGTGCCTGAGCAACTCGTCGAGGAGGTCCAGGTACTGCTGCTCGCCGGGGTTCAGCTTCAGGTTCGAGGTCATATGGCGATGGTAGCGAAAAGCTCGCGCGCGCTCTGGAAGCGTTTCGAAGGGTCCTTGGCGATCAGTCGGTCCACAATGGGCTGGTAGCCGGCGAGCCGCAGCGGCAGCGGCGGCACCTCGCCGCTCACGTGCAGCAAGACCAGGTCCGCCGGCGAGGCCGACTCGAACATCTGCCGGCCGGTCAGCATCTCGTAGAACATCACGCCAAGGCTGTAGAGGTCCGAGCGGCGGTCCGCCGGATGGCCCATGCACTGCTCCGGGCTCATGTAGCGCGGCGTCGCCATGACATGGCCGTACTGCGTCAGCGCGCTGTCGCCGCCCAGGTCCTTGGCGAGGCCGAAGTCCACGATCACCGGACGGCGGTCGGCGCGGAACATGATGTTCTGGGGCTTGAGGTCGCGGTGCACGACGCCATGGCCGTGCACCACGTCCAGCGCGCGCGCAATCTGCGAGGTGAGGCGCAGCGCCGCGAGCGAGGTCAGGCCCTCGCGCATGCGCGCCGCCAGCGTGCCGCCGGAGAGGTATTCCATTGCGATGTAGGGGTGCTCGCCGCTGAAGCCCTGGTCGTAGATGCGGGCGACGTGCTCGGCCTCGATGCTGGCGATCAATTTGTACTCGCGCACGAAGCGCTGCAGGAAGACCTGGTCGCCTCGCAGCGCGGGACCGAGCACCTTGAGCGCGAGCTGCAAACCGTCGTGCTCGCGCTCGGCGAGGTAGACCTGGCCCATGCCGCCCTCGCCGATCTTGCGCAGGCTGCGGTATCCGGAGACCTGCACCGCGCCGGGCCTGAGCGGGGAGCCGGCCTTGAGCGCCTCGATGCGCACCGTACGCAGGAAGTCCGGATCGGTGCCGGTGCGCTCGGCGCGGCGCGCCTCGCGCTCACGCAGAGCGTCCTCCAGCGAGCGCGACAGCAGCTCCACGGTGAGCGCGTTCTTGGCCAGGAAATCAGAGGCGCCGGCCTTGATCGCCTTGACCGCCAGCATTTCGCCGCCGCGTTCGGTCATGAGGACGACCGGCGGCGAATCCGGCTGGCGGCGCATCTCGGCGAGCCAGCCGAAGCCGTCCTGGCCGGCCGGATGCGTGTCCAGCAACACCGCGCTGCAGTCGGCGAGCTCCGCAGCGGGCATCCCCTGCCGGCAAGGATCCCATTCTTCCGCCTGTGCACCCGGCCAGCGGTCCCGCACCATGTCCGCGAGACGGCGCCGGGTCTCCGTCGAATCGTCAACAATGATGAAGCGCATGGCTGGGGCGCATTCTGACGCCGTCGGACGGATTGATAAAGCCCTCCAGACGTAGGATCATTCGCCTCACCGGAGATATCGCACAAATCCATGCTCAAGCTGTTTGGCGGCAAGCCCGACCATCCCATGGCCGACCCCAAGGAGGCGCGCCGGATCCTCGACCAGCTGCCGGCGCAGGACAGCTTCAAGTCGCTGGAGGAGCTCACGCACTGGTTCGAGTCGCTGGGCGCGACCGAAGGCTTCAAGCCCGAGGTGCGGCTGCAGATCCTGTTCATGGTCGACGAGGCGGCGCAGCCGCGCCTGCGCAAGCTTGCCAAGGACTATCTGGCCGCGGAGCGGCCTTCGCGCTTCCAGGAGAATCGCCTGTGGGGCGCGCTGCACGGCTACTGGCGCCAGGCGGGCATGACCTTCGCGCGCACGGTCGACCAGTTTGTCCAGGGCGCGAAGGGCGTCGAGTCCGCCAAGGCCGCGCTGCCCCTGCTGCTGGTGCGCACGCTACGTTGCCTGGCGCAGCAGATCAAGTGGATGCACATGCGCTACGGACCGATCGACACGTCGATCTGGAAGGTGTTCTACGGCGTCTACGCCTATGCCGAGATTCGCAAGCTGGCGCAGGCAAAGGTGGCGGTATACCCCGGGACGGCGGGCGAGTCCGCGCCGCAGCTGGAATTCCTGAAGGGCGTCATGTTCAGCGCCAGCTCGCCCGACTGCCTGCTGCCGGCGGAGGTGGATCTCGCCGAGCGCCTGATCGCCGAGTTTGCGCCGCGCTTCACCCTGGCGCCGGCGCCGGCGCCTGAGCACACTTGCTGGGCCGACCTCTCCAAGGCCATGGCGCCGGCGCGCATCAGCCGCACGCCGCCCTCCGGTCCCGGCCTGCGCTGCTTCGGCGCTGGGCCCACGCTCGCCGACCTGAACGCGCTCATCGAGCGCGTCTACACCAGCGGCGTGGTGCCCTCGAACGCCAGCCTTGGCGGCAGCGAGCCGGAGCTGGCGCTTGATGTCCTGCGCCACCTGTCGCAGGTCTGGTCACCGCAGCCGCCGGAGCGCAAGGCGCAGCGCCATTCGGTAAAGTCGCGCCTGTCGGTGGCGCACGGCTATGATGGCGTGGTGGGCGCGCTGGGCGGCGGCGATTCGCTTGATTTCGACGTCCAGGGTTCCGAAAGCTGGATCGTGGAGAACGTGAGCGCGGGCGGCTTCGGCGCGGTGGTGCCGCAACTCAAGGGCGACTGGCTGCGCGTGGGCGTGCTGGTGGCGCTGCAGCCCGAGGGCGGTGACAACTGGCTGCTCGGCCTGGTGCGGCGTGTGAACAAGATGGGTCCGCAACAGGCGCGCGTCGGCATCGAGACGCTGTCCAGGACCCCGGAGGTCGGGCGCTTCGCGATCGCCGGCACCGCCGGGGCCGCGGAACAGGGCGTGTTGCTGAAGAGCGCGGAGGGCACCGAGTCGCGCATCGTACTCAAGCCGGGGATCTATGCGCCGATGCAGAACCTGGAAGTGCTGCGCGGCGAGCGCCAGCACGTCTACATCCCGCAGGGCGTCGCCGAGCGCGGCGAGGATTACGAGATCGCGCGTTTCCGCGAAATGATCAGAGAATCCTGACCAGAAACGCGGCCATGTCCGTGATTTCCTCGGCGCAGACCGAGTGCGGCATGGCGTACTCGCGCCAATCCACCTTGTAACCCAGCTTCTCCAGCGCCTCACGCGAGGCGAGGGCGCGTCCGATCTGGATCATCGGGTCATGGCGGCCGTGGGCCATGAAGACGGGCACGCCGGCGCTGGCCGCGCTGCGTTCGGCGGCCAGCTTGCCCGCCAGCGGCAGGTAGGTGGAGAGCGCCATGATGCCGGCGATCGGCGCCGGTTGGCGCAAGCCGGTGTGCAGCACCACGGCGCCGCCCTGCGAGAAGCCGGCCAGCACGATCCGCGGCAGCGGCACGCCGCGCGCCTGCTCGCGCGCCATCAGCTGCTCCACCTGCGCCTGCGAGGCGCGGATGCCGGCTTCGTCTTCCGCACCGCCGCCGAGTTGCAGGATGTCGTACCAGGCCGGCATGCGCATGCCGCCATTGATGGTCACCGCGCGCAGGGGCGCGTTCGGGAACACGAAGCGGATGCGCAGCGACTTCGGCAGCCTCAGTTCCGGCACGATGGGTTCGAAATCGTGGCCATCCGCACCCAGGCCGTGCAGCCAGATGACCGTGGCGTCCGGCCCGGGACCGGTTTCGATCTCAATGGCGTCAAGGACTTGGCTCATGCCCTGATTGTACAAGGTCCCTCCCGGCCCGCGGCCGCGTGAATATTCCCATTGACCAGCTGACCGCGGGTCACCTAGATTCGCTCTCAAATGACCAAAGGTCAGTTAAAGGCGAAGACCCGCGCCATCGGGCCCGAGGACAAGTCCGAGCGCCGCGCCGAGATCGTGCGCGCGGCCGAGGCCCTGCTGCGGCGCGATCCGTCGGGCACTTTCGCCGTCGAGCAGATCGCCCACCGGGCCAGCCTCGCCAAGGGCACTGTCTACCTCTATTTCGGCTCGCGCGAGGAAGTGCTGCTCGCGGTGCACGAGAAGCAGACCCATGAACTGTTCGATGTCGTCGCACGCGCGTTGTCCGCGCCCGACGACCAGGGGCGGCGCGTGGTCGAGCAGGGCCTCGCCTACCTCCGCAGCCATCCCGAGTTCTACCCGCTCGCCGGCAACTGCCGCGGCATGCTGGACACCAACGTCAGCACCGAGGCCGCGCTCGCTTTCAAGGTGGGCATCGCCTCGCGGCTGCAGCCCCTTGGCGGGCGCATCGAGGAGATATTTCCGGGCTTGCAGCCTGGCGAGGGCGCCGCGCTGCTGACCAATTGCTACGCGTTGATCATCGGCCTGTGGCAGCAGGCCGATCCGCCGCGCTGCCTGCGAAAGATCATGCACCGGCCGGAACTGGCGGTGTTCCGCATCGATTTCGAGGCCCAGCTGGTGGCGGCGCTGCTTGACCTCTGGGAAGGCATCGAACGCCGCAGCAGGAAAGGCAAACCATGAACCTGGACAGGATCCTCGTGGCGGTTGCGGCTGCGGCGTTGCTGGCGGGCTGCGGCCGGGAACCGGTGCCCAGGACCGAGGAAGCCCGGCCGGTGCGGGTGGTGACCGTCGGCGCCGGCCAGGCCACGCGCAGCTTCGAGTTCTCGGGGGAAATCCGCGCCAGGCACGAAACGCGCCTCGGCTTCCGCGTCGGCGGCAAGATCGTCGAGCGACTGGTGGAGGTCGGCGCGCTGGTGAAACCCGGCCAGCACCTGGCGCGGCTGGATGTTTCCGATCTGGCGCTCGCCGCGGCCAGCGCGAAGGCGCAGGCCGCGAGCCTCGAGGCCGAGCGCGACCTCGCAGCCGCGGACCTGAAGCGCTACCGCGACCTGCGCGAGAAGAACTTCATCAGCCAGGCCGAGTACGAGCGGCGCGCGAGCGCGCTGGCGACCGCGGAAGCGCGGCTGGAAGCGCTGCGCGCGCAGCACCGGCAGGCGGCCAACCAGGCCGGCTACGCCGTGCTCGCGGCGGACACCGCCGGCGTGATAGTCGGCCTTGAGGCCGAGGCGGGGCAGGTCGTGGCCGCCGGGCAGACGGTGGTGCGCGTGGCGCGGCTGGGCGAGATGGAAGTCGCCGTGGCGGTGCCGGAATCGGAACGCGGGTTCGTGGAGCGCGCGACCTCGTTCGCCATCACGCTGAACGCCTTGCCCGGCCGGAGCTGGAAGGGCCGGCTGCGCGAACTGTCGCCGGCGGCGGATCCGGCCGCGCGCACCTATGCCGCGCGCGTCAGCGTCCTGGACGCGGGCGAGGCGCTGGAGCTGGGCATGAGCGCCCGCGTCGCCGCGTCGGCGAATGGCGGCGGCTCACGCATCGAGGTTCCGATCGCTGCGCTCTCGGCCAAGGGCGACAAGCCCGAGGTGTTCGTCGTCGACGGCAAGGGCCAGGTGCAGCCGCGAGCGGTAAAGACCGCGGGCATCTCCGGCGAGCGCGTGGTGATCGAATCGGGCCTCGTGCCCGGCGAAGTCGTGGTCGCCGCCGGGGCGCAGCTGCTGCGCGCCGGCCAGCGGGTGCGCGTGCTGGTGAACGGGAACGGCAAGTAGCTCCATGGCCGAGGAGACCGGAGGCCGCTTCAACCTGTCGGCTGCGGCGTTGCGCTACCGCGAGCTGACGCTGTTCTTCCTGATCGTGATCGCGATCGGGGGCATCGCCTCGTACTTCAAGCTGGGCCAGCGCGAAGATCCGGATTTCACCTTCCGCGCCATGGTGATCCGCACGCTCTGGCCGGGTGCCACCGCTGAACAGGTGGACCGGCAGGTCACTGACCGCATCGAGAAGAAGCTGCAGGAGACGCCGTACTTCAAGTGGACCCAGAGCCACTCCAAGCCCGGCGAGTCGCTGATCGTGCTGGAACTCCTGGATACCGCGCCGCCGCGCGAGGTGCCTGGAATCTGGTACCAGGTGAGGAAGAAGCTGGGCGACATCCGCCACACGCTGCCGCCGGAGGCGCTGGGGCCGTTCTACAACGACGAGTTCGGCGACGTTTTCGGCTCCATCTACGCCTTTACCGCCGAGGGTTTCACGCACTCCGAGCTGCGCACCTACGTCGAGCGCGCGCGCCAGGAAGTGCTGCGCCTGCCCAACGTGGCCAAGGCCGAGCTGGTGGGGGTGCAGGACGACCGCATCTTCGTCGAGGTCTCCTCAAAGCGCCTCGCCGCGCTGGGCATGGACCCGCAGGGCATCGGCCAGGCGCTGTCGGCGCAGAACGCCATCGTGCCACCGGGCTCGGTGGAGACCGCCCAGAACGCGGTCGCCCTGCGCGTCTCCGGGCAGCTGGACTCGGTGCAGGCGATCTCCGACCTGGTGCTGCGAGTCGGCACGCAAAGCTTCCGTCTCGGCGACATCGCGAAGGTGAGCCGCGGCACCATCGACCCGCCGATCGCGACCATGCGCCTCAAGGGCCGCGAGGCGATCGGCCTCGCGGTGTCGATGGTGGGCAATGGCGATGTGCTCAAGCTGGGGGAGGACCTGCGCGCCACCATGGCCCGGTTGAAGGGCGAGTTCCCGGTCGGCGTCGAGTTCGAGCAGGTGTCCGACCAGCCGGCGGTGGTGAAGCACGCGGTGGGCGAATTCATGCTGTCGCTGCTGGAGGCAGTGGCGATCGTGCTCGCGATCTCGTTCCTGTCGCTGGGCATGCGCACCGGCTTCGTCGTTGCGCTGACGATCCCGCTGGTGCTCGCGGCGACTTTCCTCGGCATGCGCTGGCTGGACATTGACCTGCACCGGATTTCCACCGGCGCGCTCATCATCGCGCTTGGCCTGCTGGTGGACGACGCCATGATCGCGGTGGAGATGATGGCCCGCAAGCTGGAAGAGGGCTACGACATGCTGCGCGCGGCCACCTTCGCCTACAGTTCGACCGCGTTCCCGATGCTCACCGGAACGCTCATTACCGCGGCCGGGTTCCTGCCCATCGCCACCGCCAAGTCCACCACTGGCGAGTACACCTTCGGCATCTTCGCCGTTACGACGATGGCGCTGGTGATCTCCTGGTTCGCGGCGGTGATCGCGACCCCGTTCATCGGCTCCTACCTGCTGAAGGAGCATCCGGTCGGGGAAGGCGAGGGCCATCGCGACGTCTACGACAAGCCGTTCTACCGGCGCCTGCGCGCCACCATCGAATGGTGCATCGTCCACCGCAAGACGGTGCTTTCCGCCACGGCGGCCACGCTGGTGCTGGGTTTCGCCGGCATGGGCCTGACCGAGAAGCAGTTCTTTCCCTCGTCCAACCGCGTCGAGCTGATGGTGGACCTTTGGCTGCCCGAGGGCGCCTCGGTACGCGCCACCGAGCGCGAGGCGGCGAGGCTGGAGAAGCTGATCGCGCGGCAGGACGGCGACGTCGCCGCCTACGTCAGCTACGTCGGCAACGGCTCGCCGCGCTTTTTCCTGTCGCTGGACCAGCAACTGTTCCGCGCCAACTTCGCCCAGACCATCGTGCTGACGAAGGACGTGGAGGCGCGCGAGCGCGTCATTGCCAAGCTGCGCGAGGCGCTGGCCGGTGACTTCCCCGGCGTGCGCGGCCGCGTCAGCCGCGTGCCGCTGGGGCCGCCGATCAACTATCCGATCCAGTTCCGCGTCATCGGCGAGGATCCGGCGACACTGAAGAAAATCGCCGAACAGGTCGCAGTGCGCATGCGCGCCAACCCGCATACCGTGGACACCAATCTCAACTGGGGCGACCGGGTGCTGGCGCTCAAGGTGGATGTGGACCAGGACCGCGCGCGCGCGCTCGGCGTGTCCTCCCAGGCAGTGTCGCGCTCGGTCGCGGCGGTGGTCTCGGGCGTGCAGATCGGACAGTACCGCGAGAACGACCGCCTGATCGACGTGGTGCTGCGCGCCCCGGGCGCGGAACGGGCGTCGCTTGCCACGCTGGGCGAGGTCGCGGTACCGTCGACCGCCGGGCGCAGCGTCGCCGTCGCGCAGGTGGCGCGGGTGGAGGAAACGCTGGAGGAACCCATCCTGTGGCGCCGCAGTCGCGAGCTGACCCTGACCGTGCGCGCCGACATCGTGGACGGGGTGCAGGCGCCGGACGTCACCATGGCAATCGAGCCGGCGCTGGCCGGCATCCGCGAGTCGCTGCCGCCTGGCTACCGCATCGAGGCCGGGGGCGCGTGGGAGGAGAACACCAAGGCGCAAGCCTCCATCGCGGCCGGTATGCCGATGGTACTTGCGGTGGTGCTTGGCCTGCTGATGCTGCAGCTGCGCAGCTTTTCGCGCAGCGCCATGGTGTTCCTCACTGCGCCGATGGGCGTGGTCGGGGTGGCGCTGGCGCTGCTGGTCTTCTCCAAGCCCTTCGGCTTCGTCGCCATGCTGGGGGCGATCGCGCTGGGCGGCATGATCATGCGGAACACCGTGATCCTGGTGGACCAGATCGACCAGGACATCGCCGACGGCGCGCATCCATGGGACGCCATTCGCGAGGCCACGGTGCGGCGCTTCCGCCCCATCGTGCTCACGGCGGCCGCGGCGGTGCTGGCAATGATCCCTCTCGCGCGCAGCGTGCTGTGGGAGCCGATGGCCTACGCCATCATGGGCGGGCTGATCGTGGCGACCGCGCTGACGCTGCTGTTCGTGCCGGCGCTGTACGCGGCGTGGTTCCGGGTCAGGAAGCCTTCGGGCGCAGCGCCGACTTCGGCCTGAAGGCCTTGACCACCGCTTCGTCGGTCTCGATGTAGGG
>JBQTJX010000045.1:0-9206 GCA_052386675.1 Betaproteobacteria bacterium
CATTTCCGAAGACGATCTACGAGAACATCGCCTACGGCCTGCGCGTGCGCGGCGAGACCTCACGCCGGACGATTGACGAGAAGGTCGAGCTGGCGCTGCGCAACGCGGCGCTCTGGGATGAGGCCAAGGACCGGCTGCACGAGCTGGCCTACAACCTCTCGGGCGGGCAGCAGCAGCGCCTGTGCATCGCGCGCGCGCTGGCGACCGATCCCGAGATCCTGCTGTTCGACGAGCCCACCTCGGCACTGGACCCGATCGCCACCGCCAGCATCGAGGAGCTGATCACCGAGCTGAAGAAGAAGGTGACCATCCTGATCGTGACCCACAACATGCAGCAGGCGGCGCGGGTCTCGGACTACACTGCCTACATGTACCTGGGCGAGCTGATCGAGTTCGGCCGCACCGATGAGCTGTTCATCAAGCCGAGGAACAAGCAGACCGAGGACTACATCACCGGAAGGTTCGGATAAGAGGATGCCCATGGGCGCGACGGAGCACATCTCGACGGCCTTCGAGGCCGACCTGGACACCACGCGCACGCGCGTGCTGCAGATGGGCGGGCTGGTGGAGGCGCAGATCCTCGCCGCCATCAACGCCTACGTCTCGGGCGACGCCGAGCTGATCCGGCAGGTGATCGACAACGACGCGCGCGTCAATGGCTACGAGGTCGCGATCGACGGCGCCTGCAACCACATCGTGGTGCGCCGCCAGCCCGCGGCGAGCGACCTGCGCCTGATCATGGCGATCAGCAAGATCGTCACCGACCTGGAGCGCATGGGCGACGAGGCCAAGAAAATCGCGAAGATGGCCAAGCAGCTGCACGACCACAGCACGCCCACCGCGCAGCGCTTCCCGGCCATCCGCCATGCCGCGGAAACCGCGGTGAAGATGCTGCGCCAGGCGCTGGATGCCTTCGCCCGCCTGGACGTGGCGGTGGCCGCCGAGGTGCTGAAGGAGGACTCCGAGATCGACGCCGAGTTCAAGTCGGTGCTGCGCCAGCTCATCACCTACATGATGGAGGACCCGCGCACCATTACCCCGGCGCTGGAGACGGTCTGGGTGGCAAAGGCGGTGGAGCGCATCGGCGACCACGCCAAGAACGTGGCCGAGCAGGTCATCTACATCGTCCGCGGCACCGACGTGCGCCACACCTCGTTCGAGGACGTCGAACGCGAACTGTCCAGGGAGTAGCACGCCGGCATGCCTGCATCGGTCCTGATCGTAGAAGACGAGCCCGCCATCCTGGAGCTGATCGCGATCAACCTGCAGCACTCCGGTTTCGAGACCTTGCGCGCGAAGAGCGCTGAGGAGGCCAGCAAGCTGCTTGGCGACGTGCTCCCGGACCTGGTGCTGCTGGACTGGATGCTGCCCGGGCAATCCGGGATGGCGCTGGCTCGCCGCCTGCGCGGCGACGCGCGCACGAAGGAGATGCCGCTGATCTTCCTTACCGCGCGCGCCGACGAGACCGACAAGCTCGCCGGGCTGGAATCCGGCGCCGACGACTACATCACCAAGCCTTTCTCCACCAAGGAGCTGGTGGCGCGCATCCGCGCCGTGCTCCGGCGCCGCAAGCCCCAGCATGGCGACGATCCGGTGGATGTCGCCGGGCTGATGCTGGACCCGGCGGCGCACCGCGTCACCGGCAACGGCTTGCCGCTCGCGCTGGGGCCAACGGAGTTCCGCCTGCTGCACTACCTCCTCACCCATCCCAACCGGGTCTACTCCCGCGCACAGTTGCTGGATGAAGTCTGGGGTGACCACGTCTTCATCGAGGAGCGCACGGTGGATGTGCACATCCGCCGCTTGCGACAGGCTTTGGCCCCAAGCGGGCATGACGCGCTCATCGAGACCGTGCGCGGCAGCGGCTACGCGCTGCGCCCGGCGATCGCGGCGCCGGCCGTGGCCCGCAGCGGCGGCTAGCCCGCCGTGACGCCGCTCGAGATCATCCTCGGGCTGGTGGCCGCCGTGCTGGGCTGGCTGGCCTGGGGCAACTGGCGCGAATTCCGCAAGCTGCAGCGCTGGGCGGCGCAGCCGCGCCTGACTGATCCGCCCGAGGCCGACGGCGAGTGGGGCGAGGTGTTCAACGACCTGCATCGCCATCGTCGCTCGACCCTGCATCGCCGGCGGCAGCTGGCCCAGCTCATCGTGCGCTCGCGGCGCGGCGCCGAGGCGCTGCCCTATGGCGTCGCAGTGCTCGATCGAAAGTACCGGCTTGACTGGTGCAACGAGGCGGCGCGCGCGCACCTTGGGCTGGATCCGGAGCGCGACCGGGGCCAGGCCATCGGCAACTTCGTGCGCGAGCCGGAGTTCGTCGAGTACCTGAGCAGGGGCGATTTCTCGCAACCGGTGCGCCTGGAGTCCACTGGCACGCGGCGGCGCACCCTTTCGCTGCAGATCGTGTCCTTCGGCCAGGAAGAGCACCTGCTGCTGTCGCAGGATGTGACCGGCGCGGCGCGCCTGGAGGAGATGCGGCGGGACTTCGTATCCAACGTTTCGCACGAACTGCGCACGCCGCTCACCGTACTGGCCGGATTCCTGGAGACGATCCAGGACTTGAAGCTCGACGCCGGGCGCGTGCGCGACTACGTCAGCCTGATGGCGCCGCAGGCCGAGCGCATGAAGCGCCTGATCGAGGACCTGCTGATCCTGTCGTCGCTGGAGCACGCGCCGGCACCGCCGCCTGCCAACCGCATCGCCGTGAGGCCGCTGCTGGAGCGGGTTCGCGCCGAGGCCGAGGCCCTGTCGAAGGGCCGCCACCGGATCTCGGTCACGACCGAGGGCGAACACGACCTCGCCGGCGCCGAGAGCGAGATCGCGAGCGTGTTCCTGAATCTGGTGACCAACGCGGTGCGCTATACGCCGGAAGGTGGCGAGATCCGCCTGCGCTGGCAATCCGGTGCGGACGGGGCGGAGTTCTCTGTGGAGGACACCGGCATCGGCATCGAACCCGAGCACCTGCCACGCCTCACCGAACGCTTCTACCGTGTGGACCGGAGCCGCTCGCGGGAAACCGGCGGCACCGGCCTCGGCCTTTCCATCGTCAAGCACGCGCTCGCCCGCCACAACGCCGCGCTTGCGATCGAAAGCGTCCCTGGCAAGGGCAGCCGCTTCAGCGCGCGCTTCCCGGCGACGCGGCTGCTCGCCGCGCCCCGCGCAGCGATGGTCTAGGGCCGCGCCAGCAGCGCGACGCGCTTCTCGGACAGCGCGGAAAGCGTGAACTTCGAGTCCACCGCCTTCCAATAACCGGTCTCGGACTCCAGCGCCGCCGCCGACAGCGGATTCTCGTCCAGCCAGGCCTGCGGCAGGTCGAGCGCGAAGCCGGCCTCGTCGCCGGCGACGCGGAACGGCGGCAGCTTCAGGTCGGCACGGCTGCGCAGGAGCAGCGCCGCGATGCGCAGCGCGAACACCAGCTGCCAGTCCGGGCCATCGAATCCTTCGTCGCGCACCTTCGCCAGCTTGCCGCGGTGCGCGAGCACGATGCGCGCCAGGCGCTGCTGCTCCATGCGCGAGAAGCCGGGCATGTCCGCGTTGGACAGCATGTAGGCCGAATGCTTGTGGTACTGCGAATGCTCGATGCTGAGGCCGATCTCGGACAGGCGCGCCGCCCAGTCGAGCAGCAACCGGTCGGCCTCGTCCTCAGGCCCGCGCTCGCGGCCGGCTTCCAGCGCGTCGTAGACCCCGAGTGCCAGCGCGCGCACGCGCTCGGCCTGCGCCTCGTCGACGTGGTAGCGGCGCATGAACTGGGCGACGGTGGCCTCGCGCATGTCACGCCGCTCGCTGCGCCCGAGCAGGTCGTACAGCACGCCGTGGCGCAGCGCGCCCTCGGACACCTTGAGCGACTCCAACCCTAGTTCGTGCATCGCTCCGTCCAGGATCGCCACGCCACCGGGCAGCACGCCGGCGCGCCCCGGGCGCAGTCCCGCGATCCGGTCCGGATCGGCGCGCTCATGCTTGATCAGTTGCCCGCGCAGCCGGTCCAGTCCCTCGCGCGTGATGCCCTCGGTACACCAGCCGTTCTCGTGCAGGATGATTTCGATGGCGCGCATGGTGCCCGAGGAGCCGACCGCCTCCTGCCAGCCGAGCTTGCGGTAGCCGCTTACCATGCCGGCCAGTTCCTGGCGCGCGGCGAGTTCCGCCGCCCGCATGCGGGCCTTGTCGATGCGGCCCTCGGCGAAATAGCGCAGGCTGTAGCTGACACAGCCCATGTAGAGCGATTCGGTCAGTTCGGGCTCCAGGCCCGTGCCGATGATGAACTCCGTGGAGCCGCCACCGATGTCGATGACCAGGCGGCGCGCATTTGCCTGGCCCTGAGCCGGCGGCATGGAATGCGCCACGCCGAGGTAGATCAGGCGCGCTTCCTCGCGGCCGGCGATCACTTCGATGGGGAAGCCGAGCACCTGGCGTGCCTCGCGCAGGAACTGCGGCGCGTTCTTCGCCACCCGCAGGGTGTTGGTGCCTACTGCGCGCACCGACTGCCGCGGCATGCCGCGCAGGCGCTCGCCGATCCGGCCCAGGGTCTCGAGCGCGCGCGCCTGGGTGGCGCGATCGATGCGCTTCTCCGAGGTGAGGCCGGCGCCGAGGCGGACCGCCTCGCGGACGGAGTCCAGGGGGTAGATGAGCCCATCCACCACGCGCCCGACCAGCAGGTGGAAGCTGTTCGAGCCCAGGTCGACGGCGGCGAGCACCTCGGGGCGTGGCATGCGCAACGCTAGCATTGCGGCACCGCAGTAGCAATTGGCTGTCACATGGCTGCAATATGGCCCGGGTTACAATGCACCATGCGATTGGAGCCGCGCCAGCGGTTCCCCTCCCGCCATGATCAAGAAAGTCCTCCCGCCCTCGCATTTCCTCAATCGTGAGCTCGGCCTGCTCGCGTTCAACCGGCGCGTGCTGGCCCAGGCTGCGGACGAATCCGTGCCGCTGCTGGACCGGGTGCGCTTCCTCACCATTGTGTCCTCGAACCTGGACGAGTTCTTCGAGATCCGCGTCGCGGGCCTGAAGGAGCAGATCAAGCTCGGCGTGAAGGCCTCGGGGCCCGACGGCCGCAGCCCGGCGGAAGTGTTCGAGCTGGTCTCGGCGCAGGCGCACGCGCTGGTCGCCGAGAAGTACCGCCTGCTGAACGAGGTGCTGCTGCCCGCCATGGCGCGCGAGGGCATCGTGTTCCCCAAGCGCGAGGCCTGGACCGACGCCCAGCGCGCCTGGGTGAAGGACTACTTCTTCCGCGAGCTGCTGCCGGTGCTGACGCCGATCGGCCTGGATCCGGCGCACCCGTTCCCGCGCGTGTTCAACAAGAGCCTGAACTTCGCCATCGAGCTGGAGGGCCGCGATGCCTTCGGCCGCAAATCGCGCGCCGCCATCGTGCAGGCGCCGCGCGCGCTGCCGCGCGTGATCCGGCTGCCGGTGGACGTGGCCGGCGACCCGTACGGGTTCGTGTTCCTGTCCTCCATCCTGCACGCGCACATGGACGAGCTCTTCTCCGGCATGCAGGTGAAGGGCTGCCACCAGTTCCGCGTCACCCGCAACTCGGACCTGTTCGTGGACGAGGAGGAGATCAAGAACCTGCGCATTGCCGTGCAGGGCGAGCTGCTGCACCGGCACTTCGGCGACGCGGTGCGGCTGGAGGTCGCAGACAGCTGCTCGCAGGAGATTGCGGATTTCCTGCAGCAGCAGTTCAACCTCGGGGCCGCGGACCTGTACCGCGTCGACGGGCCGGTGAACCTCTACCGCCTGCGCGAGGTACCGGACCAGGTCGACCGGCCGGACCTGATGTACCCGCCATTCCAGCCCGGCTTGCCCGAGCCGCTATCCCGCATGCAGGGAAAAAGCAGCGACATCTATGCCGCGCTGCGCCAGGGCGATGTGCTACTGCACCATCCTTACCAGTCCTTCATGCCGGTGATTGAATTCATCCGTACCGCGGTCACCGATCCACGTGTCATCGCCATCAAGCAGACGGTGTACCGCACCGGCACCGACTCCGAGTTGATGGAGATCCTGGTCGAGGCGGCTCGCCGCGGCAAGGAAGTCACCGTGGTGGTGGAACTGATGGCCCGCTTCGACGAGGAAGTGAACATCGGCTGGGCCTCCCGCCTGGAGGAGGCCGGCGCGCACGTGATCTACGGCGTCGTCGGCCACAAGACCCACGCCAAGATGGCGCTGGTGGTGCGGCGCGAGGACGCGGCCACTGGCCCGGCACTCAAGCGCTACGCGCACATGGCCACCGGCAACTACCACCTGCGTACCTCGCGCCAGTACACCGACTTCGGCCTGATGACGGCGAACGAAGAGCTGTGCGCGGACGTGAACGAGGTCTTCAAGCAGCTGACGGGCCTGGGACGCGCCAGCCGCATGAAGCACCTCTGGCTGTCGCCCTTCACGCTGCACAAGCGGGTGCTGGCGGCGGTAAAGAACGAAACCCGGATCGCGAAGGAAGGCCGTCCGGCCCGGATCGTGGCGAAGATGAACGCGCTGCTGGAGCCCGAGTTGATCGAGGAGCTGTACGCGGCCTCCCAGGCCGGCGTGCAGATCGACCTCATCGTGCGCGGCGTATGCGCGCTGCGCGCCGGGATCGCGGAGTTGTCGGAGAACATCCGCGTGCGCTCGATCGTCGGCCGTTTCCTCGAGCACACCCGCGTGTTCCATTTCCTGAACGACGGCGCCGACGACGTCTACCTGGCGAGCGCCGACTGGATGGACCGCAATTTCTTCCGCCGCATCGAGCTCGCGGTCCCGGTGCTGGACCCGGTCCTGAAGCAGCGCGTCATCCGCGAAGGCCTGCAGAGCTACGTCGAGGACACGGCCCAGACCTGGATCATGAATGCCGAGGGCGCCTATGAGCGCCCGGCGCGCAAGGCGCGCGACAAGCCCGTGCAGCAGGACCTGCTCGCGCTGCTCGCGCCGTCGGCCTGGTCAGCCGAGAGCCAGCTCGCGGCCGATGAAATGGCGGGCATGGCGCGCGCCTGACGGCGCGCCGTGTAACCGATCGGTTACATCTCAGACGGTCCTGCGCGCGGGCAGGCCGGCGGCGACCACGGCGCCCAGCACGCTGGCGCCGGCCGCGATGAGCACCGCCGTGCCGTATCCCCGGGTTTCATCGTAGAGCCAGCCGGCGAGCACCGGCAGGCCGACGGCGGCGACGCACCAGGCGACGTAGAGCAGGCTGGCGACGCGCCCGAAGGCATTCTTCGGCCAGTAGCGCGCGATGGCGGCGGCGGTCAGTCCCGAAGTGAAGCCGTAGCCCATCGCGATCATCGCCAGCGCGGGCAGGGAGATCAGCGGGCCGGGCCAGACGGCGAGGGTCAGCGCGCCCGCCAGGGCCCAGAGCTGCGCGCCGGCAGCGACGTACGGGACCGGAAAGTGATCCACCAGCCAGCCGCCGCCCATGCGGGCAAGCGCCACGGCGCCGGAGATGATGCTCGTCGCGGCCAGGGCGAGCGCGGTGGCGCCGCCGTAGGCCTGGACGATGCCCGCAGCCTGGCTCAGCACCATCAGGCCCGCCGAGGCGGCGAGGAAGAACGCCGCGCCCAGGCGCAGGAACAGTGGCCACTGCGGGTCGCGCGAATCGTCAGCAGGCGCCGAGGCGTCGTGCATGCGGATGACCGCGACGCGGAGCAGCAGCGCGGAGATCGCGCAACTGGCCAGGACCGTGACGCCGAGCCCGGCCAGCAGCGCGCGCACGCCGAAGGCCTCGGCCGACCATCCAAACAGCGGTGCTCCGAGCATCGCGCCCAGCGGATACAGGCTCACCACGAAACCGTTGGCGAGGCCGCTGCCCGACTTGATCGTCTGGTTGACGCCCTGCTGGACCAGGATGAAGCCCACGCCCGCGCCCAGGCCGAACAGCACGCCATAGCCGAAGGCGAACGCGGCGAAGCTTCCGGCTGCGGCGGCAATGAACAGGCCGGCGCCGCTGCACAGGCCGCAGGCAAGGGCGAGCAACGGTGGCGGCACCGCGCGGTAAAGCCGCGGAGCGAGGTTCATGCCGACGGTCAGGGTGATGGTGGCGAGCGCGAACACGAAGCTGGTCTCGGCGCGGCCGATCCCGAGCATCGCCTCCAGCGGCTTGAGGACGACGCTGAAGGCGTACAGGGTGCCAAATGGAAGGTTGAGCGCAGTCGCCGCCGCGATGGCGGCGGCGGTCCGCTGCCCGGGCGTAAGGCGGCCCATGGAAGACCCGGCGCTCACGCCCGCATCGTGCCGCCCCGCTCAGGGCCGCAGGTAAGCGAACCCCTCGCGCTGCTGCAGTCGCGTGATCTCGGCCACGCCCGAAGGCACGTAGCTCGCGTCCTCGATGAACTGCTCCTTCTTCAGCTTGCGGTTGCGCAAGGTGATCTGGCAGATGTCGAAGCGCACGCCCTGGCCCTTAAGGTCCTGCACGATGGTCTCGTAGGGATTGCCGTTGGCGTCCTTCTTGCCCTTCATCAGGTAGTCCACGCCCTGGGCGTGGGCCACCACCACGATCTGCGCCCTGGGGTTCACCTCAAGGTGGTTGCGGATGTTGCGCAGGCCGTTGGTGGCCTGGGCCAATCCTTCGCCCAGGTGGTAGACCACCTTGTCCGGGGCGACCGGCGCGGTCTGGTCGGCGGTGCTCGCGCAACCGGCGAGAACGAGGGCGGATGCGGCGACGAGCGTTTTCAGGTTCATGGTTTCCTCCTTGTGGTCACATCATTCCCGGATTGGGTCCGACGCCGATGAGGCGCGGCAGGCCGGGCTGGATCGGGGCGACGGTCTTGCGGTCGCGCAGGTAGCGGGCGACCAGGTCCCAGACCGGTTCGCCGCGTGCATTCTCGTCCACCGGCGCCCAGCCGGCGACCTTGTAGCGCGTGCCGGCCTGCATGGGTTCGCCCTTGAGGCGCAGGTCGGAGATGCGCTGGCCGATCTTCGCATCGGGATCGCAGGCCCAGGTCATGCCGCCCACGCGCACCATGTCGCCGCCCTGCTGCAGGTAGGGGTCGGGATTGAAGAGGTTGTCGCCGACGTCTTCCAGGATCGCCTTGATGTCGGCGCCGCTCAGCTCGTTCAGCGTCACCTGCGGATAGGTGATCGCCGTCTGGTCCATGAGGTGCTCGCGCCGGATCGGCTCGCCGGGCAGCAGCGTCGTGCCCCAGCGGAAACCGGGCGAGAACGCGATCTCGGCATCCTTGACGGCCATCAGCGCATCCAGGATCAGCTGGTCGAAGCTGCCGTTGAAGTTGCCGCGCCGGTAG
>JBQTJX010000046.1:0-22713 GCA_052386675.1 Betaproteobacteria bacterium
CGAACTTGTCCACCGCCTTCATCAGGCCGATGTTGCCTTCCTGGATCAGGTCGAGGAACTGCAGGCCGCGGTTGGTGTACTTCTTGGCGATCGAGATCACCAGGCGCAGGTTGGCTTCGGTCATCTCGCGCTTGGCGCGACGCGCCTTCGCCTCGCCGGTGGACATCTGCTTGTTGATGTCCTTCAGGTCCTTGATCGGAATCCCGATCTTCTCCTGTACCGCCTGCATCTTGCCCAGGCGCTCCAGGATCGAGGGTTCCAATCGGATAAGAGCCTCGCTCCAGGGATGGCCGGCGTTGATTTCCGCCGTCAGCCAGCGCTTTGAGCCCTCGGTGCCGGCGAACACCTTGATGAAGTGCGGCCGCGGCATGCTGGCCTTGTCGACGCTGATATCGTGGATGCCTCGCTCGTGCGTCCGGATCTGCTCTACCAGGCCGCGCACGCTGTCGCACAGGCGCTCGACGGTGCGCGCGGTGAAGCGGATGGTCATCAGCTCGGTGCCGATCTGGTCCCGCACCCGCAGGTAGTCCTTGTCGCGCGGCCCCTTGTTCTCGAGCGTGCGCTTGAGCTTCTCGTACAGGCGGCGGATACGGGCGAACTTCTCCAGCGCCTCGGTGCGCAGCTTGAGCAGGCTGGCGGTCTGGGCGGCCGCGGCCTCCTCTTCAGACTCCAGTTCCTCCTCGATGGTTTCTTCATCGTCGTCTTCGGCCGCGGCGGCTGCGGCCGCGGCCGCGGCGGACTCGGCCTTCTTGGCGTCGAAATCGTCCTTGGCGTTGGGATCGATGAGGCCATCCACGACCTCGTCGATGCGCATCTCTTCCTTCTCGACCTTGTCGGCGAGGTCGAGGATGTCCTGCACCGTGGTCGGGCAGGCGCTGATTGCCTGGATCATGTGGCGCAGGCCTTCCTCGATGCGCTTGGCAATCTCAATCTCGCCTTCGCGGGTCAGCAGCTCCACCGAACCCATCTCGCGCATGTACATGCGCACCGGGTCGGTCGTGCGGCCGAACTCCGAATCCACCGTGGAGAGCGCGGCCTCGGCCTGCTCCTCGACATCGTCGTCAGTGGGCGCCACGGCCGGCGCGTCGGCCGCGATCAGCAGCTGTTCCTGGTCCGGCGCCTGGTCGTAGACCTGGATGCCCATGTCGCCGAAGGTCGAGATGATGGCCTCGATCTGCTCGGCATCCACCAGGTCGTCCGGCAGGTGGTCGTTGATCTCCGAATAGGTGAGGAAGCCGCGATCCTTGCCCAGCTTGATCAGGTTCTTCAGGCGCGTGCGGCGGGTCTCGGCGTCTTCCTTGGGCAGCTCGGCGGGGATGAACCACGCGTCCTTGCGGCCCTTGCGGCCCGGGCGGCCCTTGGCCTTGGACTTGACTGCGGCAACCTTGGCCTCGAGAAGCTCGAGGGCAGCCTTGGCACTGGTCTTGATGGGGGCCTTGGCGGCCGCCTTGGCCGCAGCCTTGCCCTGCTTGGACTTGTCGTCGGCCTTGGACGCGACCGCCTTGGCCACCCTGGCCACGACCTTGGCGGGCGCCGCAACCGGCTTCGGAGCGGCCTTCCTGGCGAGATCCTTCTTCTGGGATTTCTTCGGCGCGGCCGCTTTCCGGGCCACCGGGCGCACTGGCGCCTTTGCCTTTTTCTTCTTCAAGACTTTGTTTACCTTGGCTTTCTTGGCAAGCTTGCGGGAGGTCGTCGGCTTTGATTTGCGCTTGGGTTTCGCCATGCTTGCCCCTGAAAAGGTCCTGTTACCGGCGGACCGAAAAAAAGTGCGGGATTTTACCGTAAACCCGCGATCTCAGGCACTTATTTCCGCTACTACGTTCATGCACGCCTGGCCTTGAGCTGGTGCAGCTCCTTCACACGCTGGTTGAGCTCGGCCGCCAGTCCAGGGTTGCTGCCCACACGGCTGGTCAGCGAGTCGATTTCCTGGTGCTTGCACTTGATCCGCAGCGCGAGCTGGATCTGGTGGAACTCCTGCACCACCCGGGCACCGGTGTCCACGCCTTCTTCTTCCCCGGCGCCTGGGTCACCCATGGCCGAGGCCATGGCCTGGAACACGACCTGCTCGAACTCGGTGCCCTGGAAATGCTCCACCAGCATGGCGCCGCTGAGGCCTTCTTCCGGCGCGAATTCCGCCACCGCGCGCAGCGCCGCGGTCTCCGGCAATTCCGGATCGAGCAGCCCGTCGTCGATCTCCGCCGCCAGCGCCGGGTTGGACAGCACGCAGCGCAACAGGTTGCGTTCCTGGGACCCGGTCACCGGCGGCGCCGATCGCGCCGGCGCCCTGTTCCGGTAGGTCGCGGGCGCGTTCCCGGGAGAAACCAGGCGCTCGATGTCCTCGACCGCCAGGCCGGCGAGACGCGCCACTTCGCGCCCGATCTGCAGCCGCAGCACCTGCGCCGTCACCTTCTGCAGGTGCGGCGTGGCGCGCGCGACGAACTGCGAGCGCCCCTCCGCGCTGCCCAGGTTCAGGCCCGCCTGCAGTTCCGCGATCAGGAACGCGGACAGCGGCTGCGCCTCGCGCACCATTTGCTCGAACGCATCCTTGCCGTGCGCGCGGATGAAGCTGTCCGGGTCGTCCTTCTCCGGCAGGAAGAGGAACTTCACCGGCTTGGCATCCGTCGCCAGGGGCAGGCTGACCTCCAGCGCGCGCCAGGCCGCCTTGCGGCCGGCCGCGTCGCCGTCGAAGCAGAACACCAGCTCGTCGGCGAGGCGCAGGAGCTTGGTGACGTGCACCGGCGTGGTCGCAGTGCCCAGCGTCGCCACCGCATAGCCGACGCCGAACTGCGCCAGCGCGACCACGTCCATGTAGCCCTCGACCACCAGCGCGCGGCCGGCGGTCCGGATCGCGTCGCGCGCCTGCACCAGTCCGTAGACCTCGCGGCCCTTCTCGAACAGCGGCGTCTCGGGGGAATTCAGGTACTTTGGACCGGAGGACCCCTTTGACTCCCCCGGTGGCGGCTCGCCCTCCTCCAGCACCCGGCCGCCGAATCCGATCACCGCGCCGCGCGCGTTGTGGATCGGGAACATGACGCGGTCGCGGAACCGGTCGTAGCGCTTGCCTTCGTTCTCCACCACCAGTCCGGCATCCACCAGCGCCTTGTCCTCGTACCCGGGGAATGCGGCCTTGAGGCCCTGCCAGTCGTCGGGCGCGAAGCCAATGCGGAAGCGCGCGGCGATTTCGCCCGACACGCCGCGACTCTTCAGGTACTCGATGGCGCGAGGCGCCTTTTTCAGCTCCCCGCGGTAGAACTCCATCGCCTTCTCCATCAGCGGCAGCAGGTCGGTTTCGCGTTCCTTGCGCGCCGCCGCTTCGGGCGTGCTGGGCTGCCACTCCGGCACCTGCATGCCGACACCCGAGGCAAGCTCCTTGATCGCGTCTATATAGCCCAGGCTGGAATAGGCCATCAGGAAGCCGATGGCGTTGCCGTGCGCCCCGCAGCCGAAGCAGTGGTAGAACTGCTTTGCCGGACTGACCGTGAACGAGGGCGATTTCTCGGTGTGAAAGGGGCACAAGCCCTGCAGGTTGGCGCCGGCCTTCTTCAGCTGCACGAAGCGCGACACCACGTCCGCGACGTCAACGCGGTTGAGCAGATCCTGCTTGAAGCTATCGGGAATCACTGATGAGATCCGGGCAACCAGGTACGTCGCACGATTTTCCGCCGAAAATCGTGGTCTGTCCCTGTTTTCCGCCGTTCTCTAGGACAACCTGGACTTGAGGAGCGCGGAGACCTTGCCCATGTCGGCCTTGCCCGCCAGGCGCGGCTTGAGCAGGGCCATCGCCTTGCCCATGTCCTTCACGCTCACGGCGCCGGATTCCGCCACCGCTGCCGCGACCGCCTCGGCGACCTCTGCCTCGGTCATCTGCTGCGGCAGGTAGGCCGTGAGCACGCCGATCTCGAACTGCTCCTGCGCGACCAGGTCGGCGCGGGCGGCCTTCTCGTACTGGGCGATGGATTCGCGGCGCTGCTTCACCATCTTGTCGATGATGGAGAGCACGTCGGCATCGGACAACTCGACGCGCTCGTCCACTTCCTTCTGCTTCATCGCCGCGAGCAGCAGCCGCACCGCGGACAGGCGCTGGCTGTCCTTGGCGCGCATCGCGGCCTTCATGTCTTCGGTGATGCGTTCCTTGAGCGTCATGGTTCCGGCACCCCCCAGAAATGCAAACGCCCCGGCGAAAGGGCCAGGGCGCTGCGCAGGAAAGCTTGGAAGACCTAGTACATCTTCGCCGGCAGCATCTGGCTGCGCAGGCGCTTGTGGTGGCGCTTCACCGCGGCGGCCAGCTTGCGCTTCCTCTCGGTGGTGGGCTTCTCGTAGTACTCGCGGGCGCGCAGCTCGGTGAGCAGCCCGGTCTTTTCCACGGTGCGCTTGAAGCGGCGCATCGCGACTTCGAAGGGTTCGTTTTCCTTGACGCGTACGGTCGGCATGCTGTGCGGATCCTGTTTGCTGGTGGGGCGGAAAGACTTGAATTATATCCGGATTCAGGCCTTACCGGCTACTGCCTGCGGCTTCCGGGCTAGACTCCGGACCCATGCTGATCCTGGGCGTCGAAAGCTCCTGCGATGAGACCGGCCTCGCGTTGTTCGACACGGAGGCGGGGAAACTCCTCGCCCACGCCGTGCACACGCAAGTGGCCATGCACGAGGCCTACGGAGGGGTGGTGCCCGAACTCGCCTCCCGGGACCACATCCGCAGGCTGGTGCCCCTTGCCAGGGGCGTGATCGGCGAGGCCGGAAAGCAGGTCGGGAACCTCGAGGCCATCGCCTACACCCAAGGGCCGGGCCTGGCCGGGGCGCTCCTCGCCGGCGCCGCCTTCGCCCACGGCCTCGCCTTCGCCCTCGGCGTGCCGGCGATCGGCGTCCACCACATGGAAGGCCACCTGCTGTCGCCCATGCTCTCGGCCCGACCGCCGACGTTTCCCTTCGTCGCCCTGCTTGTCTCCGGCGGCCACACGCAGCTGATGAAAGTCGCCGGGCCTGGCCAGTACGAACTCCTGGGCGAGACCCTGGATGACGCTGCCGGCGAAGCCTTCGACAAGACCGCGAAGCTCCTCGGCCTGGGTTATCCGGGCGGACCGGCGGTGTCGATGCTCGCCGAATCCGGCGTCCCTGGACGCCACCGCCTGCCGCGGCCGATGCTCAACAGCGATGACCTCGATTTCAGCTTCTCCGGGTTGAAGACCGCAGTGCTGCTGCTGGTGCGCGGCAAGGACCCTGACCCGCAGTTCCATGCCGACGTGGCGCGCGCGTTCGTGGATGCGGCCGTAGAGGTGCTGGTGGCGAAGTGCGTCAAGGCGCTGCGGCAGACGGGGATGAAGAAACTGGTGGTTGCCGGAGGCGTTGGCGCCAACAAGCAGCTGAGGGCCGCGTTGGGCGATGCAGCCGCGAAACAGGCCTTCGAAGTTTTCTACCCCGAACCCGAACTGTGCACCGACAACGGGGCCATGATCGCCTGCGCAGCAGCTTTATCGCTGCGCAGGCGAAACCTCGCGCCCGCTACCGGCGCAAGCCTCGCCTTCTCCGTCCACCCCCGCTGGAACCTCGAAGAAATTACTTAGAACCCTCGCGCGCCCGCCGCGCCTCATAGGCTTCCACATGCGTCGTAGCCACCTCGAGCATCGGCGTCGCGAGGCCGTGCTTTCGCGCCAGCGCGAGCAGCGCTCCAAGAACGTGGTCGCCCTCGGTGGCCCCGCCCGCTTCGATGTCGCGCATCATGGATGCGCCGAACAGCGATCCCTTCGCCGTCACCATGCCACGGTAATTTCTCATGGCCCCCTCGCTGGGAGGGAACCCTGCCGCCGCGGCCACCGCAGCGTTCTCCGCCAGCAAGGCGAGCGACAGCTTTTCGCCCGAGCCGGTAGCGACGATGTCGCCCACCGGCGCGCGCATCAGGCAGGTCAGGCCCGCGATGGTCGCCAGCAGCACCCATTTTTCCCACATCGCCTGCTCGATGTTCTCCAGTTTCTGCCAGTCGAACTTGGCCCCGGCAAGGTCCGCGGAAAGCGCCTCGCAACTTGCGTTCTGCGAGGCCGAGCGCGGCCCGAACACGATGCGATGGAAGTCGCCCAGCTGGCGCACCTCGCCGTCGGCCGCGAGCGTGGATGCGATGTACGCGACGCCGCCCATCACCTTGTCTCGCCCGAAGCGCGCATCCAGCGCCGCCATGTGCGCCATGCCGTTCAGGAACGGCAGCACCACGGCATGGCCGCCCATTGCCGGCGCGATGGCGTCCATGGCGCTCGCCAGGTCGTAGGCCTTCGCGGTGAACATGACCACGCCGTACTCCGGCTTCACGGCCTCCTGCGTCACGCACTTCACCTTCAGCTTCGCGTTGCCGTGCGGGCTCGCGATGCGCAGGCCATCCCGCGCCAGCGCCTCCGCCCGCTTCGGGCGGACGAGGAAGGTCACATCCGCCCCCGCTTCCACCATCCGTCCGCCGAAGTAGCCGCCCACGCCGCCTGCGCCCAGCACCAGTGTCTTCATGTTTTCCTTTGTCCCAGTCTGCTCTCTTCGCCGCGCAGGATGCGCCCGATGTTCTCGTGGTGGCGCCAGATGAGCAGGATGGCGATGGCCGCCACCGCCGGCACCACCGGTCGTTCGCCGAACAGCCAGAACGCCCACACCGGCGTGAACAGCGCCGCGGTCATCGAGGCCAGCGAAACCATGCGGAAGAACAGGATCATGATGGCGAAGCTCGCGAGCACGCCCAGGCCCAGCCACGGGTCGATCGCCAGCAGCACCCCCGCCGCGGTGGCGACGCCCTTGCCGCCCTTGAAGCCGTGGAAAGCGGGATAAAGATGACCAAGGAACGCCATCGCGCCCGCGACCGGCGCCTCGGCGCCAGCCACTGCGGGCGCACCGGTCCATAGCGTCGCCAGCCACACCGCCAGCGCGCCCTTGCCGGTGTCACCCAGCAGCGTAAGCGCGGCCGCGGCCTTGCTGCCCGAGCGCAGCACGTTGGTCGCGCCCGGATTCTTCGAACCGTAGGCGCGCGGATCCGGCAACCCCATCAGCCTGCTGACGATCACGGCGTACGATATCGAGCCCAGGCAATACGCGGCAAGCGCGATCAGTGCGGTTTCCATCGCCCCCGGATTCTATAATCTCCCGCCATGGACTCCATCCTGTTTCGCGACCTGCGCGTCGAAGTGCTGATCGGCATCTACCGGCGCGAGAAGCACTTCCCGCAGACGGTTTCCATTGACCTCGACATCGGCATTCCGGGCGAGAACGTGTTCAAGTCGGACAAGGTGGCCGACACCGTGGACTACGCCCAGGTCGCGCTCAAGATCAAGGCGCTCGCCGCGAGCCAGCATTTCCGCCTGGTGGAGACGCTCGCCGACCGCATCGCGCGCCTGGTCCTGGATGACTTCGGCGCACCCTGGGTGAAGGTGAGCGTGGCCAAGATCGGCATCCTGCCCAATGCCAGGTTCGTCGGAGTGGCGATCGAGAGGCGCAAGGCCTAAGCCTCCAGGGCTGCTTCCACCAGCATCGGCGACAGCACGCGCACGATTTCCTTCGGGTCGATGGCCACCAGCCGGCCGCGCTGGCCGGCGTTGATCATGATCCTCGGCAGTCCGAGGATGGACTTCTCCATGTAGACGGGCAGCGGCTTCCTCAAGCCGAATGGCGAGCAGCCGCCCACCTGATACCCGGAATGGCGTTGCGCATCCTCCGGCTTGCAGGGCGCGATGCGCTTCTTCCCCGCCTGCCGCGCCAGCGCCTTGGTGGAAACCTTGCGGTCGCCGTGCATCAGCACCACCAGCGGCTTCCTGTGCTCGTCCTCCATGACGAGGGTCTTCACGACCTCGTGCTCGGGCACGCCCAGCGTCTCCGAGGACACCGCGGTGCCGCCGTGCTCCACGTACTCGTAGAAATGCTCGGTGTACGCGACCCCGTGCTTGCGGAGGAAGACGATGCCGGGTGTATCAGCCACGGGGGTGGTGCTTCGCGTGCAGCGCCTTCAGCCGCTCGCGCGCGACATGGGTGTAGATCTGCGTGGTCGAAATGTCCGCGTGCCCCAGCAGCATCTGCACCACGCGCAGGTCGGCGCCGTGGTTGATGAGGTGCGTGGCGAAAGCGTGGCGCAGCACATGGGGGGACAACGCCTTGCCCGGCAGGGCGCGATCACCGTAGCGCTTGATGTTCAACCAGAAGGCCTGCCGCGTCATGGCCGCGCCGCGGCCAGTGACGAACAGCGCCTCGGACTGCCTGCGCCCGAGCAGCGCCGGCCGCGCCTCGGCCTGGTAGCGCCGGATCCAGTCCACCGCCTCCTCGCCCAGCGGCACCAGCCGCTCCTTCGAGCCCTTGCCCAGGATGCGCAGCACGCCCGCCTCCAGGTTCACCTCGAAGGTCTTCAGGTTCACCAGTTCCGACACCCGCAGCCCGGAGGCGTAGAGCACCTCCAGCATGGCGCGGTCGCGGAAGCCAAGCGCGGTGCCGGCGCCGGGTGCCGCGAGCAGCGCCTCGACGTCAGCTTCCGACAGCACCTTCGGAAAGCGCGGCGCGCGCTTGGGCGGGTCGAGCTTGAGGGTCGGGTCGGCGCCGACCAGGCGCTCCCGCAGACACCACTGGAAGAAGCGCTTGAGGCTCGACAACATGCGCGCGGCACTGGAAGCGCGACCGCGCCGTGACGCGAGGAAAGCGAACAGGTCCTCTTCGGTCGCCGACGAAAGTGCCTTCTCCTGCAGGTGATTCGCGAGCAGCTCGAGGTCGCGCCGGTAGGCGCCGAGCGTGTTCTTCGCCAGTCCGTCCTCGAGCCACAACGCATCGCAGAACCGGTCCAGCAGTTCCGCGTCGCCCCTTGTCATCCCGCGGCCAGCTTCCCGATCCTCGCCAGCAGGTCGTCAGCGATGTCGATGCCCCCTTGCGCGTCGCGTTCGGCGGCGAAACGGCGCGATCCGGGCAGGCGCACGCCCTCGTCCGCGAGCATTGCGGCCACCAGCGTCTCTACCCGCTCGAAGTAGCGTTCACTGCCGGCGAGCGCGCCCGGATCGATGGCGAGGAAAGCGTGCCCGATCCTCGGCTTGTTGCCCTTCTCGGAGAAGAACGAATCGGCCTCGGCGCCGATCGCGGCGCCGGTGAGCGCGGTGCAAATGAGTTCGAAGGCAAGCGCCAGCATCGCACCCTTGGCGCCGCCGATCGGAAACAGGCTCCCGTGCTCGATCGCCTCCTTCGGGTCGGTGGTGGGCTTGCCGTTGCGATCCAGTGCCCAGCCCTCGGGAATCTTCTCGCCTTTCTGCATCGCCAGCATGATCTTGCCGCGCACCACGGTGGTGAGCGCGAGGTCGATCACCAGCGGCTCGCGCCCCTGGCGCGGGAACACGAACGCGACCGGATCGGTGCCGAACAGCGCCTTCTTCCCGCCCCAGGCCGGGATCGCGGCGGGCGAGTTTGTGAAGGCGACTCCGACCATGCCCGCCTCCGCCACCGGCAGCAGGTGGATGCCGAGCACGCCGACATGCGCGCTGTTGGTGATGCCCGCGAAGCCGATGCCGTTGCGCCGCGCGCGCTGGATGACTTCATCGATCGCCCATTGCGCCGCCTCGTAGGGCAGGCCGTCGCGGTTGTCGATCAGGCATGCCCCAGCCTTCTCGGCGGCCATCACCGGCCGCGCCGCGCCGTCGGCGCGCGCGTTGCGCAGGAAGCCGCAGTAGAAAGGCACCCGCGACATGCCGTGCGTCGGCAAGCCATGCTCCTCGGCGCGCACCAGGTGCCGTGCCGCGGCCTCGGCCATTGCGCGCCGCGCGCCGGCGCGCTCCAGGGCGTCGCGCGCCAGTTGAAACAGCGAATCTGCGGTCTTTTTCATGCGAGCGATTCTATACAATAGGCGCCTCGCACCAAACCAATCACGACACCGCACGACAAGGGGAACGCCATGGGCAAATTCATCGAACTCACCGCTTCTGACGGACACAAGTTCTCGGCCTACGTCGCCGAACCCGCGGCAAAGGCCCGCGGCGGCGTGGTCATCGCGCCGGAGATCTTCGGCATCAATGCCCACATCCAGGCGGTTGCCGACGGCTATGCCGCCGACGGCTTCCACGCCGTGGCGCCGGCGCTGTTCGATCGTGCACAGCGCAAGTACGACACCGGCTACTCCCAGCCGGAGATCGAGGCCGGTGTCGCCATCATGCAGAAGCTGGACTCGGCCAAGACCCTGCTGGACATCGATGCGGCGGTCGCGGAGGCAAGAAAAGGCGGCAAGGCCGGCATCGTCGGCTACTGCTACGGCGGCACGGTGGCCTGGCTGGCGGCGGCGCGCACCGCGGGCCTCGCCTGCGCCGTGCCGTACTACGGCGGCGGGATGTTCAACCTGATCAAGGAACAGCCGAAGGTGCCCGTGATGTGCAACTTCGGCGAGACCGACCATTCACCGACCCTCGAACAAGCCAGGGCCATCGTCGCCGCGCACCCGGGAATCAGCGCCCACTTCTACCCGAACGCCGGCCACGGCTTCAATTGCGACCACCGCGCCTCCTACAACGCCGAGGCGGCCAAGCTCGCGCGCCAGCGCACGATCGAGTTCTTCCACAAACACCTGGGCTGAGCCCGGTGTCCCTCGCCAACCAGCAGGTCCGGCTCGCGGCACGCCCCGTCGGCCTGCCCAAGGCGACCGACTGGTCCTTTACCAGCGAGCCCGTCGCCGATCCCGCCGATGGGCAGGTGCTGGTGAAGGTGCTGCAGCTGTCGCTGGACCCTGCGATGCGCGGCTGGATGAACGAGGGCCGCAGCTACATCCCGCCGGTGGGCATCGGCGAGGTGATGCGAGCCATCGGCGTGGGCAAGGTCGTCGCCTCGAAGAACCCCGCCTTCGCGGCCGGCGATATGGTCGCCGGTGGCTTCGGCATCCAGGAGTACTGCCTCGTTGAGGATGCGAAGCGCGCCGGCCTCAACAAGATCGACCTGCGCCTGGCGCCTGCGGAGAAGTGGCTCAATGCCCTGGGCATGCCCGGCATGACAGCCTACTTCGGTTTGCTCGAAGTCGGACAGCCGGAGGAAGGCGACACAGTCGTCGTTTCCGGTGCCGCCGGCGCGGTTGGCCAGACCGTCGGCCAGGTGGCGCGCATCAAGGGCTGCCGCGTCGTCGGCATTGCCGGTGGCAAGGCCAAGTGCGACTTCGTGGTCAACGAACTCAAGTTCGACGCCTGCATCGACTACAAGTCCGGTAGCGTGCGCGACGGGCTCAAGGAACATTGCCCGAAGGGCGTGGACGTCTATTTCGACAACGTTGGCGGCGAGATCCTTGACGTGGTGCTGACGCGCATCAACAAGCACGCCCGCATCGTGATCTGCGGCGCGATCTCGCAGTACAACAACACCACGCCGGTCAAGGGGCCCAGCAACTACATGATGCTGCTGGTGGCCCGCGCCCGCATGCAGGGCATGGTGGTGTTCGACTACGCCGACCGGTACGGCGTGGCGATCAAGGACATCGCGCAGTGGATGAAGGAAGGCAAGTTCATCTCGAAAGAAGATGTCGTGGACGGGATCGAGAATTTCCCGGACACGCTGAACAAGCTCTTCAGCGGCGGGAACTTCGGCAAGCTGGTGCTGCGGGTCGCTGGCGCCTGAGCAGGTGCAGATGTAACCGATCGGTTACATCGGGGCCGCTGCAGTCCCCGCGCCACCGCCTCAGGCGGCGTTTTTCAGCAGCGACTGCCCCGGCTTCACGCGGGTGAATGCCACCGGCTTCATCGCGATCTCCACCCGGCCACCGGCCTCGCGCACGCTGGTGTAGGCCGAAGTCTCCAGCGCCCCCGCCTGCGCAAAGTCCTCGCGGAAATGCGCGCCACGCGAATCGGTCCGCGCCAGCGCCGCGCGTGTGATCACCTGGCTCACCTGCACCAGGCTCCTCAGGTTCATCCAGTCGTGCCAGGTCAGGTTGAAGGCGCGGTTCGCATCCGCGATGCCGGTGGCCGCCAGTTCTGACTCGAGCGCGCCCAGTTCCGACTGCGCCGCTTCGAGCCCCTTCGCGTCGCGGATGATGCCGACCTTCTCCCACATCACCTCATACAGCCGCTCGCGCACGGCTTCCAGCGCGCCATTCTTCCCGCCCACCTTCGGCTCACAGCGGGCGACCGCCGCGTCAATCGCCGCCGGATCCGGATCCCGCAGCCCCTCCGACTGCACCCACGCCGCCATGGTCTCCCCGGCGACGCCGCCGTAGACGGTCGAATTGGCCACGCCGTTGCCCCCCAGCCGGTTGGCGCCGTGCACGCCGCCCGCGTCTTCGCCGGCGACGAACAGTCCGGGCAACGCCGTCGTGCAATCGGCCCGGAACTCCACCCCGCCCATCATGTAGTGCGCCGTCGGCACCACCTCGACGATTCCACCCGCGAGGTCAAAGCCGCAATCGGCGCAGCGCTCCACCATGCCCTTGAAGTCGCGCCGCACGCGATCGGGCCCCAGATGCGCCATGGCAATGAAAAGGCCGCCATTGGGCCCGGTGTTGCCTTTGCGGATTTCGCTGTACATGGCACGCGAGACGAAATCGCGCGTCGCCCGCTCGGCGAGCGGGTCGTAGTTCGGCATGAAGCGCTCTTTGGCGCCATTGAGCAGGTAACCGCCCGCCCCGCGCAGCCCCTCCTCCAGCACCGTCCCGGTCATGCGCGTGTGCGTGCCGGCGAGCAGGCCGGTGGGATGGAACTGCACCATTTCCATGTCGCGCAGGGAGAGCCCGGCGCGGAGCGCCATGGCGAGGCCGTCGCAACTCTTGTCGCCCGAGGGTGTGTGGTACTTGTACATCGTCGGCCCGCCACCGGTGCCCAGCAGCACCGCCTTCGCGCGCACGAACACGTACTCGCCCGTACGCATGTCGATCATGAGTACGCCGGCGAGCGCGGACCCGTCCTTCGTCTTCACCAGCTCGACCGCGCGATGCTCCTCCAGCCGCTGGATCTTCCGCGCCCAGACCTGCTCGGCGAGCCGGTTCATGATCTCGATGCCGGTGAGATCGCCCTTGTGCACCGTGCGATCGAAGGTCTGGCCGGCGAAGGCCTTCTGGTGGATGCTGCCGTCCGGGTTGCGGTCGAAAAAGCAGCCCAGCTCGTTCTCCAGCTCGTGGATGCGCTCGATCGCGAGGTTCACCAGCTTCCAGGCCAGTTCCTGGTCGGGCAGCCACTTGCCGCCCTCGATGGTGTCCATGAAGTGGCGCTCGATGGAGTCTTCCCTGGCCAGCGCCACGTTGTAGCCGCCCTGCACCATGCGCGTGCAGCCGCACTTTCCCAGCAGCCCCTTCACCGCCACCGTGATGGAGAGCGACGGATCCGCCTGGTGGGCGTGCAGCGCGGCGAACAGGCCGGCGCCGCCCGAACCCAGGATCAGGATGTCGGTATCAAGCCGGCGCACGGGTGCCAGGATGCCCGCGATCCCTGCGCAGCCACTGCGAGAGGAGCACCAGGACCACCAGCGCGAAGCCAAGGCCGTGCGACACCGCTCCAGGGTAGATCAGCGCAAAGCCCGCCACGAACAGCATTGCACGCTCGTATGCCGGAGTGCGCTTGAACAGCCAGCCCTGGAAGCAGCCGGCGAGCGCGAGGATGCCGGTCGCGGTCGTGAACGTGATGAGCGCGATCGAGCCCCAGTCCGCACCCGCCAGCGTCTTGAACGAACCCGTGAGCAGCAGGCCCGTGCCGGAAGGGTCGAGGACGAACACGAAGGGCACCAGGAACGCGGGCAAGGTGTACTTCCAGCACTGCAGCGTGGTTTTGTACGGGTCGCCGCCGGTGATCGCCGCCGCGGCGAACGGCGACAGCGCGGTCGGTGGCGAGACTTCCGAGAGCACCGCGTAGTAGAAAATGAACATGTGCGCCGCGAACTCCGGCACCTTGAGCGCGATCAGCGCCGGCGCGGCGATCACCGCGCAGATGATGTAGCTGGCCGTCACCGGCACCGCCAGGCCCACGATCCAGACGATGAGGGCGGTGTAGATCGCGGTCAGCAGCAGCGAGTTGCCCGCGTAGGCGAGGACGATGGAGCTGAACTTCAGGCCCAGACCGGTGAGCGTCACCACGCCGACGATCAGTCCGGCGCCGGCGCAGGTGGCGGCGACGTTTAGCACCGCGCGCGAACCATTGTCCAGCGCCTTGAAGAAGGGCGAGCCGAAGAAACCCCTGACAAAGGATTCCCTGCCGCGCAGGAAGTCATAGGAGAACATGGTGCAGTCGCGGTGCAGGAAACTGGTGCCGAAGGACACCACGGTCGCCCAGAACACCGACAGTTCGGGCGAGAAGCCCATCAGCATGAAGCCGACGATGGACACCAGGGAAAAGAAGTGGAACCAGTACTTCTTCGTCAGGCTCCAGGCCGATTCCACCTTCTCGAACACGGCATCCTTCATGCCCAGCTTGCGGGTGTCGATCTCGACCATGACGAACAGCGTCAGGTAGTACAGGCAGGTGGGAATCACCGCCATCAGCAGCACGTCCAGGTACGAGATCTTCAGGAACTCGGCGATGAGGAAGGCGGCCGCGCCCAGCACTGGCGGCGAGATGATCGCCCCCAGGCCGCCCGCCGCCAGCAGGCCGCCCGCCTCGTTCTTGCCGTAGCCCACCTTCGCGAGCATCGGCGCGGCAACCGCGCCCAGCGTCACCGTGGTGGCCACACCGGAACCCGATGGGCCTCCCAGCAGGAAGGAGGCGAGCGTCACGGTGCGCCCGGCGCCGGTGGGTTTGCCGCCCATCGCCGCAAAGGAGAAATCAATGAAGAACTTGCCGGCGCCGGAGAACTGCAGGAAGGCGCCATAGATCGTGAACAGGATGATCAGCGTGGAGGACACCTGGATGGCGGTGCCGTAGATCCCCTCCAGCGTCATGTACATGTGCCCCACCATGCGCGGCAGTTCGTAGCCCTTGTGCGTCCAGGGCGCGGGCAGGTACTCGCCGAAGAACGCGTACAGCAGGAAGCAGATGGTGACGAACGGCATGATCCAGCCGGTGGTGCGGCGCATCCCTTCCAGCACCAGCAGCGCCAGGGCGACGCCGAACACGATGTCCCAGTCGTTGGGCACGATGGAGCGGTCGAAGAAGTCATCGCCGCCCACGATCAGGTAGGCCGCGGTGGCGATGCCCGCCGCGGCCAGCACCCAGTCCCACCACATGACCCGGTGCCGGAAGCGCCGCGCCACGGGGAAGATGAGGAAGGTCAGGAACAGCACCAGCGCGACGTGGACGGCGCGCAGGTGCTCCGGCCGCACGATGGCGTAGGCGGTATAGAGGTGGAACACAGACATCCCCACCGCGACCGTGGCAACGAAGGCGGCGATCCAGCCCGTGAGCCTGTTCTGGACGCCCTCCTCGCGCTCGATCATCTCTTCGGCGCGCGCGAGCGCTTCCTGGCTGACCTCGGCCGCAGGCTGGTGCAGCCGGATGGTGTCTTCGCTCATCTGCCCTTCTTCTCCCATCGGCCCCTGAAAACCAAGAGCCCCGCCAGCAAGCTGGACGGGGCTCCGGTACCCGCGGCCCTTACTTGATCTTGATGCCCCTCTCCGCGAGGTACTTGATCGAGCCGGGATGCCAGGGAATCGACGAGTTCTCCGCCTTCTGGTTCTCGAGCTTGATGTTCACCGCTTCGGCGTGCACCCGGACCAGGTCGACCACGTTCTCGAACAGCGCCTTGGTGATCGCGTAGGCGGTCTTGTCGTCCATGCTCTGGTGCACCGCCAGCAGGTTGGTCACAGTCGCCGCCTGGTTGTCGGCGGCCATGCCCTTGTAGGTGCGCTGCGGGATGACGTCCTTGATGTAGATGTTGCCGTGCTTCTTGGCCATCTCCGGCACCAGGTGCGCGATGTCGATCATCTGGATCTTCACGCCCGGCGAGTTGGCGAGATCGGTCACCGCACCCGTTGGCAGGCCGCCGACCCAGAAGAAGCCGTCGATCTTGCGGTCCTTGAGTGCGTTGACCGATTCGGCGACGCCGAGCCGCTCGCGCCTCATGTCCTTGTCCTTGTCCAGGCCCGCAGCCTCGATGACGCGGAACGCGAACACCTCGGTCGCGCTGCCCCCCGACCCGGTGGAAACGCGCTTGCCCTTGAAGTCCTGGATCTTGGTCACGCCGGTGCCTTCCATCGACACCACGTGCATGCGGTTCGGGTACAGCACCGCGAGCGCGCGCACCGGGATCGGCTTGCCGGCGAACTTGTCCTGGCCCTTGAGGGCGTCGATGGCCGCATCGGCCTGGGTGAAGGCGATGTAGGGCTTGCCGGTACCGATCAGCTGCATGTTGGCGACCGAGCCGCCGGTGACCTCGGCGGTCGCCGTCATGCCGGGAACCTTCTTCGACAGCAACGCCGCCAGGCCGCCGCCCATCGGGTAGTAGACCCCGCCGGTGCCGCCCGTGGCGATCGAAAGGTTCTGCGCCTGCACCGCGCCCGCGAGCGCGATCAGCGTGAGTCCTGCGATTCGAACGATGCTTCTCATGTCCCCTCCAGTTTGGGTTTCGCCGATTCCGCCGATTCCGTCGATTCTACTGCGACTTCACCCCGAGGCTCGCCAGCGCGGCCGCACGGCGAGCCCTCGAGTCCTGATTCACCTGCGCGTACAGGCTGCCGCCATGACTGTCCATGGCGACCACCAGCGGTCCAAAACCGTGCACGCGGAATTTCCACATCGATTCCGGATTGAGGTCATCGAGATCTACGTCCTCGATCGCCTCGACCCAGGTGGTCTCCAGGGCCGCCGCCCCGCCAACGATGGCGAGGTAAGCGCCGCCCAATTCCCGGAACGCCACGGCGGACCCTTCCCGCAGCCCCCCCTTTCCAATGACCAGGCGCACGCCGTTTTGTTCCATCAGCGGCCGGGTGAACCGCTCCATGCGGTCGCTGGTGGTGGTGCCGATGCACACCGCCTCGTAGCCGGCCGGGCTCGCGGCATTCGCCGCGACCCTGCGCACGTTGGGTGCGGTATGGATCACCGCATGGCCGCCGAGGTCGAAGCGCGTCTGGCGGCCGCGGTCGAACATGTGGATCTGCGTCGCGTCGCGGATGCCGAACAGCGTGCCGTTCAGGGTCACGGTGTCGTTGACGCGCAGCGCGCGCGCCTGCGCCTCGGTGATCGGGCAGCTTAACTCGTGGTGTGCCACGCCTACTGCTTCGCGCCCAGCAGAGCGGCCTTGAGGTCGGATTGGACCGGCTGCTCGCCGATCCAGTTCTTGAGCACTGCGCGGTAGAAGTCCTCCCCCGGGATCGGGGCGCCGGCCGGCTTGCCGTTGACCGTGACCTGCAGGCCCGCCGCGGGCAGCCAGTCCAGCGTGATGCGCATGCCGCTCTTCGCCTCGCCGATGCCGTTCATGGCCGCGAGCAACAGTTTGATGCGGGGCTCGAAGGCCTTGATCTCCGCCTCGCTATGGTTGCCCCGGAGGCCATCGACGAGCGCATCGGAGAACTGGTCGGCGCCGACGTCGCGCAGCATGTGCATGAGCACGCGCTTCGGCCCCGTGGCGGCGATCACGTCCGTAGCCGTCGTCTTCCTCTCCGCCAGGTAGAGCCCAGCGGCGTAGACCTGGAAGAAGGCACGTTTGCGCAGTCCGGCGCCATTGAGCACAAGGTCCGCGTTTCCGACGCGGTCCCGCTCCTCGATCTTCACGCCTGCGACCTCCGCGCCGAATGCCGCCACCGAAGCCGCCGCGCACAGCACCACCGCCAGCAGTCTCAACCTAATAGCCATACTCGACCCCCTTTTCGGTCAGCGTCGCCCGGGCACGCCGCGCCGAATGGCACTGCATGTTCACCGCGACCGGATTCATGGTGATGTGGGTGGCCGCCGTTTCGACGTGCACCGCGAACGCGGTGGAATCCCCGCCCAGGCCCTGCGGACCGACGCCCAGCATGTTCACCGCCCTGGTCAGCGCTTCCTCCAGCTTCGCGCCCTCCGGGTCCTCGCAGCGCGTGCCCAGCGCGCGGGTTGCGGCGGCCTTGGCAAGGTGCACGCACAGGTCCGAGGTGCCGCCGACGCCGACGCCGACGATGGTCGGCGGGCAGGTCTTGCCGCCGGCGTCCAGCACGCAGTCGACGACGAAAGTCTTGATCGCGTCCACCCCTTCCGCCGGGATCGCCATTTTCAGCCAGGAGTTGTTCTCCGAACCGGAGCCCTTGGGGACCATCTCGATCTCCAGCTCGTCCGCCCGCTCGGAGAAGTCGATATTGATCACCGGCACGCCGCGCCCGGTGGAGTCCTGCGCGTTGGTGCGGGTCGTCGGATGCACCACCGACGAACGGAACGGGTACTCGCGCGTGGAACGGGCGCAGCCGCGCCGGATCGCTTCCTTCAGGCCCCAGCCGTCCACCTCGACGCCGCGGCCGATGCGCACGTTGTAGATCGGGATGCCGGTATCCTGGCACAGCAGGTTGGCGTTCGCCTCCGCGACCGTGATGTTCTTCATCATGGTGCCGAGCATGCGCTTCGCGCCGGCGTCGGTTTCGCCGGCCGCGAGGCGGTCCAGCCCCTGCTTGACATCCGGCGGCAGCAGCTTGAGGGCCCGGATGTACAGCTCCCGGGCCGCGTCCTCCACCTGCTGCAAATCGATTTTCATGGGGGGTACGGGGGGATCATGCGGATCCCCCTGTTCCTACTTCACCTGGATTTTGCGCGCGCCCACGACGGTCTTCCAGAGCGCGGTCTCGGCCTTCATGGCCGCGCCCATCTGTTCGGGCGTGTTGCCCACCGGCGCGAGGCCCTGCGCGAACAGCTTCTCCTTCATCGCTGCATCCTCGAGAGCCTTCTTGGTGTCGAGGTACACCTTCTGGATGATGTCCTTGGGCGTCCCGGTGGGCGCGACCAGGCCGAACCAGCCGGTGTTCTCGAACCCCGGCACGGTTTGCGCGATCGGCGGCACGCCCGGCAGCTGCGGCGCCTCGACGAGGCTGGTGACGCCCAGCGCGCGCAGGCGACCGCCCTTGATGTGGCCGATGGCGGCAGCGACGTTGGCGACACAGAAGTGCGTGTCGCCGCCGATGAGCCCGGTGATGCCCGGTCCCTCGCCCTTGTAGGGGACGGCGATGGCGTCAATCTTCGCCTGGTGGACGAAATTCTCGGCCGCGAGGTGCGTCTGCGAGCCGATGCCGGCGTGGCAGAAGGTGAGCTTGCCCGGGTTGAGCTTGCCGGACTCGATCAGCGAGCGCACCGACTGGTAGGGGGAATTCGCAGGGACGATCAGCACCTGCGGCCCGGAGACCACGTTCGTGATCGGCACGAAGTCCTTTTCCGGGTTGTAGTTCATCTTGGCGTAGATGTGCTGGTTGGCGGTGACCACCGAGCCCGAGGGGAAGAACAGCGTGTAGCCGTCCGGGGCCGCGCGCGCGGCTTCCGCCGCGCCGACGCCGCCGCCGGCGCCGCCGCGGTTCTCGATCACCACGGTCTGGCCCCAGATCTCCTGCAGCTTGGCGCCGACCATCCGCGCCGAAATGTCGGTCGCGCCTCCCGGAGGGAACGGCACGATGAACTTGACCGGCTTCTGCGGCCACGATTGGGCATGCACCGATGCCGCGAGGGCAACGCCGGCGAACAGGACTGCAAGCTTCGTGAATCTCATCGTCTTCTCCTCTGGGTATCCTCGGGGGATTCTACAACGCGAGGGCGAACGCGAGCCCCGCCGCCAGCGAGACTCCCGCGGCCACCGCCGCCAGCGACTTGTGCCAGTCCCGCCAGGGCAGAAACTCCAGCGCGAGGACCCTCAGGCCGCCGGCCAGGTGCGCCGCCAGCAGCAGCACCAGCCCCCACTCCGCAAACTTGACCAGCGGATGCGCGGTCCAGGCAAGGAACGCGTCCAGCGCCGCCGCGCCCTGCAGCGCCTGCCCCAGCGCCCAGAAGTGCAGCGGCAGGAACAGCGCGAGCGCGAGCCCCGACACGCGGTGCACCAGCGCGGCCAGGCTGCCGGTGTGCATTCCCGTTCCCACGCTCATCGGAACACCCCGAACACGGCGCGCATGCCGCCCCACGCCAGCAGCGCAGCAAATACGAGCAGGGCGAGGTCACGCGAACGGCCGCGCCAGCCGAGCCATTCGCCCAGCACCGCGCGCAGCCCGATGGGCGCATGCACCACGACGGCGAGAACGAACACGGTATAGAAGGAAAGCCACGCGAGGCTGCCCTGCGTGCGCGAGAGGATCTCGGCCGCGCTCAGGCCGCCGCGCACCGCGTAGATCATGGTCGCCAGGTGCGCCGCCACGCAGATTCCGAGCACAGCAGCGCTGGCGCGCTGCGCCACCCATAGCAGGGTCTCGGAACGGAAGCTCACGCGCCGCTCACAGCTTGCCCTGCAGCGCCGCCTTCGCCACCGCGCGCTTTAGGCCCGCAATGCCGGCGGTGGGCGAGATTCCCTTCGGGCAGCGCTCGGTGCAGGACAGGTGCGTGTGGCAGGCATGGCAGCCGGCGTCGCCCGCCACCGCGCGCAGGCGCTCGAGTCCGGCCACGTCGCGCTCGTCCTGCGCCAGGGTCCAGGCACGGTTGAGCGCCGCCGGACCAAGGTAAGCCGGGTTGGCCGCCACCACGTCGCAGGAGGCGTAGCACACGCCGCAGCTGATGCACTCGATCCCGGCGTTGGCCAGTTGCCTCGCCTCGGACTGCGGGGACACCTGCGCGAACGGGTCCTTGCGCGTCGCCCTGCCCTTGAAGCGGCCCTGCGCGCGAGCCCATTTGTCGAAGAACTCGCGCATGTCGGCGACCAGGTCGCGGACCACCGGCAGGTTGGCGAGCGGCGCGATGCGCAGCGTCCCGTCCTGCGCGACCTTGTCCACGTGCGTGCGGCAGGTCCAGCGCGCGGCGCCGTTGACCGTCATGGCGCAGGAGCCGCACATACCGACGCGGCAGGCGAAGCGGTAGGCGAGCGTCGGGTCCACGGCGCGCTGGATGTGGGTCACCACGTCAAGCACGGTCTGGCTTTCATGGCGCGGAACCTCGAACTGCTGGTACGCGCCGTTTGCCGCTCCGCGCCAGACGCTGACCTTGAGTGTCGCGCTCACGCGTACCTCAGGAGGATCCTCGTCGTTTCCTCGGGCGCGCTGACCATCGCGTCGTGCCCGGTGTTGAGTTCCTCGAAATACCATTCCGGCCTGCCGCGATACAGCTTCTTCATTTCCGCCAGTGACGCCGACGCCGGGTTGGTGCAATCGACATAGATCCTCGGCAGCCCGTTGCCGATCGGTCCGCCCCAGTTCATTTTCTGGTCGTAGCTGGCAAACGGATGCGGCGTCAAACGCCGCTCGACCCACGCCTGGTCGGCCGCGTCGAGCACGCCGAAAACTTCGGCCTTCGGCGCTGGCAGCGACAGCCCGCCGCTCGACTCCTGTGCGAGGCGGCGGCGCTCCGCCGCCATGGCCGGGGGCGCAACGCCGGACCATGCGGCGCCGTCCTCGACCAGCGCCGAGTCGAGATAGACCAGCTGGCGCAGCCGCGCCCTGGCGTGCGCGGCGACCCCGGTGATCACGATGCCGCCGTAACTATGGCCGACCAGAACGACGTCTTTCAGCTCCTCGGCCTCGAGCAGTCCGACGACGTCCTGAATGTGCGTGGTCAGATTGACTTCGCGCGTCAGCAAGTGCGCCTTCTCTCCCAGACCGGTCAAGGTCGGACAGAACACGCGATGGCCTGCCGCCAGAAGTCGGTCGGAAACGCGCCGCCAGCACCAGCCGCCGTGCCACGCGCCGTGGACGAGGACAAATGTACTAGGCACTTTCATACAACCTCGTCAGCACGAACTCGCGGTGCCCCAGCGCCTCGGCGGCTGTCAGCCGTCCATTGGCGGTGCGGAACATGCATTCGAGCAGCGCGTCGCCGGCCTGGTCCGGGTTCATTTCCTTCCGCAGCAGGCCGGAGACGTCCACGTCGACATGCTCGCTCATCGTGCGCACGGTGCGCGGATTGGCGCAAATCTTGATGTTCGGCAGTATCGGATTGCCGATCACGTTGCCTTGCCCGGTCGGGAAGAAGTGCACCGCATATCCGGCCGCCGCGCACAGCGTCACCATTTCCGCCGCCGCCGACGAAGAGTCGATGAACCAGAGCCCCGGGCCAGTGGGCCGCTCGTGCTTGTCGAGCACCCCGTCGACCTTGCAAAGGCGCCCGATCTTCTGGATGTTGCCCAGCGCCTTTTCCTCGATCGTGGTGAGGCCGCCGGCGATGTTGCCCTTGGTCGGCTGCGAGTCCGAGAGGTCGTTCGTCTTGTGGCGGTTCACGACCTCCTGGTAGCGGTTGAACATCATCATGAACTTCTCTTTCACTTCCGGAGTGCGGCAGCGCTTCGCGACCAGGTGCTCGCCGCCGGTGATCTCGGTCGTCTCGCCGAACACGAGTGTCACGCCGTGCGGGTAGAGCTTGTCGAACGCGTTGCCTACGGTCGGGTTCGCGCCGCAGCCGGAGGTCGTGTCGGATTCGCCGCATTTCGTCGAGATCCACAGATCCTTCAGCGGCCGCTCTTCGCGCTGCAGCTCGCTCGCCCATTGCAGGAACTCGCGCGCCGCCTTCGACGCGCGCAGGATCGTGTCGTGGTCGCCGTGCAGCTCGATGCCGAAGCCCGCGACCGGCTTGCCGGTCTTCCTGATGCCTTCGACCACGCGCTGCGTCCACTGGTCTTCGATGCCGATCACGACGACCGCGGCGACGTTGGGGTTGGAGCCCGCGCCGATCAGGGTGCGGAAGTGCAGGTCGAGGTCCGCGCCGAACTGCAGCCGCCCATAGGGGTGCGGGACCGCCATCACGCCCTTGATGTTGTTCTCCAC
>JBQTJX010000047.1:0-47900 GCA_052386675.1 Betaproteobacteria bacterium
GATGTAGAACGGATAGCCGCGGGCCAGGGGCGGCGACCCCTGCGCCGGCGGCGTGGTCACCAAGTCGTAGAACGCGGGCCACATCACCTCGAAGGCCGACAATCCGCCGCCCAGGCCGCGATCCAGCGCGCGCAGCAGCCGGGGGATCTGGTCGAACGTCTCGGTCGCGACGTAGGCCGTGTTCTGGCTGGTGGGCGCGCTGCGCAGGCGCAGCACTGCGCGGGTGACGACGCCCAGGGTGCCTTCCGAACCGATGAACAGCTGCTTCAGGTCGTAGCCGGTGTTGTCCTTCCTCAGGCTGCGCAGGCCGTTCCAGACGCGGCCGTCGGGCAGCACCACTTCCAGCCCCAGCACCTGGTCGCGCGCGTTGCCGAAGCGCAGCACGTTGACCCCGCCCGCATTGGTGGAGAGGTTGCCGCCGATCTGGCAGCTGCCTTCGGCGGCGAGCGACAAGGGGAAGAACCGGTCCGCCTTCGCGGCTTCGGCCTGGATCGTCGCCAGCACGCAGCCCGCTTCCACGGTGATGGTGTTGTCCAGCGGATCCACGCGCCGGATGCGGTTCAGCCGTGACAGCGACAGCACGATTTCGCGCACCGATCCGGTGGGCACCGAGCCGCCGCACAACCCGGTGTTGCCGCCCTGCGGCACCACCGCGACGCCGGCCGCGGCGCACAGGCGCATGACCGCCGCGACCTGCGCGGTGTCCGCGGGCCGCACCACGCATTCGGCCTCGGCGCGGAACTGCTTGCGCCAGTCGCCGAAATACGGCGCGGTGTCCGCCGCTTCGGTCAGCACCTGCGCCGGCCCGAGCGCCGCCCTCAACGCGTCGATGAATGTGTTCTGCATGATTCTTGACGGGGATTTTCCCACACCGTACTTTGGGGCCGGACCATGACGCGGCTTATTTTTCTCCTGCTGCTCACGCTGGCGCCGGTTGCCTTCGCGCAACCCGTCGTCGTCGGCGCCGCCGTGCCGCGGACCGGCAGCCTCGCCGCCTTCGGCGCGGACTTCGGCAAGGCGCTCGAGCTGTGGCGGGACGAGGTGAACGCCGCCGGCGGCCTGCTTGGCCGGCCGGTCGAGCTGGTGCTGCTCGATGACGCCTCGGAGGCTTTCGAGTCGCCTGCCCATTACCGCAAGCTGATCGAGGCGCACCGCGCCGACCTGCTCGTCGGCCCGGTCGGATCAGCAGCGACGCTGGGCGCGGCCGCGACGGCGGAGCGCGCGCGGCGCGTGCTGGTGAACGCCACCGGCGCCTCGCGCCTGGTGCACCGCGCGCGCACCCGCTACGTGTTCCAGGTCGCAGCGCCGTATGCCGCCTACGGCAGCGGCGCGCTGGAAGTCGCGCAACGGCAGGGCCTGCGGCGCCTGTTCATCGCCTTTCGCGAGGACCCGCAGTCGAAGGAGATGGCGCAGCAGGCGCGCGACCAGGCCGTCAAGCTCGGCTTCCAGGTGGACGAGCCCGCGCCGCATGCGCCGGGCTCTACCGGGCTCGACCAGCTGGTCGAGCGCGCGCAGCGCTTCGAGGCCGAGGCCTGGATCACTTTCGGCTCGGCCGCGGATGCGTCCGGGCTGGTGCAGACCTTCCGGCGCACGGGCTACGCGCCGCGGATGCTGCTCGCGCAGGGCGCCGCCGACCCCGCCTTCATCCGCCTGGTCGGGCAGGACGCTGAAATGGTGATGGGCGTTGCGCCATACGAGGCGCGCGCCGCGACCTCGGGCAACGCGGCCTTCGTCGCCGCGTACACGAAGCGCTGGTCGGCGGCGCCGGGCCTCCTGGCCGCGCAGGGCTACGCCGCGGCGAAGGTGCTGGAGGCGGCGGTGAAGCGCGCCGGGTCGGTGGAACAGGACAAGCTGCGCGACGCCCTCTCGCGGCTGGAGACCGCCACGCCCCTCGGGCCTTACCAGGTGGACGCGAATGGCGCGCAGCTCGCCGCGCGGCCCGCCGTGGTGCAGATCCAGCGCGGCCGGCGTGAAATCGTGTGGCCAGAGGCGCTCGCTACCGCAGAATGGCAGCTTCCGTATCCGGCCTGGGCCGGGCGCAAGCTCATCCAGTAATGCCACCGAGGCAACGACCATGGCGCTGAACCGCAGTTTCCTTTTTGCTCCCGGCAACCACCCGCGCCGCGTGGAGAAGGCCTTCACGCTGGGCGCGGACGCGGTGATCCTCGACCTGGAGGACGCGGTGGCCCTGTCCGAGAAAGTCGCCGCGCGAAAGCCTGTTGCGGAAGCGATCGCCCGGGCGGGCAAGGTCCGCGCCTACGTGAGGGTCAACGCGATGGGCACGCCATTCTGCTTTCGCGATCTCGCCGACACCGTGGTGCCGGGCCTGCACGGCGTGGTGCTGCCCAAGGTGGAGAGCGCCGCGGACCTGCACGCCATCGACTGGATGATGTGGAACCTGGAACTCGAGCGCGGCATGGCGCCCGGGTCGCTCGACCTGATCCCGCTCCTGGAAACCGCCGCGGGCCTCGCGCGCGTGGACCGCGTGTTCCAGGCGAGAAGCCTGAAGCCCTACTCCGGGCGCTGGCGCGTGCGCCGCGCCGCGTTCGGCGCCGCGGACTACGCCAACGAGCTGGGCATCACGACCTCGGCCGATGAGCGCGAACTCGACCATGCGCGCGCGAAGCTGGTTCTTGCCGCGGCGAGCGCGGGCGTGGAGCCGCCGCTGGACAGCCCGTACTTCGACATCAAGGACGCCGAGGGCTACCGCCTGTCCACCGAGCGCAGCCGGCGCATGGGCTTCCAGGGGCGCCTGTGCATCCATCCGGACCAGGTGGCGGGCGCCAACGCGGGCTTCGCCCCGAGCGCGGAGGAGGTCGCGCGCGCGCGGCGCATCGTGGATGCGTTCCGCGAAGCCGAGGCGAAGGGCGCCGCCGCGGTGCAGGTGGACGGGAAAATGGTGGACTACCCGGTGGTGCGGCAGGCGCAACGACTGCTCGATGCCATGCCGTGAAGACCATGAAAAGCATTCCCGAAGGCTTCAAGCCGGTCCAGCGCCCCACGCGCCAGCCGTTCAATGAACTGGTGGGGCCGTTCTACGAACGCCGCGACGAGGCCGGCGTGTCACTCGGCATCCGCATCGAGGAGCGCCACCTCAATTCGCGGGGGATCTGCCACGGCGGATTTCTCTCCACGATGGCGGACCTGGCGCTGGGCTACGGCATGCTGCATGCGCTGAAGTCCGGCGGCGGCTTCGTCACCGCGCAGCTGTCGCTGGATTTCGCCGGCGCGGCGTGCGAGGGCGACTGGCTGGAGTCGAAGGTGGACGTGCAGAAGGTGGGCGGCAAGCTCGCTTTCGCCAACTGCTACCTGATGGTGGGCGAGGCGCGCATCGTGCGCGCGAGCGCGATCTTCGCGCTGCCCGCGAAGGCGGCGAAGTAGGCCGCCGGTGAAGGACGTCGTGCTGGTGCACGGGCTGTGGGTGCCGGGCGTGGTGATGTCGCCGCTGGGCGCGCGCCTGGCGCAAGCCGGGTTCCGCTGCCACCGCTTCGGCTATTTCGGCCGCGCGCGGCCGCTCGCGGCGCACGCGGAGCGCCTGGCGCGCTTCGCGCGTGACATCGGTCCGGCGCACTACGTCGGCCACAGCATGGGCGGGCGCGTCATCCTGGAGGCGCTGGAGAACGATCGCGCGTTGCAGGCGGGCCGCGTGCTGCTGCTGGGGACGCCCGCGCGCGGCTGCATGGCCGGGCGGCGCCTTGCGCGCCACGCCGCGGGCCGCTGGTTCCTGGGCGAGAGCGAAGACCTGTGGCGCGACAGCGACCGCCATGCGCGCTGGCGGCGGCCCGAGCCGCTGGGCGTGGTCGCGGGCACGCTGCCGCTGGGCCTGGGGCGCGTGCTGGGTCGCCTGCCCGGGGTCAACGACGGCGTGGTGCGGCTGGAGGAGACCGAGGTCGAGGGCATGGCCGCGCGCGTGGTGATGCGCGTCGGGCACAGCGCCATGCTGGTGTCCTCGCGCGTCGCGGCGCAGGCGGCGGCGTTCCTTCAAACCGGCAGGTTCCTTCACACCGGTGCGTTTCTCCATGATGCGTAACGCATCCGTCGCCTTGCTCGCGCTGCTGCTCTCGGGCTGCGAGACGCTGTCCTATTACGCGCAGGCAGTGGGCGGGCACATGGAGATCATGGCCGCCGCGGAGCCGCTGGAGCGGCTGATCGCCGACCCGGCCACGCCGCCGGACATGCGCCGGCGCCTGGAACTCGCGCAGCGCATCCGCGACTTCGCCTCGAAGGAACTGAAGCTCCCGGACAACGGCAGCTACCGCAGCTATGCCGCGCTGCCGCGCCCCTTCGTGGTCTGGAACGTGGTCGCGGCGCCGGCGTTCTCGCTGGAGCCGGTGAAGTCCTGCTTCCCGGTGGCCGGCTGCGTGTCCTACCGCGGCTTTTTCGCGCGCGCGGATGCCGACGAGCACGCGCGCGAGCTGCGCGCCGGGGGCCATGACGTCTACGTCTACGGCGTGCCCGCCTACTCGACGCTGGGGCGATTCGACGATCCGCTCCTGTCCACGTTCATCCAGTATTCCGAAGGGGAGCTCGCGCGCCTGGTGTTCCACGAGCTCGCGCACCAGGTGGCCTACGCGAAGGACGATTCCACCTTCAACGAGTCCTTCGCCGTGGCGGTGGAGCGCGTGGGACTGCGGCGCTGGCTGGCGGGGCGCGAGGCTGACTTGCGTGCGCTGGCGGACCTTGAACGGCGGGGCGAGGTGTTCACCGCGCGGCTGGAGGAGATCCGCGCTCGCCTGCGCAAGCTCTACCTGCTGCGCCTTGCGCCCGAGGAGATGCGCCGGCGCAAGGCGGCGGACATGGCGCTGCTCAAGGCGGAACTGGCGAAATTCCCGCGCCTCGCCGCCATCGAGCCCAACAATGCCTTCCTCGCCGCGCGCGCGACCTACACGCAGCTGGTGCCGCAGTTCGAGAAATTGCTGGCGGAGGAGGGCGGGGACCTGGCGCGCTTCTATGAGCGCGTGAAGAAGCTGGCGGCGGACCCTAGCGCGCGGTCCAGCCCAGGTCCATGGTCATCGCCGAGCCGGTGATGACGCCGGCCGCATCGCTGCACAGGTAGGCGACGCAATCGGCCACCTCGGCGGGCTCGATCAGGCGCTTCACCGCCGCCGGGGCGAGCATGATTTTCTCGATCACCTCTTCCGTGGACAGGTTGTTCGCCTTCGCCTGGTCGGCCACCTGGTTGTCCACCAGCGGCGTCCTCACGTAGGCGGGACAGATGGCGTTCACGGTGATGCCGTGTTCCCCGCCTTCCAGCGCCGCGGTGCGCGTGAGGCCGACCAGACCGTGCTTGGCCGAGATGTAGCCCACCTTGAAGGGCGAGGCCACCAGGGCGTGGATGGAGGCGATGTTCACCACGCGGCCCCATTTCTGCTGCTTCATGGCGGGCCACAGGTAGCGCGTGAGCAGGAACGGCGCGGTCAGCATCAGCGCGATCATCCGGTCCCACTGGTCCTCGGGGAAATCCTCGATCGGCGAGACGTGCTGGAAGCCGGCGTTGTTCACCAGCACGTGTACCGTGCCGTGCAGGCGCAGCACCTCGTCGGCCAGTTTCCGGCAGCCGGCGCGTTGCGACAGGTCCGCCGCGACGAAGCGCCCGCCCAGGCGCTTCGCGTGCTCCGCGCCGGCCTTCTCGTTCATGTCCGCGAGCACCACCTTCATGCCCTCCGCAGCCAGGCGCTCGGCGCAGGCGAGGCCGATGCCGCTGGCGGCACCGGTCACCACCGCGACTTTGCCCGAAAGGGCCGTCACGAGAGGGGAATGTCCACGTTCTTCGCGAACGCCGGGCGCGCGCACAGGCGCTCGAACCAGGCCTCCAGGTGCGGCAGCTTCGGGCGCTCCATGGGTAGGCGCATCCAGCGCTGCACCTCGGCGCCGATGGGGATGTCGCCCATGGAAAAGGCGCCCGCGACGTACATCCGGTTGGCGAGCGCCGCATCCAGGATCGCGGCGAGCTGCCCGGATCGCAGGCGCGAGGCCTCGATGGCTTTCGCGTCGCGCTGGCCCTCGGGGGTGCGGATCAGGTTCCAGAACGCGTCGCGCACGCCGCCCTGGAAGGTCATGGCCCAGTCCATCCACTGGTTGGCGATGGCGCGCTCGCGCTCGTCCATGGGCCAGAGCACGCCCTTGCCGTGCCTGGCCGCGAGGTAGCGCACGATGCTGTGCGATTCCCACAGGATGAAGCCCTCATCGTCCAGCGTCGGCACCAGGCCGTTGGGATTCATCTTCAGGTATTCGGGGGTCTTCACCACGCCGAAATTCAGCCCGGCATCGATGCGCTCGTAGGGCAGCGCCAGTTCATCCAGGCACCAGCGCGCCTTCTTCACATTGACCGAGTTCACCCGGCCCCACAGCTTCAACATTCCGACTCCTTTAAATCAGGGACGGACCACGATTTCAAACGGCGGAAATCGTGGTCCGTCCCCAATAATCAGGGACTGTCCCTAAAAGCCTACTGCCTGGCCGTCGCGACGGGGGTCGCTGGCGGCGAGGTAGCCGTCCTCGAGCCGCCAGATTGCCTGGCAGCTGCCGAAGTCCATGTAGCCTTCCTTCAGTTCGGTGAGCTTGTGGCCGCGCGCGGACAATTCGGCCAGCACCTCGGGCTTGAAGCCGCCCTCCACGTTCACCTCCATGCCCTGCACCCAGCGGTAGCGCGGGCCGTCGCAGGCCGCCTGCGGATTCTGGCCATGGTCGGCGATGCGCGACACCACCTGCGCGTGGCCCTGCGGCTGCATGGTGCCGCCCATGACCCCGAAGCTCATCACCGGCTGCCCGTCCTTGGTCATGAAGCCCGGGATGATGGTCTGGTAGGGGCGCTTGGAGGGACCGACGCGGTTCGGGTGGCCTTCCTTCATGACGAAGGTGGCGCCGCGGTTCTGCAGCGAGATGCCGGTGCCCGGCACCACCACGCCCGAGCCAAAGCCCATGTAGTTGGACTGGATGAGCGACACCATCATGCCCGAGGCATCCGCCGCGGTGAGGTACACCGTGCCGCCTTTCGGGGGCGTGCCCGCGGCGAAGGGCTGGGCTCGCTTCATGTCGATCAGCTTCGCGCGCGACTTCAGGTACGCCGGATCCAGCATCTGCTGTGGCGGGAAGGGCATGTAGGAGACATCCGCCACATAGGCGAGCGCATCCGCAAACGCGAGCTTCATGGCCTCGATCTGCAAGTGCAGGCTGTCGGCGCCGTCCACCGGCAGGCTTTTCACGTCGAACAGCTCCATGATGCCCAGCGCAATCAGCGCCACGATGCCCTGGCCGTTGGGCGGAATTTCGTGCACGGTGTAGCCGCGGTAGTTCATCTCGAGCGGCTTCACCCACTCCGCGGCATGCGCCGAGAGGTCCGAGACCTTCATCGCGCCGCCGTTCTGCTTCGCGTGCGCCTCCATCATCGCCGCCAGCTCGCCGCGGTAGAACGCCTCGCCCTTGGTGGTGGCGATTTTCTCCAGGGTCGCGGCGTGCTCCGGGAAGCGGAACAGCTCCCCTGCCACGGGCGGCCGGCCGCCGGGCCTGAACGCCTCCGCGAACCCGGGCTGCACGTGCAGTTCCTTCGCCTGCAGCGCCCACTGCTTCGCAATGGTGGGCGACACCAGGTACCCCTCGCGCCCGTAGCGGATCGCCGGCTCGAAGAGCTTCGCGAACGGCAACTTCCCGAACTTCTCCGACAGCGCGCGCCAGCCCGCGACGCAGCCCGGGACGCTCACGGAGTTCCACCCGCGCGGCGGCATCGCTTTCGCGTCGCCGAAGTACTCCGGCGTCCACGCCGCGGGCGAGCGGCCCGAGGAATTCAGGCCGTGCAACTGCTTCCCGTCCCACAGGATGGCGTAGAGGTCCGAGCCGATGCCGTTGGAGACCGGCTCCACCAGCGTGAGCGTGATCGCGGTGGCGAGGATCGCGTCCACCGCGTTGCCCCCGGCGGCGAGCATTTGCAGGCCCGCCTGCGCCGCGAGCGGCTGCGAGGTGGCGACCACGTTCCTCGCCAGCAGGGGCTTCCTTGGCCAGGCGTAGGGGAAGTCGTAGGTGAAAGGGGGCTTGGCGAGTGCGCGATGGGGTGCGTTCATGGCCGCTATTCTAAGGCGCGGAAACGTGCTATCCAGAGCCCTTTCGCAACGGGAAGGACGGGGAAACCGCCCATGCACAACATCCTGCTCCTCCAGGGGCCCAACATGAGCTACCTGGGCAAGCGCCAGCCGGAAATCTACGGCACCACCACCGCCGCCCAGCTGGACGCGAAACTGCGCGCCCACGCGAAGCAGAACGGCTACGCGCTGGACATCTTCTACACCCACAGCGAAGGCGCGGCCATCGAGCGCCTGTACGCCAGCATCGGGAAAATCGACGGCCTGGTCATGAACCCCGCGGCGTTCCTGTTTGCCGGCTACCCCCTTCGCGACACCCTGCGCGCGGTGCCCTTTCCTTACGTGGAAGTGCACATGAGCAACATCGAAAAGCGCGGCATCCATTCCATCCTCGCCGAGACTGCGGTGGGAATGATCGCCGGCTTCGGGGTGAACTCCTACATCCTCGGGTTGGAGGCGATGCTCGCGCACCTTGCCCAACGCAAGGCCGCTCCGAAGAAGAAAAAGCGCCGTGGCTGAAGCCCTGCTGGAGCAGTACTTCGCGGCCTGGAACGAAGCCGACGCCGGACGGCGCGCCGCGCTGCTCGCCGAGTGCTGGGGCGAGGGCGCGGTGTACTCGGATCCCACCGCCCAGGTGCGCGGCGCAGCCGAGCTGGCGGCGCACATCGGCCGCGTGCACGCCCAGTATCCCGGCGCGCGCCTCGCGCGCACCAGCGCCATCGACCGCCACCACGACGTGCTGCGCTTCGCCTGGCGCATGACCCTCGCCGACGGCAAGGGCCTGCCCGAGGGGCTGGACGTGGTCGTGCTCGGGGGCGGGAAAATCGCCAGCGTCACCGGCTTCTTCGGGCCGCTGAAGCCCGCATGAGCGTCGAGGCCGCCTGGCTGCTCTTCATCGCGGCGTCCCTCGCCCTCATCGCGGTGCCGGGGCAGGACATGATCCTCGTCATGTCGCGCTCGGTGGCGCAGGGCGTGGCCGCGGGCGTCACCACCGCCGCCGGCGTGAGCACCGGGCTGCTGGGCCACACCGTGCTGGCGACGCTCGGCCTGGGCGCGATCCTGAGGACCTCGGAGTGGCTCTTCGTCGCCTTGAAGCTCGTCGGCGCGGCTTACCTGCTGTACCTGGGCATCGGCCTGCTGCTCACGAAGCGCGCGCAACTCGAACTGGGCTCGGGCGCTCGCCGCTCGCTGCCGCGCCTGTTCCTGGATGGCGCGCTGTCGGACCTCACCAACCCGAAGATTGCCCTTTTCTACTTCGCCTTCCTGCCGCAGTTCGTCTCCCCTGGCGCGGAGAACCCGACGCTCACCGTGTTTGCGCTCGGCGTCGCCTTCGCCGGCCTCACCTTCCTGGTAAAGGGCCCGGTCGGCGTGTTCGCCGGCGCGCTCTCGGGCTGGCTGCGCGCGCGGCCCGCGGTGCTCCTGTGGGTGAACCGGGCGAGCGGGGCGATTCTGGTGGGGCTGGCGGCGAGGCTGGCGATGGAGCGGCGGTAGGGCGGGGCGCCGGGGGGGCGGATAAATGTAACCGATCGGTTACATTTGAATGCCCAGGCGGCCCGCGGCAGGCGCAAGCTGGTCACGAATGGTGACCACCTGCCGTTGAGAACCCAGTTGGCCCAGCTGCCAGGCTTTGAGATCACAGTTTGTGATCTCAAAGCCGCAAGCCGCTGATTCGTCGAGATGAACGGGCGATCTAGACGAATCCGATCCGCTTCCTGCGCGGCGCCTCCGGCGGCTGGGTCAGTTGCCGGATGGCCTGGAGGATCTCGAGTATCGCGCGGTCATGCGTACCGACTTTGCGTTCCAGGTTCGCCAGCTGCCTTGCAATTTCCGTGTGGGACTCGAGCGCCTCGCGCATGCGGACGAACGCGCGCACCACGTGTACGGATACTTCGATTGCCTCGGGCGAGTTCAGCACGGTTGCCGCCATGAGCGCGCCGAACTCCGTGAATGCCAGAGGTGGCTTCCGGACGCCGCCGCGACCGGTCTTTGATGTCGCAAATTGCGACATCAAACGCATAAGTTCATGATTTGTCAGTTGAAACATGAACTCCGGCGGGAACCGGCCGAGGTTGCGCCGGACCTGCTCGTTGAGGCGCCGAGTCTGGACGCCGTAGAGCGCCGCCAGGTCCGAGTCCAGGATCACGCGCAATCCCCTGAGCGTGACGATGCGTTCGGCGATTCGATCAGGCGGTTGCATTCGGTCCTCTCCCGCCATCCTGGTCCAGCGGACTGCGCACCCCGCGCCCGCCCTTGTTCAGCACGTGCGTGTAGACCATCGTCGTGGACACGTCCGAGTGCCCCAGCAGCTCCTGCACCGTGCGGATGTCGTAGCCGCCCTCCAGCAAGTGGGTGGCGAAGGAGTGGCGCAGGGTGTGGCAGCTCGCGCGCTTGACGATCCGCGCCATCCGCACTGCCTCCTTCACGGCCCGCGACAGCGTGTCCGGGAAGATGTGATGGCGCCGCAGCACGCCCGATTCCGGATCGGCCGAGAGCGAGGTCGAGGGGAACACGAACTGCCAGCCCCACTCGCGACCGGCACCCGGGTACTTGCGCGCCAGCGCGAAGGGCAGGCTGACCTCGCCGTGTCCCGCGGCCAGGTCCCGCTGGTGCAGCGCCCGCACCCGTCCGAGGTGCTCCTGCAAGGGCTGCACCGCCTGCTCGGGCAACATCGTCACGCGGTCCTTCGCCCCCTTGCCGTCGCGCACCAGGATCTGCCGGTAGGCGAAGTCCACGTCCTTCACCCGCAATTGCAGACACTCGATCTGCCGCAAGCCGGAGCCGTACAGCAGGCTCGCCATCAGCCATTTCGGCCCGTGCAGTTGCGCCAGCAGCCGCTGCACTTCCGCGCGCGACAGCACCACCGGCACGCGCACCGGCCGCTTCGCCCGCACCAGATCCTTGAACCAGGGCAACTCCTTGCCGAGCAACTCCTTGTAGAGAAACAGCAGCGCCGAGAGCGCCTGATTCTGCGTCGCCGCGGACACATTGCGCGTCGTCGCCAGCCAGCTCAGGAACGCCTCCACCTCCGCCGCGCCGAGCTCATCAGGATGGCGCAGCCCGTTGTGGCGGATGAACCACCGCATCCAGAACCAGTACGTCTTCTCCGTCTGCCGGCTGTAGTTGCGGCGGCGAATCGCCTCGTGCAGGCGTTCGCGCAGGCGGGGCTTTCCGATCTCGGGTTGCGATACGTCAGGCGAATCAGGGGATTGCGTCATTCCTGCGGCCTTTCCGGGACATGGACATTCATACAGTGCTGTTAACGCACTGATTCGGAAGGGCGTTGACTGCGGGACTAGCGGGGGAGGGCTAAGATAAACAGAATTAATTCTTATGATTTCACGTTAGGTTGCCATGGGCCAACGTCTATTCTGGAAAGGCTTTTTCTTCCTGATGGCGGGTCTGACGATCGGTAGCTACGTTCTTCCCTTCCTTTATCCAACGGAGATGGGCGAGAACGAAACTCAAGATTTCGCGCTGTTGCCGCTTTATATTGCTCAACTCATTGGCTTGTTCGGCTTTGCTTACTGGCGAGCTATCGGAACGCGTCGCATCTGGCAGTGGATCTTTGGCGCAACTGTGCTGGAGACAGCGTGGATGACCTATGGCTTTCTTTCCGAGTCTCTTTCGGAGTCGTCACCGTCTGAGCCAGGATCTTTCTTCATGATCGGGCTTGCCGCAACTATTTTCCCGCTGCTGGTTCTCTTTTTTTGGGCCTTATTCTCATATGCTTTCCGCGCGCCGCATCCATGGGCTAAGGCAACCTAACCCCGCAGCCCAAAGCGACGCGCGAGCGAGCGCGATGCTTTGCAAAGGTCTGCGGGCGCGCGCGCTTGGCTGCGAACGTTAGGGCGCAATGGGACGCACTCTCCAAGTTCTTGCCGTTGTGTTGCTGGCTGTTGGCCTAGTCGCCGCAAGCAGTTCCTCGCACTCTGTATTCACTCTGACGTTCGAAAGGCCCTTTGCGAACGCAGGTCAGGTGAAAGAGGAAATACAACGTCTCGCAGGAGTGCAAACGCCTCCTGGTGGGTTCATGGGAATGGACGTGAAAGTTCTAGATTCAAATCGCATCACCGTTTCGTACTTGCAAGGCAGACCGGGATGCTCGGGTACGCCCGAGGTAGATGGCGCCGCGAGTGCTATTGAGTGGGCGAAGAAAAAGCTTGAACCTGAGTTTGGTCCTATTCGAATCGACCAACAACACAAAGCAAACTCTGGTGCAATTGCGCCCTAACTGCCGGTTGTTGCCAGACGCGTTACGCTCGCAGCTGCGCTGCACGCACCGCGCGGCAAAACCGGGACGTTAGAGCGCATCCCAATGGCGCAGCTTGCAGACGCTGATATGCAGCTAGTTCGATCCGTAAAGACGGCGGCAGACGCGTTGCCTCAGCAAGCAACGCAAATCTCGGAGATGCTTCATCGGTACGCGTCGGAGATCGAGAATCTCACAACCCGTGAGACGGCTGTTGGCAAGTTCTACGATTTCGCTCTTAGCTACAAAGGGCTTCGAGACATTGAGGTCCCGGGGGTGCCACAAGCGCAATGGGAGAAGCAAGTCAAAGTCCTCTGGAAGGCGGCGCGAGTCGCAATGAAGCCGCGACACGCTTCCTGGTGGAGACGGCTGATTGGCTGACTATGCGCTCTAACCGCCGGTTGTTGAGCGACACTTGTCCGGCGCTCCGCGCCTACGCGCGTGCGCCAAAACCGGGACGTTAGGCGACATGGATAGCTCAGGCAGCGCGAAACCGAAACAGTGGCGCACGTGGGCAATCGCGACTGTGACGGTTATTGCTGTCGGCCTATTGCTGTTCTTAGCGTTTCAGCCTGGTGTTCAGCGCGCGGAGGACGAATGCCGCGCCTCGTGCGCCGCAAAGGGCCGAGAGTTCTTCGCATACTCAGTTTCCAATAGAGGCGCTGATCCGTGCACATGCAAACCAGCGCGGTAAATGAAAGGTTGTCGCCTAACCGCCGGTTCTTGAGCGACACTTGCCCGGCGCTGCGCGCCTACGCGCGTGCGCCAAAACCGGGACGTTAGAGCGCACAGATGACCGCCAAGAGCGATGCTGTAGCCCAGGAACTTGGGGCTTTCTTTCGCTACCTCGCGGACCGCGGGCGGACATCTGGTGTCCTGCGAACGATGGAGCAGCATTTCAGCGAGGCAGTTTCGTCCGGAAATCGGAAGCAACTCCTCTCAGTCCACAAGGAAATGAAACGACGCGTGAAGGAGACATTCACGTCGACGGATCTCAAAGAGCTTGCTGGCTATCTCGGTCGCGAACTCGAAGATTGTTCATCCAAAGTGCGCGCCATCCTTAAGCGGGGTCGCATCGTAGGCGAGAACGAATACCAGACGATCCACGATCATGTGGAAGTGCTTGGCTCCGCACCGGGCGGCGTTGAAGCTGTGAGGCAATGCAACGAACTGCTAGCGGCCTTTCACAAGGCTAAGAAGCGTGCGCTCTAACAGCCGGCTGGTGATCGACAACTTTCGCATGGCGCTACGCTCCATGCGCGTTGCGTCACACCCGGGACGTTAGACCGCTAGCCAATGGCGTCACTCCTGACTCACATCAAGGTTCAGCGCAGCAACCTCCGCAAGGTGGCGTTGTACAGTGCGGAGGGCACTGTGCTGTGCCTCATCGGGGCCTGGTTCTTCGGGAAAATGAGCATCGCTGGCATGCTCGCTGTTAGTGCGGCATTCGGAATCTGCGTTTTCATCATTGGCGGTGTGGGCGTATTACTTACCAGCTACACGACAATGCGTGAAATAGATTCCGAGGCCGCAAAGGGAAAGCATTGAGAGTGCGGCGGTCTAACTCAAGGTGCTGCGGACGGGCATTCGGCTCCGCTCGGGTGCGCCCAATTGTGCCTGCCCGCCGCAGACCAAGACGTTAGGCCTCAGATGCAGCTCCGCGAGATCGCTAGGAACCTCGAAACCTCTGACGATACTCTGTGCATCGTGGCGAAACGACCCTGGTCGACCGCTTCTGACGCCCAGTTGGTGCGCCTTACCGACGAGTGCCGGATTCCGCAATCCATTGCGGATGCCGGGTACGAATACTTTTTGGAGGTATCAGTGGCGCTCGAGGACGTCCTCGGAGACATTGGACCGAAGTTGACTGAAGATCAACGGCTGCAAGCTCTGATCTACTATGCCGAGAATGATGCATACCCCGAATGGCTTTGCGCACTTCGGGACGAGGAAAGCCAAACGTGAAGCGATTTTTGCGTCTACTGAGGCCTAACAGCCGGCTGGTGAGCGACAAATTTCGCATGGCGCTACGCGCCACGCACTTTGCGCCACACCCGGGACGTTAGGCATCACAGATGACGGATCCAACCAGGTCGACCACGCCCCGCACAAAGGTCTGGGCGTGGGTATTTACCGGAGGTGTCCTCGTCTGGTTGCTCTTTCAAGCGTACGTTTCGTTTAGTGGATTCGCGCTCATGTCACTTGCGAACGCGCCGTTCTGGACAGAAGCACTTTTTCTGGCTGGACCGATATTGAGTGTTCTGGCGATCGTTGCGGCGTCCTTGCGGCCCGCGCGGCCTAAGCTAGCCATATTCAATGGCGTTCTCTTCGCGGCATACCTTCTCTTCTGGCTTCCCGTCTCTTAGGGGTAAGTGGCGATGGACGATGTGATGCCTAACCCCCGGTTGCAGGCGACACACATGAAGCCGCGTGCGCCTGAACCGAAACGTTAGCTTTCTCGCATGCAGCGCATCTTAGCGATCGGCGGAGGCGGCTTCCTGATGGAAGAAGGGCCGTCTCCCATTGATCGCTACCTCCTAAGCCTTGCCAACAGCGATAAGCCGCGGGTGTGCTTTGTTCCGACGCCGAGTGGTGACCTTCCCGAGCACCTCGATAAGTTCTACGAAGCCTATCCAACAGCTCTTTGCGATCCCAGCCACCTTTCGTTCTTCCGAAAGCCGTCGGAAAAGAGCATTGCTCTGGAAAAATTTGAAGAACATGTTCTCTCTCAAGACATCGTGTTTATTGGCGGCGGCAATACAAAGTCGGCGCTGGCTGTTTGGCGCGAATGGGGACTCGACGTTGTCTTGGGTAAGGCACTGGTCGCGGGCGTAATACTTTCTGGCATGAGCGCCGGCGCCATGTGTTGGTTCCAACAAGGCCTTACAGATTCATTCTGGAGCCCCGAATACCGGCCCTTGAAATGCCTCGGCTTCCTTGTTGGCGGTTGCGGCGTTCATTACAACGGTGATCCTAAGCGCCGTCACGCGCTCCACGCAGCAGTTCAGGCATCAGCGATCAAACCTTCAATTGCTATCGACGACTACGCAGGTGTGCTCTACTGTGATGGTCAATTCAACAAGGTTCTTTCCTGGCGCGATGGCTCAACCGCATATCGAGTCTCAATGCAAGACGGTCGTGCCATCGAGGTGCCCTATGACTCCGAGCGCATCGCGAAAGAGAAAGCTAACCTTTAGCTGCTGCCGACGGGCAGCCAGTGCTGCGCGGTATGCGTCGGCTATGCCGGCCCGCGGCAGAGCACAACGTTATGCGGCAGCAATGAGCGATGGCAAAGCGTCCGCAATCGATCTAAAGTGGACATTCCGCGACTGATGCGCGACCTATCCGACGACGAGAAGAGCGATCTTCATCTGCATTGCATTTTCTGCAAGGAGCCGGACTTCATTCTGGCGTCGTTCCCGCTGAGTCTCGTTTTCGACATCTACTGCGTCGAGTGCCGCGCAGGTTACAGAATCACCCATCACACGCTACCGTGGCAATTGATCACCGAGCCGAAACAAACCAGCCAACGCGCCTTAGACGCGCTCACGGAGGGCAGTTCCGTGATGGATGTGACCACGATGCTCAGGTTCGTCAGCGACGACATCGAGGTCGCGCTGCGTCGCCTCAAGCTCAACCCCAAGGACATCCCCGCGCAGGTGCAGGAATTTGAGCGGCGGGTTAGCAACTGATGGTCCCCTAACGGCCTGTCGTTACCCAGCTTTGGCGGTTGAACGCAGGGTGAGAGAATGCCTCCATGCTCACTGATGTCTTCTTTCGCAGGTACGCGAATCGACCGATGTTCTCAAGCGTCGGGCAGAAGGAATCTGCGCTCTTTGTACAAGCGTACAGGATCGTCAACGAGCAGATCTGGAAGTACTACGGGTGGGAAAAGAAGGTCGACGAGAGCGTCAAGGCGATCTGGACTGAAATTCATGACCGCCTTTCAATGGAGATCGGGGTCAAGGAGCTGTCACCAAAGTTCTACTCTTACCAGACCGAGTGGAATGGCAAGCCTTACACGAACTCAGGCTGGAACGAGATGAACTACGTAGTCGAGCAGTGGATGAACTTCAAATTCACTGACAACTTAGAGTCCGATATGTTCGTCAAGCGTCGCTTGAGCTTCATTGAATTGGCTTTCCGCACACGAGAGGAGCAACTTGCGAAAGCGAATGCAGAGTTTCCGAGACAGCTGACCGAGGCCGAGATGCAGGACAAGATGCCAGCAAGGCGCATGACGCTTCCAGGTAAGCGGTCCGATGCCCTCCGAGCAATCAACGAAAGTATGAACAGCGCGTTTGCAGCTAATGTGCTTGAGCTGAACGAACGCTTCAAGCAGGCTGGTATGCCGCTGCACTACCACAACGGCTTCATACAGATTTCGCAGGACGAGCAGCTTCAAGAACAAGTCGAGCAACCATTCTGGCTGCTGGTGAAGGAGTTTCGATGGAAGAACGTCAGCATTGACATGGCCGAGGCGATCGATCGCAGAGACACAGCTGGCCGTGATCCATCGTTCTACGCCGCCAAGGCTCTGGAAAGCACAATCAAGATCATCTGCGAAATCAAGAAATGGACTGCGGGCAACGAGCGGGGTGTGTCCGACTACTTGAACCACCTTGAGAGCAAGGTGAACGGCGCATTTATCGAAGGTTGGGAACGGCAGTCAATGCAGCGCTTCTACAGCGACGTGCGGAACGACCTTGGGCACGGCCCCGGCTCCAAAGACATGCCAAATTTCACTTCACAGCAGATCGATCAAACGATCGAGTTCTGCATGTCGTGGATCAAAAGCTTGATCAAGCGGCTTTAGCTACGCCCATATGAATGTCCGCTTCTGGCCGATTGCAGACCTTCTGGACGAATACGTAGTGCCGCATAACCGGCCAATCGAACCGACGCGTTCCCGCGCGGTTCATTGGCGACGTTAGGCGGCGCAAGAACGTGGGGATCGTGAGACTTACACAGTGAAGCTCTACATCACGCCGGGCTCCCCCTACGCGCGCATGTCGCGAATCGTAGTGCTGGAGAAGGGCCTGGAAAGCCGCGTGGAAACAATCATCGCAAAGACGCGCGTTGCGAATAGTCCGTACTACGACATCAATCCATCGGGTCGCGTCCCCTACCTCATATCTGAGGACGGTGTCGGAATGGAGGAGTCCGCTCTCATTTGCGCATACCTCGATCATCTGGATGGCGAGCCGGCGCTGCATCTGTCGGGCGGGGATCAGTCCTGGGAGGCGCGCCGTCTCGAAGCTCTGGCGAGAAGCATGGTGGACGGCCTTTCGGTCTGGGGTCGCGAGATATTGCGACCGGACAACGAACGGTCAGCGGGCGTGATTGAGCACGAGAAAGACCGCGCCCATCGGATGGCGGGCGTCTGGGAGCGTGAAATCGACCATCCGCTGATGCGCGGCGCACTCAATATGGTTCAGATTACGCTCGCATGTGGCCTCGGTCTTGAAGCGCGTAATCCCGGTTTTTTATGGCGTCCTCCGCGTCCGAGGCTCGCCGAATGGTTCGATAAGATCGCCGCAAGGCCGTCGTTCACGGCGACCGCCCCACCAAGTGCGTTGCAGGGGACGCGCGAGAAGCCGCGCGCCCCTGAAGGCAAACGTTAGGGGTTCAGTGAGCTATCTCGCCAAACGAACCGTTATTTGTGCTCTGTTACTCGCGTTCCCGCCCGCCTTGTGGGCAGCGGACGAGAAGGAATTGGAAGAGGCTAAAGCCCGACTTCAGAAGGAAATTGGGAGGCGGGTCACTGACTATCAAAAGTCCCGGGTCCTCTTCGTCACCGCAAAGCGACCTGGTCCTCATCAAGTCTATGTTGCGTCCAGTCTTTCGAAGATTCTCCGCAAAGGTAACCTCCACTACCCGCGGGACGCCAGGGGGCGCGTGTATGGTGATGTGCGCGCAACCTTCTATCTGTCGGATTCCGGGGTGCTGCAGAAGGCGGAGGTTGATCGAAGTTCCGGGCACAAGGTTCTCGATGACGCGATCATCAAGGCCATTCATCTGGCTAGTCCATTCGGCGCGTTTCCACCGGATCTCAAGAACAGGGCTGCCACGCTCGTCGTCACTCAGACTTTTTCGTTCGCTAAGTCGGATGGCATCGGAGTTCGCGATGAACCCTAACCATCCGGCCAACTCAGACGCGCGCGCTAGACTTGTGCCCTGCAATAGCCAGTTGTCGGCGCGCGCTGGTTGCCGGGAACGTTCGGTGGTACGGGGGTAACGCGAGGAGGTTCGATGCAAGGGGAAAGCACGAATCCGATTGCACAACGCAAGTGTCGAATCCGGCGCAGGCACTTCCTTCTTGCCACGGCAGGACTCATCGCCGCTGGGATTGCGCATGCTCAACCGCAGCGCAAGCCCGTACGAATTGGCCTGTTGTCGACACTAGCCCGTTCAGAGGCAGAAGCATTGCAGGGCATGAAGCCGTTCATTGACGGAATGCGCGAACGCGGGTACCTGCATGGCGAGCATTTCGTACTCGATATTCGTATTTCGGGAGGGGATGCTCGACGCTTTCCGGCGCTTGCGGAAGAGCTGGTTGCGCTCAGGCCGACTGTCCTGCTTGGGGTCGAGACGGCCGCACTGGCGATGGCGGCAAGGACGAAGACCATACCGATTGTTCTCTATTCCTCAATCGATCCAGTGGTGTCTGGTCTGGTGAAGAGTCTCGCGCGGCCGGGTACCAATGTGACCGGGTTGTCAGGGCAGTTCGATGCGTTGACCGCCAAGCACATTGAGCTGCTGCTCGAGTTCGCGCCGAAGGCTTCTCGCATCGCAATGCTCGGGGACCCTTTCTGGTCTGCGCGCCAAAGCTATGAGCAGTACGCGCAAACGGCAGCAGCGGCAAGGGGCCTGAGCCTGACGATCATCCATGTGAAAGACGCGGGCGATGTGCAACAGGCGTTCATGCAGTTCGAGAAACTCCGCCCGGACGGCTTGCTCGTCGCGGTCACTGGTCTAACGTGGGCCCTTAGAGATGCGATACATGAGGGCACGGGTCGATTGCGCTTACCGGCAATCGGGTACGCGACACCTGGAGGGTTGGTCTCGTACGGGCCGAACATTGCGGCAAACCTCTACGAGACCGCAGATTTCGTCGATCGAATTCTCAAGGGGGCAAAGCCGGAAGATCTGCCGGTGCGGCAGGCGACCAAGTACGAACTCATTGTGAACATGAAAACCGCGCGCGCGATCGATCTCAAGGTTCCGCAGTCCATCCTCCTTCGCGCAGACCGGGTGATCGAATGATGACCACTATTGGCGTTTGGCAGCCCCCCGAGACTGTGCATATCAAATGCGTTTGCCGCCGAACAGCGGCTCGCAGAGCGAGGCGCCGCACGCGGTGCGCGCCTGAAGCCGGACGTTAGAAGCCACAGATGCAGCCGCTTCTATCCCGCGACTTGTGCATTCGGCCGTTCGAGAAAAGCGACGGTCCGGAGTTTGTGGCGGCCGCGCTCGAGTCCCTAACGACTGTTGGAGTTTGGATGTCTTGGTGTCACGAGCGCTTCACGCTTGGCGACGCCGAGGCATGGATTGATGTCTGCCGCTGCAACTTGGAATCAGCAAGTGCATTTGATCTGGGAACGTTTGCAAGTGACGGGCGGAAGCTCCTGGGCGGTATTGCGATCAATCAGCTGAACCGCCGCCAGAACTTCGGGAACATTGGTTACTGGATACGACAGTCATGTCAGCGCCAGGGAGTTGCAACGCGCGCGGCTCAGGCGATCGCAGAGTACGGCTTTGGTCAACTCAGGCTCACGCGATTGGAAATCGTGGCACCAGAGCGCAACGCACCAAGTCGCCGTGTCGCTGAGAAAGTGGGGGCGGTTTTCGAGTGTATTGCGCGCAATCGCGTCATGGTTCACGGCAAGCCCCAACCGGCTGCGATCTACTCGTTGGTGCCTGAGCAATGTGGCTTCTAGGCTTTCGGTCGTGCCGACGGGCCGCCGGCGCCTCGCGCATGCATTCCCGGCACAACCCCTACGCCCCCGGGCCGCACCACTTCCGTTTTCGCGTTGAGTCGGTGGCAGGAGCGCCGTGACCGCTGGGATCAGCTTCGGGGCTAACGCGGCGCTGGTGCGGTCGGCCGCCGACGCGGCCGCTTTCGCCCCAAAGCAGGCACGCCCATGATCCCGCGCGGACGGAGCCGGATGTTGAAGGCCCTTAGAAATGCAACCGATAGAGAACTCGCCGACTACATGGTCGGGTTCCACTCCGGGTCGAGGGAATGGGTCATGTGCCGGCAGGAGCTTGCCCGGCGCCAGGGCACACCAGCCGCCCGTCGCGCTTGGATTGCCATCGGCATATCTCTCGCGGCGATTGTCTTGCTCGTACTATTCTATACGCGGGCAGGTCACGGCTAGGCGCGTCGCCGCGACGTTCTCGCCGCGGGTGAACGCGCAAAAGGGGATGAAAATCGAGTCTCGCACCTACGCCGGCGCGACGCACAGCCGGGACACGGGCCGCCACATCCGGAGGGCCGCGAACCGTGGAGTTTTCGTGCAGTACGTGCCGAATCCTGCGGCGCGCGAGTAAAGCCGGACGCTGGATCCCCATGGACCCCGGAGTGGAAACCCACGACTACAAAAGCCAGGCCACGCTGCGCTTCTATTCGGCCTGGGGCCCGCTGGGGACAGTGGCGGCGCTGGTCGCCGGGCTCCTCTTCCTGGTCGTGGCGGACGTGCCGCGCAGGCCGTACGTCCAGTTGCTGTTCCTGCTGGGGCTGGCATTCCTCCCCGTGGCCTTCGACATGGAACGCCGCCTGGCGCGGCTGTTGCGGATCGTCCGGGCGACCGGCACCACGCCCGTGGGCCAGGCAGGCCCGGGCTACGTCGAGCTCACAGGCCGCGCCCAGGCGCACGGCCCCCTGCTCAAGAGCCCGCAGGGCGGCCAGGCGTGTGTCTGGCACCGCGTCGAGCAGTGGATGGGAAAGAGGCTCGTCTCGAACGCCAGCTACAGCCGCTTCGTGCTGCGCGATGCCACCGGCGAGTGCGTGATCGAGGCGGGCGACGCGCACGTTTACGGCACCCTGGCTGGCGTCGAATCCACGCCCGGGCGCAGCAAGCGCAAGGAATACCTGATACGGCCCGGCGATCCGCTCTACGCGATCGGCGAGCTGGCGCTCGAGCGCAAGGGTGATGTCCCGGGACCGCGGGACGAGTCCCGGCCGCCGCCGGCGCGGGAACGCCCCGCCGTCGACATGCTGGCGCACTGGCAGCGCGACCCGGAGGCATTCGCGAGGCAGTTCGACGCCAATCGCGACGGCGCCGTGGACGCCAAGGAGATGCTCGCCGCGCGCATCAAGGCGGCAGAGTTCGAGAAGGCGCGAGGGGCGGGGCCACGTCCTGCAGCCGCGGCCGCATCCCCGCCGCCAGCCGATACCCTCACCAGGGTGCGCGTGCTGCGCAAGCCCGCCGACCAGAGCCTGCCGTTCCTCGTCATGAACCGGCCGGTCGAGGCGGTTGAGCGTTTCCTCGCGTTGCGCGTGTGGGCGGTGAGGCTGATGGCGGTCATGGCGATCGCGGCCGTCTGGATGGCCGTGCGGATCCTGTTTCCACACTAAGATGGCTGGAACGATGCCTGAGTCCGCCCCCAAAGGAACGTAGATGACCCGCGTTCGCGTCGAGAGCTTCACCGTCTCGCTCGATGGCTACGGAGCGGGCCCCAGTCAGGATGCCGCCAATCCGCTTGGCATCGGCGGCACTGACCTGCACCATTGGCTGCTCCCGACCCGCACGCTGCAGAAGACCCTGTTCGGCAAGGACGGCGGTACGACGGGCATTGACGACGATTTCGCCGCGCGCGGCTTCCGGAACGTCGGGGCATGGATCCTCGGCAGGAACATGTTTGGCCCGGTCCGCGGTCCCTGGCCGGATGCGAACTGGAAGGGGTGGTGGGGAGACAGTCCGCCGTACCACGTTCCGGTCTACATCCTGACGCACCATGCGCGTGCTTCGATCCAGATGGAGGGCAACACGACATTCCACTTCGTCACCGGCGGCATCCACGAGGCGCTTGATCGCGCGCGCGACGCGGCAGGCAAAAAGGATGTCCGGATTGGCGGTGGGCCGGACAGCATTCGGCAGTATCTTCGCGCGGGCCTGATCGACGAGATGCACTTCGCCATCGCGCCTGTCCTGCTCGGCGGCGGCGAGCGCCTGTTCGAAGGCGTTGACTTGCGAGCCCTGGGGTATGCGTGCGTCCAGTTCGTGGCGTCGGAGAAAGCGACCCATGTCGTGCTGCATCGCCGCGTCCACCGGTGAAGCCGGACACAGAAGCGCGTCCCGAACGCAAAGCCGGCTTGCTGCAGGTGGCGAAGACCATGTTCTTCGTCCTGCTCATGATCGGCAAGAAGGAAACCTGGGAAAAGGGCGGCGACGCCGCCCGGATGACCCCCGGCCAGCTCGTCGCCGGCGCCGTCATCGGCGGCATCGTCGTCATCGCCGCCCTGGTCGCACTGGTGCAGATCGTCCTCGCCTAGCGCGCGAGGTGCGTGGTAGAAACGGCCCACCCGGTGCCCGTTTCAGGAGAAGCCATGGCGCAGTACCTGGTTGCCATTCACCACCCCGATGACTACGACTCGTCCGCCGAGGACGAAGCGATGTCCCGTGATATCGACGCCCTCAACGACGAAATGAAGGCTGCCGGCGTCAGGATTTTCGTCGGCGGCCTGCACCCGGCAGGCAGCGCGAAGACGCTGCGTGCGCAGCCCAATGGCGAGGTGCTGGTCAGCGACGGGCCGTACCTGGCGACCCGGGAGCACGTGGGCGGCTTCTGGGTGCTGGAGGCCGCAGGCCTGGACGAGGCGCTGGCCTGGGGGCGCAAGGCCGCCGTCGCCTGCCGTGCGCCGGTCGAGGTGCGCCCATTCCACTGACTGAGCCACTGCTGATCCACTACCTCGACCTCGCCGCCGCGCGCGACGTGCGGGCTCGGCATAGCCACCGGCGGCGAAACCTTGCCCGGAGCGCGGACATGAGCGGAGAATCCGGGAACAACAACCCGGGGGGGATATGAAATCGACAATCGTGAGGTTCGCGGCGGCGCTGGCCGCCATGGTCCTGGCCGGCTGCGCCGGCACGGATTTCGTGCGGGTGGCCGACGATGCGCTGGTGCTCGGGCGGACGACCGAGGGCGAGATCCGGACGCGCCTGGGTGCGCCCTATCGCGAGGGCGTGGTGACCCAGAACGGGCGCCAGATCAGGACCGCCAGCTATGCCTACGCCCACACCGGCGCCGAAGGCGCGGCGGCCGGCGTGGTCGCGGCGCGCAGCCAGGGCTTCTTCTTCTTCAACGACAAGCTGGTCGGCTATGAGTTCATCAGCTCGTGGAAGGAAGACAGCACCGATTTCGACGGCGCGAAGGTGGCCCAGATCCACAAGGGCCAGTCCACGGTCGGCGACGTGACGCGGCTGTTCGGCCGTCCGGGCGGCAGGTACATCCACCCGATGATCAAGGGCGAGGCGGAGGAGGCTGTGAACTATCTCTACCACCAGACCACGGGCAGCGCGTTCAACCTGAAGTTCGCCATGAAGAAGCTCATCGTCACCTACAACCGGCAGGGCGTGGTGACGGAGGTGGAGTACGCGGAATCGGGGCAGAACTAGCCGGCCCCGGGCGCATGCGATGGTGAATCCACCGCGACGGATCGACGCCGGCCGTCGCCGCGCCCTGAAGGCGGCGCTCGCGCTCCTTGCCGCGGGCCCGTTTGGCGTCGGCCCGTCCACCGCGCGCGCCCAGTCGCGCGTGCCGCTCGCGGACCTGCACAGCCACTACGGCATGATCACGCGCCGCATCGGCGACTCCGGCCTCGCCGCGGACATGCGCGAGCAGCGCGTCGCGCTGGTGGCCTGGAAGCTGGTGGCCGACGGGCGCTGGATCCGCGCCACGCGCACCGGCATCGAGCAGTCGGGCGAGCCTTCGCCGGGCGAACTGTCGCGCTACTTCCACGACCGGCTGGACCGCATGCGCGAGTACGTCGCGGAGCACAAGCTGAAGACGGTGCTCACGCCCGCCGACGTCGACGCCTGCGTCGCCGGCGAGCCCGGCATCGTGCTCGCCTCCGAGGGCGCGGATTTCCTCGAAGGCCGGCTGGAGAACCTGGACGCCGCGCATGCGAAGGGCCTGCGCCACCTGCAGTTCGTGCACTACATCCGCACGCCGGTGGGCGACTTCCAGACCGTGGCGCCGGTGCACGGCGGATTGAGCGACCTGGGCCGCAGGCTGGTGGAGGCCTGCAACGCGAAGGGCATCCTGGTGGACCTCGCGCATTCCACCGGGGCCTCGGTAGACCAGGCGCTTGAGATCGCCAAGGCGCCCCTGGTGTGGTCGCACGGCTGGGTGGACGGCGACGGCGGCAACTGGCAGGACCCCTACGGCTTCCTGAAGCGCCGGTTGTCGCTCGCGCACGCGAAGAAAATCGCATCGCGCGGCGGCGTCGTGGGACTGTGGGCCCTGGGCCTGTCCAAGCCCGGGCTGGGCTGGCCGGTGGGCGCGCGCGACACCCGCGCCTACGCGCAGGAAATCGCGAAACTGGTCGACCGCATCGGCGCCGACCACGTGGCCTTCGGCACCGACATCGAGGGCGTCGGGCCAAACTGGGTGGTGAACGGCTATGGCCACGCGCGCAGCGTGGTGGAGCAGCTGCAGGAGATGAAGCTGCCGGAGTCCGTGATCGAGCGCGTGGCGCATGCGAACTATGCGCGGGTGCTGAAGGCCGTGCTGAAAGCGTGAACGCGCGAGGGATGCCCGCGGTCGTCTTCCTGTCCCTTGGCGTCGCCGCCTACGCGCTCGCGATGTACGCCGCCGTTCCGCTGGGCAAGTTCCTCCACCCGGACATGCGCGCGGCCTTCGAGGCCAACCGCGCCGTGGTGTACGTGCACGTCTTCGCTTCCTCAGTCGCGCTGATCCTCGGGCCGTTCCAGTTCATGGACAAGCTGCGGGCGAGGCGAATCGCCTTGCACCGCTGGATGGGACGCATCTACCTCGGCGTCGGTGTCCTCGCCGGTGGCCTGGCCGGCCTGCACATGTCCCTCTACGCCTTTGGCGGCATCGTGTCGCAGCTGGGTTTCGGCGCGCTGGCGCTGGGTTGGCTCTACACCGGCCTGCGCGCCTACCTGGCGATCCGGGCGAGGGACATCACCTCGCACCGCCGCTGGATGGTGCGAAACTTCGCGCTCGCCTTCGGCGCGGTGACGTTGCGGCTCTGGCTGCCGGGTTCGGTGGTCGCGGGCGTTCCGTTCGAGCTCGCCTACCCGGTGATCGCCTGGTTGTGCTGGGTGCCGAACCTGGTCGTGGCGGAACGCATTCTTCAAAAGGGAGCGCACTAGCGATGGCACTCAGCGGCAACGCGGCAATGGTGCTCTTCTACGGCATCGAGGAAAACGCCATTGCGGACCACGACCACTGGCACACGCACGAGCATTTCCCGGAACGGCTGGGGATCCCGGGCTTCCTGCGCGCCAGCCGCTGGGTGGCGGTCGAGGCCGCGCCGCGCTACCTGGCGCTGTACGAAGTGGAGGAGGTGGCCGTGCTGAGCGACGCGCCTTACCTCGAGCGCCTGAACAACCCGACGCCCTGGACCACGAAGATGATGCCCAGCTTCCGCGGCATGGTGCGCGGGTTCTGCGGGGTCACCGCGAGCGCTGGCGACGCGCTGGGCCATGCGCTGCTGTCGGTGCGTTACACGTCGAAACCGGGCGCGGAGGCCGGGCTTCAGCAATGGCTCGCCGGGGAAGTCCTTCCCGCCATGGCCGCGCGCCCGGGCCTCGCCAGCGCGCACCTGCTTGCGCCCGCCGCGCAGCCGCCGATGACGAAGGAGCAGGGCATCCGCGGCAAGGACGCGGACATGCCGCTGGTGCTGCTGGCGACCGGCTACGACGCGGCTGCGCTGGCCGCCGCGGGCGCGGAACTGCTGCCCGATGACGAACTGGCGCGCCACGGCGCCGCCGCGGCGCCGGTGCGGGGCCGCTACCGCCTGGACCTGGTGCAGCAGGCGCCGCCGTTGTCCGTCTAAGGCGCCAGATGTAACCGATCGGTTACATTCAGAACGCCAGCACCACCCGTCCCAGCACCTTCCCGGCCTTCAACTCCTCCATCACGGCGTTGACCTCGGCTTCCGGGCGCGTGGACACCGGCGTGGGCTTGAGTTTCTTCTTCCTGGCCAGTGCCACCACTTCCTTCAGTTCCCTCAGGTTGCCGACGTAGGAGCCCACCAGGCCAATCGCGCGCTGCGCGAAGGGCGGCAGCGGATGCGTGAGCTCGCCGCCGAACAGGCCGCACAGCACGTAGCGTCCGCCCTTCCTGAGCGCGCCCAGGCCCAGCGCCGCGGTGGCGGGCATGCCCACCAGGTCGATGGCGCCGGCGAGGCTGCCCATGGCAAGCGCCTGCAGCTTCTGGATGGCGTCGGGCGCGCGGGTGTCGAGCGTCAGCCGGGCGCCCAGCTTCTTCGCTGCGGCGAGCTTGGATTCATCCACGTCGCAGGCGATGATGTTCTTCACGCCCTTGGCGCGCAGCACCGAGACGCACACCAGCCCCAGGCCGCCGCAGCCGATCACCGCCACCCAGTCCTTCGGTCCCAGCTCGGGCAGCTTGGCAGTGGCGCTGTAGGTGGTGAGGCCGGAGCAGGCCAGCGTTGCCGCGAAGCCGTCCTCCACGCCGGTCGAGTCCACCAGGTACTTCGGGTGCGGCACCAGCACGTGGCTGGCGTAGGCGCCGTTGCGGTTGACGCCCAGGAACCGGGAGCCCGAGACGCAGTAGTTGTCCTGTTCGGATTTGCAGATGGCGCACTTGCCGCAGCCGATCCACGGATACACGATGCGCTTCTGGCCGACCTTGGCTCCTTTTGCCCTGGGACCGACGGCCTCGACCACGCCGAAGGGCTCATGCCCCAGGGTGAAGGGCGGGATGCAGCCGCGGTCCTTGACGTAGAAGCGCTTGCCGCCGCCCAGTTCGAAGTAGCCGTCCCATATGTGCAGGTCGGAATGGCACACGCCGGAGCGCGTGATGCGCACCAGCACCTCGGTGCCCTTGGGCCTGGGGGTTTCCTTCATGACCTTCTGCAGCGGCCTGCCGTGCTCGATGACGTCCCAGCTTTGCATGTTGCCTCTCCTTTGAATTCAGTCCGCGGGCACCGCGCGTTCGCTGGCCCAGGCGCGCAGCGCCGATACCTTCTCCGCCATGACGACCGACAGCGGCCGCGTGCGCTGCATTTCCTTTTCCACCGCTTCGGTGTCCAGCGGCTTTTTCTCGGCGTGCACTTCGTAGAGCGCGGCGACGATCGCCTGCTCGATCTCCGCGCCGGAGAAGCCCTCGCTCGCCGCGGCGAGGCGCGCGAGGTCGAAGGCCGCGGCCTCCTGCTTGTTCTTCGCGAGATGGATCTTCAGGATTTCCTCGCGCCCCGCGCCTTGAGGCAGGTCGACGAAGAAGATTTCGTCGAAGCGGCCCTTGCGCAGCAGCTCAGGGGGCAGCTGCGAGACGTCGTTGGCGGTGGCCACCAGGAACACGCGCGAGGAACGGTCGTTCATCCAGGTGAGCAGCGTCCCCAGCACGCGCCGCGACACGCCGCCGTCGGAGTCGCCGCCCTTGTCCCCGGCGATGCCTTTCTCGATCTCGTCCATCCACAGCACGCAGGGCTGCATGGCGTTGGCGATCGCCAGCGCCTCGCGGATGTTCTTCTCGGTCTCGCCGTGGTACTTCTGGTACAGGGCGCCGAAGTCCATGCGAAAGAGCGGCAGCTGCCAGGCGCCGGCGACGCATTTCGAGGCGAGGCTCTTGCCCGCGCCCTGGACCCCGAGGAGCAGCACGCCCTTGGGCGCCGGCAGCGGCGAGTCCGGAGACGGATTCATGAAGACTTCACGCCGCACCTTGAGCCAGCGCTTCAGGTTCGCGAGGCCCCCCAGCTGGTTGATGTCCGGGATGCCCGGCTCCAGCTGCAGCACCTCGCTCGCGGCCAGCACCTCGTGCTTGGCCTTCAGCACCGCGGCGATGTCCGAGGCGGTGACATGGCCGTCGTCGTGGATCGCCATGCGCGCCAGGCGCCGCACGTCGTCCTCGGTGAGCCCGCCCAGGTGCTGGATCAGCACCCCGATCGCCTCGCGCGTGCCGCGGGCGCGGTCACCGGTGTTCTCCTGCCACTTGCGCGCTTCCTCGTTCAGGATGTCCGTGATGCGCTTCGCATCCGGCAGCGAGGGGCGGAAGCGCGCGGTCATGCGCGAGATGTCCTCCGGCACCTCCAGCTTGGCCGACAGGAACACGATCATGCGGTGCGTCCATTCGGTCTTCGAGGCGATGTCCTTGATCTGGCGCAGCACCACCGGGTCGCCGAGGAAGCTGTGCGCGTCGAGGAACACGTAGATCGAGTTTGCGATGGACTTCTCCACGTGCCGCAGCGCGTCCTCGATGCGGGTGGTGTTGTAGGCCGAATCCGTCCCGTTCACGCGCCGCAGGCCCTCGGTGACGCTCCAGCGCCACAGCGTGCGGTTGTTGAGCGCGGAGAAGCGCTCGCACATCTGCAGCACCTTGGCTTCCTCGTGCGACTCGATGGCGACGATGGGCATCTTCGCCGCGAGCAGGCCCTCAAGTGCCTGTATGTCTTTCACGCCTTGCCTGAAGCTTCCAGCGCTTGGTCAATATCCCACAGGATGTCGTCCAGGGTCTCGATCCCGACCGACATCCGGATCATGTCCGGCGTCACGCCGGCTTTCAGCTGCTCCTCGGCCGTCATCTGCCGGTGCGTGGTGGAGGCCGGATGAATGATCAGGGTCTTGGCGTCGCCGATGTTGGCGAGGTGGCTCATGAACTGCGCCGCCTCGATGAACTTTTCGCCCGCCTTCGCCCCGCCCTTCACTCCGAAATTGAGCAGGCCCGAGGCGCCCCTGGGCAGGTACTTCTTCGCCAGCGCGTGGTACTTGTCCTCCGGCAGCCCCGGGTAGTTCACCCAGGAAACGCGCGGGTGCTTCTGCAGGAACTGCGCCACGCCCAGCGTGTTCGCGCAATGCCGGTCCATGCGCACCGGCAAAGTCTCGATGCCCTGCAGCAGCAGCCAGGCGCTGAGCGGCGAAAGTGTCGCGCCGAAGGTGCGCATGATTTCCATGCGCGCCTTCATGGTGTAGCCGAAATCGCCGAAGGTCTCGTGGAAGATGACGCCGTGATAGCCCGGCGATGGCGTGGTGAATTCCGGGAACTTGCCGTTGCCCCAGTCGAACTTGCCCGATTCCACCACGATGCCGCCCATGGTGGTGCCGTGGCCGCCAATGTACTTGGTGGCCGAATGCACCACGATGTCCGCGCCCCAGTCGAAGGGCCGGCACAGGTACGGCGAGGGCACGGTGTTGTCCACCATGAGCGGGATGTCCGCCTCGTGCGCGATCTGCGCCAGCGCCTCGATGTCCACGATGTTGATGAGCGGGTTGCCCAGGGTCTCGGCGTAGATGAGCTTGGTCTCCGGCCGGATGTGCTTCCTGAATTCCGCCGGGTCGTCCGGGTGCACGAAGGTCGTCTCGACCCCCAGCTTCTTCAGGTTGACCCCGAGCAGCGTGTGGGTGCCGCCGTAGAGGGTGGAGGCCGACAGGATGTGGTCGCCCGCCTTCACCAGGGTCAGGATCGCGGTCGCCTCGGCCGCCTGGCCGGTGGCGCAGGCGAGCGCGGCGCGGCCACCCTCGAGCGCCGCCACCCGTTCCTCCAGCACCGCCACCGTGGGATTCGAGATCCGCGAATAGACGTTGCCGAAAGTCTGCAGGTTGAAGAGGCTCGCGGCGTGCTCCGCCGAATCGAACACGAACGAGGTGGTCTGGTAGATGGGCGCGGCGCGCGCCCCGGTGGCGGCGTCGGGGATCTGCCCCGCGTGCAGGGCGAGGGTCTCGAAACCAAAGGTGCGATCGGCCATGGCCTTATTCTAAGGGGGTCACCGTGACCTTCACTTCCAGCGTCTGCTCGCCTCCGCCCAGGATCACGCCGCGCATCGGCGTCACGTCGCTGAAGTCGCGGCCCCAGGCGAGCGTGATGTGCTCGTCGCTCACGACGCAGTCGTTGGTGGGGTCGAGGTCCAGCCAGCCCTGGTCGGGAACGAAGACCGAAACCCAGGCATGCGAGGCATCCGCCCCGACCAGCCGCGGCTTGCCCGGCGGGGGCGAGGTGAGTATGTAGCCGCTCACGTAGCGCGCCGGGTGGCCCTGGCTCCTCAGGCAGCCGGCCATGAAGTGGGCGAAGTCCTGGCACACGCCGCGGCGCTTCTTCAGCACCTCGCGCAAGGGGGTGGACACGCTGGTGGCGGTGGGATCGAAGGCGAAGTCGGCGTGGATGCGCCGCATGAGGTGGAGCGCCGCTTCGGCGGCGCTTCTCCCCGGCGGGAAGCTCGGGGCGGCGTAATCGACGAGCTCGCGGAACCACTCCACGTGGGGCGATTCGTAGAGGAACTGGGATGGCTCCGAAGAGCGCGAACTGCCCAGGGTGCCGGGCCCGCTGCGTTCCTCGACGCTCACCGTGGTGCGCGCGGTGACGCTCAACCGCGCGTGCGGCGCGGCGATGAGCACCTGCGTCACCGGGTTGCCGAAATAATCCTCGCGCGTCTGCACTTCGCCCGGCGCCGGATCCACGACGAGGCTGTGCGCCTCCGGGTTCTGCCAGGGCAGGGCGCGCGGCGTGAGGTGCATCAGCTGCTGCGACACCACCACCGGCGCCTCGTAGCTGTACACCGTCTCGTGCTCGACCGTGTAGCGCATCGGCTTAAACCCCGCCTTTCATGCCCCGCCTTTCACACCCCAAACGTCTGGCGGTTCACTTCGCCGACGTGGCTGAAGAAGCGCAGCCCGATCTGTTCCGACAGGCGCGCGGACGCGTCGTGCCATTCGCCCAGCAGTTGCGCCAGGCGCACGCTGCCGTGGCGCAGGTCCGCGCCGGGGTCGAGGCTTTCCAGGCCCGCCAACGCGTCTTTCAGCTCCTCGTCCACGCCTTCGCCGTACGCATCCGAGATTCTCCCCAGGAAATCGTGCAGGCCCTTCAGCTGGAAGGCAATGGACCGCGGGTTGGTGCCGTCGCACACCAGCAGGTCCAGCACCGGCAGCCATTCCGGGCGCGCCATGTAGCGCGAGCGGTAGGTGATGCTCGAATCGGCCAGTTCCAGCAGCCACACCAGGTCCGCGTCGGCAGGCCCCGCGAGCGCCTGCTGCAGCGCACCGCACAGGAACTGCAGCCGCTCGATGCGCCGGCCCATGGAGAGGAAGCGCCAGCCGTGGTCGCGCGTCATGCCGTCCAGCGCGAATCCGGACAGGGTCATGAACGCGGCGATGTCCACATCCAGCTCGGTCAACGCATCGCCGAGAGACAGGGGTCTTCCCTTCGATCGGGCGAGGCGCCGCTGCATCTGGTTGAGCGTATGCCAGTTGTCGGTGGACAGGCGCTCGCGCAGTTGCGAGGCGACGCCGAGCAGCGAACTGAGCGACCCCGCGAGTCCGGGTCGGGAGTCGTCCACGATGGCGGCGCGCAGGCTGCGCGCCATGGCGACCTCGTCGGCGGCGGCCTCCTCCTCGGTCAGCACGCCGGCGTGTTGCAGAACCGCGGCAATCACCGGCCAGATGCGCTCGCGCTCGGCGGCGGACTCCTCGATCAGGCGCACCAGCGCCACGCGCAGCAGGCGCGAGGTGTCGTCGCAACGCTCGGCCTGGCGGCCGAACCAGAACAGGTTCTCCACCACGCGGCTGGACAGGTTCAGGCCTGTCCGCACCAGGTCCTGCGGCCGCACTTCGCGCCGGAGCAGCGTGAGCGTGCTCACCTGCCCGGTGGTGAGCACCCAGGTGTCCTTGCTGGAGCCGCCGCGCTGCATGGAGATGACGCGCGCGTCCGGGCCGGTGGCGACGCGCGTCAGGCCGCCCGGCATCACGGCATAGCCGTTGGGCGTGGCGCAGGCGTAGACGCGCAGGCCGAAGGCGCGCGCCGCAAGGCGCCGCGGGTCTTCGCGGTCGCAAACCGGCGCCTGGGACAGGCGCACCAGTTCCTGCGCCACGTACATCCCGGGGCGCGCGCGCAGCATGTTCACCACGCGCGCGCGGCCGCGCTCGTCCAGGTCCTCGCCGAACATCGGGTCCACGCGCGCCTGCGGGTAGGCGCTCTTGATGACCAGCTGGTCAAGGCGCGCGATCGCGTCCTCCAGCGCCGGCGGCTCGCCGCACCACCAGGTGCCCACCGAGGGCATTTTCAGCGCCTCGCCCAGCAGCTTCTCGCACAGCTTGGGCAGGTAGCCCAGCAGCGCGCCGGATTCCAGCAGGTTGGAGCCGAGCGCGTTGGCCACCAGCACGTTGCCGCGGCGCGCGGCGTCGACCAGTCCCGGGATGCCGAGCGCGGAGTCGCTGCGCAGTTCCAGCGGATCGCAGTAGTCGTCGTCGAGGCGCCGCAGGATGGCGTGCACGCGCTGCAGGCCCGAGAGCGTCCTCAGCCACACCTTGCCCTCGCGCACGGTGAGGTCGCTGCCTTCGACCAGCGGCAGGCCGAGGTAGCGCGCAAGGTAGGTGTGCTCGAAGTAGGTTTCGTTCAGCGGCCCCGGCGTGAGCAGCACGGTCACCGGCGCCTCGCGGCCGGCGGGCGCCCACAGCGCGATGCTGTCGCGCAGCGCGGCGAAGAAGTCCGCCAGGCGCTGCACCTTGAGGTCGCGGAACAGTTCCGGGAACAGGCGCGAAATGACCAGGCGGTTCTCCAGCGCGTAGCCCGCGCCCGAGGGCGCCTGGGTGCGGTCGTCCATCACCCACCAGCGGCCGTCGGGCGAGCGCGCGAGGTCCGCGGCGTAGGTGTGAAGGAGCGTCCCGCCCGGGGCCGGCACCCCGCGGGCGGGGCGAAGGAACCCGGCGTGGCCGTAGATCAGCGCCGGCGGCAGCAGCCCTTCGGCGAGCGTGCGCTGCTCGCCGTAGATGTCGATCAGGACGCGATTGAGCAGCGTGGCGCGCTGCGCCACCGCGGCCTCGATCCCTGCCCATTCGTCGGCGGGCAGGATGAACGGCAGCATGTCCAGTTCCCAGGGGCGGCTCGCGCCCTCGGAATCGTCGTAGACGTTGTAGGTGACGCCGTTCTCGCGCACCCGGCGCCGCACCCACTGCATGCGCTCGCGCATGGCGTCGTCGGAGGAGGCGGCAAGCGTGTCGTACAGGCGCCGCCAGTGCGCGCGCGGCGCGCCGGGGGCGGCGAGCAGCTCGTCGTAGCCGACGGCGGCCGGGGCGTACGACGAGAGCAGGGCGGGCGGCATCTCAGGCGATGCGCTTCACGCCGTAGCGGGCGAACACCGCATCGCGCGAGACGAGGACCAGGCCCTCTTCCAGCGCCTGCGCCGCCAGCAGCCGGTCGAAGGGATCCCGATGGTGGTAGGGCAGTTGTTCCACTCTTGCCGCGTGAGCCAGCCCGATCTCGAGCAGCTGGAACCGGTTGGCCGCGAGGTGGCGCGCGATGTACTCGCCGACGGACGCCGCGAGCTCAAGCTTGCCCAGGCTCGCCTTGATGGACATCTCCCAGGCCGACGCGACGCTGACGCAGACCTGGTTCGCGGGCCGGCCGATGGCGCGCAGTTGCGCCGGTGACAGGCTGCCGCCACCGTCCACCCACCACAGCAGGGCATGCGTGTCGAGCAGCAGCCGCAACTCGGGCTCCGGGACCGGGCCTAGCGCAGGCGGCGGAAGTCGTCCAGCGGCGCGTCGAAGTCCGGCGCGATCCGCCGCAGTTCGCCCTTTCCGCTGCCGGGCCGGCGCGGCGCGCGTGCGGCGGACTCGACCGGCGAGAGCCGCACCAGCGGCTTGTTGGCCCGGGCGATGACCACTTCCTCGCCGGCGAGCGCGCGCTCGACCAGCCGGGAGAGGCGCGACTTGGCTTCGGCGATGTTGATCTGCATGGCGGCTCCGTGGGTGACCCAGGTTGGTCAGGTCAGTTGGTCAGATTGTAGCAGGCGGCGGCATGGACGGGAAGCGCCGGCATTCGCCGCTCAGGGTCTCGCCGCCGCAGGCGATGTAGAGGTGCCCCCCGCTCACCGACACCTCCAGCTTCATGCGCCGCTCCAGCCGCTTGGCCAGCCCCGAGACCAGCTCCCGGTCGAGCGCGTAGAGCTCCAGTTCCTCGGCGCGGTGGATGCGCTCCCCGGCGTACAGGTGCTGCAGCGCGGCCGGGTCCTTGTGCGTGTAGAGCGCCACGCGCGGCGCGGCCTTGGCGGCCTTGTGCAGACGCGCCGCGTCCGGGGAACCGATTTCGATCCAGCTCTTCAGCGTGCCGGTCAGGTCGCGCACCGCGAGCGGCGGCTCGTCGGGGTTGGAGATGCCACGCGAGAACGCGATGCCTTCGGCGTACTCCAGGCAGTAGGCGAGCACGCGCGTGACCAGGTAGTCCCCGGACTCCGAAGGATGGCGCGCGGCCTTGAGTTCGAAATCCTGGTAGACGCTGCGGTCGGCGTCGGCGAGCGCGATCGCAAAAGTATGGATCGTGGCGCCAAGGGCCATGACGATGGATCCGACCGGACCGGCGCTAGCGCGGCCGCGAGGGGCGCAGCGTCGGGTTGAGCTTGTCGATGTCGGCCTGCACCTGCGCCTTGCTGCGCTCGTAGACGATCTCGCGGCCCATGATGCTGCCGGCGTAGGCCATTTCGTTGCGCGTCGGGCTGAGGGTGCACTTCATGCTGTGCTCGCCGGTGCCGATCACCACCTGGATGGAGCTGGCGTGGCGCGAGAACAGCACGACCTCGATCTGCTGGCCGGTCTCGGTGATGCGGACCTTGAGTTTCTCGGTCACCATGGCGGCTATGCTAATCCATCTTCGTCAGGGTGAGCAGGATGTCGGCGTACCACGCGAAGTTCAGGTCCAGGCTCTCGTCCTGCGTGCTGTCGCGGTTGGCGACGTCCAGCCTGGCCGAGTGAACCCCAAGCAGCATCCAGGGGAAATCGCTCCTGCCGTTCTTGCGCATGGGCTTCCTCGCCACCACCGGCGCCCCGCTGGTGCCCCGGTGCAGGCGTGCATCGGTCAGGAAGCAGCCCTTGCCCTGGAAACGCACGCCGAAGGAGCTGGCGATCGAGGCCCGGCGCGCCACCGGCAGCCGGTGCAGCGTGTCGTAGACGCCCAAGGGGAATCCGACGATCAGCACCGGGGCGCCGATCTCCACCAGGGCAAGCCTGCGATAGAGCTGGTCGGGCGTGAAGGCGTGGTAGCGCATGTTCTGCGGCAGCACGTCGCGCTCCAGCCGCAGCGCGACGACGTCGATGGCGCCTGCCGAATCCAGGCCTTCCAGCCAGATGGACTTGCCCTCCTGGTACAGCGGGATGGAAAACTGCACGGTGTCGCCCAGGTTCTCCGGGTGGACATGCAGCTCGATCTCGATGCGGTCCGGGTGGTGGGCGCTCGCCTCGTCCAGCACCACGTGCCGGCTGGTGACCACGTAGAGGCGCCCGTCGCGCTCGAAGAAGAAGCCGGTGGCGTTGGTGAGGTGGCGATCGCCCTGAAGCGTCGTGACGCGGGTGACGGCGAGCGGGAGCGATTCGATCATCCGGCATGATAGGGCGCGCCGGAGCGGAAATCGTGGTCCGTCCCTGTTTTTCTAGCGGCGCAGGTCGAGGGTGAAGGGGAAGTTGGGGTTGCGTTCCTCGGCGCGGACTTCGACGCGGCCGGGGGTGTGGCCCATGCGCAGGAAGCGCGCCAGGCGCCGACCTTCGGCGGCGTAGGCGTTCACCGGGAAGTCCTCGTGCGCGCGGCCCCCCGGATGCGCGACGTGGTACTGGCAGCCGCCCATCGAGCGGTTCATCCAGGTGTCCACGAGGTCGAACACGAGCGGCGCGTGCGCGCTGATGGAGGGATGCAGCGCCGAGGGCGGCGCCCAGGCCTTGTAGCGCACCCCGGCGACGAACTCCCCGACATTGCCGGTGGGCGAGAGCGGCACGATGCGGCCGTTGCAGGCGAGCACGTGCCGTTCGCCGACGAGGCCCGTGGCGCGAACCTGCAGGCGCTCCACCGAGGAGTCGACGTAGCGCACGGTGCCGCCTGGCGCGCCTTCCTCGCCCATGACGTTCCAGGGTTCGAGCGCGTTCCTCAGCTCGATGCGCGCGCCGCGCGCCGTGAACTCGCCCACGCGCGGGAAGCGGAACTCGAAGTGGGGCGCGAACCAGTCGGCCTCGATGGCGTAGCCGGCCTCGCGCGTCTCCTCGATGACATCGGCGAAGTCCTGCCACACGAAATGCGGCAGCAGGAAGCGATCGTGCAGGCCGGTGCCCCAGCGCGCCAGGCGCGCCGGCCGGTAGGGGCGCTGCCAGAAGCGCGCGACGAGCGCGCGCATCAGCAGCTGCTGCGTGAGCGACATGCGGGCGTGCGGCGGCATCTCGAAGGCGCGCAGCTCGAGCAGCCCCAGGCGCCCCGCCGGGCCATCGGGCGAATACAGCTTGTCGATGCAGAACTCGGCGCGGTGGGTGTTGCCGGTGGCGTCGATCAGCAGGTTGCGCAGGGCGCGGTCCACCAGCCAGGGCGTGATGCGCGTTTGCTTGCGCAACTCGCGGAAGGCGATTTCCAGTTCATACACCGAGTCGTTGCGCGCCTCGTCCACGCGCGGGTGCTGGCTGGTGGGGCCGATGAACATTCCCGAGAACAGGTACGACAGAGACGGATGGTTGTGCCAGTAGGCGATCAGGCTGGCGAGCAGGTCGGGTCGCCGCAGGAACGGCGAATCCGCCGCGGTGGCCGCCCCGAGCACGAAGTGGTTGCCGCCGCCGGTGCCGGTGTGGCGGCCGTCGACCATGAACTTCTCGGTGGACAGGCGCGATTCGCGCGCCTGCTCGTAGAGGAAGGTGGTGTTCTCCACCAGCTCGGCCCAGTTGTGCGCCGGGTGGATGTTCGCCTCCAGCACGCCCGGGTCCGGCGTGATGCGGACCACCTCCAGGCGCGGGTCGCGCGGCGGCTCGTAGCCCTCCAGCACCACCGGGAAGCCGAGCTCGGCGGCGGTGGCTTCCACCGCGGACGCAAGCTCGAGGTAGTCCTCCAGCCCGGTGGCCGGCGGCATGAACACGTACAAGATGCCCTTGCGCGGCTCGGCGCAGATGGCGGTGCGCGTGATCCAGCCGGCGGATTCCAGCGGCCCGGGCTTGCGTTCGGCGGCGGCCGACGCCAGTCCGGGGACGACGGTCCTTTTTTGCGGCATGACGCGCTGCCGCGGCGGCAGCGGCGGGAAGTCCTGCATCGTATCGGGCGCATGCAGGAACGGGAAGTCGGCTTTCGACGCCCAGGGCAGGGAATCCAGGGGCAGGCGGAAGCCGAGCGGTGAATCCCCGGGCACGAGGTAGCAGCGTTCCTCGCGCAGGAACCATTCGCCCGAGGTCCAGGCGCCGGCATTCTTTCCCACCGGCAACACGTGGCCCGCGACCTTGTCCAGTCCCTGCGAGAAGACGCGGCGCAGGCGCGCGCGCTCCAGCGGATCCTCCAGGCGCGAATCGAAGGGATCCACGTTCGCGGGCAAGCGCCGCTCGCGCCACAGGTAGTAGAACGCGTCCTCGTGCGCGGGGAAGACGTACTTCGGATCCAGCGCGAGCTTGCCTGCGAGCGTGCGCAGGAACAGCGCGGCCTGCGCCTCGGTGGCGCCGTAGTCCACGGTCTCGTCGGCGAAGAGGGCCGCGTCGTCCCACAGCGGCGCGCCGTCGCGGCGCCAGAAGCACGACAGCGACCAGCGCGGCAGCTGCTCGCCCGGGTACCACTTGCCCTGGCCGTAGTGAAGCAGCCCGCCGGGCGCGTAGCGGCCTTTCAGGCGCTTGAGCAGTTCGGCGCCGAGCTTTCGCTTGGTCGGCCCCATCGCCTCGGTGTTCCACTCCGCGCCGTCGCGGTCGTCCACCGAGACGAAGGTGGGTTCCCCGCCCATGGTGAGGCGCACGTCGCGCGCTTCCAGGTCCGCGTCGACTTTCGCGCCGAGCGCGTTGACGGCGGCCCACTGCTCCTCGGTGTAGGGCTTGGTCACGCGCGGCGCTTCCCAGACGCGGTCCACGCGCATGAGGTGCGTGAACTCGACCTCGGCCTTGCCGGTCATGCCGGTGATCGGCGCCGCGTTGCCGGGCTCGGGCGAGCAGGCGAGCGGGATGTGTCCTTCGCCGGCAAACAGGCCCGAGGTCGGATCCAGGCCCACCCAGCCCGCGCCGGGCAGGTAGGCCTCGCACCAGGCGTGCAGGTCGGTGAAGTCCACGTCCGTCCCGGAAGGGCCGTCGAGCGACTTCACGTCGGGCTTCAACTGGATCAGGTAGCCGGAGACGAAGCGCGCCGCGATCCCGAGGTGCCGCAGCAGCTGCACCAGCAGCCAGCCGGAGTCGCGGCAGGAGCCGCTTGCCAGCGCGAGGGTCTCCTCGGGGGTCTGGACGCCCGGCTCCAGGCGGATCAGGTAGCGGATGTCCTGCGACAGGCGCAGGTTGAGCGCGACCAGGAAGTCCACCGTGGGCGTCGGGGTCTTCGGGATGGCGTCGAAGTAGCGCTTGAAGCGCGGCGTCAGGGCGCCGCGCACCAGGTAGGGCGCCAGCTCGTGCAGCTGCGCCTCGTCGTACTTGAAAGGGATCTTCTCCGCGACCGGTTCGAGGAAGAAGTCGAACGGGTTGATGACCGAGAGCTCGGCCACCAGGTCGATCTCGATCCTGAGTTCCTGCACCGGCTCCGGGAACACCAGTCGCGCGAGCCAGTTGGACTGCGGATCCTGCTGCCAGTTGACGAAGTGCTGCGCCGGCGTGACGCGCTGCGAGTAGGCGAGGATGGGGGTGCGCGCATGCGGTGCGGGCCTGAGGCGCACCACCTGCGGTCCGAGCGCGACCGGGCGGTCGTAGCGGTAGTGCGTGACGTGGTTCAGCGCGACGTGGATGGACATGCGAGGGAGAGTGGAGGGGGAGTGGAAGGGGCGTGGGCGCGGCCTGGTCAGGCCGAGACCAGGTACGCGCGCTGGATGCGGATGCCCAGCTCGTGCATGTCGGCAATGCACTCGGTCAGGTACTCGTGCAGGCCGTCCTGGAATATTTCCTCGATGTCGGCGTGCGTGAGGCGGACGAAGATCTCGCCCGCCAGGCGCCGCGCCGCGCGGTCGTGCTGGCCCTGCAGCCGTTCCATGGCCTGGGTCACCTGCTCGAAGCAGGCGGCCAGGGACCGCGGCATGCGGCGCTCCAGGATCAGGAGCTGCGCCACCTTGATCGGGTAGATCTGGTCCCGGTACAGCGCGCGATAGGTCTCGAAGGCGGACACCGAGCGCAGGAGCGCGGTCCACTGGTAGTGGTCCAGCGCGCCGCCGACGTCCTCCACCGAAGGCAGGCGCACGTGGTACTTCACGTCCAGGATGCGCGCGGTATTGTCGGCGCGTTCCAGGAAGGTCCCCAGCCGCGACAGGTTGAACGCCTCGCCGCGCACGATGGTGCCGTAGGTGACGCCGCGGAAGAGGTGCGAGCGCTCCTTCACCCAGTCGAAGAAGTCCGTCGCCTTGGCGCCGACCAGGTCGGCGCGGCGCACTGCCTTCATCTCCAGCCAGGTGGCGTTGAGCGTCTCCCACATCTCGGAGGTGATCTGCCAGCGCACCGCGTGCGCGTTCTCGCGCGCGCTGCGCAGGCAGCTGTAGATGGAGGAGGGGTTGGTCGGATCGAGCGCCAGGAAGTCCACCAGTCCCTGCAGCGTCACCGGCTTCTTCTGCGCGAAGTAGGGCTCGGCGCAGTCGGTGATGGTGAGCGGGGCGAGCAGGTTCTGCTCGCGCGTCTCCTTGGTGCCGAACAGCACCATGTTGGAGGTGACCCCGAGGATGCGCGCCATGTTCTCCGCGCGCTCCATCTGGCGGCTCATCCAGTAGATCCGGTCGGCGACGCGCGAGAGCATGCCTAATCCACCACCCACGTGTCCTTGGTGCCGCCGCCCTGCGAGGAGTTGACGACCAGCGAGCCTTCCTTGAGGGCGACGCGGGTCAGGCCGCCGGGCACCAGCTTCACGTCCCGCCCCGAGAGCACGTAGGGGCGCAGGTCGACGTGGCGCGGCGCTACGCCGCGCTTCACGAAGGTGGGGCAGGTCGAGAGCGACAGCGTCGGTTGCGCGATGTAGTTGGACGGGTTTGACTTGAGCAGCTTGCGGAATGCTGCCAGTTCGGGCGCAGTCGCGGTGGGCCCGACCAGCATGCCGTAGCCGCCGGAGCCCTGCACTTCCTTCACCACCAGCTCGGGCAGGCGCTCGAGCACCTGCGCCAGGTCCTTGGGCTTCTTGCACTGCCAGGTGGGCACGTTGGCGAGGATCGGTTCCTCCTTCAGGTAGAAACGGATCATCTCGGGCACGAACGGGTAGGTCGACTTGTCGTCCGCGACACCGGTGCCCACGGCGTTGGCGAGCGAGACATTGCCTGCGCAGTAGGCGGCGAAGAGGCCCGGAACACCCAGCATCGAGTCCTTTCGGAAGGCGAGCGGGTCCAGGTAGTCGTCGTCGATGCGGCGGTAGATCACATCCAGCCGCTGCCTGCCGGCGGTGGTGCGCATGTAGACGACCTTGTCCTTGACGATAAGGTCCGCGCCCTCGACCAGCTCGACGCCCATCTGCTGGGCGAGGAAAGCGTGCTCGAAGTAGGCGCTGTTGTACTGCCCGGGGGTGAGCACCGCGACCACCGGATCGCGCACGCTCGGCGGCGCCGCAGCGCGCAGCGTTTCCAGCAGCAGCGCCGGGTAGTGCTCCACCGGCAGCACCGTCTGGCGCTCGAAAAGTTCAGGGAACAACCGCATCATCATTTTGCGGTTCTCGATCATGTACGACACGCCCGAGGGGGTGCGCAGGTTGTCCTCTAGCACGTAGTACTTGCCGTCCGAATGCCGCACCAGGTCGATGCCCGCGATGCTGGAATAGACTTGGTTGGGCAATTCGATGCCAACCATCTCCTTCTGGAACATGGGGTTCTTCAGTACCTGCTCGGGCGGGACCAGCCCGGCCTTGAGGATTGCCTGCCCGTGGTAGATGTCGTGCAGGAAGCGGTTTAGCGCGTCGACGCGCTGCGCGAGGCCCTTCGCCAGTTCGTCCCATTCCAGCTTCGGAATGATGCGCGGGATGGTGTCGAACGGGATCAGGCGCTCGGCGCCAGCCTCATCCCCGTAGACCGCGAAAGTGATGCCGACGCGGTGGAACAGCAGGTCCGCCTCGCGCCGCTTCTCGGCCACCCGGCTGGCCGGCGTCTCGGCGAGCCACTGCGCGATCGGCCCGAAGTGCGGTCGCACTTCGCCGTTCGCGGCATGCATTTCGTCGTAGTGGCGGCGCTCCAAGGCAGGCTCCCCGCAGACATGGTGCAATCCACGTGCCATGACGCGGATGCTTCTGCAGTCAATCTAACGCAACTTGTGGGGCCAGGGCGCACCGGTACGGTGCGCCAACCGGCGGCGAGTGCTCAGTTCTGGGATTCCGGACCGGGTTCGGACTCGGGCGGGCGCCGCAGGGCCGCCCGGTACTCGGAGGGCGGGATGCCAACCTGGTGCTGGAAGAAGCGCGTGAAGTTGGACTGCGCGGAGAAACCCAGCTCGGCGGACACGTCCGCGATCTTGGCGCGACCGGTGGACAGCTTGGCGATGGCGGTCTCCACGCACAGCTTGTCCAGGTAGGCGCGCGGCGAGTGCCCTGTGCTCATCTGGAACAGGTCGTAGAAGCGGGAGCGCGACAGGCCGACGCGGCTCGCCACGTCGTCCATGTTGAGTTCCTTGTTCGGCTTGGCGCGCAGCAGCGCCATGGCGCGGCGGATGCGGTTGTCGGCGAACGGCGAGCCGCGCCAGAAGCGGGCGCCGGACTGGCGCCGGGCGAGGTAGGCCTCCACGATGGAGAGCACCATCTCCTCCAGCATGAATTCCAGGCGGTCGGGCGACAGGAACTGGTCGTTGAGCGCCTCCACCGCGAGGATGTCTGCCAGCTGGCGGATGCGCGGGGTGATGGTCTCGGCAGCGGACTGGAACGGGCGTCGCGGATCGCCGAACGCAGCCGGGAATCGGCCCTGCAGCCAGGCCGACGAGGCCTGCAGCAGCAGGACCTGGGAACGTCCTTCGCCGGCCTGCGGCGTCGCTTCCCAGCTTGTGCCGGGATTGAAGAACAGGATCTGGTCCCGGTTCAGGGCGATCCCCGGATTGGTCCCGGCCACCGCCAGGTCGGCGCCGTCGAGCTTGTACAGCACCTGCGGCTCGGCGCTCTCGGCCACCGCCAGCCCGGTCTTCACCTCGATCAGCTTGAGGCGGCCGAAACGGCCGTCGAACACGCGGATGGGTTGGCTCATGGACATAAGGATAACCCGGCCCGGGTCGGGGTCAAGCGACGAATGCTGGCGCAACTAGTAAGGCAGCCAGCGGGGTCTTTTGGCCGACACCACCCGGGTATTGACCCCCACCCAGTTCAGGCCTCCGAACAGCCTGCCATGCTCGATCTTCACGCAGCGGTCCATGACCGACTCCAGCCCGCGGGCGCGCGCAAGGTCCGCGGCCACCTGGTTGCGTACCCCGAGCTGCTGCCACAGGACCCTGGCGCCGATGGCCACGGCGTCTTCGGCAATGGGCAGCACGTCGGCGGCCTTTCGAAACACATCCACCATGTCGACCTTGTGGGGGATGTCGCGCAGCGAGGCGTAGCACTTCTCGCCCAGCACTTCCTGGTACTGCGGGTTGACCGGGATCACCCGGTAGCCGTGCTCCTGCATGTACTTGGCGGCGAAGTAGCTGGGACGATGCCAGTTGGCCGACAGCCCAACCACCGCGATGACGCGGCAGTCCTTCAGGATCCGGCGAAGCGTGTTGATGTCGTCCATCCTGCCGATACTATAATCGAAGCCCTTCCACGAACGATTCTTCCAGAGGGCGGAGACCATATGTACGTCGAGGAGCGCATGTACCTGCTGCAGGTCGGCAAGGCGCCGGAATACTTCAAGCACTACGAAAACGAAGGCATGAAGGTGCAGCTCAGGCACCTGCCGAACCTGGTGGGCTACTACGTCACCGAAGTCGGGATGCAGAACCTGGTGACCCACATGTGGGCCTACGACGACCTGAACCAGCGCGAGAAATGCCGCGCCGCGATGCAGGCCGACCCGGAATGGCAGGCCTATCTGCCGAAGATCCGCCCGCTGATCGTCACGCAGGAGACGAAGATCCACAAGGCCGCGCCGTTCTTCATCGAGCGCTTGAAGAAGATGCTGGCGGCCGTCCGGTAATGCTCCATCCGCAGCTTGCGCAGCTGCTGGAGCGGGCAAAGATGTCGCCGCTCCCGCCCTATTACGAGACCCCGCCAGCGGTGGCGCGGCGCCTGTACCGCGAGTCGCGCGCGGCGCTCACGCCGGACCCGCCGGCGGTCGAATCCGTGCAGTTGCTGCTCGCGCCCGCATCCGGTGGTCCGGTGCCCGTCAGGCGCTACCGGCCCACCGGCTCGCGCCGGGACGAGGTCCTGCCCGCGCTGGTCTACTACCACGGCGGGGGCTGGGTGATCGGGGACCTGGACACGCACGACGTCGTCTGCCGGACCCTGGCCAATGCCGCGCGCTGCGCGGTGTTCTCGGTGGAATACCGCAAGGGCCCGGAGGCGCCGTTCCCCGCCGCGGTGGAGGACAGCTTCTGCGCGCTTCAGTTCGTGTCGAAGTACGCCGCCGCGCTGGCGGTCGATCCGGCGCGGATCGCGGTCGGCGGCGACAGCGCCGGGGGCAACCTCGCGGCGGTGGTGTCGCTGATGGCGCGCGACGCCGGCGGGCCCGCCATTGCGTTCCAGCTCCTCATCTACCCCGCAACCGACCAGCGCATGGGCCACCCGAGCATCGACTCGAACGGCGTGGGCTACCTGCTGGAGAAGAAGAGCATGCAGTATTTCCGCGGCCATTACCTGCCGAGCGAGCAGGACTGGCTGGACTGGCGCGCCTCGCCCCTGCTGGCGAAAAGCCTTGCCGGCCTGCCGCCGGCGTACCTGGTCACGGCCGGCTTCGATCCGCTGCTGGACGAGGGCAAGGCCTACGCCGAGCGGCTGGCGAAGGAAGGCGTGGCGACCGAGTACCGCAATTACGCCGACATGGTGCACGGCTTCATCACCATGGGCCGCGTGCTGGACACCGCGAACGAGGCACTTGCCGACTTCGCACTGAAGCTGAAGAAAGCCTGGGGAACATGAAAGCCGATTTGCGCGGCACGAGTGCCGTCCTGAAGACAAGGCATGGCGGCAGGATCCTCGCCGACGCGCTCGCCGGCCATGGAGTGCGCACCGCCTTCGGCGTGCCCGGCGAGAGTTTCCTGCCGGTGCTGGACGGCCTGCATGACCTGAAGGACCAGCTTAAATTCATCATCTGCCGGCAGGAAGGCGGCGCCTCCTACATGGCCGACGCCCACGCCAAGCTCACCGGCGAGCCCGGCGTGCTGTTCGTGACCAGGGGGCCCGGCGCCACCAACGGCTCGGTGGGCGTGCACACCGCCTTTCAGGACTCGACGCCGATGCTGGTGTTCGTCGGGCAGGTGGGCAACGACTTCGTCGAGCGCGAGGCCTTCCAGGAGATCGACTACCGGCGCATGTACGGCCCGCTCACCAAGTGGGCGGCGCAGATCGACCGCGTCGAGCGCATCCCGGAGTACGTCAGCCATGCGTTCCACACCGCGACCTCCGGCAGGCCGGGGCCGGTGCTGCTCGCGTTGCCCGAGGACATGCTGTTTTCGGAGGCCGCGGTCGCCGACGCGCCGCATTACCGCACGCCGGCTCCGGCGCCTTCGGCAGCGGACATGGCGGAGCTGGAGAAGCTCCTGGCGGGCGCGGCGCGTCCCCTCGTCATCTTGGGCGGCGGCGGCTGGAACCCAGCGCTGCTCGATGCGTTCCGCGCCTGGGCCGAGGCCTCGTCGCTCCCGGTCGCCTGCTCGTTCCGCTGCCAGGATTTCTACGACAACCGCCGCCCGAATTACGTCGGCGATGTCGGCATCGGCATCAACCCGAAGCTCGCGCAGCGGGTGAAGGACGCCGACGTGCTGCTGGTGATCGGCGCGCGACTGGGCGAGATGACCACCAGCGGCTACACGCTGCTCGAGATTCCGGCGCCGCGCCAGAAGCTGGTGCACGTGCACGCCGGCGCCGAGGAGCTGGGCCGCGTCTACCGCGCCGAGCTGCCCATCAACGCCGCCTACCCGCAGTTCGTGGAGTCGCTGGTGACGCTGAAGCTGGACGGCGCGAAGTGGCGGGAGCAGGTCAAGGCGGCGCGCGCGGAGTACGAAGCGTGGAATGCGCCGCTGCCCATGCCGGGCGCGCTGCAGTACGGCGAAATCGTGCGGTGGTTGTCGGATACCCTGCCGGATGACGCCATCATCACCAACGGCGCGGGCAATTTCGCGTCTTGGGTGCACCGTCATTTCAGGTACAAGGGCTGGCGCACGCAACTCGCGCCCACGAGCGGCTCGATGGGCTACAGCGTGCCCGCCGCGGTGGCGGCCAAGATCGCCGCGCCGGGGCGCACGGTGGTCGCGGTTGCCGGCGACGGCGAATTCCTGATGAACGGGCAGGAAATGGCCACCGCCATGCAGTACGGCGCGCCCATCGTGGTGCTGGTGGTGAATAACGGCATGTACGGCACCATCCGCATGCACCAGGAGCGCGAATACCCGGGCCGGGTCTCCGGCACCGAGCTGGCGAACCCGGATTTCGCCGCCTACGCCCGCGCCTTTGGGGGGCATGGCGAGACGGTGCGGGCGACCGCGGAGTTCCAGCCGGCGTTCGAGCGGGCGCTTGCCTCGGGCAAGCCCTCGGTGGTCGAGTTGAAGATCGATCCGGAGGCGATTACCCCGTCGGCGACGCTGTCGGGCGTGCGCGCTGCCGCGCTGGGGAAGAAGTAACGCGAGTACCTATTTATTGGTGAGCGCGATCCAGGTCTTGTCTTCCTGGTGCTTGCGCTCCCAGGAGAGGAACTGGTAGTAGCCGCAGGACTTGCCGTAGGGATAGTCGCGGCAGGCCTCGGGGCGCACCTCGTACACCGTGCAGCGCCGCTTCTCCTGGTCGAAGAAGCGGCATGAAGTGCCGAAGTGCTCGTTCTTGCGGTGGCGCAGGCCGCGTGCCTTCTCGTCGGCGTCGTACTTGGTGAAGCGTTCCTCGGCGGTCTTGTAATCGAGATCGAAATGCTTCGCCAGCCGGGCAATGTCCGCGCGCGTGACCTCGATGTGGGGGTAGCTGCAGCAGTAGCCGGGGCACTTCGCGCAGTCGTAGCCGTTCTTGTCGCTCATTCTTCGACGCCATTCTTCCGGAAAGGCGCGCATTCTACTTAACCCTTTGGCCCCTGTCCCGCGTTTCACTCCTCGTCACCACCCACGAGGACCCGACATGAACATCGCCATGCACGCAACGAGGGCATTCTGCGCCGCGCTGCTCGCGGCCTGCGTTACCCAGGCCGCCGCGGTCGGCAGCCTGGCGGACATCACCGTGTTCGACCGCAGCGAGGGCCGGCAACTGCCGGTGTACTGGCACGAGGGCAGGGCCTGGGTCGCGGGCAATCCCGGCAACGAGTACGCCGTTCGCATCCGCAACCGGGGGCGCGACGAAGTCCTGGCGGTGATTTCGGTGGATGGCGTCAATGCCGTCAGCGGCGAAACCGCCAGCCCGCAGCAGAGCGGCTACGTCCTTTCGCCCTGGCGGCAGTTCGAGCTGACCGGCTGGCGCCGCAACCTGGGGCAGACCGCGGCGTTCTACTTCACGCCGCTGCCGGACTCGTACGCCTCGCGCACCGGGCGCCCGGACAACGTCGGGGTGATCGGCGTCGCCCTGTTCCGCAAGAAGGCGCCGCCGCCGGCCGAACTCTCGCAGGCCCCGATGGCGCGTGCCGAGGCAAGTAAGGAAAGCCGCGACGCCGCCGGTCCGGGCGCCGCTGCGTCGGCGCCGGCCCCGGCGCAGAAGCTGGGCACCGGCCACGGCCGCACGGAGGTTTCGCATGCCCGCTACGTCGGCTTCGAGCGGGCCACCTCCTATCCGGCCGAGACCGTGAGCCTCTACTACGACAGCCACCAGAACCTGGTCGCGCGCGGGATCATCCCAAGGCCGGTCCCGGTGCGCCCGGTGCTGCCGCGACCCTTCCCGGGTTTTGTCCCCGACCCGCCCGCGTAAACTGCGGGGGCATGGAGGCGAGCGACGAGGAACTGATGCTGTCCTACCGGGAAGGCGAGGCCTCCGCCTTCGACCGGCTCTATGCCCGCAACAAAGGCCCGCTTTTCCGCTTCATGCTGAGGAGCCTCAAGGACCGCGGCGTCGCGGAGGAGCTCTACCAGGAGGTCTGGATGCGGGCCATCGAGGCGCGGCACCGCTACGAACCGCAGGCGAAGTTCAGCACCTGGCTCTACACCATCGCGCACAACCGCATGGTGGACCACTGGAGGAAACGCGGGCTGTCGCTGGTGTCGATCGTCGGCCGGGACGGCGAGGACGCGATCGACCCGCCGGCCAGTGCCGCGGAGGACCCGCTGCGCAAGCTGGAAGGGCGCGAGAAGCTGGAGCGCTTCGCCGCGGCGCTCGCGGCGCTGCCCGAGGCGCAGCGCGAGGCCTTCCTGCTGAGCGAAGAAGCGGAGATGACCGTGGCGCAGATCGCGGCCGCGACCGGGAGCAACGAGGAGGCCGCGAAA
>JBQTJX010000048.1:0-36426 GCA_052386675.1 Betaproteobacteria bacterium
TTGATGCGCCGCTACCAGGTGCCCACCCAGAACTGTGTGCTCTCTCACATTACCACCCAGATGAAGGCCCTGGAGCGCGGCGCACCCCTCGATCTCTTGTTTCAGAGCCTGGCGGGCAGCGAGAAGGCCAACCGCAACTTCGGCATCTCCATCGCCCTGATGGACGAGGCCTATGAGCTGGGCCGCCGCCTGGGCACTGCCCGCGGCCCCAACATCATGTACTTCGAGACCGGCCAGGGCACCGCGCTCTCGGCCAATGCCCACTCCGACGCCGATCAGGTGACGATGGAGGCCCGCGCCTACGGCTTTGCGCGCCGCTACCGGCCCTTCCTGGTCAACAGCGTGGTGGGTTTCATCGGCCCCGAGTACCTCTACGACGGCAAGCAGATCATCCGCGCCGGGCTGGAGGACCACTTCTGCGGCAAGCTGCTGGGCGTGCCCCTGGGCGTGGACGTCTGCTACACCAACCACGCCGAGGCCGACCAGGACGACATGGACGCGCTGCTCACGTTGCTGGGCGCGGCCGGCGTCACCTACATCATGGGCGTGCCGGGGGCGGACGACGTGATGCTCAACTACCAGAGCACGTCCTTCCACGACGCCTTGTACCTGCGCGAGGTGATGAATCTCAAGCGCGCGCCGGAGTTCGAGGCGTGGCTGGAGCGCATGGGGATCGTGGGCGCGGATGGGCGCCTGGCCGGCGAGGCGCCGCCGCCCCTGCTCGCCGCGGCGCGGGAGCTGGGGTGAAGCCGGTTCCGTTTTCTTCCTTGCGCGCGCTCACCCCGGCGCGCATCGCCATCGGGCGCGCGGGGAGCGGGGTGCCGACTAGCGAGTTGCTCGGGTTCGGGCTGGCGCATGCGCGGGCGCGCGATGCGGTGCACCGCGCGCTGGATGTCGACGCCGTCGTGTCCGGGTTGCGGGGCTTGGGCCTGGCGCCCGCCGTGGTCCGGTCCGCCGCGCCCGATCGCGCCACGTATCTGCGCCGGCCGGATCTCGGGCGGCGGCTGGCGGAGGGGCAGGCCATTCCAAAGCGTGTAAGCGAGATCGGCGTCGTCGTCGCCGACGGCCTCTCCGCCCTGGCCGTGGAACGCCATGCCGTGCCGCTCGTGCGTGCCCTGCTCGAGCTCGCGCCGCAGCGCTGGGCCGGCGCCGGCTGCTGCGTCGCGCTGCAGGGCCGGGTGGCGCTGGGCGACGAGGCGGGCGAGCGCATGGGCGCGCAATTGGTGGTGGTGCTGGTCGGCGAGCGGCCGGGCCTTTCCTCGCCCGACAGCCTGGGGGCCTACCTCACGTTCGCGCCGCGCCCCGGGCGGACGGATGCGGAACGCAACTGCGTGTCGAACATCCGGCCGCAGGGCCTGGGCTACGAAGCGGCGGCACGGCGCATCGACTGGCTCGCCGCCGCCGCGCTGGCGCGCGGGCTGACGGGGGTGGGCCTGAAGGACGAGTCCGGGTTGGAAAACCAGGGACAGTCCACGATTTCCGGGCCGGGCGCATAATCGCGGCTGGAACCCGGCCATGAACGCGATCATCACCGACAACCGCGAGCAGATCGAGGCGCTGTGCGCCCGCTTCGGCGTGCTGCGCCTGGAGGTGTTCGGGTCCGCTGCGGGAGACGGATTCGATCCAGGGCGCAGCGATGTCGACTTCCTGCTCGACTTCGGCGAGAAGTACGACCCGTCGCTCGCCCGGCGCTACTTCGGCCTCAAGGAAGCGCTGGAGGCGCTGCTCGGGCGCAGCGTGGACCTGGTCATGGTCGGCGCGAACACCAATCCCTACTTCATCCAGTCGGTCAACCGCACGCGCCAGCTTGTCTATGCAGCCCCGGTCCCGGAAGCTGCTTGAGGACGTCCGCGATTCCGCGGCGTTCATCCAGCAGGTCATCGCGTTCCGCAACATCCTGATCCACGGCTACGACCTTGTGGACCACGCGGTGGTCTGGAGCGTGATCGAGACCCAGCTGCCCGCGCTGGTCGACGACGTGAGTGCCCTTCTCCGGGAGCCGGCTTGACCCGCGGTTGCGGGTCAAATGTGTACGATCGGTAACATTTCCCTGTGCTGCAGGTGTGCTACAGGCTCCTCCGGTACGCCCACTCGATCAGCTTCGCGTCCTTCGCCGCCGGCGTGCACAGGCGCCTGGGATCCGGTCGGTGCCCCACGCGGCCCAGGTCGAGGCGGTCCGCGTCCCAGCAGACCTGCACCGTGAGCTCGGCCTCGGTGAGCCCGTCGGAGTGGCGGGTGCAGGCGTAGGCGAGGAGCTCGCGCTCTTCCTTCGCCAGGTTCGGGATCTCTTCGGCCAGTTCGATCAGTGATTCCGCCGCGCGGCTGCCGTGCATCGGGTCGTAGCCGTCGTCGTGGCGGCAGGAATCGTGCAGGAAGGCGAAGAGCTCGATCACGCGGGTGTTGGCCTGCGGGCCGGATTTTTCGGCGAGGGTGAGGCCGTTCTTGCGGACGCGGGACCAGTGCGGGGCGCCGTGGATGCCCTGCCAGTCGAGGCGGAAGCGGCTGCGGAGGGTGGCGAGAAGGGCGGGGGTGAGAGGGGAGGGCATGGGAGGTAGATTACGCGCCAAGTATCCCTAGGCAACTCCGAACGGAGTCAGGGCCCGAATTCCCTTGGGGCAGTCCACCGGCGGGGGGCTCGCGCGTTTAGACCATCAGGAGCCGTTCGTGAGGAAATTCCCCTTGATACCGTATTGGGTATAATTCGTGGCGCGCAGTCATCCGGCGGCCGGCGAGAAGCCCCTGCACTGGGCCGGGTCCTCGAGAAAGGACCTGCTCGGCTTTCCCGCCCTGGTGACCAGGCAGATCGGAATTGCCCTGGGTGTGGTGCAGCGCGGCGGACATCCGCCGTCGGCCAAGCCATGGAAGGGGCTGGGCACGGGAGTGCTGGAGATCGTCGAAGGCGATGCGGCAGGAACGTACCGTGCGGTGTACACGGTGCGCTTCGCGAAGGCGATCTACGTGCTGCATGCCTTCCAGAAGAAATCGCCCTCCGGAATCCGGACGGCGCGCACGGATATCCGGCTGATCGAGGAACGGCTCAAGGCAGCGCGCAACGATTACGAGGAACGCCATGGCAAGGAAGCGGATCACCATCGAGGCGGGTAGCGGCAACGTCTTCAAGGACCTTGGCTTCGCGGACGCGAAGGAACTCAGCCTCAAGGTCGAGCTGGCGATGGAGGTAAACCGGCTCCTGCGCGAGCGCGGCCTCACGCAGGCCGCGAGCGCGAAGGCGCTCGGCATCCTGCAGCCGCACGTCTCCGACCTGGTGCGCTACCGGCTGGACCGGTTTTCGGTCGAGCGCCTGATGAACTTTCTCACCGGCCTTGGCCGCGACGTCGAGATCCGGACCCGCCCGCGCCCGGCGCGCCGCGCTCGCGCAGCCGTGCGCGTGCTGCACTTTTCATAGATGCAAATCGGGCTCTGGCCCCGATTTTCGCTTGCGGCGGAATAGTCGACGCCGCGCATTGTCCGGGGCGGGTTCGAGGTGTAGCCTTGGATCCATGGGGAATTTCCTGGAAATCGAGTCTGCCGCGCGGCGCCTGAGCGCCGAGGAACGGCGGCGGTTGCTGCTGTCCCTTGCGGCGAGCCTGCGCGAGGAGGGGCGCCCGTTGCCGGCGCCGCGCAGCTTCACGTCCGCTGAAGTGCAGTCCTGGATCAGGGAGGATGAGCGCGATCTCGCCGAGTACCGCGGCGGGACGTGACTCGGCGGCGCCAGTAGTAGACTGTCCCTCATGAACGCACCCGACTCCCGCCGCCGTCTTGCGCCAACGCGCAAGCCGCGCACTACCAAGCGACGTTCCAAGGCGTACCTGGCGGAACTTCGCAGACAGTGCAGGCTGGCGAACAAGGCCGACCGCCGCGACAACTGGCAGCAGTTCATCCACCTTCCGGAATGGTCCGGGTACAGGACACCGCTTGAGGACTGAGACATGAAACAGGACGCCTTCACGCAGCAGGATCTCAGGAACGTCCCGGCCTACGGCATTCCGGAGGCCGCGGGCTATCTCGACATTCCAAAGTCCACGCTTCGTTCCTGGCTTCTCGGCCAGCGCTACAAGGTGAACGGCGAGCCCAAGTTCTTCAGGCCGGTGATCGACATCGCCGATCCCAAAGGCAAGCAGCTCTCGTTCATCAACCTGGTGGAGGCTTTCGTGCTGGCCGGCATCAGGCGCAAGTACGCAGTGCCGTTGCCGAAGGTGCGCACGGCGGTTTCCTATCTCCAGCGCCGGTTCAATTCCCGCCGGCCGCTTGCCGAGGAGCAGTTTGAAACGGATGGCGTGGAGCTCTTCGTCGAGAAGGTAGGCGAGCTCATCGGGGTTTCGCAGGACGGGCAAGTGCCGATCCAAGAGTTCATACGTGACCGCTTGCGGCGCGTCCGGCGCGACCCTGCCGGACTGCCGGAGAAGATCGTGCTGTTCCCGGCGCCCTCGGCGAAGCGGGCATCCGTCGTGATCGATCCCAGGCGTTCGTTCGGCAGGCCGGTGCTGGACGGGCTGGGCGTTCGCACTTCGGTTCTCCACGACCGGTTCATGACCGGAGAGAACGTCGAAGCTCTTGCGCGCGACTACTCGGTACCTGCCCAGGCGATCCAGGATGCCATCCGGTGCGAGCAGCGCCGAGCGGCGTAGGGCAGAGCGGCTCGCCGCAACCACCTTTTTCCTCGATCACCAGATCGGCCGCCACGTCGTCGCCGATCTGCTGAGGGCCGCCGGCGCGAACGTGGAGGTTCACCTTGACAACTTCAAGGGCGATGCGCCCGATACGGAATGGATTCCGCAGGTAGCCCATCGAGGATGGGTGCTGATCACGAAGGACAAGAATATCCGGCGCAATCCGCTGGAGCGGGCGGCGTATGAGCAAGCAGGCCTGCGCGGCTTTGTCGCTACCGGAGGTGGTCTTCCCGGGCGGGAACTCGGAGATCTGCTGGTTCGCTGCCTTGACGGCATGCTTCGCAGGGTTCACAAGCGGCCGGGGCCGCTGATGTTCGCGATCTCCGGAAACGGCGTGTTCTCCAGGGTGATCTGAGGGACAAGCCGGCCTGGGGCGGATGGCTGGTCCAGATGTAACCGATCGGTTACATTCGAGGGTGCTGCAGCGTCCTCTGGCCGGCTTCGCTCACCCGCCCAGTATCTCCAGACACTTCCCGTCCGCATTCACCGTGTACTTCAAGCTCACCCACAGCTGCGCCGAGGTGGCCTCCGCTTGGCTGTAAGCCCAGCGCGCCACCTGCGTTGCCGCGGGCTGGTCGTCCAGGAATCCCGCCGGCGCGAGGCGCGCCGCAAGCTCAGGCCCCAGCTCGCGGTTGCGCGCCACCCAGCGCGCGAGGTGCGCCGGCGCGCTGAGCAGGTCGCCCTTGTCCAGGTTGCATTTGTCGTGCGCGAGGACGAAGTTCTGCGCCAGGTCGCGCGGGTAGCGCGACCACGGGATGAAATGGTCCACGTGGGGGTCCTGCTTCATCGCGCTGGCGCAGTAGAAGCAGCGGTTCTCCTGCATCTCCTGCAGCGCCTGCCTGGCCGCGGAGAGGTCGACCCGCGCGCCGCCGAACAGGAACAGCTCCAGGTCGGTTGCGCCGCCCACCGCGGGCGCGTTCCTGGGGTTGGCGCGGATGTGCTGCACCCATGCGGACCTGGCCAGCAGCTGGACCAGCGCGCCGAACCGGCGCAGGTTGAAGGCCACGCCGGGCAGGAGCGTGATGCGCGGGCCGGTGCTTTTCCCGTACAGGAACGGGACGTTCCTTCGCCGCAGCGTCTGCAGCTTCCAGAGCGGCATCTGCTTCACGATCCGCGCGATGCTCGCGACGAAGCCGTGCCAGCTCCTGTCTGTTTTGGCGCGCGCGAGGCTGCCGAATCGCTCCCGCGCTTCTGTGATGCGCTTCACGATCGCCGCCTGGGCGCCATGGCTCTGGACCAGCACGGCCGGCGCGCCCTCCGCCGCCGCGTAGGGCGCGGCGTGGGGCCAGTACTGCTCGATGAACTTCTCCGCGATGGACTGCAGGTCCAGCTCGAGGGGCGCGCCGCTGACCTCGCCACGCTCGATCGCCAGCTCCACCAGCGCGATCAGCAGGGCGAACTTGTAGGTCGCGACGAACTCGCCCTCGTCGAAAATCCTTTGAACGTGCTGCAGGAATTCGAGCTGGGCCTTGTCTTCGGGCGGGGCGGTCATTTGCCCTTGTTGGTCCAGTAGTCGGCCTTCTCCGGAATGATCCAGCGGATTCCGCCGCGCGGGTCGGGGCGGTCGCCGCGATAGCGGGGGATGACATGCATATGCACGTGCATCACGGTCTGGCCGGCTGCCTGGCCGTCGTTGATGCCGATGTTGTAGGCGTCGGGGTGGAGTTCTGCGTCGAGGAGTGTTCTTACGCGGGGGAGCATGGCGAGCATGGCGGATTGCTCGGCTGTTGTTGCGTTGGCGAAGGAGGGTATGTGGCGTTTGGGGACGATGAGGGTGTGGCCGGGGGAGATGGGGTAGCCGTCGCGAATCGCGATTGCAAGATCTTCGGAGGCCAGCAAGCGCGAGGGGTCGGGGGTGCAGAAGGGGCAGGGGTTGTCCATTGGGGAGGAGTTTAGCGACGAATCCGTGGGCGTCGCAGCCGTCCTTGCGGGTCCCTAGAGCCGCCAGATGTAATCGATCGGTTACATTCCGGGACGCTAGCGGCTCCTCCGGTACGCCCACTCGATCAGCTCCGCGTCCTTCGCCGCCGGCGTGCACAGGCGCTTCGGATCCGGCCGGTGCCCGACGCGGCCCAGGTCCAGGCGATCCGCGTCCCAGCAGACCTGCACCGTGAGCTCGGCCTCGGTGAGGCCGTCGGAGTGGCGGGTGCAGGCGTAGGCGAGGAGTTCGCGCTCTTCCTTCGCCAGGTTCGGAATTTCTTCGGCCAGTTCGATCAGTGATTCCGCCGCGCGGCCGCCGTGCTGCGGGTCGTAGCCGTCCTCGTGGCCTCTTCTCCCCCGCGTGACCAGTGTGGGGCGCCGTGGATGCCTTGCCAGTCGAGGCGGAAGCGGGAGCGGAGGGTGGCGATGAGGGCGGGGATGATGGAATGGCATGGGAATCGATTGCGCGCCTAGTATCTCAAGACACCGCCGGGCGGCGTAGTCATTCGCTTCTTCCGCTCCGATTCAGCGGATCCCCCGGTATCCCGCCTCCCGGGTCTGACCGGCCGCCGAATTCAATAGCGTGGTGCGAATAGTCCCCAGGAGCCCTTTAGCGTCTCGATCAGCACCGAGGTCTGGATCGCTATGTGCAGCGAGCCTGTGACCCGGGCGCCCTTGAAGGGCTGGGACTTGGCGTACTCCTTGCGGCCCAGTCGGCCAGGGCAAGGTTGGCGACCTTGTAGTCGGTAAATCCCGCTTCGGGTGCGTTCATTTGGCGCTCTCCGTCGGAAAGTCAGGCGGGGCCCCAAAAGCGAGGCGCCCGCATCGTTTTCAATGCGAGCGCCGCCTTGTTTTGCTGAGCCTGATTCGCCTGTTCGCGGAATTCAGCGCTCCTCAGCGAGGGCGGACTATAGACTTACTTGGGGGGAGCGGCCAACCGTGTCGGGGGGTTACCCTTGCGGGCTACTACTAGAATGAGTTGAAGTTTCTACCAATGACCATCCAGCCGATAAACAATTACTCGCGCGCGTGGTACCAGGCGCCGATCGATGGCTTCCTGCGGAGCGACCCGAAGACGGTTCTTGGTCAGCTGGCCGAACGTGGCGAGTTCGACCTAGTCCTTAGTCAACGGGACGCCTGGTTGGTCGAAATCACCACGCTCCGCGGGGAATTGAAGGGCCTTACTGGGACTCTGTTGTTGGAGTACAGCATCCCGAGAATGGGTAGCAGAATCGACGCGGTCCTTGTCGTCGGCCCGGCAGTGTTTGTGATCGAATTCAAAGTCGGGGCTACCGCCTTTGAACGTTCCGCGTTGAACCAAGTTTGGGACTACGCACTGGATCTCAAGAATTTCCACGCCGAGAGTCACCATTTACCGATCGTTCCGATCCTTGTTGCAACAGCTGCGGCTTCTCTGACGAATCAAAGCGTGACTTTCGACCATGATCGGGTATGCAGACCGCTTCACAGCAGCGCGAAGTCTCTTCGTCAGACCATTGATCTGGCGCTCAAAGAAATTCATGGAAACCGGCTTGATGCAGATATTTGGGCGAATGGCATATATCGGCCGACGCCCACCATCGTCGAGGCGGCTCGTGCTCTCTATTCTCAGCACTCCGTCGAGGCAATCAATCTATTCGATGCTGGCAAGCAGAATCTGCGCTCAACTTCCCGTCGAATCGAAGAACTAGTGGACGAGGCGAGCCGAACTGGACGGAAGACAATTTGTTTTGTGACCGGAGTGCCAGGTGCGGGAAAGACACTTGTTGGTTTAAACATCGCGACATTGCACCGCGAAGAGAGTGAGCCTACTCATGCGGTTTTTCTATCTGGCAACGGTCCGCTTGTGAACGTGCTGCGAGAGGCGTTGACGCGAGACGAGGTCGCGCGCGGGAAGAAAAATGGACAGAAGGTTTCAAAGACGAAGGCAGGCCAAAAGGTCAAAGCCTTCATCCAAAATATTCACCATTTTCGTGACGAAGCATTGAAAAGTGAAGAAGCGCCTGACGAGCACGTTGTTATTTTTGACGAGGCGCAGCGAGCCTGGAATTTGCGGCAAACGGCTGCCTTTATGCAACGAAAGAGAAATAGACCCAACTTCGACCAATCGGAACCCGAGTTCCTGATCTCTTACTTGAACCGCCATACGGATTGGGCCGTGATCGTCTGTCTCGTCGGTGGCGGCCAGGAGATATATGTCGGTGAAGCTGGAATCGGTGCATGGTTCGATGCCATCGATAAATCGTTCAAAGACTGGCACGTCTACGTCTCTTCTAGACTGACGGATAGCGAGTATGCGGCTGGCGGCGCTTTGGCACGAATCAAGCGCAAGAAGAATATTCACTTCGAGGACGATCTACACCTGGCCGTATCGATGCGGTCGTTTCGGGCTGAGCACGTATCTAGCTTCGTTAAAGCCATGCTGGACTGTGAAGTAGAAGCAGCTCGCAAAGTGTTCGAACAGATTTCCCGGCAGTATCCAATCGTGATCACACGCGATCTGCGAGCGGCAAAGGAATGGATTCGCTCTAAGGCTCGGGGTTCGGAACGCTTCGGTGTGGTTGCCTCGTCTAAGGCCATGCGGCTGCGGCCTCACGCATTGGACATCCGAGTTTCCATTGATCCTGTTCAGTGGTTTTTGAACGATAAGGATGACATTCGTTCTAGCGATTTTCTTGAGGACGCCGCCACCGAGTTTCAGGTTCAGGGATTGGAGCTCGACTGGGCTTGCGTGACCTGGGATGGAGATCTCCGATTTACTGGCAGCGATTGGTCGTTTCACGACTTCCGGGGTAGCAAATGGACAAAGGTTTTGTCCGCAGAAAATAAAGCCTATTTGCGCAACGCTTACCGAGTTTTACTTACTCGCGCTCGGCAAGGCATGGTCATCTTTGTGCCGCCGGGTGAGAACGGCGACCAGACGCGACAAACTGGGTTCTATGATCCGACCTACGACTACCTTGTGAGTTTGGGACTGCCAGTCCTGTCTTAGGAAACGCTCGGTTGCGGGCAGAATTCCTGTTGAATAGTAGGGCTCATTCAATTCTAAGCTCCGTCATGATTCGTGACGATCGCACAGGCTACGGGATTCTCGGCGGAAAGTTAGTCTTTGTCGCCGACGTCTCGAGAGGTCTTGCCTGCGGGTGCGTATGCGCTCGCTGCGGTAAGCCGTTAGTCGCAAAAAAAGGCCCGATACGCAGAAAGCATTTCGCTCACCATGAAATCTCAGATTGTCTCGGATCCAGCGAAACAGTATTGCATTTGCTTTCAAAGGAACTGATTGCAGAATTGAAGGTATTCGTGATTCCACCATACGATTTCGAGAAGCAGCGGCGAACGAAGGCGGGTATGTCCATTCAGCACAAAGAGCGAGTTGCAAAGGGCGGACAGATATCCATTAGATCTGTCCGAGTTGAATCAGGTGAAGATGGATTCATTCCGGACGTTATCATTGATACTGGCTCGAAATCTCTGATCGTTGAAATTGCCGTTACTCACAAAGTTGCGCGCGCAAAGTTACGCAATATTCGGCGGCGGGATTTGCCGGCTATTGAGATTCAACTGGAGCCGAATGACTCGCTTCTTCCTCGCGCACAACTGAAAGAGAAATTGAGGGACGATTTGGCATCGAAATCGTGGATATTTCATCCGGCGCAACGCGAAGCAGAACGACGATTTGTCAGAAAGTTTCGTAACGCAATCGGAGTTCAACGCAGATCGCGCAATCACATGAATTCTCAGTTTGTCTTTTCGGGCGGAAATGAATACGACCGGACTCAAGAAGTATTCCGAAGAGTTCACGGTCGCTACCCTTCGACTGAAGAGTGCCTGCGGTTGTGGCCTCATTTGTGGAAGCCGCGAGGCACATCCAGACGACACCGACGGTGAGAGGGCGCTCGGGTCGGCGGTTCCCAAAATGGGAACCAGATGCTAGACTAGCGCCTCCCATCGCCAGGCATGGATGAAAGTACTCGACCGCGAAAGGCTGGAGCGGTTCTGCCGCAAGCACGCCGCTGCCCGCCGCTGGGTGGAGAACTGGCTGGCGGACGTGGAGAACGCGAACTGGACGGCACCGCAGGACATCCGCCGGCGCTACGCCAGCGCGAGTTTCCTGCCCGGCAACGTGGTGATCTTCAACGTGAAGGGCAACGCGTACCGGCTGGAAGTGACGGTGGCCTGGCGGACCGGTGCCGTGGTGATCGACTGGGCGGGCACGCACCGGGATTATGACGAGCGCAACAAGGGACGCTGACATGGAACTGCGGATCATCAAGACCGGTGAGCAGCACCGGCGCTACCTGGAGGAGGCGCGAAGCCTGGCGAAGGGCGACCCCGCGCCCGAAAGCCGCGACGGCGCGCGCCTGGAGCTCCTCGCGAGGCTCATCGACGATTACGAGAAGGCGCGCTTCAGGTTCGGCAAGCCCGACCCGATCGACGCGATCCTGTTCCGCATGGAGGAGCAGGGCCTGCGCCAGGCGGACATCGCCGAGATCGTCGGCGGCAAGAATCGGGCTTCGGAGATCCTGGCGCGCAAGCGGCCGCTCACGCTGCCGATGATCCGCGCGCTGCACGAGAAGCTCGGCATTCCGGGCGAGCTCCTGATTCGCGAGCCCGAGGCGCAGTATCGGGTGCGCCGGCGCCAGGTGAAGCGGGTGCGGGAATGACGGCCATGACCACCATCGCCCGTCTCTGGGACGCTTCCATCGTCCCCACCCTCACCGCCTATATCCGCATCCCCGCCAAGTCCCCCCACTTCGACCCGGACTGGGCGAAGAACGGCTACATCGACGAAGCCGTCGAGCTGGCCGCGAAGTGGTGCAGGGCGCACGCGATCCCGGACATGCAGCTCGAGGTGGTCCGCCTGAAGAACCGCACGCCGCTGCTGTTCATCGACGTCCCCGCCACCAAAGGAGCCGAAGAAAAAGGCACGGTGCTCCTCTACGGCCATCTGGACAAGCAACCGGAGATGACCGGCTGGGCCGAAGGCACCGGGCCGTGGACGCCGGTGCTGAAAAACGGAAAGCTCTACGGCAGGGGCGGCGCCGACGACGGCTACGCGGTGTTCGCCGCGATCGCGGCACTGCGCCAGCTGCAGGAGGGCAAGCGCCCGCACGCGAGGTGCGTGATCCTCATAGAGTGCTGCGAGGAGAGCGGCAGCACCGACCTGCCGGCCTACCTGGACGCGCTTGAACCCAGGATCGGCACGCCGGCGCTGGTGATCGCGCTGGACTCCGGCTGCGGTAACTTCGAGCAGCTCTGGGGAACGACGTCCCTAAGGGGGCTGGTGAACGGCGTGCTGACGGTAGAGGTGCTGACCGAAGGCGTGCACTCGGGCGACGCGAGCGGGGTGGTGGCCTCGAGCTTCAGGATAGCCAGGCAGCTTCTGGACCGGGTGGAGGACGCGAAGACGGGCAAGGTGCTCGACAAGGCCTTCCACGCCGCGATCCCGAAGCAGAGGCAGGAGCAGACGAAGCGGGTGGCGAAGGTGATGGGGAAGCAGGTCTACGCCCGGTTCCCGTTCGTCAAGGGGATGAAGCCGATGGGGGCCAGGCTGGAGGAGCTGATGCTAAACCGCACCTGGCGCCCGGCACTGTCCATCACCGGTGCCGACGGCCTGCCGCCGCCGGCGAGCGCGGGCAACGTGCTGCGGCCAAAAACGGTGCTGACGCTGTCGCTGCGCACCCCGCCCACCATCGACGGCACAAGTGCCGCGAAGAGGTTGAAAAAAATCCTGGAGTCCGGTCCGCCCTACGGCGCGAAGGTGACCTTCCAGGCCGGGCAGGCGGGCAGCGGCTGGCACTCGCCGCAACTCGCGCCCTGGCTGGAGCAGGCGGTGGACGTCGCCTCCCGCCGGCACTACGGCAAGCCGGCGATGTGGATGGGCGAGGGCGGCACCATCCCCTTCATGGCCATGTTGGGGAAGAAGTACCCGAAGGCGCAGTTCCTCATCACCGGGGTGCTCGGGCCCCACTCCAACGCCCACGGCCCGAACGAGTTCCTGCACATCGGCTACGCGAAGAAGCTGACGGCGGCGGTGGCGGATGTCATCGCCGCGCAGTCCGCCTAATCAGAATCAGGGACGGACCACGATTTCCGCCCTCTGGCCCCGGGGCCATATGTGCACGATCGGTAACATGTTCCCGGAACAGGCGGCGGTAATCGTGGTCCGTCCCCAATTAAGTGGTAATCGTGGTCCGTCCCCAATTGATTGTCCCCATTTGATTTCGCGCTGGCTTTATTGCCGCGCCTGCAGCTTGAACAGCGGCGGCAGCGATGTCGAGGTTCTTTTCCTGGGTAGTGTCTTTTTCCGCAGCCAGGGCCGCAGGGCCCGCCAGGACGCCTGCCCGTCCCAGGCGCGCCCGCCGTAGAGCGCGGCATCGAGCGCGGCCAGCTGCACGCGCGCCGTCTCGTCCCACCCCTCTCCCATGCGCTGCAAGAGCGGCGCCGCGTCCGCCGGGAACGCCGCCTGCCACCACTCGAGCAGCGCCTCGCGCGCGGCCGGCGCGTCGCCGCGCGCGCAGGCCAGGCGCAGGCGCTGGCGCGCCTCGCGTTCGGGCTGGCGGCGCAGGTAGGCCCAGAGCAGCAGCACGCAGCCGGCGAGGAGCGCAATGGCGAACGCCCGCAGCGCGTTGAGCGGCACAGGTTCCGCCGGCGCCGGCGCCGGCGCCGCGGACTCGATTGCCGCCGCCGTGGCGCGCAGGCTGCGCGCCGGCAGCGTCGCCAGGCGCGGCGCATCGGCCAGGATGTCCCACCAGCGCAGGCTCAACGCGGGCAGTTCGATCACGCCTTCCTCCAGCGGGATCAGCACCACGCGCTGCGCGCTGCGCCCCGCCATGCCGGTCTCGAGGTGCTCGCTGGAGAAGCGGCTGGTGTCGTGGTGCACGCTCAGGCCCGGCTGCGCGGCCATCTCCAGGCGCGGCAGGCGGTCGCCGGTGAGGCCCTCTGCGCGCACGGTCAGCGTGCGCACCACCGCCGCGCCGGCGGCGAGCGACGCCGGATCGCCCGACCAGGACTCCTCCAGCCACAGCCGCCGCGCCGGCAGCCAGGGCTCGCCCGCCTCGCTGCGTGCCGGGTGCACCTCGAGCACGCGCGGCGCGCCGCGGCTTGGCTGCACGATGTCCTTCGCCTGGCGCAGCGGGCCCAGGAGCTCCGGGGCGGGCAGCACGAACCGGCCCGCGCGGCGCGGGATGACCAGGTAGGTGTGCTCGCGCACGCTGTAGGTCGTGCCCGCGCGCGCGGCCTCGAAGTCGCGGCCGTAGCCGATGGGAGGGGAAACGTCCGCGTCCTCGCCCAAGCGGGGCGGGCGCAGCGCGCCATAGGGCACGCCAGGCAGACGCAGCAGCCGCTGCCGCAGCACCATCTCGGCGCCGACGTAGGCGCGCGCGGGCTCGAACTCCGTCTCGATGAGGTAGGGGGCTGGCGCCGCGCGCGCGGCAAGCGTGGTAAACAGCGCGAGGAGCAGCGTGATGAACAGCGCGGCCCTCACCAGCGCGCCCCCGTATCCGGATGCGGCTTGCCGCGCTGGCGCAACTGGTGGGCGAAGCGGTTCGCCAGCAGCGAGCCGGAATCGTCCGGCAGTTTCGAGAGCATTTCCTCCAGCCGCCGCAGTTCGGCCCGCTCGGGCGTTTCCCGGGCCGCGCTGGATTCCTCGCGCGGCTGCGCGCGCGCCTGCGCCGGATCGGGCCGGCCGGGCTCTTCCCTGGCCGGGGCGTTCAAGTCCGGGCGCCCCGGCGCGCCGGGGCCGCGCGACTGTGGCCGCGCGGATCCCTGCGAGCCGGTCAGCTCTCCGCCGGTGCCCTGCGCGCGCTGCTTCTTCAGCGCCTCGCGTACCAGCGCGCGGTTGTGCAGCGCGTCGCCCATGCGGGGCCGGCGCGCGAGCGCGGCATCGTAGGCCTGCAGCGCCTGCTCGAGCTGTCCGGCGAGCGCGAGCGCGTTGCCGCGGTTGTAGTGCGCGGCCGCCGTATCCAGCGCGGCGAACTGCGCTTCGGCTTCGGCGTAGCGTCCGGCGCGGTAGTACAGCATGGCGCGCCACGGCGAGCCCGGGTCCAGCTTCTCCAGCAGGCGCGCCGCGTCGCCCGGGTCGCCTTTCGCGAAAGCCTGCGCCGCCTGCTGGTCGGCGCGGCGCCAGAGGTCGGGCCAGTCCAGGGCAAGCGCGGGTTGCGGCGACGACAGGCCGAAGGCGAGCACGGCGACGCCGGCCAGCCAGCCGCGCCGGAACAGCAGCGCCGCGAAAGGCAGCGCGAGCAGGGCGAGGAGCGCCCCGTCGTCCTGGCGCGTGCTGGCGGCGTTGTCCACGTCCGCGCGCATCGCGCGCGAGGGTCGCGCGCCGCGGGCGAAGCGCGGGGTCGGCCCCGCCGCGGGCAGGAGCTGGAAACGCCCGCCCCCGGCCTGCGCGACGCGCTCCAGCGCCCCGAACTCGGGGCGGGCGACGAACACCTCGCCCGCTTCCGTGCGCGCGAAGGCGCGCTCGGCGACGCGCACCGGTCCGCCGTGGGGCGTGCCCACCGCGAGCACCGAGAGCGCGAAACCGGCGCCCTCCAGGGCGCGCGCCGCCGCCAGCGCGCGCGCATCGCCCGCGCTGTCGCCCACCAGGATCACTTCGCCCGCTGCGGCGCCGGACTCGGCAAGAAGTTTCCGCGCGAGGTCCAGGCCGAGGTCGGGCCGGCTGCCCGCACGCGGCACCACTCCGGTGGTGGCGCCCGCGAGCAGGTGCACGAGCACGGCGGGATCGGCGCTGAGCGGGGCGATGCTGAAGGCGTCGGCGGCGAACACGACCAGGCCCAGTTGCGCGCCCGCGGCGTCGCGCAACAGGTCGGCGGCCGCCGTGCGCGCGCGCGCCAGGCGCGTCGGCGCGAGGTCCACCGCGTCCATCGAGGGCGACAGGTCGAGCACCACGATGCGCGCGCCCGCGTCGCGGTGCAGCGCCACGGGCTGCGTGCGCCACGTTGGCCCGGCGAGCGCGGCGCCGGCGAGCACCAGCACGGCGGCGGCGAGGCCGGGCGCGAGCCAGTTGCCCGCCCCCGGCGCGCGGCCGGCCAGCGCCGCGAGCAGCTCCGGGTCGACGACGCGGCGCCAGGGCCCGGCGCCCGAGCGCGCGCGCCACCACGCCCAGCCAAGCGCGAGCGCGGCGGGCAGCGCGAGGAACCACTCCGGGCGCAGCCACTCGATCACCGGCGCGCCTTCCTCCAGGCGGCGAGGAGCGCCGCGACGGCCAGGAGCAGCGCGAGCGCGAGCGGCCAGGGGTAGAGCTCGGCGGCGGGGCGGTAGCGGCGCGTGTCGCGCAGCGCGGGCTCGTGGCGCCCGATCGTGTCGTAGATCCGTTCCAGGGCGCGCGCGTCGCCGGCGCGGAAGTAGTGCCCGCCGGTGCGCGCGGCGATCTCCCGCAGCGCGGGCTCGTCCAGCCCCTCGCCGTCGCTCGGACCGGCGTCCTTGCGCGGCTCGCCCAGGCCGATCGCGTGCACGCGCACGCCGTGCTCGCGCGCGAGCAGCGCCGCCTCGGGCAGCTTCATCGCGCCCTCGGTGCTCGAGCCGTCGGTCAGCAGCACGAGCACGCGCTCTTCGCGCGGCATCGCGCGCAGGCGCGCCACCCCGAGCGCGATCGCATCCCCGAGCGCCGTGCCTTCGCCGGCGAGGCCGACGAAGCTCTCCTCCACCATGCCCGCGAGCGCGCCCAGGTCGAAGCTCGGGGGCGCCTGCACGTGCGCCTTGGAGCCGAACACGACCAGGCCGACGCGGTCTCCGGCGCGCCCGGCGATGAACTGGCGCGCGGTGCGGCGCAGGAGCGCGGGCCCGGATTCGCCGTCCATCGAGATGGCGCCGATGCTGCCCGAGAGGTCGAGCGCAAGGAGCAGGCTGCGTCCGCTCGCGGGCACGCCCACGGGCTCGCCGATCCACTGCGGCCGGCACGCGGCGGCGACGAGCAGCATCCAGACGAGCAGCGCGGGAACGGAGCGCACGCGCGGCCGGCTGGCCGCGGCGGCCCGCTGCCAGCGCGCGGCTTCACGGAAGAACGGAACGCGCAGCGGCGTGGCGAGCGGCGCGGCGGGGGGCAGCAGCCACGCCGCGAGCACCGGCAGGAGGAGCGCGAGCCCGGCGGCGGGCCAGGCGAACTGGAGCATCACAGCGCCGCGCGCAGCCAGCCGCGCGCGGCCTCGCGCAGCGGCGCCACGTCATCGCCCGCGCGCGCCGCGCGGTAGGGCATCTCCGTCAACGCCGCGCGCAGTGCGGCGAAGCGCCCGGGCGCGCGGTCGCGGGCTTCGAGAAATGCGATCCAGTCGGCGCCGTGCAATCCCGCTGCGCGATGCTCCGGGAAGCGCGCGAGCGCGGCGGCGCGCAGGATCTGCGAGATCTCCGCCGCGCCCGCCGCGGCCTCGAGTTCGGCGAGCAGGCGCCGGCGCAGCACGAAGCGGCGCCAGCGCGGCCGCAGCTGCCGCGCGGCGATGATGGCGAGCGCGAGCGCAACGGCAAGCGCGATCCACCAGCCCGGCGCGAGCGGCCACCACGGCGGCGCCCCGGGCGGGTGAAGGTCCCGCAGCAGCGCGGCGAAGGCGGGATCCACGTTCATGCCGCCGCCCGCATGCCGAAGAGGTCCTCCCCCGCGCTGAGCGCGAGGCAGCGCGTGCCCGGATGCGAGGCCAGGCGTCGCAGCTGTTCTCGCTGCGCCTCCAGCGCGCCGGCATGCGCCGCGCGCACGCCGGCGCTTGCCGTGTCGAGCAGCATCTGCTCGCGGCCGTCGGTCAGGGGGTAGCGCGCGGGTGGCGGCAGCTGCAGCTCGAGCGGGTCGCGCACGCAGATGAACACCAGCTCGCCGCGCTCGCGCAACGCCTGCGCCGCGCGCTCGAACGATTCCCCGGGATCGGCCAGGTCCGAGACGAACACGAAGCGCGCGCCGATGGGGGCCTCGGCGGCCGCGCGCGCGGCGAGGCGCTCCAGCGGCTCGTCGGTCCCGGGCTCTCCCGCGGCGAGCGCCGCGCACAGGGTGAAGGCCGCGCCTTCGGGCGCGCCCAGCGGCACATGGCGCGCGCGGGCGCCCGCAATGTGCGCCCCGAAGCGCTCGCCGCCGGCCGCGGCCGCCCAGCCCGCGAGCGCGGCCACGTGCGCCGCCACCACCGATTTGAACGCGGCGCGCGTGCCGAAGCGCATCGGCGCGCGCTGGTCCACGATGCAGACCACGTCACCGCCGCGCTCGGGCCGGAAGATCTTGGTGTGCGCGCGGCCGGTGCGCGCGGTGACGCGCCAGTCGATGCGGCGCACGTCGTCGCCCGCGGTATAGGGCCGCGATTCGGCGTAGTCCATGCCGTGGTTGCGCAAGCTGCCCGGGCGCGCGCCCTCGCGCCGCTCGGTTTCCAGCGCGAGCAGCCTGCGCATCGCGGCGCCATGGCGGCGCAGCGCGAGCAGTTCTTCCAGCGCCGGGCGCACGCCGCGCGGCACGTGCCGCGGCAACCCGGCCTCGATCACGGCACCGGCACCCGCGCGAGCTGGCGCGCCACGACCTCGTCGGCGCCGACGCCGTCGGCGCGCGCCTGGTAGGAGAGCAGCAGCCGGTGGCGCAGCACGTCCGGGGCGATCGCCTGGATGTCCCCGGGGGAGACGTAGTCGCGCCCGGCGAGCCAGGCGTGCGCGCGCGCGGCGCGGTCAAGGCCGATGCTCGCCCGCGGGCTCGCGCCCAGGCGCACGAGCGGCGCGAGCGCCGGGTCGTAGTCGGCGGGGGAGCGCGTGGCGAGCACCAGCTCGATGATGTACTGCCCCAGCGGGTCCGCCATGCGCAGCCCGAGCACCTCGCGCCGCGCGGCGAACACATGGGCCGCCGAGGCGATCGCCGGGGCCGGCGCGCGTGACGAGGCGACGCGCGCCTCGGGCGCGCCGGAGGCCGCGCGCATCGCCTCGTCGCGCGCGAGCTGCACGATCGCCTGCTCGGCGCCGGGCGCGGGATAGCCCACCTGCACGTGCAGGAGGAACCGGTCGAGCTGCGCCTCCGGCAGGGGATAGGTGCCGTCCTGCTCGATCGGGTTCTGCGTCGCCATCACCATGAAGAGATCGGGCAGCGGGAAGCTTGCGCGCCCCACGCTCACCTGGCGCTCCTGCATCGCCTCGAGCAGCGCCGATTGCACCTTGGCGGGGGCGCGGTTGATCTCGTCGGCCAGCACCAGGCTCCTGAACACCGGGCCGGGGCGGAATTCGAAGCTGCCCGTTTCGGCGCGGAACACCTCGGTCCCCGTGAGGTCCGCGGGCAGCAGGTCCGGGGTGAACTGGATGCGGTGGAAGTCCGCCTCCAGCAGCTCCGCGAGCGTCTTCACCGCGGTGGTCTTGGCGAGGCCGGGCACGCCTTCGACCAGGACGTGCCCGTCGCACAGCAGCGCGATCAGGAGCCGCCGCGTGAGGGCCTGCTGTCCGACCACGCGCGCATCGAGCGCCGCCGCGAGCGCGGCGAACACCTGCCCGGGCGCGGCCTGCGCCAGGCCGGCCGGGGAGGCGGGATCACGGAGCATGCCGCCAAAATACACCGTTTGCGGCATCAGGATTCAAATAGGGACGGACCACGATTTCCGCCCCCGGCCCGGGGCAAAATGTGCACGATCGGTAACATTTGCCGCGCCATGCGGCCCCCTCTGGCGCCGGAAACGAAAACGGCGCCCGCAGGCGCCGCAACGTAAACCTTCCAAATCGTGGTCCGTCCCTGTTTTCCGTTTTCCTACGCGGCTTGCTTCAGGGCCAGGGCCTTGTCGGTGGCTTCCCAGGTGAATTCCGGCTCTTCGCGGCCGAAGTGGCCGTAGGCGGCGGTTTTCTCGTAGATAGGGCGCAGCAGGTCCAGCATCTGGATGATGCCCTTGGGGCGCAGGTCGAAGTTGGCGAGCACCAGCTGCGAGAGCTTGTCGTCCGAAATTTTCCCGGTGCCCTGTGTCGTGACCATGACGCTGGTGGGCTGGGCCACGCCGATGGCGTAGGACACCTGCACCAGGCACTGGGTCGCGAGGCCCGCGGCGACGATGTTCTTGGCCACGTAGCGCGCGGCGTAGGCGGCCGAGCGATCCACCTTGGACGGATCCTTGCCGGAGAAGGCGCCGCCGCCGTGCGGGGCGGAGCCGCCGTAGGTGTCGACGATGATCTTGCGGCCGGTCAGGCCGCAGTCGCCCTTGGGGCCGCCGATCTCGAAGGCGCCGGTGGGGTTGACCAGGTACTTCACCTTGCCCTTGACGAGGTTCCTGGGCAGCACCGGCTTGATGATCTGCTCGATCACCGCCTCCTCGAGCTGCTTGTGCGTGACCTCCGGCCCATGCTGGGTGGACAGGACCACGGTGTCGATGGAATCGGGTTTCCCGTTCACGTACTTGATGGTGACCTGCGACTTCGCGTCCGGGCGCAGCCAGGTCAGGCGCCCGTCGCGGCGCACTTCCGATTGCCGCTCCACCAGCCGGTGCGAGAGGTAGATCGCCATGGGCATCAGGCCGGGCGTTTCGTCGCAGGCATAGCCGAACATCAGGCCCTGGTCGCCGGCGCCCTGGTCCAGGTCGAGGCCCGAGCCTTCGTTCACGCCCTGCGCGATGTGCTGCGATTGCTCGCCGTAGGCCACGACCACGGTGCAGCCGTCGGCATCGAAGCCGATCTTCGGATCGGTGTAGCCGATGCGCCGGATGGTCTTGCGTGCGACATGCTGGAAATCCACCTTGGCGCCGGTCGTGATTTCGCCGGCGAGCACCACCAGGTTGTCCTTGACGAGGGTCTCCGCGGCGACGCGGGAGCGGGGGTCCTGCGCTAGAATCGCATCGAGCACCGCGTCCGAAATCTGGTCCGCGACCTTGTCCGGGTGGCCTTCGGAAACCGACTCGGAAGTGAAGAGGAATTCGCTCATAGGTTTTCGCCCCGTGCTGCGCGCACGCCTGCCGTAAATGGAAGGGCGCAAGGATATCAAAGAATGCCCTCCTTCCCCAGCGTCCTGATGAAAATTGCCGCTGTTTTCCCGCTGCCGTTCGCGCATGCGGCGGGCACGCTGCTGGGGTGGGCAATGCATGGGCTTTCGCCCACTTACCGCAGGCACCTGAAGGAAAACCTCGCCGCCGCGGGCTACACAGACGCCGCCACCCGGCATGCCGCGATCGCGGAGGCGGGCAAGCTGCTGGCCGAACTGCCCCTGCTGTGGCTGCGGCCCCGCGCCCAGACCACCGCCCTGGTGCGCGAGATCCGCGGCCTGGAACTGGTGGAGGCCGCGCGCGCGGGGGGCAAGGGCATCGTGTTCCTGACCCCGCACCTGGGTTGCTTCGAGGTCACCGCGCAGGTGGCCGCGGCGCGCTTCCCGATCACCGTGCTCTACAGCCCGCCGAAGATCGAATGGCTGCGGCCCATCATGGAGCAGGGGCGCGGCGGCGAAAATGTCCGGCTGGCGAGCGCGGATTTGTCCGGCGTTCGCGAACTGCTCGCGGCGCTGAAGCGCCGCGAAACCGTGGGCATCCTGCCCGACCAGGTTCCGGGCATTGGCGAAGGCGAATGGGCGGAGTTCTTCGGCAAGCCCGCCTACACCATGACGCTCGCGGCGCGCTTTGCCGGGCGCGAGGGGGTGGAATGCCTCATCGCCTACGGCGAGCGCCTGCCGCGGGGCCGGGGCTACGTGGTGCATGTGCGGCCGCTGCCCGCGGCGCAGGAGGGCGAGGGCGAGGCGAGGCGCGTGAACCGCGCGCTGGAGGACCTGATCCGGGAGCGGCCGGGGCAATACCTCTGGGGCTATAACCGGTACAAGCCCCCGAAGGCGCGATGAGCCGCCTGATTTTCGGTTTCCTGTGGCTCGCGCATTTCCTGCCGCCGCGGCTGCTGGCCGCGGTGGGCGAGGCGGTGGGCGCGGCCGCGTTCTGGCTGATCCCCGAGCGGCGCCGGGTGACGCGCATCAATCTTGGCCTGTGCTTTCCGCAGTTGGCGCCGGAGGCGCGCGAACAACTGGCGCGCGCGCACTTTCGCGCCTTCGTGCGCGGCATCGTGGAGCGCGGCGTGCTGTGGTGGGGTTCGCGCGAGCGGGTAGAGCGGACGGTGAGGATAGAAGGCCTCGAGCACCTGAAAGCCCTGGCCGGAAAGCCGGTCATCCTGCTTGCCCCGCATTTTGCGGGCCTCGACGCCGGCTTCGCGCGCCTCGCCTGCGAAGTGGACATGGTGTCCATGTACGCCAACCAGAAGGACGCGAGGTTCTCGGAACTGCTGCTGCGCGGACGCACGCGCTTCGGAAACCAGCGCCTGGTATCGCGCCAGGAAGGCATCCGCGCCACGCTGACCGCGATGAAGGAAGGCCGGCCGTTCTACTACCTGCCGGACCAGGACTACGGCCCGAAGGACGCCCTGTTCGTGCCGTTCTTCGGCATTCCGGCGGCAACGGTGCAGGGCCTCGCGCGCCTTGCGCGCGTCTCGGGCGCGGCCGTTCTGACCTGCTCCACCCGCATGCTCGCGGGCGCGGGCGGCTACGTCCTCGCCATCGGCGCGCCGTGGGACAATTTCCCCACCGATGACGTCGCCGCCGACACCCGCCGCATGAACCAGGCCATCGAGCAGCTGGTGCAGGAAATGCCGGAGCAATACAACTGGATGCACAAGCGCTTCAAGACCCGCCCCGAGGGTGAGGCGCGGTTCTACTGATGCTGCGCGTTGCGGTCATCGGCGCCGGCCACATGGGCCGCTACCACGCCGGGAAACTTGCCGCATGCGAGGGCGCGCGCCTGGTCGCGGTCGTGGATCCGGACGCCGCGCAGGCTGGCGCGCTGGCGCGCAAGCTGGATTGCGCCGCGCACGCCGGCTACCGCGACATCGTGGGCAAGGTGGATGCGGTGGTCATCGCCACGCCCACCGAGCACCATCACGAGATCGGGCTCGCGTGCCTGGCGGGCGGCGCGCACGTGCTGGTGGAGAAGCCCCTCGCATTGACGGTCGCGCAGGCCGACGAACTGATTGCCGCGGCCAGGCGCGCCGGGCGCGTGCTGCAGACCGGCCATGTGCAGCGCTACAGCACCGCGTTCCAGGCGCTGGCCGCGCGCATGGACCGGCCGCTGTACATCGACGCCGAGCGCCTCGCCGGCTTCAAGCAGCGCGGCACCGACGTCGACGTGGTGCTGGACCTGATGATCCACGACCTCGACCTTGCGCTTGCGCTCGCCAGGAGCGAAGTGACGGCGGTGGGCGCGAGCGGCTTTCGCGTCCTCACCAACGAGATCGACATCGCCAACGCCCGGATCGAGTTCGCCAACGGCTGCGTCGCCAGCCTGTCGGCCAGCCGGGTCAGCCAGGCGCCGGTGCGCAAGCTGCGCGTGTTCCAGCCCGACCTCTACGTGTCCGCGGACCTCCAGGCGGGGCGCCTGCGCTACGTGCGCCGGCAGGACGGCGCGCTTGCGGAGACCGAGGAAACGCACGAGGGCAACGATGCGCTCGCCGAGCAGGCGCGCGCCTTCGTCGCCGCGGCCACCGGCCGCGCGCCGGTGGCGGTGAGCGGAGAGCATGGAAGGCAGGCGCTCGCGCTGGCCCTCGATATCAGCCGGCTGGTGGAAGAACGCCTCGCGAAACATGGGGGAGCCGCATGAGCAACGAGCGCATTCCGATTGCCGACCCCGCCGCGGAGTACGCGGAACTCTCAGGTGAGATCGACGCGGCGGTGAAGCGCGTGCTCGCCTCGGGCCGTTACATCCTCGGGCCGGAAGGGGCGAAGCTGGAGAAGGACATCGCCGCCTGCACCGGCGCCGCGCACGCGGTGGGCTGCAACTCCGGCACCGATGCGCTGCACCTCGCGCTGCGCGCCGCCGACATCGGCTCGGGCGACGAAGTCATCATGCCCGCCTTCACCTTCGTTGCCACCGCCGAAGCCGCGAGCTACGTCGGCGCCAAGCCGGTGTTCGCGGACATCGATCCCGCCACGTTCTGCCTGGACCCGAAGTCGGTGGAGAAGGCGATCACGCCGCGCACGCGCGCGCTGATCGCGGTGCACCTGTACGGCCAGACCGCGCCGATGGCGGAACTGGCGGCGCTGTGCAGGGACCGGGGCATCACCCTGGTCGAGGATTGCGCGCAGTCCCTGGGCGCGGACGAGGGCGGCCGGGGCGCCGGCAGCTGGGGCGAGTTCGGCTGCTTCTCGTTCTATCCCACCAAGAACCTGTCGGCCGCCGGGGATGCGGGCCTGGTGACCGCGCGCGAGGACAGGCATGCCGAGCGCCTGAGAATGCTGCGTCACCATGGCAGCCGCAAGACCTACCAGCACGAGATCCTCGGCTACAACAGCCGCCTGGACGAACTGCAGGCCGCGATCCTGAACGTGAAGTTCACGAAGCTGGACGAATACAACGCGCGCCGGGCGACGATCGCGAAGCGCTACGGGGAGTGGCTGGCGGGGACTGCGCTAGTGTTGCCGAAAGCGCACGGCCGAGGCCGGCACATCTGGCACCAGTACACCGTGCGCCATGCGAAGCGCGACGAATTGCGCGCGCAGCTGGACGCCGCCGGCATCTCCAGCATGATTTATTACCCGGTGCCGCTGCACCGCCAGCCGTTGTACGCGCCGGACAACGAGGGCGTGAAGCTGCCGGTCACGGACGAAGCGGCGGCGACGGTGCTGTCGCTGCCCATCTACCCGCACTTGTCCGAGGCGGCGCAGAAAAGGACCTGCGATGCATTGCGCAGCCTTTTGCCTTCATGCGCCTGAGGTTCACCAAGATGGAAGGCGCGGGCAACGACTTCGTCGTGCTCGATTGCACCCGCGAGCCATTCAAGCTGGCGCGGGAGCAGTTGCGGCGCCTCGCCGACCGGCATTTCGGCGTCGGCTGCGACCAGGTGCTGGTGGTGGAACCTTCCACGGAGAGCGGGATTGATTTCCGCTACCGCATCTTCAACGGCGACGGCGGCGAGGTGGAGCAGTGCGGCAACGGCGCGCGCTGTTTCGTGAAGTTCGTGCACGCGAAGGGGTTGACGAATAAACCCGAATTGCGCGTGGCCACGCTGGGCGGGGTCATCGCCCCGCGCCTGGAGCCCGATGGCGAGGTGAGCGTGAACATGGGGCCGCCGGCGCCGGAGTCGCCGCTCCTCCAGTCCATCATGGTGGACGGCAAGCCGCTGCCGCTCGCCATCCTGTCCATGGGCAATCCGCACGCAGTGCAGGTGGTGGCCAGCGTCGAGGCCGCGCCGGTGACCACGCAGGGTCCGAAGATCGAGCACCACGCGCGCTTCCCGAACCGGGTCAATGCGGGCTACCTGCAGGTCATCGACCGGCACACCATTGCCTTGCGGGTCTGGGAGCGGGGCGCCGGCGAGACGCTCGCCTGCGGCACCGGCGCCTGCGCCGCCGCGGTCGCGGGCATCCTGCAGGGCCTGCTCGATTCGCCGGTTGAGGTGCGAGCGCACGGTGGCACGTTGACCGTGACTTGGGCCGGGGGCCACAATGCCCACGCGCCCGTCTGGATGAAGGGTCCGGCGCGAGCCGTGTTCGACGGCGAGATCGACCTGTAGCAAGCCAACAGAACAAGAGGCCAAGATCATGTCCCCCGAAGAGATTGCCCAGTTCCTGCGCAAGAACCCGGGCTTTTTCGAGCAGCACCCGCAGCTGCTCGAGTCCATCCTGGTGCCCAGCCCGCACGGCGGCCGCGCCATCCCGCTCACCGAGCGCCAGATCGTGTCGCTGCGCGAAAAGGCGCGCCAGCTCGAGGGCAAGCTCTCGGAACTGCTGCGCTTTGGCGAGGACAACGACGCCATCGGCGAGAAGGTGCACCGCCTGTCGCTCGCACTGCTGGGCGCGCGCGACGGCGCCGCCGCCGAGAGCGCGCTGCACTTCCACCTGCGCGAGGACTTCGCGGTGCCCCACGTCGCGTTGCGGATGTGGACCGCGCAGTCCGATCCCATCCAGTCGGATGCGGCGCTGCGCGACCAGGCCGCCAACATGGGCGCCCCGTCCTGCGGCCCGGCGGCGGGCAATCCGTTCCTGCCTTTCTTCGGCGAGGCGCAGGAGCACGTGCGCTCGGTCGCCATCGTCCCGCTGGGGCAGACGCGCAACGTCGGCGTCCTGGCCCTGGGCAGCGAGGACCCGCAGCGCTTCTACGCCGAGATGGGCACGCTGTACCTGCGCCGCATCGGCGAGCTGGCCGCGGGCGCGCTCGCCGCGCGCGGCTGACGGCCGGCATGACCGACGCGGCGCTCGCCGCGGCCTGGCTCGAGAGCCTGCGCCACCAGCGCCGGTTGGCGCCGGCGACCCTGCGCAACTACGAGCACGCCCTGGGCATCCTGTTCGGCCAGCTGGAAGGAATGCGCCTGGACAAGGTGGAGCCGGCGCAGGTGCGGCGCTTCGTGGCGCGGCTGCACGCCGGCGGACTGTCAGGCAGGACGCTGGCGCTGACGCTCTCCGCGTGGCGCGGCCTGTACCACTGGCTGGTGCGGCACAAGGGCTTCGCCGCCAATCCGGCGCAGGGCATCCGCGCGCCGAAGTCTCCCAGGAACCTGCCCAAGGTGCTGTCGGTGGAGCAGATGCAGCGGCTGCTGGAAGCGCCGCAGGCCCATGGCAAGGACGGACCTGAAGCGGCACGGGACCATGCGATGTTCGAATTGCTGTACTCCTCGGGCCTGCGGCGGGCTGAGCTGATCGCGCTGGACGCGGACGACGGGCGCCTGGACTTGCGCCAGGCCGAGGTCACGGTCACGGGCAAGGGATCGAAGACGCGCACCGTGCCCGTCGGCGCGCGGGCGCGCGAGGCGCTGCGCGAATGGCTGCGCCAGCGCGCGCAGCTCGCCGCGCCGGGCGAGCGCGCGCTGTTCGTGGGCGCACGAGGCCGGCGCATCGCGCCGGGGACGGTGCAGGTAAGGCTGCGCGCCTGGGCGCGCGCGCGCGGACTGGACGTGCCGGTGCATCCGCACCTGCTGCGCCACTCCTTCGCCACCCACGTGCTGCAGTCCTCGCAGGACCTGCGCGCGGTGCAGGAAATGCTGGGCCACGCCAGCATCGCCACCACGCAGGTCTACACCCACCTGGATTTCCAGGCGCTGGCGAAGGTCTACGACGCGGCGCATCCGCGGGCGCGGAAGAAGTGACGGGAATCCGGTGAGGGCGCTTCACCTGAAGGCGGGGCGCGAGCGTTCGGTGCTGCGCCGCCATCCGTGGATTTTCTCCGGCGCCGTCGAACGGGTGGACGGGACGCCGGAGCCCGGCGAATCGCTGCTGGTGAAGAACGCGCAGGGCCAGCCGGTGGCGGTGGCCGCCTGGAGCGCCGAGTCGCAGATCCGCGCGCGGATCTGGAGCTTCGACCCGAAGCAGCGCGTGGAAGCGCCGTTCTTGGCTGCGGTGGTGGCGCGCGCGGTGAAGGCGCGCGAAGCGCTGCCCGCGGCGCGGCACACCAACGCGCTGCGCCTGGTACACGGCGAATCCGATGGGCTGCCCGGCGTGATCGTGGACCGCTACGCGGACGTGCTGGTGGCGCAATTCCTTTCCGCGGGCGCCGAGCGCTGGCGCGAGGCGATCCTGGACGCGCTGGTCGCGGCCACCGGATGCGAGGCAATCTACGAGCGCTCGGACGCGGAAGTACGCGCGCTGGAAGGACTGCAGCCGCGGACCGGATTCGTCAGGGGAAATCGCGAGGCGAGGCGCTGCCCGATCCTGGAGCACGGCCTCCACTTCCGGGTGGATGTCGAGGCGGGGCAGAAGACCGGCTTCTTCCTGGACCAGCGCGACAACCGGCAACGCATCCGCGCCCTCGCCGCCGGGCGCGAGGTGCTGGACTGCTTCTGCTACACCGGTGGTTTCGCGCTTTCGTCACTTGCCGGCGGCGCCAGGCGCGTGCTGGCGCTGGACAGCTCGGGGCCCGCGCTGGAAGTGGCGCGCGATAACCTGGCGGCGAATGCGCTGGATGCCTCGCGCATCACGTTCGAGCAGGCGGACGTGTTCGCCCATCAACGCAAGCTGCGCGACGCGGGCGCGAAGTTCGACCTCGTGATCCTGGATCCGCCCAAGTTCGCACCCACCGCGGCGCAGGCAAAGAACGCCGCGCGCGCCTACAAGGACATCAACCTGCTGGCCTTCAAGCTGCTCGCGCCCGGTGGCCTGCTCGCGACCTTCTCCTGTTCCGGCGGCGTGTCGGCCGAGCTGTTCCAGTCCATCGTCGCCGGCGCCGCCGCGGATGCCGGCGTGAATGGCAGCGTGATCGAGCGATTTCATGGCGATGCAGACCATCCGGTGGCATTGAGCTTCCCGGAAGGCGACTACCTGAAAGGCCTTTTGGTCAGTACTTAAATCAGGGACGGACCACGATTATTTGCTGTCGTCCGTCAACGCTCCGGATTCCTGCCCGTTTTGCGGGTATGCCCCGCCATGCTCGGATCGTGATTCCAGATATGCCTATGCACGCCGTCCAGCGCGGCAACAATCGCGTCGCTTGTTTCGTGGACGATGAGGACCGGGCGTTTTACCTTCACCATCTCGGCAGGCTGGCGTCACAGGCATGCTGCGCGTTGCACGCGTACTGCCTGATGACCAACCATGTACACCTCCTGGTGACGCCGGAGCGGGCCGATGGTTGCGCGGAACTTTTCCGGCGGCTGGGAGTGGTCTACACGCAATATTTCAACAAGCGCCACGAACGAACCGGAACGCTCTGGGAAGGGCGCTTCCGGTCGAGCCTGATCCAGACCGAGGCGTATTTGCTGGCGTGCTATCGCTACATCGAACTCAACCCGGTTCGAGCCGGCATGGTCGTTGCCCCCGGGTTGTACCGGTGGTCAAGTTATGCCGTCAACGCGGGAGAAGCACGGGATCCGTGCATCACGCCGCACGCCGAGTACCTTCATCTCGGCTTGGACGAGGAGGAGCGCCGAAGACAGTATCGAGCCTTGTTCGGAACCGAACTCGAGACCGAACTGGTGCGCGATATCCGGGCGATGACCAACGCGGGCTACGTTCTCGGCTCGGAATCGTTTCAGCGGGAGATCGGCCGGAGGCTGGGTCGGCGCGTCAGTCCAGGGACGGCCGGCAGGCCGGTGCTTGCTGAAACCCCGGGAGGTGCGCAGCGCGACTTGTTCTGAATCCAGCGGAAATCGTGGTCCGTCCCTGTTTTTAGCTGTTTATACTCTGGCGCGATGCGATTCATCGTTGCTGCTGCCGCCATGCTCCTGCTCGCCGCGCAGGCGCGCGCCTACGAATTCCTGCAGGGCTACGACACGGCGCCTACGGTGGCGGCGGCGCTGGAGCGGGTGAAGGCGCAGCCGGAGAAGCACGTGCTCGTCTACTTCGGCCAGTCGGAGTTCGGCCCGGCCTGCAGGCAGGCGCGCGCAATCCTGAACAGCGACCTGGTGCGCAACAAGCTGCGACCCCATTACGTGGTGGTGAACATCGACCTGTTTGCGCCGACGAAGGAAGAACGCGAAGTCATCGACCAGGTGCGCGTGTCCTGGGCGCCAGTGCTGGTGTTCCTCACCGCCAACGGCACGCGGGTCGCCTATTCGAGGCAGCTGCGCAGCGAGCGCGAGGCGCTGCAGCTGGACGAGTACGTGTCGCAGCGGCAATACGCCCTGTCCGCCGTCAGCAAGGTGATGGGCCAGGGCTTCGACACGCGCCAGCTGGCGAAGCTGGCGGCGGAGGCGCGCGTAGTGCCGGGAGACAAGCCGATCGACGACCGCCCGCGCTTGAAGGACGTGCTGGCGCAGGAGCACGAACGCGTGAAAGGCGAGGATCTGAGGAAACTGCTGCCGGGCAAGCGCATGCTCAAGGAGAACCAGGACTGGTTCCTCACCATGGACCTCAGGGACCGCAAGCTGCTCGTGGCCGAGGGCCGGCGCAAGAACGGCCGCGGCGAGATGCAGGGCTCGGGCCAGTGGTACGTGACGAAGAAGGGCAAGTTCTGCGTCGATCTCCGGACGCGCGGCGTGGACGAGCATTGGTGCCGCCACGTGTTCCGCACCGGCGAGGCCTACTACGTGGTCAAGGACCTGCGGCCGGAGCGCCTCGCCTACCGCTTCAGCCTGCGATAGTGCCGGGGGGTAGTAAAATCAGCGCCCCCAAGAGATTCGAATCGAAACCAACGCATGGAACAAGACCAGATGGTGCCGGTGACCATCCTCACCGGCTTTCTTGGTGCGGGCAAGACCACGCTGCTCAACCGGATACTCAAGGAAAACCACGGCCACAGGATCGCCGTGATCGAGAACGAGTTCGGCGAGACCGGCGTGGACTCCGAGATCATCGAGAAGACCGAGGAGCAGATCGTCGAGATGAACAACGGCTGCATCTGCTGCACCGTGCGCGGCGACCTCATCCGCATCCTCGGGGACCTGAAGGACCGGCGCCAGAAGGGCAGCCTCAAGTTCGACCGCGTCATCATCGAGACCACCGGCATGGCCGACCCGGGGCCCGTGGCGCAGACCTTCTTCACCGACGAGGACATCGGCGCCTACTACCTGCTGGATTCCATCGTCACCGTGGTGGACGCCAAGCACGCGCCCAAGCAGCTGGACGAGTTCACCGAGGCGCAGCAGCAGGTGGGCTTCGCAGACCGGATCCTCATGTCCAAGACCGACCTGGTGGACGAGGGCGCGGTGAAGCAGCTCTCGCAGCGCATCCATCGCATGAACCCGCGCGCGCCGGTGAAGAAGGTCCACTTCGGCGAAGCGCCGATCGCGGAGATCCTGGACATCCGCGGCTTCAACCTGAACGCCATCCTGGAGCTGGACCCGGAGTTCCTCGGCGACACGCACCACGAGCACCACGACGAGGTGGAGTCCTTCGTGTTCAGGTCGGACAAGCCCTTCAATGGCGACAAGCTGGAGCAGTTCCTCTCGGGCATGATCCAGGTCTACGGCCCGGACCTGCTGCGCTACAAGGGCGTGCTGTGGATGAAGGGCAAGGCGAACCGCGTCGTGTTCCAGGGTGTGCACATGATGATGGGCGGGGACATGGGCAAGCCCTGGCTGAAGACCGAGAAGAAGCATTCGATCCTCGTCTTCATCGGCAAGAAGCTGCCCAAGGACCTGTTCCTCGCGGGCCTGGAGCAATGCTTGGCCTGACGGGCCTGCGCCAGAAGTACGGCGCGCAGACGGTCCTCTCGCTAGATCGGTTCGAAGCCGCTGCCGGCGAGCACTGGCTCGTCCTTGGCGCCTCCGGCAGTGGCAAGACCACCATCCTGAATCTCGCCGCGGGACTGCTGCGCGCGACCGAGGGCACGGTCGAGGTCGGCGGCCAGGACCTGTCGAAGCTGAAGGGCGGCGCCCTGGACCGCTGGCGCGGCCGCAGCGTGGGCATCGTGCCGCAGAAGCTGCACCTCGTCTCCAGCCTCACGGTGGCGCAGAACCTGTTCCTCGCGCAGTACCTCGCCGGCCTGCCCGGGGACCAAGGGCGCGCCGCTTCGCTCCTGAAGGACCTGTCCCTCGAGGACAAGTCGCAGTCCCGACCCCACCAGCTCTCCCACGGCCAGGCGCAGCGCGTGGCCGTCGCCCGCGCGGTAATGAACCGCCCCAGGCTGCTGCTCGCCGACGAGCCCACTTCCAACCTGGATGACGCGGCCTGCGCCGCGGCGCTCGACCTGCTGCAGTCGCAGGCGCGCGCCTGCGGCGCGACGCTGGTGGTGGCGACACACGACCAGCGCGCCAAGGCGCGCTTCGAGAAGGTGCTGCAGTTGTGAACCTGCCCGCCCTCTCGCTTGCCTACCTGCGCGCCAAGCCGCTGTCGGCGGCGCTGAACGTGCTGCTGCTCGCGCTGGGTGTCGCCACCGTCGTGGTGCTGCTGCTGGTGTCGCGCCAGGTCGAGCAGCGCATGCACGGCGATGCGCGCGGCATCGACCTGGTGGTGGGCGCCAAGGGCAGCCCGATGCAACTGGTGCTGGCCGCGGTGTTCCACATCGACGTTCCGGGCGGCAATATTCCCCTGGACGAGGCGAAGAAGCTGGCCGCGCATCGACTGGTGAAGCAGGCCATCCCAATGGCGCTGGGCGACAGCTACAAGGGCCACCGCATCGTGGGCACCACGCACGACTATCCGGCGCACTACGGCGCGCGCCTCGCCGAGGGCGGGTTGTGGGCGAAGCCCATGCAGGCGGTGCTGGGATCGGAGACCGCGCGGGCCACCGGCCTGCGCGTCGGGGCGAAATTCGCCGGCGCGCACGGCATGGGCGGCGACGCGGGAGAGGGCGAGGCGCACGACGAGGCGCCCTACGAGGTGGTAGGCGTGCTCGCGCCCACGGGCACGGTGCTCGACCGGGTGGTGCTCACCAGCGTCGAATCGGTCTGGGCGGTGCACGGCACCGAAGGCGAGAAGGACGCCGACCAGGAAATCACCGCGCTCCTCATCCGCTACGCCACGCCGATCGCCGCCGCGATGCTGCCTCGGCAGGTGAATGCCAACCCGCACCTGCAGGCGGGATCGCCGGCCTACGAGAGCGCGCGCCTGTTCCGCATGATCGGTGTCGGCATCGAAGTGCTGCGCGCATTCGGCCTGGTACTGATGCTGGTTGCCGGCTTGTCGGTGTTCATCGCGCTGACCAACGCGCTGCAGGAGCGGCGCTACGACCTCGCGGTGATGCGGATGCTCGGCGCCGGGCGCGGGCAGCTTTTCGGCCTGCTGGTCCTCGAAGGCCTGATGCTGGCGGCAATCGGCGCGGCGCTCGGCCTCGCCCTGGGGCACGGCGGCACCGGGGTCATTGGCGGGCTGCTGGAGGCGCGCAACCAGCCCCCCTTGACGGGCCTGCTATGGTTGATCGAGGAGTGGTGGATCGTCGGCGGGGCCCTGCTGGTGGGGCTGGCCGCCGCAGCGGTGCCGGGGTGGCGCGCCTATCGCGCGGACGTGGCCGGCGTGCTGGCCGAAGCTTAGGAGGGTGGAATGAACCGGATGCCGGTGTTGTTCATCGCCTTGGTGCTGCCGCTGGCGGCGCAGGCGCAAGGCAAGGACGGAAAGGATGCGGCGCACGTGAAGCAGGACGTGGCGATCCATCGCATCATCGCCGCGGCGCACGAGGCGGCGGCGAAATGCCTGGAAGCGGGCAAGCCGGAGAAGGAATGCCATGCGCAACTGGCGAAGGACTGCCAGAAGCACGCCATCGGCAAGTATTGCGGCATGCGGCATCGCCATTGAGCGCGGAGGTAGAATGGGTCCCATGAAACAGATGGTCGTCCTGCTGCTCGCCGCCGGACTCGCCGGCGCGGCCCATGCCCAGACGGGGGCAGGGGGGCACGCGCCGCCGCCGGGCTCGAAGTTCGGCGCGCCGCCGGATGGAGCCGCCTTCAAGCCGCTGCCCGAGCGCAAGGACGTGGTGTCCTGGAAGCTGCTCGCGCAGGTGGAACTGGTGAAGCTGAAGGACCGCTACGCGCCGCAGTACGCCGCCGCGGTTACGGCGCTCGACAAGAAGGACGTCAAGCTGCAGGGCTTCATGATGCCGCTGCAGATGGGCGACAAGCAGTCGCACTTCGTGCTCACCGCCATGCCGCAAAGCTGCGCGTTCTGCGTTCCCGGCGGGCCGGAGCAGATGGTGGAAGTGAAGACGAAGCGCCCGGTGGCCTACGGCTTCGACGCCGTCGTGCTGAGCGGCCGGCTGGAAGTCCTCAAGGACGATCCCAACGGCCTGTTCTACCGGCTGACCGACGCCGTCCCGGCCAAGTAGGTTCTCCATGACCCTCGCCCGCGCCCTTCGGCTGGTCCTCGCCGCGACCCTGCTCGCGGCCTGGCATGGCGCGCTGGTCCATCCGCTGGCGCACTTCGACGAGCACGGCGGATTTGTCCACCTGTCCGGCGCGCACGACGGCCACGACCACGATGACGACGACAGCGCGCCGAACGCGCTTTGCGATGCCGTGGCCGCGGTCGCCGTTTGCGTGGATGGACGGATTGCGATCACCCTTTCGTTCTCCGGGGCCGATTCAGTCGCGAATTCCGAATCGATCCAGGCGCCGCGCGGCCCGGCGCCACCCGCCTACCGAAGCCAGGCGCCTCCGCAGTTCTCCTGAAGTCCGCAGCAGTTCGTCCCGGGGACCCGTTCCCCGGCTTTCGTTCGTCTTCAGGAGACAGACATGCAGAAGAAGCTCTGCGCGCGCCTCGTCGCGTGCGCGCTTGCGGCACCCATGGCGACCCATGCGCAATCCGACGCCATCTATGTCACCCCGCTCACCAACGATGAAACATCCGTGGTCCAGCCCGCGAGCGTGCTGCGCGGCGACGACCTGCGCCGCCGCCAGGCCTCGAGCCTTGGCGATACGCTGGACCGCGAACCCGGCGTGCAGTCCGGCGGCATGGGGCCGGGGGCCTCGCGCCCGGTGATCCGCGGGCAGGACGCGCCGCGCGTGCGGGTGCTGGACAACGGGCTGGGCACCATGGACGTGTCCAACATCAGCCCGGACCATGCCGCCACGGTGGAGACGCTGGGTGCGACGCAGGTGGAGGTCCTGCGCGGCCCGGCTACGCTGATCCACGGCGGCGGCGCCATCGGCGGCCTTGTGAACGTGGTCACAAAGCGCATTCCGCGAGACCGCATGCAGGGCGTCGCGGGTGCAGCCGAGGTTCGCCTGGGCGGCGCCGCGCGCGAGCTGACCGGGCTGGTGGACCTGAACGGCGGCACGGGCGGATTTGCCTGGCACGTGGACGCCTTCAGCCGGAACGCGGGCGACTACGACGGCCGCCGCGGCCGCGTGTTCAACAGTTTCGTCGAATCGCGGGGCGCCAGCTTCGGCGCCTCGCTGATCGGCAATCGCGGGCACATCGGGCTGGGCGTGCAGATGCTCGACAGCTTCTACGGCGTGCCGGCAGGGGAACTCGCGCGCATCGACCTCGACCAGCATCGCTACGAGCTGGATGGCGAACTGCGCGACCCGCTGCCCGGCTTGTCGCGCATCCGCGCGCGCCTGGGCCGCACCGACTACCGGCACGACGAGATCGAGCAGACGGGCGAGGTCGCCACGCGCTTCGAGAACAACGGCACCGAGGGGCGGCTGGAGCTGACGCATCGCCCCATCGGCCCCTTTACCGGCGTGCTCGGCTTCTCGGGCCATGGCCGGCGCTTCTCCGCGGTGGGCGAGGAAAGTTTCCTCCAGCCGGTGCGCAGCCGCGGCGGGGCGCTGTTCCTCGTCGAGGAGGCGCGCGCAGGGAACTGGCGCTTTGAACTTGGCGGGCGCTTGGAGCATGAGCGCCACCGCCCGGAGGCGGGTACGGGCCTGCCGGACCGAAGCTTCTCGCCCACAACCTGGTCAGGCGGCGTCACATGGACCTTCATGCCAGGCTATGCCGTCGCGGCGACGCTCACGCGCGCGCAGCGCGCGCCGGCAATCGAGGAGCTGTACGCCAATGGCCCGCACGCGGCGACCGCGACCTTCGAAGTGGGCGACAACGCGCTCGCGAAGGAGGCCTCACGCAATCTCGATTTCAGCCTGAGGAAGACCTCGGGCACCTGGCGCTGGAAGGCGGGCGTCTACGCCAACGGCTTCCACAACTACATCTACGCCCAGTCCCTGGGAGTGGTGGACGAAACTGGCGCAGCCGATCCGGCGGGCGCGTTCACGCTGGTGAACTACCGCCAGGCGAGCGCGCGCTTCCGCGGCTTCGAGGCGGAGCTGGCCTGGCGACCGCAAGGTCCGTGGGGGATGCGCTTCTTCGCCGACACGGCACGCGGTAGCCTCGACGGCATCGGCAACGGCAACATTCCGCGCATGTCGCCCTCGCGCCTCGGGCTGGAAGGGACTTATGCCTCAGGACCCTGGGGCGCGTCCGCGAGCCTGCTGCGGGTGATGCGGCAGGACCGGATCGCGCAAGCGCAGGAGACCGCGACGCCCGGCTATTCGCGACTGGACGCGGGACTCCAGTACCGTATCCGACACGGTGGCCAGGCGTCGACCACGTTGTTCATCCAGGCCAACAACCTGCTGGACGAAGACATGCGCGTGCACACTTCGTTCATCAAGGACGCCGCGCCGCTGCCCGGGCGTTCCATCACCGCGGGGGCGCGTGCCACCTTCTAGATAGAATGTCGCCATGGAACAATGGCATGGAACGACCATCCTCTCGGTGCGACGTGGCGCGAGCGTCGCATTGGGGGGCGATGGGCAGGTGACGCTGGGCAACGTGGTGGTGAAGGGCGGCGCGAAGAAAGTGCGTCGCCTGTACCACGAGCGCATCCTGGCCGGCTTCGCCGGCGGCACCGCCGATGCGTTCACGCTGTTCGAGCGCTTCGAGGCGAAGCTGGACAAGCACCAGGGCAACCTGATGCGCTCGGCGGTGGAACTGGCCAAGGACTGGCGCACCGACCGGATCCTGAGGCGCCTGGAAGCGATGCTGGCGGTCGCCGATCGCGAGCATTCGCTGGTGATCACCGGCATGGGCGACGTGCTGGAGCCCGAGCACGGCATCGTCGCCATCGGCTCGGGCGGGCCTTACGCCCAGGCCGCGGCGCGCGCGCTTCTGGAGAACACGCAACTCTCGCCGCGCGAGATCGTGGACAAGGCGCTCGCGGTGGCCGCGGACATCTGCATCTACACCAATCACCAGCGCACCGTGGAGGCGCTCGAGTGAGCGCGGAGTCCCTGGAATGAGCGGCATGACCCCGCAGGAGATCGTCCACGAGCTGGACAAGCACATCGTCGGCCAGGCGAAGGCCAAGCGCGCGGTGGCGATCGCCATGCGCAACCGCTGGCGCCGGCAGCAGGTGGCCGAGCCGCTGCGCCACGAGATCACGCCGAAGAACATCCTCATGATCGGTCCCACCGGCGTGGGCAAGACCGAGATCGCGCGGCGCCTCGCGCGCCTGGCCGACGCCCCGTTCATCAAGGTCGAGGCGACCAAGTTCACCGAGGTGGGCTACGTCGGCCGCGACGTGGACAGCATCATCCGCGACCTGGCGGAGATCGCGGTCAAGGGCGCGCGCGAGCAGGCGATGAAGCG
>JBQTJX010000049.1:0-44014 GCA_052386675.1 Betaproteobacteria bacterium
ACTGGAACCAGAGCCTGATCGACTACAACATCCGCGCCGAGCGCATGGGCTGGCTGCCATCCGCGCCGCAGCTCAAGCAGAACCCGCTCGTTCTCGCCAAGGAGGCGAAAGCGGCCGGCCTCGAGCCGAAGGACTATGTCGCGCGCGGCCTGAAATCCGGCGCGCTCGAGCTGTCCTGCCACGATCCCGACGATCCGGCGAACTGGCCGCGCAACATGTTCGTCTGGCGCTCCAACCTGCTCGGCTCCTCGGGCAAGGGGCATGAGTACTTCCTCAAGCATCTGCTGGGGACGACGAACGGAGTGCAGGGCTCCGAAACGGATCTTCAAAATGAAGAAATTCAGAAAAAAGGCGAAGGTCCAGCGGGCAAGCTCGACCTGCTGGTGACGCTCGACTTCCGCATGAGCACGACCTGCCTGTACTCGGACGTGGTGCTGCCGACTGCGACCTGGTACGAGAAGAACGACCTCAACACCTCGGACATGCACCCCTTCATCCACCCGCTGTCGCAGGCGGTGGACCCGGTGTGGCAGTCGAGAAGCGACTGGGATATCTGCAAGGGCATCGCGAGGAAGTTCTCCGAGCTCGCCGCCGGCCAGCTCGGCGTGGAACAGGACGTGGTGCTCACGCCGCTCATGCACGACTCGCCGGGCGAACTCGGCCAGCCCTTCGAGCCGAAGGACTGGAAGAAGGGCGAGTGCGAGCCCGTGCCGGGCAAGACCATGCCGGCGATCACGGTGGTCGAGCGCGACTACCCGAAGGTCTATGAGCGCTTTACGTCGCTCGGCCCCCTGATGGAGAAGGTTGGCAATGGGGGCAAGGGGATCGCATGGGACACAAAGCATGAAGTGGAATTTTTGCGCCGCTTGAACGGAAAGACTCAGGACAACCCCAAAATCGAAACAGATATCGACGCCTGCGAGGTGATCCTTGCCCTTGCGCCGGAGACCAACGGCGAGGTGGCGGTGAAGGCGTGGCAGGCGCTGTCCGTGATCACCGGGCGCGACCACGCGCACCTCGCGAAGCCGCGCGAGGACGACAAGATCCGCTACCGCGACGTGCAGGCGCAGCCGAGGAAGATCATCTCCTCGCCGACTTGGAGCGGCCTTGAGTCCGAGCACGTCTCCTACACCGCCGGCTACACCAACGTGCACGAGCTGATCCCGTGGCGCACGCTCACCGGGCGCCAGCAGCTGTACCAGGACCATCCCTGGATGCTGGCCTTCGGCGAGGGCCTGGTGTCCTACCGGCCGCCGGTGGACACCAAGACGGTGTCGCCGATGCTGGGCAAACGCTCCAACGGCAACGCGGAGATCGCGCTCAACTTCATCACGCCGCACCAGAAGTGGGGCATCCACTCCACCTACACCGACAACCTGATCATGCTCACGCTGTCGCGCGGCGGGCCGATCGTGTGGCTCTCGGAGGTGGACGCGAAGCAGGCCGGCATCGTCGACAACGACTGGATCGAGGCCTACAACCTGAACGGCGCGCTCACCGCGCGCGCGGTGGTGAGCCAGCGCGTGCCGCAGGGCATGGTGCTGATGTACCACGCGCAGGAGAAGATCGTGAACACGCCGGGCTCGGAGATCATGCACACGCGCGGCGGCATCCACAACTCGGTCACCCGCACCTGCCCCAAGCCCACGCACATGATCGGCGGCTACGCGCAGCAGAGCTACGGCTTCAACTACTACGGCACCATCGGCACCAACCGCGACGAGTTCGTGATCGTGCGGAAGATGGCCAAAGTCGACTGGATGGACGGCAAATGAAAATCAGAGCCCAGATTGGAATGGTGCTGAACCTGGACAAGTGCATCGGCTGCCACACCTGCTCGGTCACCTGCAAGAACGTCTGGACCAGCCGCCCCGGCATGGAGTACGCCTGGTTCAACAACGTCGAGACCAAGCCCGGCATCGGCTACCCCAAGGACTGGGAGAACCAGGAGCGCTGGAGCGGCGGCTGGACACGGGGCGCCAACGGGCGCATCCACCCGAAGCAGGGCGGCAAGCTCTCCATCCTGATGAAAATCTTTGCCAACCCGAACCTGCCGGAGATCGACGACTACTACGAGCCCTTCACCTTCGACTACGAGCACCTGCACACGGCGCCCCTATCCAAGGCCGCGCCGGTGGCGCGGCCGCGCTCGCTGATCACGGGCCAGAGGATGGAGAAGATCGAATGGGGTCCAAACTGGGAGGAGATCCTCGGCGGGGAATTTGAAAAAAGAAAAAAAGATTACAACTTCGAAGACACACAAAGGGACATTTACGGGCAATTCGAGAACACCTTCATGATGTATCTGCCGCGCCTGTGCGAGCACTGCCTCAATCCCACCTGCGTCGCGAGCTGCCCCTCGGGCTCGATCTACAAGCGCGAGGAGGACGGCATCGTGCTGGTGGACCAGGACAAGTGCCGCGGCTGGCGCATGTGCGTCTCGGGCTGCCCCTACAAGAAGATCTACTACAACTGGCAGTCGGGCAAGGCCGAGAAGTGCACCTTTTGCTACCCGCGCATCGAGGCGGGCCAGCCCACGGTGTGCTCGGAGACCTGCGTCGGCCGCATCCGTTACCTGGGCGTGATGCTGTACGACGCCGACCGCATCGAGCAGGCGGCGAGCGTCGAGCGCGACCGCGACCTCTACCAGGCGCAGCTGGACATTTTCCTGGACCCGGACGATCCGGAGGTGATCGCGCAGGCGCGCGCCGACGGCGTGCCCGAGGCCTGGATGGAGGCCGCGCGCAGGAGCCCCGTCTACAAGATGGCGGTGGACTGGAAGGTGGCGCTGCCGCTGCACCCGGAGTACCGCACGCTGCCGATGGTCTGGTACGTGCCGCCGCTGTCGCCGATCAGCGCGGCGGCCAACGCCGGGCAGCTGGAATCGAAAGGCGCGATCCCGGATGTCAGCCAGCTGCGCATCCCGGTGCGCTACCTCGCCAACCTGCTGACCGCCGGCGACACCGCGCCGGTGGAGCGCGCGCTCGAGCGCATGCTCGCGATGCGCGCCTGGCAGCGCGGCCGGCACGTCGAGGGCCGCGAGGACCCGGCCATCCTGGAGCAGGTGGGCATGACCCGGCTCCAGGTGGAGGACATGTACCACGTCATGGCGATCGCCAACTACGAGGACCGCTTCGTGATCCCCAGCACCCACCGCGAGTACGCGGAGAACACCTTCGACATCCGCGGCGGCTGCGGCTTTTCATTCGGCAATGGCTGCTCGGACGGCTCCAACGAAGTGAGCCTCTTCGGCGGCACGCGCAAGCGCACCATCCCCATCAAGGCCCGGGTATGAGCGCGACCGCGACCGTCACCCTGAGGGTCCTGGCGCGCCTGCTGGGCTACCCTGATGCCGGCCTGCGCGGCGAATTGCCGGAGATGCGCGCAGCGCTGCGCGCCGAGAGGGCTCTCGGCGCGGCACGCCTCGCTGAACTGGACGCGCTGATCGACGGCCTCGCGCTTTCCGATCCGCTGGATGCCGAGGCGGACTACGTGCAGCTGTTCGATCGCGGCCGCGCCACTTCGCTGCACCTGTTCGAGCACGTGCACGGCGATTCCAGGGACCGCGGGCCGGCGATGATCGACCTCGCGCAAACCTACGACCAGGCCGGCCTGCACCTGGCGCCGGACGAGCTGCCCGACTACCTGCCGGTGGTGCTTGAGTTCGCTTCCACCCGGCCCCTGCGCGAGGCGCGCGCCTTCCTGGGCGAAATGGCGCACATCTTCAACGCCCTCTACGGCGCGTTGCAGGATCGCGGCAGCAGCTACGCCGCCGTGATCGGCGCTTTGCTCGAACTGGCCGGCGAGAAGCCGCAGCCGGTGAAGCCCGCGCCCGAGGAGCCGCTGGACGCGAGCTGGTCCGAACCGCCGGCATTCGACGGCTGCGCGCGGAAAGGCCAGTCCAGGCCGGGACAGGCGCAGCCGGTCCGCATCCTCCGCAAGGACGCCACAGGAGCCTACCCATGAGCACGCTGCACGCTTTCCTGTTCGAGGTCTATCCCTACATCTGCCTGACGGTGTTCCTGGTCGGCAGCCTGATCCGCTTCGACCAGAACCAGTACAGCTGGAAAAGCGACTCCTCGCAGCTGCTGCGCGCCGGCAGCCTGCGCTGGGGCAGCAACCTGTTCCACGGCGGGATCCTGTTCCTGTTCTTCGGCCACCTGGTCGGCCTGTTCACGCCGCACGCGGTCTACGGCGTGTTCATGAGCGCCGCCACCAAGCAGATGCTGGCTGTCTACGCGGGCGGGGCGGCGGGCGCGGTGTGCTTCGTCGGCCTGTCGCTGCTGATCCACCGCCGCCTGTTCGACGCGCGCATTCGCCACACCAGCCACCCCACGGACATCGCGGTGCTGCTCGTGCTCTGGGTGCAGCTCGTGCTTGGCCTCATCACCTTGCCCTACTCGGCGCAGCACACCGACGGCAGCGTGATGCTGGTGCTGGCCGACTGGGCGCAGCGCATCATGACGCTGCGACCAGTGGAATCAGAGGCGCTGATGACGCTGCCCTGGCCCTATCAGGTGCACGTGGTGCTCGGAATGACGATCTTCCTGCTGTTCCCGTTCAGCCGGCTGGTGCACATCTGGAGCGGTTTCGCCGCGGCGGGCTACCTGCTGCGCCCGTACCAGGTGGTGCGCAGCCGGCGCCTGAATGTGCCCGCGGGCCACAACCTTCCTCCCAAGGGCTGATCATGGCGACCATCAATGGCGTGGCCCTGAACCTGGCCGACGAGACACTGGCCGACGACGAACTGCGCCAGCGCGCCTGCACCGAGTTGCTGCGCCAGGAGGCGCAACGCCGGGGCCTGCTGGCGGAGGCAGACGCGCCCTCGGCGGACGGCGTGATCAGCGAAGCCGCCGCCGGCGCGATCGAGGCCATGCTGGAACGCGAACTGGCGCTTCCCGAGCCCGCCGAGGAGGCGTGCCGTCGGCACTACGCCGCGCATGAAGGCGCCTGGCGCAGCGGCGAGCGCGTGCGAGTGCGCCACATCCTGTTCGCGGTGACCCGGGGCGTGGACGTCGCCGCGCTGCGCAAGCGCGCGGAGCCCATATTCCTCGAGGTGCGCTGCGACGACGGCAAGGGCGCGGACGCGTTCGCCGCGGCCGCGCGCCAGTGGTCCAACTGCCCGAGCGGCGCCGAGGGCGGCGACCTGGGCTGGCTCACGAGCGCGGATTGCGCGCCGGAATTCGCGCGCGAGCTGTTCGGCCGCGCGGAAGTGGGCGTGCTGCCCCGGCTGGTGCACACCCGCTTCGGCCTGCACGTGGTGGAAGTGCTGGCGCGCGAGCCCGGCGTCGCGCAGCCCTTCGAGACGGTGCGCGGCGCGGTGGCGATGTCGCTGCGCCAGCAGGCCTACGTCACCGCCCTGCGGCAGTACCTGCGCCTGCTCGCCGGCCAGGCGCGGGTGGAAGGCGTGGACCTCGAGGCGGCCGGCACGCCGCTGGTGCAATAGCGATGGACATCGCGAGCTTCGAGGACCTGCTGCGCGCGGCGCGCGGGCAACCCGAGCCGCAGCGCCTGCTGTTCGTGTTCGCCGCCGCCGAGCTGCCCGGCGACAGCACGCCCGCGGAGCGCGCCCGCCACGCGGCGGGCGAGGGCGGCGCCCTCGTGCCGCTGATGTCCGTGGACAAGGATCCGGAAGAACTGGCCGCGTTCTCCGACTTGGTGCGGGAATCGCAGCGCTTCGCCGCCGACTGGAGCCTGGTGTTCGTCGCCGGCCTGGCCGGGCGCGATGGACGCAAGCCGAGCGGCGAACAGGCCGACCAGGCGCTGCAGCGCATGATCGAGTCGGTGAAGACGGGGTCGTTCGGGTCCTTCATCCCGTTCGACCGCCAGGGCCGGCCGGTGCGGTTCTCCTGAAGATGAAGATGTAACCGATCGGTTACATGGTGGCTGGTACGGCCCGGGTCCAACCTGAACTATCCTGCAGCCAGGACACCGCAACCTGCATTTTGCTTGCGATGCACACCGCACTGAGCCGATACTGCGGTTCATCCAAATCCCTGAGGGGGGATCCGCATGACCGATGACAACAACGCCGCCGCCAGCGGCCGCAGGCCATTCCTGACGCGCGCCCTGGGCGCGCTTGCCACGCTGCCGCTCCTGTCCGCCTGCGCGAGCGGCTCCCGCGGCGAGGCGCCGGCGGCGAGGACCGGTGAGGGCTTCGCCTTCGGCATCGTCGGTGACATCCCCTACAACCGCGCGCAGGAACCGGAGTACGCCCGGGTCATCGGCGAGATGAACGCGCGCGAACTCGCTTTCGTCGCCCACATCGGCGATGCCATGGCCGACCCGCGCGTCTACGAGCGCCTCCCGGCCGAGGCACGGATGCCCTGCACCGACGAGAACTACGCCTACGTGCTGGAGACGCTGCAGTCCATCCGCCATCCCACGGTGCTGACCCCCGGGGACAACGACTGGTCCGACGTGGTGCAGTTCAAGAAGACGAAGATGGACCCGCTGGAGCGGCTGCAGAAGCTGCGCACCACGTTCTATCCGAAGGGAACGACGCTCGGCCAGCGCCGCATGGCGGTGCAGAGCCAGTCGCAGGACCCGGGATTCGGGAAGTTCGTCGAGAACCTGAGCTGGACGGTGCAGGGTCTGCGCTTCGCCACGCTGCATGTCATCGGCAGCAACGACAATGCGCGCACCTCGCCCGAGGAGCACAAGGAACGCCAGGCCGCGAACATCGCCTGGCTGCGGCGCGCCTTCGCCGCGGCCAAGGCCGAGTCGAGCCCTGGCCTGGTGCTGATCACGCACGCCAACCCGGAGTTCGAGAACCGCTGGACGCGCTCCTACGCCGAGCGCTACGCGCGCGCGGTGCGCGGCGCCGATGCGCCCAAGGTGGCGGCGCCGACGCCCTACGACGGTTTCCTCGATGCGCTGATCGCGGAGATGCAGGGCTATTCCAGGCCGGTACTGTATGTGCACGGCGACACGCACATCTACCGCACCGGCAAGCCGCTGCTCAACCCGAAGACGCAGCGCTTCTTCGAGAACCTGACGCGGCTGGAGACCTTCGGCTGGCCGGACTCGGCCTGGGTGAGGGTGGTGGTGAATCCCTCGAACCGCGAACTGTTCGAGATCCATCCGGAATACTCGCCGGCGAATTCGTCGAACTTCAAGGCCGGCTAGGCCGGCGAGCGCCTACTCTGCCTTCAGCCCGGCGTCCTTCACCACCTTCTCCCATTTCACCGTCTCGGCGCGGACGAACTGGGCGAACTGCTCCGGGGTGTTGGGCGTGTAGCGCTCGCCTTCGACGTCCATGCGGCGCTTCACCTCCGGCAACTGCATGATGCGATTCACCTCCGTGTTCCAGCGCCGCACGATCTCGGGCGGCGTGCCCGCGGGCGCGAACAGGCCGATCCAGTTGTTCACCGAGAAACCCGGCACGCCGGCCTCGGCAATCGTCGGCAGGCTGGGCGCCGCGGCCGAGCGCGAGCTGCCGATGACGGCGATGCCGCGCACTTTGCCGGCGCGCACGTGCGGAATGATGGTGGGCAGGGTGGCGAAGGTGAGGTGGGTCTGGCCGCCGATCAGGTCGGCGATGGCCGGCGCATTGCCCTTGTACGGGATGTGCACCATGTTCACGCCCGCCATGGACTTGAACAGCTCGCCGGCGAGGTGACTCGCGGTGCCGATGCCGCCCGAGGCGTAGGAAAGCTTGCCCGGGTGCGCGCGCGCCATGGCGAGCAGGTCGGCCACCGTCTGCACCTGCACCGTGGGATGCACCGCGAGCAGGCCCTCGGCCTCGATCACCATGGCGACCGGCGCGAAGTCCTTGCGCGTGTCGTAAGGCATTTTGGCGAACAGGAACTGGTTCACCGCGTGCGAACCCAGGAAGCCCATGACCAGGTTGTAGCCGTCGGGGGGCGACTTGGCGACCAGGTCGGCGCCGATGTTGCCGCCGCCGCCGGGCCGGTTCTCCGCCAGCACCGGCTGGCCCCAGGACTCGCTCAGGTGCCGGCCGATCACGCGCGCGTAGTAGTCCGCGATGCCGCCAGTGGCCACCGGGACGACGATGCGGACCGGCTTGGCCGGGTAAGTCTGGGCGTGCAACTGCAGCGCTGCGAGCATGCCCGCCAGCAGCGCCAGGAACCGGGTCGTGTTCATCCGAGGAGCCTCCTGTCGTCGAGTTGTTCCTTCATGGAGAGGTCGTACTTCATCGCCTTGTGAAGCGCGATCGCGTCGCCGCCGTGCTGGATCTGCTGGAACAGCTTCTTCTCCAGGGCGATGGCCCGCCAGGCGAGTTCGAAGATCTCCTTGGCCCGGGCCGCTGGAAACACGATGGCGCCGTTTTCATCCGCGGCGCCGATGTCGCCCGGGGCCGCGGTCCGTCCGCCGAGCGTGACGGGCGCGTTGATGCTGTCGATCGCCATACGGCCGCGTACCGAATGCACCACGGTGCCGCGCGAGTAGACCGGGAAGCCGAGCTCGCGGCAGCCCTGCACGTCGCGCACGCTGCCATCGACGATCGCGCCGCCCAGGCGGCGCTGCACCGCCACCACGCTGACCAGCGAGCCGATGGTGTTCTGCTCCAGGTGCTCGTGGGCGTCGAACAGCAGGATCGAGCCCGGCGCGGCCGCTTCCATCAGCTCGATGGTGCCGATGACGATCTCGATGCCGCCCGCGGGCGACATGGCGCAGGTGGCGATGGGGCCGCAGACCGGCGCGCAGCCCGGGTAGGCGGCCTTGATCGCGCCGCTGGTGGCGGGGACGATGCCGAGTGCATCGCAGGCGTCCGACAGGTCGCAGATGGACAGGCCCTGCATCGCCTGCGCGTAGTTCAAGGCTTGTATCCGGCCGCGGTCATCATGTCGTAGCGCACGCGGTCATGCGCGGTCACCGGATCCATGCCGCCGCGCACCGCCTCGATCACGCTGTCCTCGATCGACTTGAACAGCTTCGCGAACTCCAGCACCTCGGCCATCCTGTCCCTGGGCACCACGCACACCCCGTTCTCGTCGGCCATGATGAGGTCGCCGGGCCTTACCGGCACGCCGCCCAGCTGGACCTCGATGCCGTAGCCGGCGCAGGCGCAGCGGTTGCGGATGGATTGCTGGATGAAGCCCTTGCCGAACACCGGCAGGTTCAGCTGCTTGTACTCGTCGATGTCCCGCGTCACGCCGTCGATGACGCAGCCCGCCAGGCCCAGGTGCCGGGTGGTGAAGCCGGCGACGCCGCCGTAGCTGTTCACGTCCATGCGCCCGGCCTGGTCGATGACCAGCACGTCGCCCGGCTTGCCCAGCTTGATCGCCTCCAGCGTGCCCAGCACCGGGGATTCGGTGGCCTGGCCCACGGGCACGAGCTTCAGCGTCGCCGCCGGGCCGACGATCTTCGGGCAGGCGTCCCACAGCGGCCCGATGCCGTGCGGGCAGCCCTTGATGCCGAGGCGGTCCAGGCCGTCGGAAACATTGGCGGTGGAAAGCATGCGGTACTCCGCGATCAGGCGCTTCGGGTCCGGCTGGGTGCTCACGTCGATCTCCTCTTCTGTTTCGGAAACGCGCCTTGTCAATCCCGGTGGCGCAGGGGATATTGCGGCTAGCCTAATCGCATTGGAGCCGACGCATGGCCGCAGTTTCGCAGTTCCGGGTGGTCCTTCTCGGCAACATGTACCACCCAGAAGGGGACGAACGCTTGCGGGCGGGCGCCAGCGTGGAGGTGCTTGCGCAGCCGACCCCGGAAAGCGTGAGGGAGGCGCTGCGGGAGGCGCACGGGGTGTTCGTGCGCTACCCCAACAAGCTGCGCGCCGAGGCCATTGCGGGCGCCGCCAGGTTGAAGATCATCAGCAGTTCGGGCCGCGGCACCGACGCCATCGACCTCGCCGCCGCCACCGCGGCCGGCGTACCGGTGGTCAACAACCCTGCCTTCGGCGTCGTGCCGGTCGCCGAGCACACCATCGGGGTGATGCTCGCCTTCGCCAAGAACCTGCTGCCGCTGAACCGGCTGACGCACGCCGGCCAGGGCTGGCCCGCGCAGAAGGACTACCGGCGCACGGAGTTGCGCGCCAAGACGCTGGGCGTGGTCGGCCTGGGCAACATCGGCGAGGAAGTGGTGCGCTGCTGCACGCAGGCGTTCCGCATGCGCGTGCTGGCCTACGATCCCCATGTGCCGGCGGAGAAGTTCGCGCGCGCCGGCGCCGAGCGGGTCACCGACCCCGGGCGCATCTGGCGCGAATCGGACTACGTGTCGATCCACGCCGAATTGAACGAGGAGACCCGGGGCATGGTCGGGGCGGCGGAACTGGCCGCCATGCAACCGCACGCCATCCTCATCAACACGGCGCGCGGCCCGATCGTGCAGGCGAAGGCGCTGGCCGAGGCGCTGCGCGCCGGGCGCATCGCCGGCGCCTCGCTCGATGTCTACGAAGAGGAGCCGTTCGCTGCCGACAGTCCGCTGGCGGGCCTGGAGAACGTGATCCTGTCGCCGCACACCGGCGGCCTCACCGTCGAGGCGCTGCATGGCATGGCACTGTCGGCGGCGGACCAGATCCTGCAGGCGCTGCGCGGCGAGCGCCCGCCGCACCTGGTCAATCCAGAGGTATGGGGGCGCGAATGACATTTGCGCGCCGCAACCTGCATCCGGAAGGGCTGTCGCGGCGCGTCGTCGGCGGGCACCTGCTGTACTCGCCGGTGGTGACGCTGGAGGGTGCGCGCCTGGTGTTCGTCTCCGGGCTGCTCTCGCGCGACGCGGCCGGCGCCGTCGTCGGCAAGGGGGACATGGGCGCGCAGATCGCGCAGGTGGGCGAGAACCTCCGCGTCGCGCTGGAAGCGGCCGGCGCCACGCTGGATGACCTTGTGCGCACCACCACCTATGTCACCGACATCGAGGAATTCTTCCGCCATGTCGAGGTCCGGCAGCGCTACTTCGGCGGCGCCCTGCCCACCAGCACGACCGTGGAAGTGCGCCGCCTGTCGCACCCGGACTTCCTGGTGGAGGTGGAGGCGTTCGCGGCGCTGCCCTGCTGACGCACCCGATGTAACCGATCGGTTACATCCGTGGCCCCCTCAGGCCGGTGCCACCTGCTGTTCGCGCCGGCTATGCCGGCGCCACCTGCACCTTGGCCTGGTCGCGCGCCAGGTCCTCGCGCGTGGTGATGCCGCGGAACCAGATGGTGATCGCGCTCGATGTAAGCACGATGAAGAGGGAATACAGCACCGGGATCAGCAGCACCTGCTGCTGCATCTCGCCGGAGAAGGTCAGCACGACGATGAGCACGCCCAGCGGCCCGTTCTGGATGCCGGTTTCGAGGGAAATGGTGCGCGAGCGGCGCGGGTCCTGCCGCAGCAGGCGCGCCAGCCAGTAGCCCAGCAGCATGCCCGTCAGGCCGATGCCGATGGCGGCCGCGTAAACCGCCGCGGGAGTGGTCGCAAGCAGCTGGTGGTTGCGCGGCACCCAGGTCAGGATCAGGAACAGGATCACCACCACGCCGAGCACGCCGCCCAGCAGCTCGACGGTGGCGCCCACGTTCGGGTTCCACTTGCGCAGCACCATGCCGATCACGGTCGGCACCACCAGCACCACCAGGATCTGCGCCACGTTGCCGGCGGGGACCTTGTATTCGCTGGGCAACTGGCGCAGGCCGGAATAGAACTCCAGCAGCACCGGCACCAGGGCCACGGCCACCAGCGTGGAGCAGATGGTCATCATGATGGACAGCGCGAGCACGCCTTTGCTGAAGTAGGTGAAGATGTTGGAGGTGGTTCCGCCGGGCATGCAGCCCATCAGGATCAGGCCGACGGCCAGCGGCGGGGAGAGCCCCAGCAGCACGGCGAGCAGGTAGCCCAGGAACGGCATCAGGCCGTACTGGCACAGCAAGCCGACCAGGATGCCCTGGGGTTTCCTGAAGGCGATGCGAAAGTCCTTGAAGGTGAGCGAGGCGCCCATGCCGAGCATGATCAGCATCATCATCGCGCCGAGCAGCTTCGTTTCCAGTTCGGTGAGCATCAGCGGGCCTCCGTTTCGCGCAGCGCCTTGCGCAGGATCTTGCCGATCGGCGTCTTGGGCATGTCGCTGCGCAGCCGGACGCTCTTGGGCACCTTGTAGTCGGTGAGGAACTGCTTGCAGTGCGCGCGCACCGCGGCCTCGTCGCAGCCGGCGCCCTGCGGCACGATGAAGGCGCGCACCGCCTCGCCGGATTGCGCGTCGGGCACGCCGACCACGGCGACTTCGAGCACCCCGTCCATGCGCGCGATGATGTCCTCGACCTCGTTCGGGTAGACGTTGAATCCCGACACCAGGATCATGTCCTTCTTGCGGTCCACGATGCGGTAGTAGCCCTCGCCGTCCACCACCGCGACATCGCCGGTGTGCAGCCAGCCCTCGCGCAGGGCCTGCGCGGATTCCTCCGGCCGCTGCCAGTAGCCCTGCATCACCTGCGGCCCGCGCACCAGCAGCTCGCCCGGCTGTCCCGCGGCGACGTCCTGCCCGACGTCGTCCACCAGCCGGATTTCCGTGCCGGCCACGGCCACGCCGATGGAATCGGGCTTGCGCACGCCCGAGATCGGGTTGAAGCACACCACCGGCGAGGCCTCGGTCAGGCCGTAGCCCTCCGCGATCGTGGTTCCGGTGACGCGCAGCCAGCGCTCGGCGACGACGCTTTGCAGCGCGGCGCCGCCCGCCACCGCGGCTTTCAGGTGTTTCGGCGGCAGCGCCGCGAACCACTCCTCGTTCAGCAGCGCGTTGAACAGCGTGTTGACGCCACTGACCCAGGTGATCGGGTAGTTGTCGAAGGCACGCTGCAGGTTCTGCACCGGGCGCGGACTGGGCACCAGCACGTTGCGCGCACCCGCGGCGTAGAAGCACAGCAGATTGAACTGGAAAGCGAAGATGTGGTACAGCGGCAGCGCCGTCAGCACGCACTCGCGGCCTTCGTTGATGTGGGAGGAACCCATGGCGTAGGCCTGCTCCAGGTTCGAGAGCAGGTTGCCCTGGGTCAGCATCGCCCCTTTGCTGGTGCCGGTGGTGCCTCCGGTGTATTGAAGCGCCGCCAGCGACGCCAGGCCCTGGCCCTGCGTGTACGTGGCAAGGGCGCCGGATTTCACCTTGAGCACCGTTTCGCCGTCGGCAAGCGCCTGCGCGAGCCGCACATGCGGCACCACCACCGCCGGCAGCACCCGGTTCCACAGCTTCATCACCGAACGGATCACCGCGCGCGGCACCACGCCGAAGAACTGGGTCACTTCGGCAGTGATCACCGTGCGCACAGCGGTCTTGCCGAGGATGCCCTCGAGCTTGTTGGCGAACATGTCCACGATCACCAGCACCTCTGCGCCGGAATCGCGCAACTGGTGCTCCATTTCGGAGGGCGTGTACAGCGGATTGGTGTTCACCAGCACGCAGCCGGCCTTGAACACGCCGAAGGCCACCACCGGGTAGGCGAGGCAGTTGGGTGTCTGCAGCGCCACGCGCGCGCCGGCGGCGAGGCCGAGGGTCTCGCGCAGGTAGGCGGCGAAGGCATCCGAGAGCCGGTCGACCTCGGCGTAGCTGAGCGAACCGTGCATGCCGTTGGGCATGCAGGTGGTGAAAGCGGTCTGCGCGGCGTAGCGCGCCGAGGACTGGCGCACGAGTTCGGCCAGGTGCGTGAAGCGCAGGGCGGGCAGCGGCTTGGTCATTGACTCCTCCAACTTGAGGATAGCGTAGCCGCCCCGATCACCGCCAGCGCCGCGACAACGCCGTAGGCAATGGCGTAGCTGCCCAGCGTCGTCACGATGGCGGTTGCCAGCGCCGGCAGCACCAGCACGCCGGCGAACATGGACGAGGATCCCAGGCCGGTCGCCTCGGTGCGCCGCGCCCCGCCCAGGCGCGCGAATTCCCCGTAGGCAATGCCGGTGTAGCCGCTGGCGGTGGCGCCCGCGGCAACGCAAGTGAGCAGGATCAGCCACGCCGGCCAGTCGGCCGCGAACTGCCCGGCGAGCGCCGCCGCCGCGGCCATCACCACGCCCTGCAGCACGAGGAGCCGCCGCGCCGGCATGACGCGATCGGCGAGCCAGCCCCACACCGGCCTGGTGAGGACGCCGCTGATCTGGTAGGTCGCCAGGGCCTGGCCCGCCGCGATCAGGTCGAAGCCGGCGCGGCTGGTGAGGTGGACCGTCATGAACGCCACAAACACCAGCTGCGTGCCGGAGTAGATGAAACTGGTGAAGGTGAGGCGCGCGAGCGCGGGATTGCCGGTGAGCAGCGCGAACGGCGCGCGCAGGTTCGCGAGCAGGGGGACGGAACCGCCGGTCGCGCTTCGCGTTCCCTCCCAGCTGCGCCTCGGAATCTCGAGCAGCACGATCAGGAGGACCACCGGCACCAGTTGCACCAGCATCGCGTTCTGCCAGCCCAGCGCGAGCGCCACCGGCGGCAGCAGTAGCGCCCCCAGCACCCCGCCCAGCGGCACGCCGATCTGGCGCAGGGAAATGACGAAATTCATCATGCGCGGCGGCGTGCGCGGCACCAGCAGGTGCGTGGCCGAAGGCGCGGTCGCGCCGTAGCCGATGCCCAATGCGATTGCGCCCAGGGCCACGGCGAACAGGCCGCCCTGCGCGCAGATCAGCAGCATCGCCACCGTCGCGAGCAGCACCAGCTGGCAGGCGCGCACCGCGCCATGGCGGTGGATGAAGCCCGCGGCGAGCAGCGACGAGCCGATGCCCACGCCGTAGACCACAGAGACGAAATAGCCCACCCAGGCGCCGTCCACCTTCAGGTCGGCCGCAACCATGGGGGCGAGCGCGGGCAGGGTGTAGGCGGCCAGGGTGGCGAGGGTCTGGGTGGCCAGCGTCGCGAGGAGGGGCCAGAGGGGAAAGGATGTCGGGGTCACGCGCCGGGCAAGGTCCGTGGGCCGACTTGGGAATGGCCAGCAATCGCCCGTGGGCGAGGACAACGAAAGGCGTCTCGGCGCTCGATGTGATGGGCTGTGGGGGGGATCTCGAACGCCATAGAGTGAACTCCTTCCGGGCGGACGCTAGCGGCTGCGACTGACAGCGTCAATTGGTTGACTCACTATGTGCGCAGGATTCGATCGTCTTCTTGGTCCCGTGGTCCGGAGATGCTGGTGATCGCAGAAACGAAATCGAGGATGCGAGGAATCGTGCCCTTCTGACCGCATGGGGCGGTGGCTATTGCAAGGAGCGAATTTGATATCCATGCGGCTCGGCGGAATGTGCACGATCGGTAACATTTTGTGGATGACTGGCCTGCTCGGAGGCTTGAGCGGATGGGTTCGACATTCTCCGTCCCGGCACCTATGCCCGGGAACGACGGTCATCAATCGCGGATGATCCTGGTACGCTTGCGGCCGAAGCACAATTCCTAATCAGCTAGACTTTCAAAAGCGAGTCTTACCCTTCGCGTGATGTTACGGCCGAAGCGCAATTCCTAATCAGCTAGACTCGAAGCCGAGCTTGCGGCTGCGCGGGAGGAGTTACGGCCGAAGCGCAATTCCTAATCAGCTAGACTCTGCCCGAGCAGCCTGCGCCGAGTGCGGAGTTACGGCCGAAGCGCAATTCCTAATCAGCTAGACTCGACCATCCAAGCGTAGGTCGATGCGCGGGTTACGGCCGAAGCGCAATTCCTAATCAGCTAGACTCAGTCCGCGCTGGCGGCGTTCGAGGAGGTTGTTACGGCCGAAGCGCAATTCCTAATCAGCTAGACTCCGCAGCGCCCGCGCCAGTTCGTCGCGCTGGTTACGGCCGAAGCGCAATTCCTAATCAGCTAGACTTTCGGCGCGTCGAAGACGAAGAGCGGCCCCGTTACGGCCGAAGCGCAATTCCTAATCAGCTAGACTTCTCGAAATGCAGCACGCGAAGGGCCTCAGTTACGGCCGAAGCGCAATTCCTAATCAGCTAGACTAGTCGCGGCGGCTCATGGCGCGGACTCCAGTTACGGCCGAAGCGCATTTCCTAATCAGCTAGACTGCGGACGACGTGAACGCGATCCGCTGGATGTTACGGCCGAAGCGCAATTCCTAATCAGCTAGACTCTGCTGGCGGGACTCTAGGCACCATGCCTGGTTACGGCCGAAGCGCAATTCCTAATCAGCTAGACTCGCATCCCTCCCCTGGAGCGCGGCGCGGATGTTACGGCCGAAGCGCAATTCCTAATCAGCTAGACTCCTGCGGGATACAGGCGTCGAGCCCATGGAGTTACGGCCGAAGCGCAATTCCTAAGCAGCTAGACTCCCCAAAAGTCGGTCGGTCTAGTCCATTCGTTACGGCCGAAGCGCAATTCCTAATCAGCTAGACTCGAAGCCTCGCTCGCTGCTGCGCGGGAGGAGTTACGGCCGAAGCGCAATTCCTAATCAGCTAGACTGACGAACGACGCGATACGCGAAGCGCGGGAGTTACGGCCGAAGCGCAATTCCTAATCAGCTAGACTCCGCGCACCGCGCCAGGACGAGGTTGTGGGTTACGGCCGAAGCGCAATTCCTAATCAGCTAGACTCGGCGGCTCGGCTGCGTCGTCGCCGCACAGGGTTACGGCCGAAGCGCAATTCCTAATCAGCTAGACTGACCACTCCACGCGCACGGCATCCTCGCCGGTTACGGCCGAAGCGCAATTCCTAATCAGCTAGACTTCACTACGCGCATGTGGTTCGTGTCCTCGAGTTACGGCCGAAGCGCAATTCCTAATCAGCTAGACTTCGAGCAGCGCCTGCGTGAAGTGTTCTGCGGTTACGGCCGAAGCGCAATTCCTAATCAGCTAGACTGCTTCCGCGCCAACCGACTGATTGTTTGTGGCTTTACGAGGAACTGGAACAAGAGAAGAGGCATTCAAGGTAGTCAAAAGAGGACGAACTGCGCCGGATTCCGCTTCGCCTTCTCCTTGGAACCACCCCGAAAGCTAAGCATTCTCTCGTACTGCTTGTCGGTGAAGAACAGCACCCCAGTTCGTCCTCCAGCCGGCAGACTTTCCTGGATTTTCTTCACCAGGGATTTTGCGTGGCCCGGTCCGGTACAGAATCGCATGTAAACGGAAAACTGGGCCATCTCGAATCCCAGGTCCTGAAGGTGATTCCTGAACTCGGACGCCTCCCGCCGCTCCTGTTTCTCGACGACCGGGAGGTCGAACATCACCATCATCCACATCAATCGATAGCTGGAGAGCACGGGCTCTTGCAAAATCGCGCCAATGCCTCTGGCATCGTCGCATGCGGAAACTCAAGGCCATCGCGCTCACCCGCGTACGTCATCGCGAGGGACGTCGCGGTCCGTTGAACGCAAGCCTGCAGAGGCGTCGTTCCCGCATTGCCAGACAGGTCTTCGGCCATAACCTCCGCCAGGACGCGCTTGGTTTCGGCATTCACCTCGACCTTTTCCGCTGCGACCAGAGCGTGTACCCGGAGATCGACGTAAGGCCGGTATGGCTCCATCAGATCGTCGACGAGCACCATTCCGTTCAACTTGTTCGAATGATGCAGCCCTATCGAAGGATGCAACCCGGCGGCGATGATCGCCCGCGCAGTTGTGGCGCGCAGGATGGCATACCCGTAGTTCAACAACGCGTTCGGCCCTGCGGCAGACCGGTCTCGCCGAAATGCCTTTCCAAAGATCGCCGGCCAATACGCTCTAGCCGCTTGAGATTCGAAATTCGTCGGATCTCCTGCCCGGACCTTCCTTGCCATCGCTCTCAACGGTAAGGCCGGTAGGCCAAGGAGGTCTAGCAAAGCAGCCTGTCGAATAATTTTTGCTCGAATGATCTCCGCCCAGATCCGCTTGCGCAGTGGCAGCTTGGCGGCCAGCTGGGCATCCATTCGCCCAGCTTGCTGGTGGTGCCCGGACATAGGCCAGAGCACGCCGGCGGGAAGGTGGTTCGCACTGCACACCACCAGCGGTACGCCTCGTTGGCATAGCTCCACTAGAAGGCTGTTGGAGTACGTGATGCCGTGCGCATTCGCCACGACCGCGCCCAGATCGTCAAAGGGGATGCGACCAACCTCCGTGGATTGATCACTGACGAGCAGGAAGCCGCGTTCGCGCGCGAGGTGCAGACCGTCTGTCGCAATTTCGGCGACGCGCCAACTCACCGGAAACCGGGATCAATTACCCAGCCGAGTGGGTCGAGGGTTACCTGCCGTGCGCGGGCGGCGCGCAGGCTGCTCGCAGCCTTGTAGACGTAGGACAGCTCTCCCGCGCGACTGCGCTTGTCGACGTTTGCTTCCATGTGCCTGCAGAGAACGACGGATCCATTGATGCTCATACCGGCGACCCGGAAGATGTCTCTGCGTCCGGGTTCCTCCTCCATCGCCACAAGGTCATCGCGCCTCAGGCGCATGACAAGCGAGGCGCCGCAAAGAGCCGAGTCCGGGTTACTCAGCCGGGCTGGCTCACGTGCTGCTACTTGGCAGGCGTCAAAGGTGGTGACAATCTCGGATCCCCAGCTGTCGCCGTCTTTCCTGAAGATCTCGATGCAATGATTGCTGTCTCCCTTGAATGCCTTGTACACGGTTGCTCCATCGCGCCGATCCTTGACCGGAATAACGGTCAGGGTTTCCGCGATGCGAACGCGCCGAACGCCAGTCGATTCGGAGAACGAGACTAGGGCATCCCGAAGGGCGGTGCCGGATTTTCCTTCGCATGCTGAAGTCAACCGTTGCGCCAGAGCGGGCGCCAACTCGGCGAGTTTTCCCAGGTCCGAGTGCGTAAGTGCGGTCACCGGCTTGCGATGCACGACGGTGTGAGTTCCGCGCTTGTCCGGTCCGGACACAATGCCGTAGGCGGTGTCGTTGTGGAGTTGCTTCAATGGCGAGTGATCAGGCCGGAAGGACACCACGATGCTCCGTATTGAGGCTTCCAGCTGTGCGCGGAAGCCGTCCCACGGAACGGGCATCGTTTCGACGATCCGCGCCATGCCCATCGTTCCCGCCTGCTCCGCCGCGCGCGCAAGCTGCTGCAGCATGGACCGGTCGGTCGCGCCCACGACGGCGGCATCCACGGCGTGGTGCCGGTGATCGTCGCGCTCCTTGCGCCCGGTGTCCGACAGGATGCGATGCAGTCCCCACTTGCCACGAAGCAAAGCGGTCAGGCGCCCAGGGACGACGTGGACCCTGTTTCCAGGACAGATCGCGGACAGGTACTCGCGCGCGATGCGGGATATGTAGCGAGTATCGTTCAATTGCCGTGCCAGGAAGTCACTGTCCTTCAGGAAATCGGCGAGCGCATTCGGACTAAATCGCTTGGCACGGCCGCGCTTCATGGCTGCGGCCCTCACATGGATGCCGTCCCACGTGTAGCCGCTCCGGTGATGGCCCTCCGGGCCGAACGCGTCCCACGGCGAACTGTTTCCTTTGTCGCGATTGGCTTGGCGCACGCAAACCGTCTTGTTTGCCAGGGAGTCGTCGAGCGTCGCCGAGAACGGGAGGATGTGGTCGACTTCGACCGCTTCGCTGAAAAGCATGCCGAGCGAGATCTGCTTGCCGGAGTAGGGGCAGCGACGATCTGCCGGGTTGTCGTTAAGTTCCTCCCAGAGCTTGAAGCGCGTCATGTTGTCGCCGTTCACGACCGTGCCTAGCGCTTCCAGTTCGCTCCGGATCCGGTCGTTCCGCTGCTGATTCTCCTTCTGTTCGCGTTCCAGCTTGTTTCGACCTTCGGCTCCGAGGGGAAGGTCGCGCGCAGTCTCGACCACGATCTCGGTTGGATGTCCATACCGAGAAATCATCGCGTTGACGATGTATCGCAACTGGTTGAGGGCGACGTGGACGGTCGGATTGGCGATGCGACCGAACCGCTTCTCGAGAGGGTCGGCAGGCTCCCCGCTGTCGCCGATCACATGCCGTGACAGCCGCTGCCCGTAGTACGGCAGCCTGGGCAGGATCTCGCCGTCTTCGAGCGAGCTATGGCTGGCAAACCCGGCCGCAATGACCGCCTGGTCATAGGTGCAGACGGAGGACTTGAGATGCGGCAGGATGCGGGAGAGCGTCCTCCGTCCGAGACGCCCGAATCCGTCAGGCAATCCGGCATCAGCAATCGACGCTGCGGTGTCCTCGTCTACACCGGTCCGCTCGCGCAAATACGCGATCAGTTCTTCCTCATTCTCGACCTCGAGGAGGCGCCCCACGACTTCGTCCTGAAGATCGGGCGGGAAGTCGTGCCAAGCCGGTCCGAAACGGTCCTTCTTGGCGAGCGACACGCTGGTTGCGTTCCCCTTCAAGTCCTTGCGCCGGTCGGACTCGAGATTGAAGCGTTCTACCTCCGAGAGTTTGAGCGTACGGCGGACTCTGTCGAAGTCGACCCGAGGCGAGCGTTCCAGGACACGTGCCAGGCGATCGCGCTCGTCAAGACTCAGCGGTCGGTCAGAGTAGTCGGGCGCAATGACACGGAGATTGTTCAGCTCCTGATAGATGCGAAATTGCTGAACTGAAGGAAGCGCTAGCGGTGCCCGCCGCTCCGAGGGGTCGAGCGTGCACTTCCCGGGTACGACCGGCTTGAGGGCGCGCTGATGGAATATCACGTCCCGCAGTTCGGCGATGGCTGTGTCACCGAGCAACTGCGGGTGGTGGGGGCGCTGCGCTGCAATCAGGACTTCAAACTCTTCAAGGAGCATTTCGCGGGATGCGTAGAGTTCGTAGCGCTCGGTCTTTCCCATTCCACGCTTCCTGGCGCGGACCGTCTTCCGGTCCACGTGCCGCATCGCGAGCCACTCCCCGTAAGTTCGCGCGCCGGCGGCGGCAATCGCTTCTTGGGTCGCTTTCGTCGCAATCGATATCTTTCCTTTCTCGTCGCCTGCGCTCCGGTCGACGCGGCGGTTGCTTTTGAAGCCCCGTCGCTGGTTCAGGTGAAAGAGCGCTCGCCCCAGATGTGCCGCTGGAATCGCCTTGTCCAGGGCTTTCCTGCGCAGCACGTAGGGGTCCAGGGCGGTCAGCAGCCTGCGTTCACTAGCGTCCTGCGGCAAAAGCCCGGTGCGAACAAGCAAGTTGAGCAGCTTTGTCCGTCGTGCCAGGTAACGGTCGCGTCGCCGCCGCATTGATCGTGCAAGACGCCTGTCCGCTGCCAGTGATGCCTTGGACTTCGGATCACGGCCCTCCGGAAAGATGCGAACACCGGTCCGGACCACGCTACTGATCTCGTCGTCAGGCGAAAGCCCATAGATGCACCAGCCGATGGAGTTCGTCCCGAGGTCCAGGCCGATCCTGTAGCGAAGCTTTCGTTTCCCCATGCCCCCCTCCCGATCGACCCGGTTGACGTACGACGCTGGATCGCAATAGTATTCGCGTCGCTAGCTGATTAGGAATTGCGCTTCCCCGCTAACAAGCGCAGGAATGCGCACAAAATCCGAGGGCGATCTGAAAGGGTCGCCCTTGTCTTTTGGTGCGCCGGCTATCCCGAACCACGATGCATCGTGGTCTTATCGAGGCTCACCAGAGGAGCCTGCAGGTGCCCGGCTCGTATCTGATTTGGAGATTGGCGGAAGAGGCAGGAGTCGAACCCACCAGGGACGCGAGGCGCCCCTCCATGGCTTTGAAGGCCACGCGCCCCACCGGGGACGTTTCTCTTCCCTAACCTGCGGCGAGCGGCGACGAGCCGATGCCCACGCCGTAGACCACCGAAACGAAGTAGCCCACCCAGGTGCCGTCCACCTTCAGGTCGGCCGCGACCATGGGCGCGAGCGCGGGCAGCGTGTAGGCCGCCAGGGTGGCGAGGTTCTGCGTCGCGAGCGTGGCGACGAGGGGCCAGAAGGGGAAGGTGGTCGGCGTCATGCGCTGGTCCGGTTCAGCGCGGGGCATAATCAGCGCAGGCAACTGTAGGAGGAGGCCGCATGATTGAAGACAGCGCGAAGGCAGGCTGGTCGGAGCCGACGCCGCGTGAGGGCTTGTCTCGCGAGTTGGCCCGCGCCTGGGAGCGCCTCGCCGCGCCCGGGACCTGGTGGACGGGCGCCGAGCGGCTCGCGATAGCAGCGGAGGCGCGCAGGGCGAATTCCTGCGACCTGTGCCGTCGTCGCAAGGAGGCGCTTTCGCCGTATGGCATCAAGGGTTCCCACGACCACGCGGGCATGCTCCCGGAGGTGATTGCAGACGCTGTGCATCGGCTCGCCACCGATGCCGGGCGCCTGACGCACCGCTGGCTGGAATCAGCGCTCGCCGAGGGCATGACCGAAGAGCAGTACATCGAGGCGGTCGGCGTCGTCGCCCTGATTACCGCGCTCGATACCTTCGACCTTTCGGTTGGTCGCGCGCCGCGCGCGCTTCCATCGGCCATGCCAGGTGCGCCGTCCCGCCGGAGGCCGGCAGGCGCGCAGCGCGACCTTGCATGGGTCTGTACCGTCGCGCCCGAGGCCCTGCTGCCCGGCGACCCCGATCCCTACGCGGTGCACGGGTCGAAGAACATCCATCGCGCCCTCAGCCTGGTGCCGCAGGAAGTGCTCAATTTCTTCGACCTCGACGTCGAGCTGTACCTGAAGGACCACGAGATCCGCGACTTCGGCCGCGAGTACCGGGCGTTGACGCATCCACAGATCGAGTTGCTTGCGGGAAGGATTTCGGCGCTCAACGGCTGCTACTACTGAACCGTCAGCCATACGGCCTTGCTCCGTGCGAGTGGCCAGCATGACGGAACGGAATACGCGGTGGCGAGCGTGCTCGATGGCGCGACCGTCGACGCGCAGGTACCGCGCGCAGCCGAGTTGCTCGAGTTCGGCGAAGCCATGCTCGATGCTGACGTCGCGCGGCAGGCGCGCGCGCGCGAGGCGCTGCGCGCCGCGCTGGGACCCGCGGCGCTGGTGGATGCCGCGGCGATCGTGGCCTCGTTCAACGCGGTGGTGAAGCTCGCCGACGCCACGGGCATCCCGCTGGAGGACTTCAAGGCCGAAGCGACGCGGGAACTGCGCGCCGAACTCGGCCTCGAGCGATTCCACCGCGGCGCCGGCGCGGCATAGGCTGGCGGAAGAGGCAGGAGTCGAACCCACCAGGGACGCGAGGCGCCCCTCCATGGCTTTGAAGGCCACGCGCCCCACCGGGGACGTTTCTCTTCCTTGTTCTGTTCTCATGCAGGTACTTTCATGTTCCGCAGGTCGCGGGAGCGGCGCGTTGCGCCGATGGCGTCAAGATATTCCAGCACCTCGATGGTGAGATTGCGGCCCAGCGCCGAGCGATCTCGGAACGCGCGGACCGTAAAGCCCTCCGGATACTCCGCCGCCAAGTCGGTCGCGAGCGCGACCAGACTGGCGATCGACTCGGGCAGGAAATAGCGGTTCGACGCCACGCGATGCACGCGTCCTGCGCGCGCGGCGCGCTCGAGGAACGCGGAGACCGCCTTCGGCTCCATCTGCAGCTGCGCCGAGAGCTCATGCACCCGCGGCGCGCGCAGTCCCTCGCCCGGCAGCACCGGCGCGAACCGCTGCCACAGCGCCTCGTCCTCGCGCGAGAGCACTGGCGCATGGCCGGGCAGGCGCAGGCGCGGACCTTCGCGCAGCAGCCGGCCGTCGTCGGCCAGTGCCTGCACGATGGTTGGAAGCGGCGAGCCGATCTCAGCCGGCTTCGGGCCGATGGCATCGGGCTGCGCGGCGTGGAAAGCAGCGAGCGAGGCGAGCACGCGATCGCACTGTTCACGCCAGCGCCCTTCGCGCATGACCTGCGTGGCAAACGCATGCAGCGGACGCGCCGAAACCAGGCGCCGCAGTTCGGCGGGTTCGAGGTGGAAGCTCGCGCCGAACCAGGCTGTGTCGAGTACGCCGGGTTCGAGGTCGAGCAGCGCGTCGAACGCGTCTTGTGCCGGTTTCCCCGCGATCGCCTCCAGCAGCGCGAGCCGCTGCGGCCGCGCCGCGCCGCGCGCCGGCGGCAGCGGATCCACGACCTTGCCCGCGGCGAGCAGCTTCTGCGTTCCCGGATCGCGCAGCAGCAGCCGGTCGCCATGGCACGCGGAGACTTCCTGCGGGAAGGAAAGCCGCCCGAAGCGGCCGAATACGACGAGACGTGCGGTGTGGAATCCGGTGCCCAGGTGCACGCCCGCCATGCCGTCCTTCACGCGCGCGCCGTCGAAGGGTTCCAGCGCGACGTCGAGCATCTTCGAGACGGGCGCGGAAGCCGCAAGACTGTCGCCGCGTTCGACTTCGCCGCGCCCCAGGCCCTGCAGCGCGAGCGCGCAGCGCTGGCCCGCCGAGGCGCGTTCGGCGGCCGTGTTGTCGGCGCGCAAGCTGCGCACGCGAGCCCTGAGCCCGCGCGGCAACACCTGCAATTCGTCGCCCACCGCGACCGATCCGGAAATCACGGTGCCGGTGGCGATGAGTCCGAGTCCGTCCATGACGAAGGCGCGATCCACGTGCAGGCGGAAGCGGCGCGTGGTGTCGCGCTCGATGGCGCGATGGGCTTCCTCCGCAAGGCGCTTGCGCAGCCGGTCCAGGCCGTCGCCCGTGACCGGCGACAGCGGCAGCACCTCGGCGCCGGCGAAGCGTCCCGTCGCGAGCAGCGCCTCCACTTCGGCGCGCGCTTCGGCGGCTCGCTCGGGCGCCACCCGGTCCACCTTGGTGAGCGCGGCGACAAGACGCGGCGCGCCCAGCCGGTCGAGGATCTGCAGGTGCTCGCGCGTCTGCGGCATCGGGCCGTCGTCGGCGGCCACCACCAGCAGCGCGAGGTCGATGCCCTGCACGCCGGCGGCCATGTTGCGCACGAAGCGCTCGTGGCCCGGCACGTCGACGAAGGCGATGCGCGCGCCATCGGTGGCGGGGAGATAGGCAAAACCGAGGTCTATGGACATGCCGCGGCGCTTTTCCTCCGGCAGCCGGTCGGTGTCCACGCCGGTGAGCGCGCGCACCAGCGAGGTCTTGCCGTGGTCCACATGGCCTGCAGTTGCTACGATCATGTTGCGACGATCACGCGAGCTTCCGGCCGGAAAGACTGGCGGCGAAGCCGGCCTCGTCCTCGAGGCAGCGCAGGTCCAGCCACGTCGCGTCGTCGTGGATGCGCGCGATGACCGGCACAGGAAGTCCGCGCAGCGCCTTTGCGACGGCGGCTGGCCGAACCTGTGAGGACGAGATGCGCAGCGCGGCACTGGGCAGCCGATCCACCGGCAGCGAGCCGCTCCCGACCTGGCTGGCACAGTCGGCAACGGTGACGCCGGCGAGGGCGCCGCACCACGCCTGCAGCAAGGGTTTCATGCGTTCGGCCGCGGCGGCGATGTCGGCGCGGCTGCGCGCGAGCTGGCGCAACGCGGGCAGGCGCTCCGCCAGGCGTTCCGGGTCCAGGTACAGGCGCAACACCGCTTCCAGCGCTGCGATGCGGCCCTTGTCCAGGCGCAGCGCGCGCTTGAGCGGGTTCTTGCGCAGGCGTTCGACCAGGTCGCGTTTCCCGACCACCAGCCCCGCCTGCGGCCCACCCAGCAGTTTGTCGCCGCTGAAGGTGACGAGATCCGCCCCCGCGGCAAGCGCCTGCATCGGCGTCGGTTCGGCGGGCAGGCCCCAATGAGCGAGGTCCACCAGGCTCCCGCTGCCCAGGTCGGTGACGAAGGGAAGGCCTTTCGCATGCGCGAGCGTCGCCAGTTCGTCCTCGCCAGGCGCGGCGGTGAATCCGACCACGGCGTAGTTGCTGGTGTGCACCTTCAGGATCGCGGCGGTGTTCGGCCCGATAGCACGCTCGAAATCGCGCAGGTGGGTGCGGTTGGTGGTGCCCACCTCGCGCAAGGTGCAACCCGCGGCCTCGATGATGTCGGGAATGCGGAACGAGCCGCCGATCTCCACCAGCTCGCCGCGCGACACCGGCACCTCGCGCCCCGCGGCGAGGGCGTTCAGCGCAAGCAGCACGGCTGCGGCGTTGTTGTTGACCACGGTGGCGGCCTCGGCGCCGGTGATCCGGCACAGCAGCGCCTCGAGGTGGTCGTCGCGCTCGCCGCGCTCGCCGGCCTCGAGGTCGTACTCCAGGTTGGCGGGACCGGCCTGGATCCGGGCGCAGGCTTCGACGGCCTCGGCCGGCAGCTGCGCGCGGCCCAGGTTGGTGTGCAGCACGGTGCCGGTGAGGTTGAACACCGGGCGCAGGGAGGGCCGGGCGGCGAGATCGAGCCGGGCGAGCAACGCGCCGACGATCGCGTCCTCGTCCAGCGCGGCGCCGGTTCCGCCTTTCAACGCGGCGCGGCGCGCGGCGAGCTCGGCACGCAATTCGGCCACCACAAGCTCGCGACCGTGGCGTCCGATGGCGGAGGCGAGGCGGGAGTCCTGCAGGATCCGGTCGACCGACGGGATGGCCGCAAGGCGCATGGACGCATCCTACCTGCACCGGGGTATTCTTTGAAATATGATCCGGCTCTGGGGCCATGCCTTGCCGGAATGACAGGACCTGATGGAAATCCGCCAGCTGCGCTATTTCGTCCGCATCGTCGACCTGGGCAGCCTGTCCAAGGCCGCCGCGGACCTGTACGTGGCGCAACCGGCGCTGTCCAAGCAGATCGCCTCCCTGGAGGCCGAACTCAAGGTCGCGTTGCTGGTGCGCAGCCCCCGGGGAGTCACGCCCACCGAGGCCGGACTTGCGTTCTACCGCCAGGCGCAGTCGCTGTTGCGGCAGCTGGCGCGGGTTCCGGACGAGGTGCGCTCGGCCGATGCGAGCCCCAGCGGCATGGTCGCGGTGGGCATGCCCTATAGCGCGTCCAACATCCTCGCCCCGGCGCTTGTGGCGGCAGTGCGCGAACGCTTGCCCGGTATCCGCCTCGCGATCACGGAGGAGGGCAGCGGCTACCTGGAAGGCCTGCTCGCGGGCGGGCGGCTGGATCTCAGCCTGCTGTATGAACGGGACCGGCCCTCGCCGCAGATCGAGGAGCGCCCGTTGCTGGTGGAGGAACTGTTCCTGGTGACGAAGTCCGGCGGCAAGGGCGACATTGCGCTCGCCGACACCGCGAAGCACCGGTTCATCCTGCCGGGGCCGGCGAACTCCACGCGGCAGGTGGTGGAGAAGGCGTTCGCCAAAGCCGGGCTTTCGATCCAGATTGCTGCCGAGGTGGATGGTCCGTGGTCGACAAGGTCCATGGTGGCAGCCGGCTTGGGCGCCACGATCCTGTCGCGCTCCGCGCTCTATCCCGAGAAAGCACTGACCGGACTTTCGATCCGGCGCATCGTGCGGCCCGCGCTGACGCGGGCAATGAATCTCTGCGTGCGGCGCGGTGAAACGCTGGCGCGGGCGCCTGCGGTGGCGGCGGATATTCTCGTGAAGGTCGCCGGAGACCTGATTGGTTCAGGAGATTGGCGCGGGGCCTCGATCACCCGCCGTTAGGGCAGCCCCAGAACGGCGCGCATGACGCGCTCCACCTGCGTCATCTCGTCCTGCGTCAGCGTCGTCAGAGGGCCATCCTTGAGGCGCTGCCGGTCGAGCGTTCTCGGTTGCTCCGGGGCTACATGACAGGTCTGCCGCAGCCGGCCTCGTGCCGGGATCGCGACGCGCAAGGGTTCCCGTGAAGGTCGAAGCTGCGTCGTCATGGGAAGGACGACAATGGTCTCGCTTCCCGCGTCAGTAAGGAAGTCGCTTTGCACGATGAGGACGGGGCGTACCTTACCTACTTCGGCGCCCCGATTCGGGTTCAGGTTTCCGATCCAGACTTCACCGCGTTTCATGACTTGCGGGCCCGGGGCTTGCGCTTCACCACATACTTCGCGCCAGGCTCTGCCAGGTCCAGCGCCTCGTTATCCATTGGCAAGGCTTCCTCGGCCATCTCGCGCGCTTCGGTCGGATCAACGTTGCGCAGGGCCCGAACGAGTTCGTCCTGAAACCTTCGTTGTTCGCGATCGCGCAGGTAGGTTGCGAGTGCCTCGCGAACAACTTCGGAGCGGCTCTTGCGTTCACGCTCGGCCTCGATGGACAGTTGGCGTTCCAACTCCTCGTCGAGGCGCATGCTCAGGATCGACATTCCGGCCTCCGTTCACATGGCAGGATAGATGATTGTAGTGACTGTAGCATACGGGATGTAATACAAATTGATTTACACATGGCATAACTTATGGATATACCTCTAGTGTCAAATCCTATTTCCATGGAATAGCCTGGCTGCCTACACTGGCCTCCTGACCCCGCTTCAGGAATCCGCATGTCCGCCCAGCTCGCGCCGCAAGCCACCCCCACCCAGGTCCCCGAAGGCACCGACCTCGTCGAGTGGTACTTCGAAAAAGGCTTCTCCGACGGCCTGCCCGTCGTCCCGCCCACCCCGGAAAAGGTCGCGGCCATGCTCGCGGCCCTGGGCGGCGAGCCCGAGAAAATCGAATGCCGCGTGCCGCCGCGCTGGGGTGGGCTGACGCGCGAAGTCCTCGCTGTGAACCTCGTGATGGCCGGCTGCAAGCCGGCGTACGCCCCGGTGGTCCGCGCCGCGATGCTGGCGCTCACCGAGACGGCGTTCAACCTTAACGGGGTGCAGGCCACCACGCACATGTGCTCGCCGCTGCTCGTGGTCAACGGCCCGCTCGCGCGCGAGATCGGCATGAACGGCGGCTGCAACGCCTTTGGCTCGGGCAACCGCGCCAACGCGACCATCGGCCGCGCCATCCGCCTCATCCTGCTCAACGTCGGCGGCGCTTGGCCGGGCGACCTGGACAAGAGCACGCTGGGCAACCCGACCAAGTACACGTACGCGGTGTGCGAGAACGACGAGAGCCCGTTCGCGCCGTACCACGTGGAGAAGGGCTTCGCCGCCGAGGATTCCACGGTGTTCGTCATGGCGGCAGAAGCGCCGCACAGCGTCACCAACCATGTCGCCAGCGACCCGCAGGGGATCCTGGACAGCATCTGCTCGGCAATGAGCACCTTCGCGCACAACAACGCTGTCTCCAGCGGCCACTGCGCGGTGGTGCTGGGCCCGGAGCACGCCGCGACCATCGCCAAGCACGGCTGGAAGCGCAACGACATCCGGTCCTACCTGTGGATGTACTCCGGGAACAAGTTCCGCGAGCTCGCCTTCGAACACCGCTACGGCAAGGTCTACAACCGTTCGCTGCCGGTCTGGTACCGGCGCGACTTGGATTCGCATATCCCGGCGGTGCCTTCGCCGGAGAACATCCACCTGTTCGTCATCGGCGGCGAGGCCGGGCGCTTCTCCGCCTTCATTCCGGGCTGGGGCCACATGACTTCGCCGGTGTTGCGCGAAATCGATGGCGCGGGCAAGCCGGCCGCGGGCGGTCCGCGCTGCGTGGACGGAACCTGTTACCTGTGAAATTCAAGACCAAGGAGGCATGCGCATGATGAAAACCTATGATCCCCGGGGCGTGGTCCGGGCTGACGAACGCGGCCTGGCGAAGCGCGTCGGCAAGCTCGACGGCCTGCGCGTCGGGATCCTCGACAATACCAAGTGGAACGCGAACAAGCTTCTGCGCTCGGTGCGCGACCAGCTGCAGGCGGGGCACCAGCTCGCGTCGGTCAACTATTACCGCAAGGAAAGCTTCTCGCGCTTCGCCGATCCGAAGCTCATCGAGCAGATCCGCGCCGAGAACGACGTCGTCTTCACCGCCATCGGCGATTGAGGCTCCTGCACATCGTGCTGTATGCATGATGGCTTCAGCCTCGAATCGCTGGGTGTGCCCACGGCGGTGATCGTGACCACGACCTTCCTGCACGAAGCGAAGGTGCAGCGCGCCGCGCTCGGCATGACCGGCCTCGCGCCGGTGGTGATCGAGCATCCGCTGAGTTCCATCTCGGAGGACGAGATCAGGGCCCGCGCCGCCGATGCCCTCGGGCAGGTGGTCAAGGTCTGGCAGGGCAGCTATACCGAGCCCGCGTAACCCCGCATGAAAGGGGCGCTGTCGGGCGTGGTGGTGCTGGACCTGACGCGCTTCCTGTCGGGGCCTTACTGCACCCTGCTGCTGGCGGGCATGGGCGCGGAGGTGATCAAGGTTGACGATCCGGCGGGCGGCGATCCCACCGCCAAGGCGCCGCCCTTCGCCGGGCCGCAGGGCGTATCGCTGCAGAAAAGGACCGAATCGGATTTCGGCCTGGCGTACCTGAAGCGCGCGCGTGGCAAGAAATCCATCACGCTCGACCTGAAGCAACCGCAGGGGCGCGACCTGCTGCGGGCGCTCGCCGCGAAAGCGGACGTGCTGGTGGAGAACTTCCGGCCGGGCGTCGCCGCGCGCATCGGCGCCGACTACGCGACGCTCAGCCGCGACAACCCGCGCCTGGTCCATTGCTCGCTCACCGGCTACGGCTCGAGTGGTCCGGACAGCCACCTCAAGGCCTACGACCTCATGGCGCAGGCGGCCGCGGGACTGATGGGCATCAGCGGCGAGCCGGACGGGCCGCCGGCGAAGGCCGGATCCGCAATCTCGGACTGCATTGCCGGCGCCTACTCGGCGCTCGGGATCGTTGCCGCGCTGAACGAGCGCAACCGCAGCGGCAAGGGACAGGCGGTCGACGTCTCGATGACCGACTGCCTGTTCTCGCTGGTCATGGACGAGCCGCTGGACTGCTACGCGCAGCTCGGCCTGTCGCCGCGCCAGGGCAACCGCATCATGCGCTTCTCGCCCTTCAACGCCTACGCTACGAAGGACGGCTGGGCCACCATCGGTTGCGCGACGCGGGAGGAATGGACCGCGCTGCTGGAGGCAATGGGGCGGGAAGAGCTGAAGCAGGACGCTGACATGATGAATGTCGGCTGGCGGATCGCGAACAATGCCGCAGTGGACCGCATCGTGGGCGATTGGGCGGCGGGCTTCGAAACCGCGGCGCTGGTCGCGCTGCTCCTGCAGCACGACGTCGCCTGCAGCCCGGTGCGCTCGCCGCAGGACCTGATGGACTGGGAGCACCTGAGGGCGCGCGGCATGCTGCGGCCGCTGGCGCAGCCTGACGGCACGCAGGCGGGAGTCGCCGCCGCTGGATTTCCCCTTAAATTCAGCCGCTCGGAAGCGAACCACGACACGCCGGCGCCGATGCCTGGGGCGCACACCGGCGATGTGCTGGCGCGGTTCCTGGGAACAGGCGCGGAGGACCTCGAGCGACTCCGGCGCGACGGCGTCGTCTAACATTGGTGTCATGAAACCCACCCTCGCCGCTGGACTTTCCTTCACCAGGCGCCTCGTCGTCGACGAAGGCCGCTGCATCTCCTTCATGGGCCCCGAGAACATGGTCTACGCGACCCCGCGCATGGTGAGCGACGTCGAATACGCCTGCCGCGACTTCCTGCTCGCGCACCTGGACGAGGGCGAAGACTCAGTCGGCGCCCACGTCACCATCGACCACCTGGCGGCAACGCCGCCGGGGCTGGAGGTGACCATCGAGGCGAAACTGGCAAAGGTGGATGGCCGGCGCGTGACCTTCGAATTCAGCGTGCGTGACCCGATCGAGGAATGCGGCCGGGGCATCCATGTCCGTTTCATCGTGGATGGGGCGAAGACCCGCGAGCGCCTGGCCGCGAAACGGGCCCGGGCAGGGGCAATCCCGAGCGCTTAGATCAAGTACTATCCGCAGTCTGATCATGCGGATAGCCATCCTTCTCGCCGTGTTCGCGGGCGCCGCGCTGGCGCAGCCCGCGAAGGATGCCAAGTCGCCGCCGAAGGCCGCGCCCGCCATGCCCGTGAAGGCCGTGGCTGCGAAAGTCGCGCCGGCGGTGGACGAAGCCAGTGCCGTGGGCACGCTGCGCGCCGACGAATCCGTGGTGCTGCGCCCCGAAATCGCCGGCCGCATCGCCGCGATCCGCTTCCAGGAGGGCCAGCGCGTCACCCGTGGCGCGGTGCTGGCGACGCTCGATGCGGGCGAGGCGAAGGCGCAGCTTGCCTCCGCCACCGCCCAGGCGAAGCTGGACGCGCAGCGCCTGGAGCGCGCCGAGGACCTGCACCAGAAGAACTTCATCAGCCCGCAGGGGCTGGACGAGGCGCGATCGAACGCCGCCCGTTCAGGCGCCACGGTGCGGGAGATCGAGGCGCGCCTGGCCAAGTCGGAATTGCGTGCGCCCTTCGCCGGGGTCATCGGCCTGCGCAGCGTGAGCGAGGGCGCCTACGTCGCCGCCGGCACCGACATCGCGCGACTGGAGAAGATGGACCAGCTGAAAATGGACTTCCGCGTGCCCGAGTCCTATATCGCGCGCGTGCGGCCGGGACAGGTGGTGAAGGCGGTGGTGGACGCCTATCCGGCGGAATCCTTCGGCGGCGCCATCTACGCCATCGAGCCCGGCGTGGACGAAGGCACCCGCACCATCCTCGTGCGTGCGCGCGTCGCCAACGCGGACTTCAAGCTCCGCCCCGGCATGTTCGCGCGCGTCAACCTGCAGCTCGGCACGCGCGAGAAGGCGGTCTGGGTGCCCGAGCAGGCCATCGTGCCCAAGGGCCAGGACAGCTTCGTGTACCGGGTGGCGCAGGGCAAGGCGGCGCTGGTGCAGGTGCAACTGGGCATCCGCAAGCCCGGCGAGGTCGAGGTGGTGAAGGGGGTCGCCGCCGGGGACCTCGTGGTCACCGACGGCACGCTGCGCCTGTTCCCCGGCGCGGCGGTGATGCTGATGCAGGACAAGCCCGCGGCGCAGGCGCCGGAGAAGAAGGGGTAGCCGTTGAGTTTGACCTTGAACTTATACGATCTCGTGTTTTCCGCGAAAGGAAGAAGCGCGGAAAACACGAGATCGATTGAGGTCAAAGGCTAGAGCGGAGAGGACTGAGTGCAACTCCCCGAGCTCTGCATCCGGCGCCCCGTCTTCGCCACGGTCATGTCCCTCATGATCGTGCTGGTGGGCGCGATCTCCTTCGAGCGCCTGTCGGTGCGCGAGTACCCGAAGATCGACACCCCCGTGGTGTCGGTGCGCACCGTCTACAAGGGCGCCAGTCCGCAGGTGATGGAGTCGCAGATCACGCAGCCGCTGGAGGATTCCATCTCCGGCATCGAGGGCGTGCGCACGGTGAAGTCGGTGTCCCGCGAGGAGGTGTCGCAGATCACCGTGGAGTTCGTGCTGGAGCGCAACGTCGACTCCGCGGCCAACGACGTGCGCGACCGCGTGGCGCGGGTGCGGGCGCTGCTGCCCGAGGCCGCGGACGACTCGGTGGTGTCCAAGATCGAGGCCGACGCGCAGGCCATCATCTGGATGCGCCTGTCCTCCGACCGGCACGCCGCGCTGCAGATCTCCGACCACGCCGACCGCTACGTCGCCGACCGCATGAAGACGCTGCCCGGGGTTGCCTCGGTGATCATCGGCGGCGAGCGGCGCTACGCCATGCGGCTGTGGATCGACCGCGAGCGGCTGGCGGCCTACGGGCTGACCACCCAGGACGTCGAGGCGGGCCTGCGGCGGCAGAACGTGGAAATCCCCTCCGGCCGCATCGAATCGCAGCAGCGCGAGTTCACGGTGCTCACCGAGGCCGACCTTAGGAACGAGGAGCAGTTCAACGCCATGATCCTCGCCGAGTCGCGCGGCTACCCGGTGCGCCTGCGCGACGTTGGGCAGGCGCGGCTGGGCGCGCTGGACGAGCGCAATATCGTTCGCGTCAACGGCAATCCGTCGGTGGGGCTCGGCGTGGTGAAGCAGTCCACCGCCAATACCCTGACCGTGGCGCGCGCGGTCAAGGCGGAGATGGCGCGCATGCAGCCGACCCTGCCCGAGGGCATGAGCCTCGCGGTGGCCTTCGACTCCTCGGTGTTCATCGAGCGTTCCATCGAGGGCGTCTATCGCACCATGCTCGAAGCGGTGGGGCTGGTGATGCTGGTGATTTTCGTGTTCCTCAGGTCGTTCCGCGCCACCCTGATCCCGTTCGTCACCATCCCGGTTTCGCTGGTCGGGGCGGTGTTCTTCCTGTACCTGCTCGGCTTCACCATCAACGTGCTGACGCTGCTCGGGCTGGTGCTTGCCATCGGGCTGGTGGTGGACGACGCCATCGTGGTGCTGGAGAACTGCCATCGCCATGTCGAGATGGGCAAGGACCCGCGCCGCGCCTCCGCCGACGGCTCGCGCGAGATCGCCTTCGCGGTGATCGCCATGTCGCTCACGCTCACCGCGGTGTTCGCGCCGGTGGCCTTCGTGCCGGGCAACACCGGGCGCCTGTTCGCGGAGTTCGCGCTCACGGTGGCGGGCGCGGTGGCGGTGTCCGGGTTCGTCGCGCTGACGCTCACGCCGATGATGTGTTCGCGCATCCTGAAGGCGCATGAGCGGCACGGCGGGGTCTACCTTGCCATGGAGCGCTTCTTCAACGGCATGACCACGGGCTACCGCGTCTTGCTGGGGCGCGTGCTGCGGGCGAGGATCGTGGTCGGCCTCGCCTTCGCCGCGGTGCTGGCGGGCACGGTCGCCACCTACCTGACCCTCAAGGACGAGCTCTCGCCGCTGGAGGACCGCGGCTTCTTCATTTCCCTGGTGCTGGCCCCGGAGGGCGCATCGGTGGACTACACCGACGGCTACATGCGCCAGGTGGAGGGCCTGTTCTCGAAGGTGCCGGAGATCCGGTCGTATTTCACCGCGGTGGCGCCGGGACTGGAGCGGCCGAACCCGGTCAACTTCGGCATCGGCTTCGTGCAGCTCGCGCCGTGGGAAGAGCGCACGCGCAAGACCCAGGAGATCACCGCCGAGCTGGGGCCGAAGATGTTCATGGGCCTGCCCGGCGTGCTCGCGTTCCCGATCAACCCGCCCTCGCTCGGGCAGAGCTTCCGCAACCCGCCGGTGCAGTTCGTCATCCAGGCCAATTCCTACGAGCAGCTGGAGGCGCTGACCGGCAAGCTGCTCGCCCGCGCGCGCCAGATCAAGTCCATCGCCAATCCCGACGTGGACCTGCGCATGAACAAGCCGCAGCTGGCGGTGGACATCGACCGGGAAAAGGCGGCCGCGCTCGGCATCGACGTGGACGTCATCGGCCGCACGCTGGAGACCCTGCTGGGCGGCCGGCAGGTGACGCGTTTCAAGCGCGAGGGCAAGCAGTACGACGTCATCGTGCAGCTGGAGCCCAAGGACCGCAGCACGCCCGCCGACCTGACCTCGATCTCGGTGCGCTCGCGCGACGGGCGCCTGGTGCAGCTGGCGAACCTGGTCACGGTCCGCGAGACCGTCGGCCCGAAGGAACTCAACCACTTCAACCGCCAGCGCGCCGCAATCCTGTCGGCCAACATCGCCACCGGCTACACGCTGGGCGAGGCGCTGCAGGAGCTGGAGCTCGCCGCGAAGGAGGCGCTGGACGAGAGCGCGCGCACCGCGCTGGACGGTCCGGCGCGGGAGTTCCGCGAATCGGGGGCGGCGCTGATGTTCGCCTTCCTGCTGGCGCTCGTCTTCATCTACCTGATGCTCTCGGCGCAGTTCGAGAGCTTCGTCTCGCCCTTCATCATCATGCTGACGGTGCCGCTGGCGGCGCTGGGCGCGCTGCTGGCGCTGAAGCTCTCGGGGGGCACGCTGAACGTGTATTCGAAGGTGGGGCTGGTCATGCTGATCGGCCTGATCACCAAGCACGGCATCCTGATCGTGGAATTCGCCAACCAGCTGCGCGAGCAGGGCAGGGCGAACATGGACGCGGTGATCGAGGCCGCCACGCTGCGCCTGCGCCCGATCCTGATGACCACCGGCGCCATGGTGCTGGGCACGCTGCCGCTGGCGCTCGCCACCGGCGCCGGCTCCGAGGCGCGCCAGCCCATCGGCTGGGTGATCGTGGGCGGTCTCACGCTGGGCACCTTCTTCACCCTGTTCGTGGTGCCGGCGGCCTACGTGCTGCTGGTGCGCGAGCGCAAGCAAACCCTGCCGGAGGCGCAGCCTGCTGCTGCCGAATGACGCCGCGCTGGTGACCGGCACCGGCGGGGGCATCGGGCTCGCCATCGCCGATGCGCTGGAAGCGGAGGGCGCGACGGTGATGCGCGCCGACCTCAGGGACGCCGACCTGTCGGTGCCGGGGGAGGCGGCGAAGCTGGCCCAGGCCGCGATCCGCCGGCTGGCGCGGGTTTCGATCTTCGTCCATGCCGCCAGTCCGCCGCGGCGCGAGACGCAGACGGCGCTCGCGGTCACGGAAGCAGAGTGGCGCGCGATGCTGGAGGTGAACCTGAACGCAGGTTTTCTCATTGCGCAGGCGCTCGGCCGCCACATGCGCGAACTCGGCATCAAGGGCCGCATGCTGTTCGTCACCTCGCTGCACGCGGACTCGCCGCGCAACCTGCCGCACTACAGCGCCTCCAAGGCGGGGCAGACCATGGTGATGAAGGAGCTGGCGCGGGCGCTGGGTCCGGACGGCATTCGCGTCAACGCCATCGCCCCCGGCGCCATCCCGGGCGCGGGCTTCAAGGGCTCGCCTGGACTGGTGGACCGGATCGCGCTCGGGCGCGTCGGCAAGCCGGCCGACATTGCGCCCATGGCGGTGGCGATCCTGTCGGAGAAGTACGGCGCCTACATGACCGGGAGCACGGTGGTGGTGGACGGCGGCATCGCGCTCTACAACTGGCTCGACGCGGAGGGCTGAACATGGCATCGAAGTTTCTCGTACGGCAGGCGGACGTGCCGCCTTACTCGCCGGCGAACCACACCGGAACCAGAAACTTCCGCCTCATCGGCCCCGAGACCGTCGGCGCGAAGCAGGTCGAGGTGCTCATCGGCGAGGTCGAGCGCGGCAAGGGCGCGCTGCCCCATGCACACCCGGGCATCGAGCAGGTGTGCTACCTGCTGGAGGGAGAGGCCCACGTCGAGATCGGGGGAGACAAGTTCGAGATGAAGCCGGGCGAGGCCTGCTTCTTCCCGCCCGACACCATGCATGTCTTCCTGGTGACGAGCGACAAGGCGAAGGTGATGGTCATTTACGCTCCGCCGTACGGCGAAAGCCCCGAGCGGCGCTACACGCCGGGCGAAAGATGACGCAGAAGGTCGCCCTGATCGCCGGCGTCGGCGGCATGTGCGGCAGCAACATGGCCCGGTTGCTGCATGACCAGGGCTGGAAGGTCATCGGCATTTCGCGCGGCGCGCCGGAACTGGGTCCGTGGCTGCGCCATATCCCGGCCGACCTGCTGGATGCCGCTGACGCCAAGGCCAGGCTGACTGGCATCGAGGATGTCACGCACCTGTTCTATACCGCACTCCTCAATGGGAAGACGCTGGACGAGGAGAATGAACTCAATACGCGCCTGTGCGCCAATTTCCTCGACGCCGCGCTGCCGCGCATCGCGAAGCTCGAGCACGTCCACGTGCTGGAAGGCGTGAAGCAGTACGGCTATCACCTCGGTCCCTACCGCACCCCGGCCCGGGAGGACGACCCGGCCTGCGTGCCGGCCTATTTCTACGAGGCCCAGCACGCCCACGTGCTGAAGGCGCAAAAGGGACAGTCCTGGAACTGGTCCACCACGCGCCCTGGCGCTGTCTGCGGCTACGCCAACGGCGCGCGCATCAATCTCATGACCGTGATCGCGGCCTACGCCACCATCATGAAGGAACTGGGTGAGCCGCTTTACTTCCCGGGAACGCAGGCGACCTACGACGCGCTCACGTTCACGTCCGACGTCGGCCTGCTCAACCGCGCCATGCTGTGGGCTTCGACCGACCCGCGCGCCGCCAACCAGGCTTTCAACATCGGCAACGGCGATGCCTTCCGCTGGAATTTCATGTGGGCGCGCGTGGCGGACATGTTCGACATGAAGCCGGGCCCGGTGAAGACCATGAGGCTGGCGGAGGTCATGAAGGACAAGGCAGGCCTTTGGGCGGACCTGCAGAAGCGCCACGGCCTCGTCGCTACGGATCTCTTCCGGCTGGCGCCCTGGCCCTACGCAGACACGGTGTTCTCCCGGAGCTGGGACAATGCCATCAGCACCGTCAAGGCCAACCGCTTCGGCTTCACCGAGATGATGGACAGCGAGGACATGATGCGAAGGATCTTCGCGGAGTTCCGCTCGCGCAAAGTGATCCCCTGACATGGACTTCGCCTTCACCCCCGAGCAGGACCAGATCCGCGACGCCATCGCGAAAATCTGCGCGAAGTTCGACGACGCCTACTGGCTGAAGAAGGACAAGGCGGGCGGCTTCCCCGCGGAACTGCACCAGGCACTGGCGAAGGATGGCTGGCTCGGCATCGCCATGCCCGAGGCCGACGGCGGTTCCGGGCTGGGCATTGCCGAGGCGGCGGTCATGATGCAGGCGATATCCGAGTCCGGCGCGGGTTTCTCCGGCGCTTCCGCCGTGCACATGAACATCTTCGGCCTCAACCCGGTGGTGGTGTTCGGCACGCCGGCGCAGAAGAAGCGCATGCTTCCCGGGCTGATCGCGGGGAAAGAGCGCGCCTGCTTCGCAGTCACCGAGCCCAACACCGGCCTGAACACGCGCAGCCTCAAGACCGAGGCGGTGAAAAAGGGCGCGAAGTACATCGTCACCGGACAGAAGGTCTGGATTTCCACGGCGCAGGTGGCGGAGAAGGTACTGCTGCTCGCCCGCACCGCGAAGGGCCTGTCGCTGTTCTATACCGACTTCGACCGCAAGTTCATCGAGGTGCGGGAAATCGAGAAGATGGGGCGCCATGCCGTCGATTCCAACCAGGTGTTCTTCGATGGGCTGCCGGTGCCGGAAGAAGACCTGATCGGCGAGGACGGCAAGGGCTTCGAGTACATCCTGCACGGCATGAACCCGGAGCGCATCCTGATCGCCGCCGAGTCCGTAGGCCTCGGGCGCTGCGCGCTGAAGCGCGCCACTGCCTACGCCAAGGAGCGCGTCGTGTTCGACCGGCCGATCGGCAAGAACCAGGCGATCCAGCATCCACTGGCGAACAACTGGGCGCAGCTCGAGGCGGCCAACCTGATGGTGTTCAAGGCGGCGTGGCTCTACGACCGGGGCAAGCCCTGCGGCGCGGAGGCGAACGCCGCCAAGTACCTGGCGGGAGAGGCGGGATTCGATGCCTGCCAGCAGGCGGTGATGACCCATGGCGGCTTCGGCTATGCCAAGGAATACCATGTCGAGCGCTACCTGCGCGAATCGCTCATCGGGCGCATCGCGCCGGTGTCGCCGCAGATGATCCTGTGCTTCATCGCCGAGCGCGTGCTCGGGCTGCCGAAGTCCTACTAGGAGAGAGCATGAAAGCGCTGCTGCTGGCATTGCTGTTCGCAACCACCGGTGCGCAGGCGCAAACCTGGCCCGACCGCCCGGTGCGGATCATGTTGGGCTACCCGCCGGGCGGCGGCACCGACCTCGTCGCGCGCCTGGTGCAGCAGCCGCTCACGACGCGCTGGGGCCAGCCGGTGGTGGTGGACAACCGCCCCGGCGCCAACGCCATCATCGCGACCGAGGCGGTGGCGAAGGCGAAGCCCGACGGCTACACGCTGCTGATGGCCTACGCCACCGAGCTCGCGGTGAACCCGGCCACGCACAAGTCGCTGCCCTACGATCCGGTGAAGGACTTCGCGCCCATCGTGCAGATGGCGAGCGCGCCGCTGGTGCTGGCGGTGAACCCGGGCGTGCCGGCCAAGGACGTGAAGGAGCTGGTGGCGCTGGCGAAGTCGAAGCCGGGCGCGCTCAACTATTCCTCCTCGGGCAGCGGCAGCGTGCACCACTTCGCCGGCGCGCTGTTCAACCTCCAGACCGGGGCTGACCTGGTGCACGTGCCCTACAAGGGCTCGGGCCCGGCCACCGCCGACGCGGTGTCGGGGCAGGTGCAGGCGACCTACGCCTCGGTCGCATCGGTGCTGCGCTTCGTGCAGGCCGGGCGCCTGCGCGCGCTGGCGGTGACCTCGAAGAAGCGCTCGCCGAGCATGCCCGAGGTGCCGAGCATGGCCGAGGCCGGGCTGGCGGAATTCGAGCTCACCAGCTGGTACGGGCTGCTCGCGCCCGCCGGCACGCCGGCCGCGGTGATCGCGAAGATCCACGCCGACGTCTCAGCGATCCTCGCCAGCGCCGAGGCGCAGAAGAGCTTCGCCGCCCAGGGCCTCGATCCCGCCGGCGGCTCGCCGCAGGCCTTCGCCGAGTTCGTGCGCGCCGAGGCGGCGAGGTTCGCGCGCGTCGCGAAGGCGGGCAACATTCGCCAGGAGTAGCCGATGATCGACAGCATCGAATCCCTGCGCGGCCTGTATGGCGAGGCGAAGGAGCGGTCCGTCCGCAAGCAGCTGCCGAGCCTCGATGCGCATTGCCTGCGCTTCATCGGCCTGTCGCCGTTCGTGGTGCTCGCCAGCGGCAGCGCCGAAGGCCAGTACGACGCCTCGCCCCGCGGCGGCGATCCGGGCTTCGTCAAGGCGCTGGATGCGCACACGCTGCTGATCCCGGACGCCTCCGGCAACAACCGGCTCGATACGCTGCAGAACATCATCGCCACCGGCCGCGTCGGCCTGCTGTTCCTGGTGCCCGGCGTGGACGAGACGCTGCGGGTGAACGGCCGCGCGCGGCTGGACGACGGCCCGGCGCTGCTGGCGAACTTTGCCGCCGAGCGGCGGGCGCCGAAGCTGGTGATCGAAGTGAAGGTAGAGGACGCGTACCTGCACTGCGCCAAGGCGTTCATGCGCTCGAAACTCTGGGATCCGGCGACCCGCGTCGAGCGCTCGACGCTACCGAGCATGGGGCAGATGATCGCCGACCAGGTCGGGACCCCGGGCGCGGGCGAGACGCAAGAGCAGATGATCGAACGCTACAAGGCGGACCTCTAGCCGCCGCGCATGGTCCCCGGGCGATGATTTCGATACGCGACCTCGACCACCTGGTGCTGCGCGTCGTCGACCTCGCGAAGATGGAGGCGTTCTACACCGGCGTGCTGGGCTGCACCGTGGCGCGCCGGCGCGACGACCTTGGCCTGGTGCAGCTGAAGGCAGGGCGCTCCATGCTCGACCTGGTGCCGGTGGACGGCAAGCTCGGCCGCGAGGGTGGCGCGGCGCCCGGCAGGGAGGGCCGCAACATGGATCATTTCTGCTTCCGGGTGGAGCCCTGGGACGAGGGCGCCATCCGGGCGAAGCTGGCGGGCGCCGGGATCATCGCGGGAGAGACTGCATCACGCTTCGGTGCCGACGGCCAGGGCCCGTCCATCTACTTTTCGGACCCGGAAGGCAATACAGTAGAGCTCAAAGGGCCGCCAGAGCCCGCCAATCCGGGAGGAAGACCATGAGAATCCGTTGCATTGCGACCATGCTTGGCATTGCGTTCGCCGCCTGCGCGAGCGCGCAGGACCCGGCGAGCTATCCCAACAAGCCCATCCGCCTGATCACGCCGGCGGCGCAGGGCGGCACCACCGACCTGCTGGCGCGCCTGTTCGGCGCCCGGCTCACGGAATCATTCAAGCAGCAGGTGCTGGTGGACAACCGGGCGAGCGCCTCGGGGGTGATCGCCGGCGAGATGACCGCCAAGGCCGAGCCCGACGGCTACACGCTGTTGCTCGCCTACCACCAGCACACGGTGAATGCGGCGCTGAGTTCCAAGCTGCCCTATCACGCGGTGAACAACTTCACCCCGGTCACGCAGCTCACCAGCGCGGGCCTGATGCTGGTGGTGCACCCGTCCGCGCCGCCCAGGACGCTGGCGGAGTTCATCGACTGGACGAGGAATTTCAAGGGCGCGCTCAACTTCGGCTCGGCAGGTATCGGCAGCGGCGGGCACCTTGCGGGTGAACTCTACAAGCAGATGACCGGCGTCAAGGCCGAGCACATCCCGTACAAGGGCGCCGGTCCGGCGATGATGGAATTGATTGCCAACCAGTACCACTACAACTTCTCCGGCCTGCAGGGTGCGCAGGCGCAGATCCGCGCCGGCAAGCTGCGCGGCCTCGCCATCACCACGCCCAAGCGCGTCGACAGCCTGCCTGACGTTCCCGCGGTGGCCGAGGCGCTGCCGGGCTTCGAGGTGGTGGGCTGGTACGGGGTCATCGGGCCGGCCAACATGCCGGCGCCGCTGGTGGCGAAGCTGCACGGGGAACTGGTCCGGATCCTGAACCTGCCCGACATCCGCGACCGGATCAAGCTCGACGGCTCGGAACCGGTGGGCAGCTCGCCGGAGGATTTCCGCAGGTTCCTGCACGCGGACCTCGCCAAGTGGGCCAAGGTGGTGAAGGAAAGCGGCGCCAAGGTCGATTGAACAGAACGAAGGAGTCTTGATGGAATACAGGAAACTGGGCGGTTCGGGCTTCTTCGTGCCCGCGCTGACTTTCGGCACCGGCACCTTCGGCGGCGGCACCGAGTTCTTCAAGGCCTGGGGCGCAAGCGACGTCGCCGAGGCGACGAAGCTGGTGGACATCTGCCTGGAGGCGGGCCTGAACATGTTCGACTCCGCCGACGGCTACTCGAACGGCATGGCGGAGGAGATCCTCGGCCAGGCCATCAAGGGCCGCAGGAACGAGGTCATCCTTTCCACCAAGGGCAGTTTCCGCCGCGGCCCGGGCGCCAACGAGCTCGGGCATTCGCGCTACCACCTGATCCGCGCCGTGGACGCGAGCCTGAAGCGCCTGGGCACCGACTGGATCGACCTCTACCAGCTGCATGCCTTCGACGCGCAGACGCCGGTGGAGGAGGCGCTGGGGACGCTGGACGACCTGGTGAAGCAGGGCAAGATCCGCTACATCGGCTGCTCCAACTTCTCCGGCTGGCACCTGATGAAGTCGCTGGCGGCATCCGACCGATACGGCCTCGCGCGCTACGTCGCGCACCAGGCCTACTATTCGCTGGTCGGCCGCGACTACGAATGGGAACTGATGCCGCTGGCGCTGGACCAGAAGGTGGGCGCGGTGGTGTGGAGCCCGCTGGGCTGGGGACGCCTTGGCGGCAAGCTGCGCCGCGGATCACCGCTGCCGCAGGAGAGCCGGCTGCAGAGCCAGTTGGCGATCGACAAGGGCCCGCCGGTGCCCAACGAGCATGTGTTCAAGGTGGTGGACGCCATCGACGCCGTCGCGAAGGAGACCGGAAAGACGAACGCGCAGATCGCGCTCAACTGGCTGCTGCAGCGGCCCAGTGTCTCCACCATCGTCATCGGCGCCAGGAACGAGGCGCAGCTGCGCCAGAACCTGGGCGCGGTCGGCTGGAGCCTGACGCGGGAGCAGGTGGCGAAGCTGGATGCCGCCAGCACCGTGACACTGGCCTATCCCTACTGGCACCAGCGCAGCACCTTTGCCGACCGCAACCCGCCCGCAGTGTGATCGCGTAGTTGGAGTACGCATTCATACTGGCGGTGGGCCTGGTCGCCGGAACGATCAGCGGCATCGTCGGCTTCGGCTCCTCCATCATGCTGATGCCGGTGCTGGTGATCGCCTTCGGGCCGCTGCAGGCGGTGCCGATCATGGCCATCGCCGCGATCATGGCCAACCTGTCCCGGATCATGGTGTGGTGGCGCGAGGTGGACTGGCGCGCGGTCGGCGCCTACTCGGCGACCGGGGCGCCGTTCGCGGCGCTGGGCGCCGCCACGCTGCTGGCCCTGCCGGCGCGCGTCATCGAGGTCGCGCTGGGCGCGTTCTTCATCGCCATGATCGGCATCCGGCGCTGGATGGCGGCGCACCGCCTGAAGGTCGGGCTCGGCCACCTGGCGCTGATCGGGGTGCCGGTGGGCTACCTCACCGGCATCGTCGTCTCCACCGGGCCGGTGACCGCGCCCATATTCCTGGCCACCGGGCTGGTCAAGGGCGCCTTCCTGTCCTCGGAGGCCGCGGCCTCGCTGGCGGTGTACGTCGCCAAGGCGGCCGTGTTCCGCTCCTTCGGCGCGTTGCCGCTGGAGATCGTCCTCAAGGGCCTTGCCACCGGCTCGACGCTGATGGCGGGCGCGTACATCGCCAAGCGCTTCGTGCTGAAGATGGACGCGGAGCGCTTTCGCCTGCTGATGGACGGCCTGATGCTCGCCTCCGGGCTGGTGCTGCTGGGGACGGCGTTCCGCCCTGAGTAGAATGCCGGCATGACGCATCCCATACCCATTGTCGGGCGCGGCTACGGCTACGAAGACCTGAAGGTCGGCTTCCGCTTCCGCACCCATCGCCGCACCCTCGCCGAGGCCGACCTCGCGAGCTTCATCAACCTGACCTGGCTCACGGAAGAGCTGTTCGCCGTGGCCGACGACGCTTCGCGGGCCATCAAGGGCCGCCCGGTGCCCGGGGCCATGGTCTACGCCTTCGCCGAAGGCCTGCTGCTGCCCACGATGCAGGACACCGGCCTCGCCTTCCTCAACTGCACGCTGGACGTCAAGGGCCCCACGGTGGTGGGCGACACCATCCACGTCGAGTGCGAAGTCGTCGAGGCGCGCCTCACCTCGAAGGGCGACCGCGGCCTGGTCCGATTCGCCAACAAGGTC
>JBQTJX010000050.1:0-1681 GCA_052386675.1 Betaproteobacteria bacterium
TTCCGCGCCAACCGCATGACCTTCAAGCCGGTGGTGATCGAGAAGCTGGAAGAGGTGACGAACGCCTACTTCTCCGGCCGCTGCGACGTGTTCACCACCGACGTCTCCGGGCTGGTATCGGTGCGCGGCTCGCGCGCGCCGAAGCCCGATGACCACGTCATCCTGCCCGAGGTGATCTCCAAGGAGCCGCTCGGGCCGGCGGTGCGCCACGGCGACGACAAGTGGTTCGACATCGTCAAGTGGTCCATGTATTCCATGATCGAAGCCGAGGAGATGGGCCTGAGCTCCAAAACCATCGACCAGGCCGGCGCAAGCAAGGACCCGGCCGTACAGCGCTTCATCGGTGCCAGCGGTGACATCGGCAAGATGCTGGGCGTCGACAACAGGTGGGCGGCGAACATCGTCAAGCAGGTCGGCAACTACGGCGAGAGTTTCGACGCCAACCTGAAGCCGCTGGGCTTCGAGCGCGGCCTGAACCAGCTCTGGACCAAGGGCGGCATACTGTACGCGCCGCCGCTGCGCTAGTCCCGTCGCTCCGCATCCCAGTTAGCCAGTGCGACGCGGGCTGATCCTCCAGGCCGCGCTGGTCGCGGCCCTGGTGGCGGTGGCCGGATTCCTCGCCTGGAACACCGCGCAGAACCTGGAATCGCGCCGGATCGCGAGCGGATTCGCCTTCCTCTGGCGCGAGGCAGGCTTCGAGATCGGTGAACAGACCCTCTTCGCCTACAGTGCGGCCGACAGCTACCTGCGCGCGCTGACGGTCGGCCTGGCCAATACGTTCCGCGTCGCGGCGATCGGCATCGTCCTCGCGACACTGCTGGGCACGCTGCTCGGCCTCGCCCGCCTGGCGCCGAACTGGCTGCTGGCAAAGCTGGCCGCCACCTACGTCGAGGTGATGAGGAACGTGCCGCTGCTGGTGCAGCTGTTCTTCTGGTACGCGATCATCTCCGAGGTCCTGCCCGGCCCGCGCGAGGCGCTCAATCCGCTGCCCGGGGTGTTCCTCTCCAACCGCGGCATTGCCTTCCCGCTGCCCGGCAGTATTCCGGAGCTCTCGGGCTTCAACTTCACGGGCGGCGCCTCGCTCAGCCCGGAGTTCGCCGCGCTGCTGGTCGGCCTGGTCACCTACACCGCCGCGTTCATCGCCGAGATCGTGCGCGCCGGCATCCTGTCGGTGCCTCGCGGCCAGTTCGAGGCCGCGGAGTCGCTGGGCCTCGGGCGTCGCGACGCCATGCGCCAGGTGATCCTGCCGCAGGCGCTGCGCATGATCGTGCCGCCGCTCACCAGCCAGTTCCTCAACCTGACCAAGAACAGCTCGCTCGCGGTGGCGATCGGCTATCCGGACCTGGTGTCCATCGCCAACACCACCATGAACCAGACCGGCCAGGCGATCGAGGGCATCGCGATCATCATGGCGGTGTACCTGACGATCAGCCTGTCCATTTCCGCGTTCATGAACGCGTACAACCGGCGCGTCGCCCTGAAGGGGCTGCGCACGTGACCCGCGCATGAGCGCCGCCTTGTCCTGGCTCCGCCGCAACCTGTTCTCCAGTTGGGCGAGCGGCATCTTCACCCTCCTCCTGATCTTCATCCTCTGGAAAACGCTGCCGCCCTTTGTCGACTGGGCGTTCCTCGACGCCGTCTGGCGGCCCGACGCCAAGGCCTGCCGCGCAGGCGAGGGCGC
>JBQTJX010000051.1:0-27160 GCA_052386675.1 Betaproteobacteria bacterium
CGGAGATGGTGATGCCGGGGGACAACATCAAGATGGTGGTGACGCTGATCACCCCGATCGCGATGGAGCAGGGCCTGCGCTTTGCCATCCGCGAGGGTGGCAAGACCGTCGGCGCCGGCGTCGTCGCCAAGGTGCTCGAGTAGCGACGGAGAAAGCGGCAACAGGGGCATAGCTCAACTGGCAGAGCGTCGGTCTCCAAAACCGAAGGTTGGGGGTTCGAGGCCCTCTGCCCCTGCCAAAGACTGAAGTGGACGCAGCAAGACGGGATCGGGACGGGATGGCGGACATTATCAAGCTGGCGGTCGGCGCGGCGCTCCTGGTGGCGGGAATCGCCGGGTATTACTGGCTCGGCGACGGTTCTCTGGTGCTGCGGGTGCTCGCGGTCATCGGCGGCATCGCTGCAGGAGCCGCGGTAGCCCTGACCAGCACGCAGGGGCAGGAGTTCGTCGCGTTCGCGCGCGAAGCGGTCGGCGAGGTGAAGAAGGTGGTGTGGCCGACGCGGAAGGAAACGATGCAGACGACAGCGGCGGTGTTCGCCTTCGTCGTGGTAATGGCGGTGTTTCTCTGGGTCAGCGACAAGAGCCTCGAGTGGGTGCTCTACGAGCTGGTACTGGGATGGAAGAAGACCTGATGAATCGCACGGGAACGGCAGACATGTCCAACATGGCCAACATGGCGAAACGCTGGTACGTCGTGCACGCCTACTCGGGTTTCGAGAAATCGGTGCAGCGCGCGCTGGAAGACCGCATCACGCGCGCCGGGATGCAGGACAAGTTCGGCAAGATCCTGGTCCCCGTCGAGGAAGTGGTGGAGATGAAGGGCGGTCAGAAGCACATGTCCGAGCGCAAGTTCTTCCCGGGCTACGTGCTGGTCGAGATGGAAATGAACGACGACACCTGGCACCTGGTGAAGAACACCAACAAGGTGACCGGGTTTGTCGGCGGCACGGCGATGAAGCCCACCCCGATCTCCGAAAAGGAGGTCAACGCCATCATGCAGCAGATGCGCGAAGGGGTGGAAAAGCCCAAGCCCAAGGTGCTGTTCGAGAACGGCGAGATGGTGCGCGTCAAGGACGGTCCCTTCACCGACTTCCAGGGCACAGTCGAGGACGTGAACTACGAGAAAAGCCGCCTGCGTGTGGCGGTTACGATTTTCGGGCGATCGACTCCGGTCGAGCTCGAGTTCGGACAGGTCGAGAAGGCCTGACCATTTTTTGAGCGGGGAGAGCATCGGGAAGGTTCCGGGGCTCGCTAGGACCCGATAGGAGAACGAGCATGGCGAAGAAGATCCTGGGTTTCATCAAGCTTCAGGTGCCTGCGGGCAAAGCCAATCCGGCGCCGCCCATCGGCCCGGCGCTGGGCCAGCGCGGCCTGAACATCATGGAGTTCTGCAAGGCGTTCAACGCCCAGACGCAGAAGGTCGAGCCCGGCCTGCCGCTGCCGGTCGTGATCACGGCCTTCACCGACAAGAGCTTCACCTTCATCATCAAGACGCCGCCGACCACGGTGCTGATCAAGAAGGCTGCCGGACTGGAATCGGGCAGCGCACGTCCGCACACCGACAAGGTGGGCAAGATCACCCGCAAGCAGGTTGAGGAAATCGCCAAAACCAAGATGCCCGACCTGAACGCAGGTGACCTGGAGGCGGCGATGCGCATCGTCGCCGGCAGCGCGCGTTCGATGGGCGTGGTCGTGGAGGGCATGTAAATGAACGAATCCAAGCGCAGGAAGGCGATCGCCACCAAGGTGGACCGCGACAGGGTGTACGCGGCCCTCGAGGCGATGAAGCTGGTGAAGGACACGGCGACTGCCAAGTTCGATGAATCGGTTGACGTCGCGGTCAACCTCGGCATTGACGCAAAGAAGTCGGACCAGACGGTGCGCGGGGCGGTTGTGCTGCCCGCGGGTACCGGCAAGACGGTGCGCGTGGCTGTGTTCGCCCAAGGCGATCGCGCCGAGGCGGCCAAGGCCGCGGGCGCGGACCTGGTCGGCATGGACGACCTTGCCGAGCAGGTAAAGGCGGGCAAGATGGATTTCGACGTCGTCATCGCCGCACCCGAGGCAATGCGCGTGGTGGGCCAGCTCGGGCAGATCCTGGGGCCGCGCGGACTGATGCCGAACCCGAAGGTCGGCACCGTGACCCCGGACGTGGCCGGGGCGGTGAAGAACGCAAAGGCGGGCCAGGTGCAGTTCCGCGCCGACAAGGCTGGGGTTATCCAGTGCACCATCGGCCGCGCCTCGTTCAGCCCGGAGCAGCTGCGCGACAATCTCGCCGCGCTGGTCGAGGCCCTGAACCGCGTCAAGCCGACGAATACGAAGGGCATTTACCTGAGGAAACTTTCAGTGTCGAGCACGATGGGCATGGGCGTGAAGGTGGACCCGTCCTCGCTTTCGGCGCAGGCGCAGCAGTAGAACCAAACAGGACTTTGGGCCGTCGCCCCGGCAACGGGGCGGCAGCTGTCAAAGACCGTAGGGGCCCGCAGCAATGGATGGATGGGCTTAATCGCGCAGTTCCCTACGCAGACGGCGGTCCCGAGGAAGGAACTGGAATGAGGTTCCCGATTCAAGGTCGCCATGGCTGGAGTGTCCGAAAGGACGTTCCTTTTCATCAACGAGCAAGGAGGTAGACCTTGGGTCTCAATCTTGAGCAGAAGCAGGCGGTCGTAACCGAGATCGCCGCGCAACTCGCCAAGGCGCAGACGTTGATCGTCGCGGAGTATCGCGGCCTCGACGTTGGCGCGGTGACCAGGTTGCGCGCCAAGGCGCGCACTTCGGGCATCTACCTGCGAGTGCTGAAGAACACTCTCGCCCGGCGCGCCGTCAAGGGCACGCCGTTCGAGAAGCTGTCCGACCAGATGTCCGGGCCGCTGATCTACGGCATTTCGCAGGACCCGGTGGCAGGTGCAAAGGTGCTGGCGGATTTCGCCAAGGACAACGAGCTCTTCGTGATCAAGGGCGGCGCGATGCCCAACGTCCTGATGTCCGTCAAGGACGTCAAGGCGCTGGCGACGATGCCGAGCCGCGAGGAGCTGTTGGCGAAACTGCTGGGAACCATGCAGGCGCCGGTGGCGAAGCTGGTGCGCACCATGAACGAGGTGCCGGGCAAGTTCGTCCGCACGCTCGCCGCGGTTCGCGACGCGAAGGAAAAAGCGGCGGCGTGACCACACGCCGCTGACCGATCTCATATCAGGAACCTTTAGACACATACGGAGCAGAACGATGGAACGCACCCAGATTCTGGAAGCAGTCTCGAAACTCACCGTCCTGGAGCTGTCGCAGCTCATCAAGGACATGGAAGAGAAGTTCGGCGTCTCCGCCGCGGCAGCGGTTTCCGTGGCGGCGCCGGCGGCTGGCGGCGGCGCGGCTGCCGCGGCGGCAGAGGAAAAGACCGAGTTCACCGTGATGCTGCTCGCCGCCGGCGAGAACAAGGTGAACGTCATCAAGGCGGTGCGCGAAGTAACCAGCCTGGGCCTGAAGGAAGCCAAGGACCTGGTCGATGGCGCGCCCAAGGCTGTCAAGGAAGGCGTTGCCAAGGCCGAAGCCGACACCGTCGCCAAGAAGCTGGCGGACGCCGGCGCAAAAGTCGAGATCAAGTAAGCGCATGACGCATTCGGAATCCGGGAACGGCGCAGGCCGTTCCCGGTCCGAGGCCACAGGAAAAGCCGCGCCTCGAGCGCCGCGGCTTTTCCCCTGACCTCTGAGCCGCCTGCCAAGCCGGTAAAACACGGGAGCACCATGACCTATTCGCTGACCGAGCGTAAACGTATCCGCAAGAGCTTCGCCAAGCGCGCCATCGTCCAGGACGTGCCGTTCCTGCTGGCGACCCAGCTGGAGTCCTACACCGCGTTCCTCCAGGCGCATGTCGCGCCCGAGGGGCGGCGCAACGAGGGCCTGCAGGCCGCGTTCACCTCGATCTTTCCGATCTCCTCGCACTCGGGCAACGCACGCCTGGAGTTCGTCAGCTTCCAGCTCGGCGAGCCGCCGTTTGACGTCAAGGAGTGCCAGCAGCGCGGCCTGACCTATGCCAGCCCGCTGCGTGCCAAGGTGCGCCTGGTGATCATGGACAAGGATTCGCCCCGACCGGCGCCCAAGGAGGTGAAGGAGCAGGAGGTTTACATGGGCGAAATTCCGCTCATGACCACCACCGGCTCGTTCGTCATCAATGGCACCGAGCGGGTCATCGTCAGCCAGCTGCACCGCTCGACAGGGGTGTTCTTCGAGCACGACCGCGGCAAGACGCACAGCTCGGGCAAGCTGCTTTTCTCGGCCCGCGTCATCCCCTATCGCGGTTCCTGGCTCGACTTCGAGTTCGATCCCAAGGATATCGTGTTCTTCCGCGTCGACCGGCGCCGCAAGATGCCGGTGACGATCCTGCTCAAGGCGCTGGGCTATATGCCGGAGCGGATCCTGAAGGAGTTCTTCGCCTTCGACACCTTCCAGATCGGCGCCGACGGCGTGCAGTTCGAGATCGTCCCCGAGCGGCTGCGCGGGGAAGTGGCCCGCTTCGAAATCAGCGACAAGTCCGGCAAGCTGATCGTCGCCAAGGACAAGCGCATCACGGTCAAGCACATCCGCGAGATGGAAGCGGCCGGGATCAAGCGCGTCGCCGCGCCCGACGAGTTCATCATGGGCCGCATGCTGGCGCACAACGTCGTCAATGGCGACACAGGCGAGATCGTCGCCAACGCCAACGACGAAGTCACCGAGGATCTGCTCGCAAAGCTGCGCGAGGCGAAGGTCGCCAAAGTGCAGACACTGTTCATCAACGACCTCGACCAGGGCGGCTACGTCTCGCAAACGCTGCGTGCGGACGAAACCGCCGACATGACCGCGGCGCGCGTGGCCATCTACCGCATGATGCGCCCTGGCGAGCCGCCCACCGAGGAAGCGGTCGAGGCGCTGTTCAACGGACTGTTCTTCGCCGAGGAGCGCTACGACCTGTCCGCCGTCGGCCGCATGAAGTTCAACCGGCGCATTGGCTCGCCCAGCGAGTTCAGTTGGCAGCTGCGCCTGCGCAATATCGCGCTGCCGCGCGAGGTCGAGGACGAGGTGCGCGCGTACTTCAAGCACGCACCGGAACTGCACCTTGGCAAGGTCGCGCTCGAGGGCGTGGCGCAGGAAGCGGATGCGCAGGCGGTTCTGGAGAAGATGTATCAGGACCTCAAGGGCAAGGGCGTCGACAAGCAGAAGCTCGAGGCGAAGATCGAGCCGCGCTTCACGCTGAGCCCCAAGGACATCGTCGAGGTGATCCGCATCCTGGTGGAGTTGCGCAACGGACGCGGCGACATCGACGACATCGACCACCTCGGCAACCGGCGGGTGCGTTCGGTGGGCGAGCTGGCGGAGAACCAGTTCCGCGCCGGCCTGGTGCGCGTCGAGCGTGCCGTCAAGGAACGCCTGTCACAGGCGGAGTCCGAGAACCTCATGCCGCACGACCTGATCAACGCCAAGCCGATCTCGGCCGCGATCAAGGAGTTCTTCGGTTCCAGCCAGTTGTCGCAGTTCATGGACCAGACCAACCCGCTGTCCGAGATCACGCACAAGCGCCGCGTCTCGGCGCTGGGACCGGGCGGCCTGACGCGCGAGCGCGCCGGCTTCGAGGTGCGCGACGTGCATCCGACGCACTACGGTCGCGTCTGCCCGATCGAGACCCCGGAAGGCCCGAACATCGGCCTGATCAACTCGCTGGCTCTGTATGCGCGCACCAACCGCTACGGCTTCCTTGAGACGCCGTACCGGAAGGTGAAGGACAGCAAGGCCACCAGCGACATCGAATTCCTCTCGGCGATCGAGGAAGGCCACTACGTCATCGCCCAGGCGAACGCGGCGATGGACAAGAACAGCAAGCTCACCGACACCCTTGTGTCCTGCCGCTTCAAGAACGAGTTCGAGCTCAAGGCGCCGGAAGAGGTGCAGTACATGGACGTCGCGCCGTCGCAGATCGTGTCGGTGGCGGCCTCTCTGATCCCGTTCCTCGAGCACGACGACGCCAACCGTGCCCTGATGGGCTCCAACATGCAGCGCCAGGCGGTGCCTTGTCTCAGGCCCGAGAAGCCGCTGGTCGGCACTGGCGTCGAGCGTACCGCGGCGGTCGACTCCGGTACCTGCGTCATCGCGTTGCGCGGTGGACTGGTGGACTACGTCGACGCCAACCGCATCGTGGTGCGTGTCAACGACGACGAAACTGTCGCCGGCGACGTCGGCGTGGACATCTACAAGCTGACCAAGTACACCCGCTCCAACCAGAACACCAACATCAACCAGCGGCCGGTGGTGAGGCCGGGCGAGAAGATTGCGAAGGGCGACGTCATTGCCGACGGCGCCTCGACTGACCTCGGCGAGCTGGCGCTGGGCCAGAACATGCTGGTCGCGTTCATGCCCTGGAACGGCTACAACTTCGAGGACTCGATCCTGATCTCGGAGCGGGTCGTCGCCGACGAGCGCTTCACCTCGATCCACATCGAGGAGCTCACGGTGGTGGCGCGCGACACCAAGCTGGGGCCGGAGGAGATCACGCGCGATATTTCCAACCTGTCCGAGGCGCAACTGTCGCGCCTGGACGAGTCGGGCATCGTCTACATCGGCGCCGAAGTCGAGGCCGGAGACGTTCTGGTGGGCAAGGTAACCCCGAAAGGGGAAACCCAGCTGACGCCGGAAGAGAAGCTGCTGCGCGCGATCTTCGGCGAGAAGGCTTCCGACGTGAAGGACACCAGCCTCCGGGTTCCCTCGGGCATCTCGGGTTGCGTCATCGATGTGCAGGTGTTCACGCGTGAGGGCATCGACCGCGACAAGCGCAGCGCCTCGATCATCGAGGAGGAGCTCAAGCGCTACAAGACCGACCTCGCTGACCAGTTGCGCATCGTGGAGTCCGACACCTTCGAGCGCCTTGAGCGACTGCTCACGGGCAAGGTCGCCAACGGCGGGCCCAAGCGCCTGACCAAGGGCACCAAAGTCACCAAGGGCTACCTGGAGACGCTCGAACGTTACGACTGGTTCGACATCCGCCTCGGGAACGAGGAGTCGGCCGCCCAAGTGGAGGCGCTGAAGGAGTCGCTGGCCCAGAAGCGGCGCGAGTTTGACGCCATGTTCGAGGCCAAGAAGAAGAAGCTCACCCAGGGCGACGAACTGCCGCCTGGCGTGCTGAAGATGGTCAAGGTCTACGTCGCGGTGAAGCGGCGCCTGCAGCCCGGCGACAAAATGGCCGGACGCCATGGCAACAAGGGCGTCATCTCCCGCATCGTGCCGGTGGAGGACATGCCGCACATGGCCGACGGCACGCCGGTCGACCTGGTCCTCAACCCGCTGGGCGTTCCGTCGCGGATGAACGTCGGGCAGATTCTGGAAGTCCACCTGGGCTGGGCGGCCAAGGGCCTGGGCCACCGCATCGGCGCGCTGGTCAAGGCGCAGGCGAAAGCCGCCGAGGTGCGCAAGCTGATCGAGAGCATCTACAACTCCAGCGGCAAGGAGGAAGGCATCGCCCGACTTGGCGACGAGGACGTGATGCAGCTCGCGGGCAACCTCAGGGAAGGCGTGCCCTTCGCCACGCCGGTGTTCGATGGCGCCTCGGAGGCGGAGATCAACGGCATGCTGGAGCTGGCGGGCCTGCCCGTCAGCGGCCAGGTGACGCTGTTCGATGGCCGCACCGGTGAGGCCTTTGACCGCCAGGTGACCATCGGCTACATGCACGTGCTGAAGCTCCACCATCTGGTGGATGACAAGATGCACGCGCGCTCGACCGGGCCGTACTCGCTGGTCACGCAGCAGCCCCTGGGCGGCAAGGCCCAGTTCGGCGGCCAGCGCTTCGGCGAGATGGAGGTCTGGGCGCTGGAAGCCTACGGCGCGGCCTACACGCTGCAGGAGATGCTCACGGTCAAGTCCGACGACATCAACGGCCGCACCAAGGTGTACGAGAACATCGTCAAGGGTGATCACAAGATCGACGCAGGCATGCCGGAATCCTTCAACGTGCTGGTGAAGGAAATCCGGTCGCTGGGCATCGACATCGACCTGGAAAGGTACTGAGCCATGAAAGCGCTACTGGAGCTCTTCAAGCAGGTTCAGCAGGACGAGGAATTCGATGCCATCCGCATCGGCCTTGCCTCCCCGGAGAAGATCCGGTCCTGGTCGTATGGCGAGGTGAAGAAACCCGAGACCATCAACTACCGCACCTTCAAGCCCGAGCGCGACGGCCTGTTTTGCGCCAAGATCTTCGGGCCGATCAAGGACTACGAGTGCCTTTGCGGCAAGTACAAGCGCCTAAAGCACCGCGGCGTGATCTGCGAGAAGTGCGGCGTCGAGGTGACGCTGGCCAAGGTGCGCCGCGAGCGCATGGGCCACATCGAGCTCGCCTCGCCGGTCGCGCACATCTGGTTCCTGAAATCACTGCCGTCGCGCCTCGGCCTGGTGCTCGACATGACGCTGCGCGACATCGAGCGCGTGCTGTATTTCGAGGCCTATGTCGTCACCGACCCCGGCCTGACCCCGCTCAAGCGCTGCCAGCTGCTCACCGAGGACGACTATCTCGCCAAGGTGGAGGAGTTTGGCGACGATTTCTCCGCCAGCATGGGCGCCGAGGGCATTCGCGCGCTGCTGCGCGCCCTCGACCTGAACAAGACCATCGAGGATCTGCGCAAGGAGCTCGAGACCACCACCTCGGACGCCAAGATCAAGAAGTACGCCAAGCGGCTCAAGGTGCTGGAGGGGTTCAAGAACTCCAACATCAAGCCCGACTGGATGATCATGGAGGTCCTCCCGGTGCTGCCGCCGGAACTGCGCCCCCTGGTGCCTCTGGACGGTGGCCGCTTCGCCACCTCGGACCTGAACGACCTCTACCGGCGCGTCATCAACCGCAACAACCGCCTCAAGCGCCTGCTGGAACTTAAGGCGCCGGAGATCATCGTGCGCAATGAGAAGCGCATGCTGCAGGAGGCGGTGGACTCCCTGCTGGACAACGGTCGCCGCGGCAAAGCGATGACCGGGGCCAACAAGCGCCCGCTGAAGTCGCTCGCCGACATGATCAAGGGCAAGGGCGGCCGCTTCCGCCAGAACCTGCTCGGCAAGCGCGTCGACTACTCCGGCCGCTCGGTCATCGTCGTCGGCCCCCAGCTCAAGCTGCACCAGTGCGGCCTGCCGAAGAAGATGGCGCTCGAGCTTTTCAAGCCCTTCATCTTCAACAAGCTGGAGTTGCTGGGCCTCGCCACCACCATCAAGGCCGCCAAGCGCCTGGTGGAGCAGGAGGTGCCCGAGGTCTGGGACATCCTGGAAGAAGTGATCCGCGAGCACCCGGTGATGCTGAACCGCGCCCCGACCCTGCACCGCCTCGGCATCCAGGCCTTTGAACCGGTGCTGATCGAGGGCAAGGCGATTCAGCTGCACCCGCTGGTCTGCGCCGCATTCAACGCCGACTTCGACGGTGACCAGATGGCGGTCCACGTGCCGCTGTCGCTGGAAGCGCAGATGGAGGCGCGCACGCTGATGCTGGCCTCGAACAACGTGCTATCGCCCGCCAACGGCGAGCCGATCATCGTGCCGTCGCAGGACATCGTGCTCGGCCTGTACTACGCCACGCGCGAGCACGTCAACGCCAAGGGCGAGGGCATGAGCTTTGCCAATGTCTCCGAGGTTTCGCGCGCCTATGAGTCGCGCCAGGCTTCACTGCACGCCCGCGTCTGGGTACGGATCAAGGAGGTCCTGGTGGCCGAGGACGGTGAGCGAACCGAGAAGGTGACGCGCTACGAGACCACCGTCGGCCGCGCCCTGTTGTCGGAGATCCTGCCCGCCGGGCTGCCGTTCGAGCAGCTCAACAAGCCGCTGAAGAAGAAGGAAATCTCGCGCCTGATCAACGCCGGCTTCCGCCGCTGCGGCCTGCGCGAGACCGTGATTTTCGCCGACAAGCTGATGCAGGCGGGCTTCACCTTTGCGACCCGCGCCGGGATCTCGTTCGGCGTCAACGACATGCGAATCCCGACCGACAAGCAGAAGATGATCGGCGAGGCCGAGGCCGAGGTGCAGGAAATCGAGTCACAGTACACCTCCGGCCTGGTCACCGTCGGCGAGCGCTACAACAAGGTGGTCGACATCTGGTCGCGCTGCGGCGAGAAGGTCGGCAAGGTGATGATGGAGCAGCTGGGCACCGAGGAAGTGATCGACCGCCACAACAAGAAGGTGCGGCAGGAGGCGTTCAATTCCATCTACATGATGGCCGACTCCGGCGCGCGCGGTTCCGCGGCGCAGATCCGGCAGCTGGCCGGCATGCGCGGCCTGATGGCCAAGCCCGACGGCTCGATCATCGAGACGCCGATCACGGCCAACTTCCGCGAAGGCCTGAACGTGCTGCAGTACTTCATCTCCACGCACGGCGCCCGCAAGGGCCTCGCCGACACCGCGCTGAAGACGGCCAATTCGGGCTACCTGACCCGGCGCCTGGTTGACGTGACCCAGGACCTGGTGGTCACCGAAGACGACTGCGGCACCGCCAACGGCGTCGCCATGAAGGCGCTGGTCGAGGGCGGCGAGGTGGTCGAGGCGCTGCGCGAGCGCATCCTCGGCCGCGTGCTGGCGGTGGACATGCCGCACCCGGAGACGCAGGACAACCTGTTCCCGGCGGGCATGTTGCTCGACGAGGAGGCGGTGGAGACCATCGACAACGTCGGCATAGACGAGGTCAAGGTGCGCACGCCGCTCACCTGCGAAACCCGCTGGGGCGTCTGCGCCAGGTGCTACGGGCGCGACCTCGGCCGTGGTTCGCTGGTAAACGTCGGCGAGGCGATCGGCGTCATCGCGGCGCAGTCCATCGGCGAGCCGGGCACGCAGCTCACGATGCGGACCTTCCACATTGGCGGCGCCGCCTCCCGGACCGCGGTACAGAGCCACGTCGAGGCCAAGTCGGCCGGCACGGTGCGCTTTACGGCGACCATGCGCTACGTCACCAACCCGAAGGGCGACAAGGTGGTGATCTCCCGCTCCGGCGAAGTGATCATCGTCGACGACAACGGCCGCGAAAGGGAACGCCACAAGGTGCCATACGGCGCTCTGCTGTCCGTAAGCGACGGCAAGACGGTGCGCGCGGGGGCGAACCTGGCCAACTGGGATCCGCACCACCGCCCGATCGTGACCGAGTACGCGGGCACGGTGAAGTTCGAGAACGTCGAGGAAGGCACCACGGTCGCCAAGCAGATTGACGACGTCACCGGCCTGTCGACGCTGGTGGTGATCGATCCGAAGCGCCGCGCCGGCGCCGCTGCCAAGGGCGTGCGGCCATCGGTGAAACTGATCAACGAGGCGGGCGACGAAGTCCGCATCGTCGGTACCGACCACGCCGTGAACATCAGCTTCCCGGTAGGGGCGGTGATCGCGGTGCGCGACGGCCAGCTGGTTTCGGTGGGCGAAGTGCTCGCCCGGATCCCCCAGGAAACCTCCAAGACCCGCGACATCACGGGCGGCCTGCCGCGCGTGGCGGAGCTGTTCGAGGCGCGCTCGCCGAAGGATGCCGGCACGCTGGCGGAAGTCACCGGTACGGTCAGCTTCGGCAAGGACACCAAGGGCAAGCAGCGCCTGGTGATCACCGACATGGATAACCAGCAGCACGAGTACCTGATCCCGAAGGACAAGCACGTGCTGGTGCATGACGGCCAGGTGGTGAACAAGGGCGAACTGATCGTCGATGGTTCGACCGATCCGCACGACCTGCTGCGCCTGCTGGGGGTGGAAGCGCTCGCGCGCTACATCATCGACGAGGTGCAGGACGTCTACCGCCTGCAGGGCGTGAAGATCAACGACAAGCATATCGAGGTGATCGTGCGCCAGATGCTGCGTCGCGTGCAGGTCGAGGACGCCGGCGACACCGACTACATCACCGGCGAGCAGGCCGAGCGCGCGGACATCCTGGAGGAGAACGAGGCGGCGGAGAAGGCCGGCAAGAAGTCCGCCACCTACTCCTACATGCTGCTGGGCATCACGAAGGCGTCGCTGTCCACGGATTCCTTCATCTCGGCGGCGTCGTTCCAGGAGACCACCCGCGTGCTGACAGAGGCCGCGATCATGGGCAAGAAGGATGGCCTGCGCGGCCTGAAGGAAAACGTGATCGTCGGTCGCCTGATCCCGGCCGGGACCGGTTTGGCGTACCATAATGTGCGCAAGGCTCAGGCTGCGGAGCCGACGCTGGCGGAGATCATGCCGGCGGAAGAGCCCGCGCCGGCTGCGGAAGCCACGGCTGGAGATGCCTGATACCTGGTGAGGGACGGAAAAGGGCGCCGCGGCGCCCTTTTCTTTTGAACGACGGCAACCGCTGAGTGAACAGCTCGACGCAAAACCCGCGGGACCTCCCGCCCTGGCTGTGGGCGGCGTTTCCGCCGTTGATGCTGCTCATGCTTGTCGGCGCCCACTTCATTGCTCCGGAGATGATCCCGGTGTTCACCCGGCGCGATGACGACCCCCCGGGTGGCCATATCGTGGAGCACGGGACTGTGGTGGTCCTGGTCCCGGGGATCATTGCCGGCTTCGCGGTGTTCCTCGCCCGTGCCCGCCTGCCCGACTGGCGCCTGGGATGGTGGGTGCTGATGTGGACCCTGGCCTGTGTCTATTTCGCGGGCGAGGAAGTGAGCTGGGGCCAGCACCTGTTCGACTGGGAAACGCCCGAGAGCTACAAGGCCATCAATCGGCAGCAGGAAATGAACCTGCATAACACCACGTCGTGGCTGAACGAGAAGCCGCGCGCCCTGGTCGAGCTCTGGATCATGGTCTCCGGATTCGCGTTGCCGCTGTGGCGCCTGGCGTCGGGGATGAAGCTTGATCCGGCCCGACTCGGATACTGGCTCTGGCCGACCGTGGTCGCGGCGCCGTCGGCGGCGTTGTTCCTCCTGTTCCGGGTCCACAAATGGGTCGCGGACTCCACCGGCGCCCGGATCACGAACTGGCTGTCCGAATCCGAAGTGCGCGAGTACTACATCGCGCTGTTCCTGAGCCTCTACCTGCTCTCGATCTGGCGGCGGCTCCGGACGTCGCGCTGAGGCGCTACTTCGCCGCCGCCGGCTTGTCGAACGATTTCAGGCGAAGCTTTCCGTTGGCGAACTGGATCGTGATCACCGCGCCGTTCGCCGTCCATATCGAGGACGTGCCGGACAGGCCCAGGATCGTGACGCTGGACGATTCGTCGGGCTTGCCCAGGATCGCGTGCACTTCAGGTTCGGTCATGCCGTCCTGGATCCGGGCGTAATTTTCCTGCGTCACCTTGGAGCAGGCGGCAAGTGCGAGGGCCAGGCAAAGCGCAATCAGGATCGCCTTCATGCCGCCACTATAATCCCGCCGTGAACCTTCGCCCCGCCGAGGCGCCGGACCTGCCGGCCATCCATGCCATCTATTCGCACCACGTCCTGCATGGAATGGCTTCGTTCGAGGAGGACCCGCCTTCGCTGGAGGAGATGCGCCGCCGGCATGCCGAGGTGACCGGCGGCGGGCTGCCGTACCTGGTGGCCCAGGAAGCAGGCGGCACGATCCTCGGCTACGGCTACTGCAGCCTCTACCGGACACGCTCGGCCTACCGCTATACGCTGGAGGATTCGATCTACATCCGCCACGGCATGCAGGGCAAGGGCGCCGGCAAGGCGCTGCTGGGCGAATTGATCCGGGGCTGCGAGGCGCTCAACTACCGCCAGATGGTGGCGGTGATCGGCGACAGCGGCAACGCAGCCTCGATCGGATTGCACGCGAGCGTGGGTTTCCTGAGGGTCGGGATCCTGCGCTCCACCGGCTTCAAGTTCGGGCGCTGGGTGGACAGCATGCTGATGCAGCGGCCGCTGGGCGCTGGCGACGGCACCCGTCCCTGACTAGGTCGTCAGCACGACCTTGCCCTTCACTTTCCGCGCCGCCATCAGCTTCAGCGCTTCCACCGCCTGCGAGAGCGGGAAGGTTTGCGAGACATGGGGCTTCAGCTTGCCCTCGTGGAACCAGGTTCCCAGTTGGGCGATGCTGGCAGCGAAGGCCCTGGGCTCGCGCCGCGCGAAATCGCCCCAGAACACGCCGACGATTGCGCAGCCCTTGAGCAGGGTGAGGTTTAGCGGGATCCTCGGGATATCCCCGGCGGCGAAGCCAACCACCAGCAGGCGGCCGCGCCAGGCGGTTGAGCGCAACGCGGGTTCGGTATAGGGGCCGCCGACGGCGTCGTAGACCACGTCCACGCCCTTGCCACCGGTCAGCTCCTTGATGCGCTCGCGCATGTCCTCCGACGCATAGTTGATGCCGGCGTCGGCTCCGTGCTGCGCGCAGACCTCCAGCTTGTCCGCGCTGGAAGCGCAGGCAATGACCTTCGCGCCCATGGCCTTGCCGATTTCGATCGCCGCCAGTCCGACGCCCCCGGCGGCGCCCAGCACCAGCAGCGTCTCGCCCGCCTTCAGCGCGCCGCGGTCGCGCAACGCGTGGTCAGAGGTGCCGTAGGTCAGCAGGAACGCGGCCGCGCTGTTGAAATCCATGCCCTCCGGGATTGGCACCAGGCGCGCGGCCTCGACCGTCACTTCCTCGGCGAACGCGCCGTAGGTGGTGAAGGCAATGACGCGATCGCCAGCCTTGTACCCCTTCACGCCTTCGCCGACCTCCTTCACCACGCCGGCCATCTCGCTGCCCGGCGAAAAGGGCAAGGGTGGCTTGAACTGGTACTTGTTCTGGATGATGAGCACGTCGGGGAAGTTCAGGCTGGCGGCCTTGACGCTGACCACGACCTCCCCGGCGCCTGCAGTCGGCGACGGCATCTCCTCGTAGACCAGGGTTTCCGGGGGGCCGAATTGCTTGCACAGCACTGCCTTCATCGTCAGCTCCAGCGTGCGGCGAGACCGCCGTCGATCGAGAGGATACAGCCGGTGGTGTAGGCCGAGCGCTCGGAGGCGAGGAACGCCACCGCCCACGCGATCTCGTCTGCGGTGGCCGGCCGACCGAAGGACATCTCCCTGAACAATTCCGCGTAGCGGGAGGCGTCGCCGAGCTTCGTCTGCGCCATTTGCTTGTGCAGGCTGACGAGCCGGTCAGTGGCGACCGGGCCGGGATTGATGCCCAGCACGCGGATGCCGTCCGCGTGCGAGGCACCGCCCAGCGTCCGGGTGAAGGCCATAAGGCCCGCATTCGCGGTGCTGCCGGCGATGTAGGCCGGGTTGAGCCGTTCCCCGGCGTTGCCGAGGATGTTCACGATCACGCCGCGTCCGCGGGCCTTCATGCGGGCGTATACCGCGCGCGTCAGGTTGATGTAGCCGAACACCTTCAGGTCCCACGCGCGGCGCCAGGTTTCCTCGTCCACGCGCTGGAGGTCGCCGCCCGGGATGGCGCCAGCATTGTTGACCAGCATGTCCAGGTCGCCTGCCCACGCGGCCAGGTCCTCTGCCACGCCGCGCTGCGACAGGTCTGCAGCTTTCGTGTCCGGGCCGGTGATGTTGCGCGAGGCGCCGAGCACCTTGCAGCCTTCCTGCGCGAGGACTTCGACGCAGGCGCGGCCGATGCCCTTCGATGCCCCGGTGACCAGGACGCGCTTGCCTTTGAGATGGAGGTCCATAGTTTGCTAGTCTAGCAACATGCCGATGCTGACTACCGACGACGGGGTGAAACTCCACTACGAGGAGGCCGGCAGCGGAACGCCGGTCGTGTTCGTGCACGAGTTTGCGGGCGACGGCCGCAGTTGGGAGCCGCAGATGCGCCACTTCTCGCGCGCCTACCGCTGCATCGCCTACAACGCGCGCGGTTACCCGCCGTCGGATGTGCCCGCGGAAACGGAGATGTACTCGCAGGCGCGGGCGCGCGACGACATTCGCTGCGTCCTCGACGCGCTGGGCATCCAGCGCGCGCACGTCGTCGGCCTGTCCATGGGTGCGTTCGCCACGCTGCATTTCGGCATCCACTACGGCTACAGGGCCCTGTCCCTCACCGTGGCCGGCGGCGGCTACGGCGCGCATCCCGCCCAGTACGCGAAATTCCAGGCCGACGCAAAAGCCAATGCGGAGTTCATCCGCAGGGAGGGAATGGCACGCTTCGCGGCGACCTACGGCCACGGCCCGACGCGGATCCAGTACCAGATCAAGGATCCGCGCGGCTTCGACGAGTACATCCGCCAGCTCACGGAGCATTCGACCGAGGGCTCGGCGAACACCATGCAGGGCTACCAGGGCCGGCGGCCGTCACTCTACGACCTGACCGAGGAGATGAAGCGCATCGACGTACCTACGCTGATCCTCGCCGGCGACGAGGAAGAGCCCTGCCTCGAGGTATGCCTGCTGATGAAGCGTTGCATAGCCACCTCGGGCCTCGCGATCCTGCCCCGCAGCGGACATGGCATCAATCTGGAGGAGCCGGCGCTGTTCAACCAGTTGGTTGGCGACTTCCTCCACCTGGCGGAGGCGGGTCGCTGGGGGGCGCGCGATACGCGCGCGGCGCCGGCGTCGATCTGGGGGCCGTCGGGCAAGCCCGCGGGGGGGGTATGAAGCTGGCGAACCTGAAGATCCACGGCGTGCAGGCGCGCGCCGTCCTCGTGCCCATGCGCCGGCCGCTGGCCACCAGCACAGGCGCGATTACCACCGCGCCGCTGCTGCTGGTGGACCTGCAGACCACTGGCGGCATCACGGGCCGCGCCTACTTGTTCGGCATCAACGGCCAGTTCCTGCCGCCGATCGCGAAGCTGGTCGAGGCGATGGGCGCGATGCTCAAGGGCGACGCGGTGGCGCCGTTCGAGATCGAGCGCAAGTTGCGCGCGAAGCACACGCTCCTTGGCGTCCACAACATCGTCCTGTTCGCCATGTCGGGAATCGACATGTGCGCCTGGGACGCGCTGGGGCAGGCACTCGGCCAGCCGGTGGTGCGACTACTGGGCGGCGAGCCGCGGCCCGTGCTGGCATACAACTCCAAGGGACTGGGCATCCAGCCGCTGACGAAGCTCGTGAAGGAGGCGGAGGAACTGGTGGCGGATGGATTCGCCGCCCTAAAGCTCCGTCTTGGGCGACCAACGGCGGAGGAGGACCTCGCTGCGCTGCGCGCAGTGAAGAAGGCCATCGGCCCCGGCGTGACGCTGATGTGCGACTTCAACCAGGGCCTCACCGTGGCCGAGGCGATCCGGCGCGGCCACATGATCGATGACGAAGGCGGCATGCTCTGGATCGAGGAACCGATCCGTGCCGACGACTTCGACGGCTGCGCGAAGGTCGCGGACGCCGTGGCGACGCCGATCCAGATCGGCGAGAACTTCATGGGCCCTGAGCAGATGGCGCAGGCGATCGCCGCCGGCAGCTGCGACTACGTCATGCCGGACGCGCAGCGCATCGGCGGGGTCACCGGCTGGATGCGCGCGGCGGCACTGGCGCAGGGGGCGGGCCTGGAAATGTCCAGCCACCTGTTTGCGGAGGCGAGCGCGCAGCTGCTGCCCGTGACGCCAACCTGCCACTGGCTGGAGTACATGGACTGGGCCGACCCGATCCTGAAGGACCCGGCCGAACTGCGCAAAGGACATGTGCTGTGTCCATCGCGCCCGGGCCTCGGCATGGAATGGGATGAAAAGGCAGTGAAGAAGTACGCTGCCTGAGGCGGATCGGATGACCGCCTTCACGCGCCACCACCCGCATTGGCCACCGTCGGTGCCCAAGTCGCTCCCGGTGCCGCGCACAGGGATCCACTACAACCTGGAAGTCAGCGCCCGGCGCTACCCGCAGAAGACGGCGATTGCGTATTACGGCAACCTGATCAGCTACGAGGCGCTGGCGCGCGAAGTCGACGTGCTGTCCGGGTTCCTGCAGCAACGCTGCGGCGTAGCGCGCGGCGACCGCGTCCTGCTCTACGCGCAGAACAGCCCCCAGTTCATCATCGGCTACTACGCCATCCTGCGGGCCGACGCCGTGGTGGTACCAGTCAACCCGATGAACAAGAGCGAGGAGCTGGCGCACTACATTCGCGATTCGGACGCTCGCGTGGCGCTGGCGGCCCAGGAGTTGTACCGGGAGATCGAACCCCACCTGGGCGCGCGCGGCGTCGCGCATTGCGTCATTGGCGCCTACTCTGACTACGCACGGGACGCGAGCAACCTCAAGGTTCCGGATTTCGTGCGCGCGCCCCGTCTCGATCCACGGCGCGCCGAAGTGGTGCTCTGGCACGACGCGATCGCCGCTGCCTGCGTCCCCGGATTGACGCTGGCCGGTCCGGAGGACCTTGCCGTGCTGCCCTATACGTCGGGCACCACCGGGCTGCCCAAGGGCTGCATGTTGACGCACTCGAACATCCTCGCCACCAGCACAGGGAGCTGCGCCTGGGCACAGACTTCGAGTGAAGCCGTGGTACTTGGCGTATTGCCGATGTTCCACCTCACCGGGATGCAGGCCAACATGAACGTGCCCATCCAGCTGGGCGGCACGACCGTGCTGATGACGCGCTGGGACCGGGACACAGCGGCGGAGCTGATCCAGCGCCACCGCGTCACCAGCGTCACGGGCATCACCACCATGATCGTGGACTTCCTCGCCAATCCGGACCTCGCCAAGTACGACCTGAGCTCGGTCATCCGTATCGGCGGCGGCGGTGCGGCCATGCCGGAGGCGGTGGCAGCGAAGCTGGAGGGCATGCTGGGCCTGCCGTACCTCGAAGGCTACGGCTTGACCGAGACTGCGGCACCCTCGCATGCCAATCCGGTGCACCGTCCCAAGCGCCAGTGCGGCGGCATTCCGTATTTCGACACCGATTCCAGGGTCATCGACCCGGTTTCGCTGCAGGAGCTGGGGCCGAACGAAGTGGGCGAGATCATCACCTTCGGGCCGCAGGTGTTTCGCGGCTACTGGAAGCAGGAAAAGGCCACCGCCGACGCCTTTCTCAACCATGACGGGAAGCGGTTCTTCCGTACCGGCGACCTGGGCTACTACGACGAGGAGGGCTACTTTTTCATCACCGACCGCCTAAAGCGCATGATCAACTGCTCCGGCTTCAAGGTCTGGCCGGCGGAGGTGGAGGCGATGCTGTACGCGCACCCGGACGTACAGGAGGCCTGCGTCATCGGAACGCGCGACGAGCATCGCGGCGAGACGGTGAAGGCGGTGGTGGTGCTGAAGGCCGCGTCGAGGGAGAGGGTGTCTCCCGAGGACATCATTGCCTGGGCACGTGAGAAAATGGCGGCCTACAAGGCGCCGCGCGTCGTCCAGTTCGTGGACGCGCTGCCGAAGACCGGCACCGGCAAGGTGTTCTGGCGAAAACTGCAGGAAGAGGAGTACGGAAAATGAAATGGCTGGCGACGGTTCTGCTCGCGGTTTCGGGTACCGCCTGGGCGCAAGTGACGATCGACAAGCCCTGGGCCCGCGCCACCGCGCCCGGGGCGAAGGTCGCCGCGGGCTACATGGTGATCCGCAACCGGGCCGCCGCGGGCGACAAGCTGGTCTCGGCCTCGTCGCCGGCCGCGGCGCGGGTCGAGACGCACGTGCACATCCATGAGGGCGGCGTGATGAAGATGCGCGAAGTGCCCGGCTACGATATCCCCGCCGGCGGCGAGTTCGAGCTCAAGCCCGGGGGCGCGCACCTGATGTTCATGGACATCAGGCGGCCGTTCAAGGAAGGCGAGAAGGTGCCTGTGAGGTTGAAGTTCGAGAAGGCGGGCGAGGTGAGCGCCGAGTTCCACGTCGGCCGGCTAAGCGGCGGCGCGGCGCCTCACAAGCACGGCCATTAGTCGTCCCCGCGCAGGGCGGGGTCGGATTCGATCTTCGCCCGCATGCGCCGCATGCCGGCGAGCCAGCGCTCGCGGTCGTTGGCTTTCCTGCGCTCGTACTCGCCCACTTCCGGGTGCGGCAACACCAGGAAGCGCTCGGCGTCCATGGCTTCCACTACGCGTGCCGCGGCGTCCTCTGCGCTCACCGAGCCCTCCAGCAGGAAGGACTTCCGGTCGCCCTTGGGGCCGAGCAGCATCGGCGTGCGCACCCCCTGCGGGCAGAGACAGGACACCTTGATGCCCTTGTCGTGGTAGTTCACCGACAACCATTCGGCGAACGCCACCGCGCCATGCTTCGATACGGTGTAGGTGGCCGAGTCCGGCTGCATCAGCAGGCCGGCGGCCGAGGCCGTGGCCACGATGTAGCCGCCGCCCTGCCCGAGCATGAGCGGCACCACCACTCTCGCCGCGTACACATGCGCCATCAGGTTGACATCCAGGGTGCGCCGCCACTGTTCGGCTGTTGCCTCCAGCCCGGCGCGCTCGATGATGCCCGCATTGGAGCAGAACACATCGATGCGGCCGAACTTCGCGACCGCGGCGTCGGCGAGGGCCTTCAGGTCCGGCTCGCTGGACACGTCGCAGCGCACCGCCAGTCCATTGATGCCGGCCGCGACCGCCTTCGCGTTGTTTTCGTTCAGGTCGGCGCAGACCACGCCCCGCGCGCCCCCGGCGGCGAAGCGCTCGGCGAGCGCCTTGCCGATCCCGCTTCCTGCACCAGTGATGACGCAGACCTTGCCCGAGATTTTCATGCGTCGATTGTTTCATACAATGACCCCATGGCGGAACTGATCCTGGTGAGGCATGCGCAGGCATCCTTCGGCGCGGCAGACTACGACAAACTCTCGGAACTCGGCTGGCGACAGTCGCGCTGGCTGGGCGAGTACTTTGCGGAACGCGGCGCTCGATTCGACCGTGTGGTGCGCGGCTCGCTGCGCCGCCACGCCGAGACACTCGCCGGATTGGGCGAGGGACTGGGCCGGACGCTGCCGGCCGATGAGGACGCCCGCCTGGACGAGTACGACAGCCACGCGCTGCTGCACGCGCATACCGGCGGCAGGGGCCTGCAAGGCGCCGACCGCCGGGAGCACTTCCGCGCGCTGCGGGAGGCGATGTACGCGTGGACGGACGGCACCTTGAAAGGTGCACCGCACGAGCCGTTCACCGCGTTCCGTGCCCGCGTGCTGGCGGCGCTGCAGGCGGTACGGTCCGGTAAGGGGGAGCGGGTGCTGGTGATCAGTTCCGGCGGCCCGATCTCGACCATCCTTGCCCAGGTGCTGGGAATGCCGGCCAGAGGCGTGGTCGATCTCAATCTGCAGACTCGCAATACGGGCATCACCGAACTGCGCGCCGGGGCGCGCGCCATCCAGTGCGTGAGCTTCAACAACATCCCGCACCTGGACCGGCCCGACCGGGCCGGGGCGTTGACCTACGCCTGAAGCAAGGAGCGCGGCTACGGGTTCTGGGCGAACAGCAGGCGTCCGAACCACCATGCGGCCCCGGCCATGAAGGCGGAGCAGGGGATGGTTAGTATCCAGGCCCAGACGATGGTGCCGGCGATGCCCCAGCGTACCGCCGAGGCATTCTGCGCCGCGCCGACCCCGACGATTGCACCGGTGATGGTGTGAGTCGTGGAAACGGGGATGCCAAAGGTGGTGGCCACGAACAGCATCATGGCGCCGCCGGTTTCGGCGCAGAAGCCGCCCACGGGCTTCAGCTTGGTGATGCGCTGGCCCATTGTCTTCACGATCCGCCAACCGCCGAAGGCCGTGCCCAGCGCGATCGTGAGATAACAGGCCGTGACGACCCACATCGGCAATGGATCCTTCGCCCCGAGGTAGCCACCCGCGATCAGCAGCATCCAGATGATGCCTGCGGTTTTCTGCGCATCGTTGCCGCCGTGGCCCAGGGAATACATCGAGGCGCTGATGATCTGCAATCGCCGGAACCAGCGGTCCACCCGGCTCGGCGTCTGGCGCACGAAGAGCCAGGACACGGCGAGCATCAGCAGGGCACCGAGCAGCATGCCGGCAAGCGGGGCGATGAAGATGAAGGCGACCGTCTTCAGGATTCCTCCGGTGATCAATGCCCAGGTTCCGGCCTTGGCCACCGCAGCGCCGACCAGGCCGCCAATCAGGGCATGCGAGGAAGAGGACGGGATGCCGTACCACCAGGTTATGAGATTCCAGGCAATCGCCCCCACCAGCGCGCCGAACACGACATAGTGGTCCACGATGCCCTGGTCTATGATGCCGCGCCCCACCGTGGTGGCTACGCTGAGGTGGAACACGAACAGGGCGGCGAAGTTGAGCGTCGCCGCCATCATCACCGCCTGGTAGGGGCTCAGCACCCGCGTCGAGACCACCGTGGCGATCGAATTCGCCGCGTCGTGGAAGCCATTCATGAAGTCGAACGCCAGCGCCACCAGGATCAGCGTGACCAGGATGCCGAGCCCGAAGCTGGTGGAGGCGCCGTCCATCGCGATCAGGAATTCTCGAGCACGATGCCTTCGATGACGTTGGCCACGTCCTCGCAGCGATCGGTGATCAGTTCGAGCAGTTCGTAGATCGAGCGCAGCTTGATCAGCTGCTTGAGGTCGGCCTCGTCGCGAAACAGCTTGGACATGGCCGAGCGCATGACGCGATCGGCGTCGGACTCCAGGCGGTCAATTTCCTGGCATGTCTTGAGGATCGCCTCGCTCTGCTTGAGATTCGTCAGCAACGCCACCGCCGTCCTTACCCGCTCGCAGCACATCTGGCAGATCTCGGCCAGTTGCCGCGCCTCCGGGCTCACCTTGCGGATGTCGTAGAGCACGATGGACTCGGCGACGTCCTGCATCAGGTCGAGAATGTCGTCCATGCGCGTAATCAACTGGTGGATCTGGTCGCGGTCGAACGGCGTGATGAAGGTCTTGTGCAGCAGCGTGATGGTCTCGTGCGTGATCTTGTCGGCGGCGCGCTCGGCGCCGTCGATGTGCTGTGCGTGCGTTTCGGCCTGGCTGAAGTCGGCCATCATCGCCGCCAGGCTGCGGCTGCCCTCGGCGATCTTTTCGGCGTGGGCGTTGAACAGCTCGAAGAAATTTCCCTCGCGTGGCATCAGGCGGCTGAACATGGGGTCTCCTCCGGGACGCCGGATTGTAATGGTTCCGTCATATTTCGGTCCGGTCAGATCACGCCGGATTGCCGCAGCGCGCCAATTTCCTCTTCACGCAGCCCGAGCCAGCCGCCAAACACTTCCGCGTTGTGTGCCCCGGGTGCCGGCCCCGACGTGCGCGCCGCGCCCGGCGTCGCGGACAGGCGCGGCACGACGCCAGGCACCGCCACCGAGCCGAAATCCTCGTCGTGCACGCGAGTGATCGACTCGCGCGCGCGGAAGTGCGGATCCTCCATCACTTCACGGTTGGAGTACACCGGCGCAGCCGCGACGCCGGCCTGCGAGAGTTCGCGTACCGCATCGCGCGCGTTGCGCGTACCAAGCCATCCGGCGACGATCGCATTCAACTCGGGCTGGTGGTGCATGCGTTCCCGGTTGCCGGCGTAGCGCGGGTCCGCGAGCAGGTCTTCGCGCCCGATGAGGCGGCACAGGCGCTCGAAGACGTTTTGCGTCGCGGCCGTGAAGCTGAGCCAGACGCCGTCACCGGCGCGGAACATGCCGCTGGGCGACACGTAGGCATTGCCGCTGCCCACCGGCTCGTGGACGAGACCTAGCTGGTCGTACTCGATCGGCAGAACCTCCAGCAGGCGCATCATTGCTTCGGTGCAGGACAGGTCGATCTCCTGCCCTGGCGAGCCGGGATGGCGGGCGCGATGCAACAGCGCAGTGAGGATGCCGAACGCGCCGAACACACCGGATATGGGGTCGCCGATCGGGTAGCCGGGATGCATGGGAGGGTCGCCCGGCGCCCGCGTTATGTAGGCGAGGCCCGAATACGCTTCGAACAGGCGCGCGAATCCGGCGAAGTTGGCATAGGGGCCGGTCTGGCCGAAGCCGGTGACGCGAAGAATCACCAGGCCCGGTTGCAGCGCCCAGAGCGCGTCCTTGCCCAGGCCCCATTTGTCCAGGGTGCCGGGGCGGTAGTTCTCGACCAGCACGTCAAAGCGCGGCAGCAGGCGCCGAAACAGGGCCTGGCCGTCGGCCTGGCGCAGGTCCAGCGTGATCGCGCGCTTGTTGCGATTTACTGCTTTCCACAGCAACGGCTTGCCATCCTTGTGCGGCGGCATCGCGCGCAGCGCGTCGCCGACCCCGGGGAGTTCCACCTTCAGCACCTCGGCGCCGAAATCGCCCAGCAGCGCCGCGGCGAACGGGCCGGCGATGACGTTGGAAATATCGAGGACGCGCAGCCCCGCGAGCGGGCCGGCGTTCGGCGCCTCGGGGGTGCTAGGTCCGGAAGCCAAGGCCCAGGGATTCCATCTTCGCAATGTCGGCGACGCCGAAGCCCCATGCTGCGAGCGCTTCGCGCCCGCCTTCACCGCGCTCCGGCGGCGCGCTGCGAATCGCTCCCGGCGTGCGCGAGAAGCGGGGCGCGGGGGCGGGCTGCGCCACGTTTCCGGCGGTGACGAAGGTCCGGCGTTCCACATTGTGCGAATGCGCCCGCGCCTCGGAGAAGCTGAGTACCGGCGCGAAACAAGCGTCGGATCCTTCAAATGCCGCGCACCACTCGTCCCGGGTCCTCGACTTGAACACCTCGGTGAAGCGTGTACGCAACCGGGGCCATCCCTCGCGGTCCAGCTGCTTCGGCAGGGGCTCTCTGGCGATCCCGAGTCGTTCCAGGAGTTCGGCGTAGAACTTCGGTTCGATGGATCCGATGGCGACGTGCTTGCCGTCCTTCGTTTCGTAGGCGTCGTACCAGGGCGCGCCGGTATCGAGGACGTTCTCCCCGCGGCGCTCGCTCCAGCGTCCGCCAGCCATCATCCCCGAGAACATCGTGGCAAGGAGCGAAGCGCCATCCACCATCGCGGCGTCCACCACCTGCCCCTTGCCGGAGGACTTTGCCTCAACCAGCGCGCAGGCGATACCGAAGGCAAGCAGCATGCCGCCGCCGCCGAAGTCGCCCACGAGGTTGAGCGGCGGCACCGGCGCGCCGCCGGCGCGGCCGATGGCATTGAGCACACCGGTGAGCGCGATGTAGTTGATGTCGTGGCCGGCGCGTGGCGCCAGGGGACCATCCTGGCCCCAGCCAGTCATGCGGCCGTAGACCAGCTTCGGGTTCGCCTTGAGCATCGTATCGGGCCCGAGGCCCAGGCGCTCCATCACGCCGGGACGGAAACCCTCGATGATCGCATCCGCCTTCGCGGCCAGCGCCAGAGCGGCCTCGACGCCGCCTTGCGATTTCAGGTCCAGCGTGGCCGAGCGCCGGCCGCGCATCATGACGTCGAACCAGCGGTCGCGGCCGAAACCCAGCTTGGGATCGTCAGGCCGGTCGATGAGCAGCACGTCCGCGCCCATGTCCGCGAGCATCATGCCGCAAAACGGCCCGGGGCCGATGGCTTCGAACTCGAGGACCTTGATGCCGGCGAGGGGACCCATGGCCGGGATCATAGCCTGCGCGTTGTGCTCAGGCCGTCGCCGATCGCATCACGCGCTGCGCCAGCATCACCCCGGCCAGCGCAAGCGCACCGGCCACGAGCCCGGCCGCGCCGTCGAGCGCAATCGCGGCCAGCGTGCCCAGGCTTTCACCCAGGTGGTGCAGCGCGGGAATGCCGTGGACCAGGATGCCGCCGCCGACCAGGAACATCGCGGCGGTCCCGGCGACCGAGAGGCCCTTCATGAGCCAGGGCGCGACCGCGAGAATGGCGAGGCCGAGCGTGCGCGAGGCGCCGGAGCCTCCACTAAGATGCAGCCCGGCATCGTCCAGTTTCACGATGCCCGCCACCAGGCCGTAAACGCCCACGGTCATGACTAGCGAGATTCCCGAGAGCACGCCCACCTGCGTGGCGAAGCTCGACTGCGCCACCGTGCCCAGCGTGATGGCCACGATCTCGGCCGAGAGGATGAAATCGGTCCGGATCGCGCCCTTGATCTTGTCGCGCTCCAGTGCCACCAGGTCCGCCGCCGGGTCGATCAGCGCGTGCGTCAGCTCGGCGCGGTGCGCGTCGTCCTCGGCGCGGCTGTGCAGCAGCTTGTGGGCGATCTTTTCGGCGCCCTCGTAACACAGGAAGGCGCCGCCGATCATCAGCAGCGGCGTCACCGCCCACGGCGCAAACGCGCTGACCAGCAGCGCCGCCGGCACCAGGATCAACTTGTTGACGAGCGAGCCCTTGGCCACCGCCCACACCACCGGCAGCTCGCGCTCGGCGCGCACGCCCGAGACCTGCTGCGCATTCAGCGCCAGGTCGTCGCCCAGCACACCGGCGGTCTTCTTCGCCGCCACCTTGGTGAGCACCGCGACGTCGTCGAGGATCGTGGCGATGTCGTCGAGCAGCGCGAGCAAGCTGGAAGCGGCCATCGGGCGATTGTCGCCGCGCTTCGCCGGCGCCCGAGGCAAGCGCTTCGGTTTGCTCCGTACGGCACGCTGGCTACGATGCGGGCGATGAACACACGCCTACTGCCGGCCGCCCTCTTCTGCGGCTTGCTGTGGCTGCTGCCGCCGCGTGCCGCAGCGCAAGCCGGCACCGAAGTGCCTTTCATCACCACGCCCGACCACGTGACGCTGGCGATGCTGCAGCTCGCGCGCGTGGGCCCGCGCGACTTCGTGCTCGACCTCGGCTCGGGCGATGGCCGCATCGTGATCACGGCCGCGCGCCGCTTCGGCGCGCGTGGCCTCGGAGTCGAGATCGTGCCCGACCTGGTGGCGCGCAGCCGCGACAACGCGGCTCGCGCGGGCGTCTCGCAGCGAGCCGAGTTTCGCGAGCAGGACCTGTTCAAGACCGACCTGTCGGTCGCCAGCGTGATCACGATGTACCTGCTGCCGGAGGTGAACCTTCAGCTGCGCCCGGCGCTGCTGGCGCTGAAGCCGGGCACCCGCATCGTCTCGCACGACTGGGACCTGGGCGACTGGCCGCCGGAGCACACGGTCACGCTCGAGGTGCCCGACAAGGCGGTGGGCCGCGAGAAGCTCAGCCGCCTGCATTTGTGGGTGGTGCCGGCGCGCTTCGAAGGCACCTGGTGCGGGCGCAGCGGCGAGACGCTGACGCTGACCCAGAGCCACCAGCGCGTCGAGGCGAGGCACGAAACACGGCAGGGCGCGGGCGCAAGCCAGCGCTGGCTCGCCGGCCGCGCCGACGGCGCTCAGCTCGCGCTGCTCGACGGTGCCGGCACCGTCTGGCACCTGCGGCACGCCGGCCCGCGGCTCGACGCGAGTTCGCTTGCGGGTGCGTCGCGCCGCTTCATGCCCGCCGGCGAAGCCGGTTGCGGGCAAGCGGCAACGCGCCCTCGGTCTCGAGCTGACGCCGCGCCGCGCGGGCCGTCGTGAGCTGACGCGCCGCCGCGCCGAGGCGCCGTGATGCGGCCGGCGGCCCGC
>JBQTJX010000052.1:0-47575 GCA_052386675.1 Betaproteobacteria bacterium
CGCCGCGCACCCAGGCGCTCGAGAGCGTGGCCGCGTTCACCGTCACCGTGGCCCCTTGCGCCTGGTCCATGCCGTTGGCGTATAGGTAGCCGCTGCCGGAGGCCGCGTTGCCGTCGCGGATCTCGAAGCGCACCATCGCGTCGACATCCGCGTCGGTCACGCTGATGAAGTCCGAGAGCTTGTGCCAGACCGCCGCTTCCGAGCTCCTCGCGACCGGCGCCTCGACCACGGCGGCCCGATTCAGCACGATGCTCGACTGGATCGTGGACTCGCTCCAGGAGTGCCCGCCCCAGCTTTGCCCGGGCCGCACGCCGTCCAGGCCGCCGGCCGAATCCACGAAGATGATGCTCTCGAAGGGCTTGTTGGCGAGCCCGAAGTAATCCGGGAAAAAGCCGCCGTCGGTCGTGCCGGCGATGACCACGAACAGGTCGTCCTCCACCTGGCGCAGGCGCAGGTTGCCGGGAGCGACATCGAAGGCCAGGGATGCGAGATTGCCGCTGCTGTCGGTGACGGTATCCAGGCCGCCCCCACGCCGGAACTTGAACACTTCGTCGCCGCCGCCGCCAATCAGGATGTCGTCGCCGCCGCCGCCGTCGAAGTAGTCGCCCCCGCCGCGCCCGTCGAGCACGTTGGCGACGCTGTTGCCGATCAGTTCGTCCATGAACGGACTGCCGATGGCATTCTCCAGCGTGACGTTGAAGGCCACGGCGTAGCCGTAGTCGTAGTCCGAGCGCATCACGGTGCCGGGACGCAGGTCCAGATACGCTCGGCCGGACGCGCCGCTCGCGTCGATGGTGTCGATACCGCCCGCGTCCCAGATCGCGGCCATGGAGGTCGAATTCGCGACATAGGTGTCGTTGCCGGTGCGATAGGAATTGTTCGCCCCGTAGATGCGCTGCACCGCGAGGATGTCGTACGGCATCGGCGTGATGCTGTTGCCCGAGGCGGCATCGAAGTTCACCTCGTTGTAGCTCATCAAGGTGTAGTAGCCGTTGTCCGCGCCGCCGGCGAGCAGCGGACGGTTGTTGCCGCCGTCGTCGTGCGGGTGCTTCAGGCCGAGGGCGTGGCCGATTTCGTGCAGCGTAGTCTCGTAGCCGATGCCTCCGATGTGCCAGTTGCTGGTGAACGCGAAATAGCCGTCGTCCAGGAACACGTCGCCTTCGGGCCTCGGGTACGGCGTGCCCAGGAACTGCCGGCCGGGAAGGACCGAGTCGGCAAAGGCCGGATCCGGAAAGAATCCCAGCGCGCTCGCGCCAAGGTTGGTCTGCAGCCAGTTGCCGGTCAGCCCGATCGAGATGTCCGCATTGCTGGAGAAAGCCTGTCCGCCAATGCCGATGCGCTGGAACTGGATGTTGGCGACGCTGCTCCAGGCCTGGAACGCCTGGTCCACTGCGTCGATGCGGGCCTGGGTCCAGCTTCCGGCCTGGAGGCCGGTGTAGTCGAGGGTGTAGGTGAGGACGCGCGCGCCGCCGCCGAATCCCCAGCTCCCGCCCTGGACGAGCCCGTCTATCCGGTTGTCGCCGGTAAGCGTGACTGAATTTGCGACAGGGTTGGCCATGGGGCGCTGGACGCGTGACCCAGCATTCTACGAGCGCCCCCGGGAGAGGTGCATTTCAGGAGGGAAAAGCTTTGTCCTGGACCCGCTACCGTTGCAGCAGCAGCCCGGTGGCGGGCGGCGTTTCCCGGCCGTCCAGCAACCAGTGCGTTTCGGTGATCGGCCAACGCGCCCGCACGCGCAGGCCCATGCTCGAAACATCCGCAAGTAATTGATTATCTGAGAAAAACCAAAGTGGATACGGCGTTTGGTGGGTGGTGTTGATGGCCACCCTGTGCGCTGCGGCAGGGACCAGGGGGAGGCTGCCCAACACGACCCAGGGGGCCATGCGCGCGAATGCGCGCAGCATCGCCGTTGGATCCTCCAGGGCGTTCATCACCCCCGAAGCGAGCACTACGGAAGGCGCCGGCGTTGCGGAAACCTGCTCGAGCGACTCGACGAAAGCGAGGCCATCGTTTGCTGCGCGCGCCCGCCCGGCCGCGCAGACGGCCGGCAATTCGACCACGGTCCAATGGTCCGCCGGTCCGAGTTCGAGTCGCTTCGCGAGCGCGCGGTGGTGCAGGCCGAGGCCGCCGCCGAAATCCACGACGTGGAAGGGCCCCCTCGTTTCGCATCGCGCGAGAGTGAGGGCGGACAGCAACCCCTGGTGCTTGCTGTCTAGCGCCTCGGCTTCGCGCATGCCGCTCGCTGCGCCTGCCGGGTCAAGGCGCGCGTCAATGTAGGCCGGCTGCTGGGCAAGAGCAGAGTACGGCACGGCACGGCCACCGGCACATGCTTCGGCGAAGCTCGCGTAGCTTCCCATCCAGCGATCACGCTTCGCAGGCCGGGCGAGCAAGCGCGCGAGCAGCGCGCGGATCATGCCTTCGGTTCCGATGCCGCCAGGAACTCACGCCAGGGCACGCTGCCGGATTGCAGCACGCCCGCGCCCTCGCGTCCCATGTTCGCGATCAGATCCAGAACGGACACGTGCGGGTCGAAGCCGCCATGGACCTGCGGGTATGGAACGCGCTTGTAGTCCATGTATTCGACGCGCACGCCATGGCGCTCGAAAAGTTCGTGGTCGAGATAGTTGCGCGCACCCTGGCCGGTGATGTACACGTCCCCGCCCAGCCGGCGCACGATGCCCAGCAGCTTGTCGGAACTGCGCCCAGGCTCGGCGAGTTCCGAGGACAGCAGGAAGCACGCCTTCAGGCCGAGGTGCCGGGCCGCCGCCTCGATGCCTGCGCGGTTGATATCCGACAGGCTGTCACCGGGCTGCGCGAGCACCGATTCGGCCAGCGCCAGCATCTCCTTGACATGGGGCGCTCGACCGTAGAACTGTCGCAGCGTGGCCAGGTGCTTGCGACGCCAGTCCTGGGCGCTGTCCACCCGGACCTCGCGGATGTCCTGCAAAGCGCGGAGCACGGGCACGGTGAGCCAGCGCGCACCCTCCGGGGTCCGGATCTGTACCCGGCTCGTGAAGCTTCTGCCCTGCGGGAACTGCACGTCGTCGTAATGCACAAAGATGTCGGCGAGGCGGACCTGCTCGAATATCCCCGGCCACGGGAAGTACATCGGCTGCGAGACAACGACGCGCGTGCTCATGCGCCCGGTGCCGCGCTCAGCGGTAAACGTAGACGGTGAAGTCGTACAAGCGGCCGCGCCCGCCGGCAAGGCTGCTGTAGCCGTGGTCCAGGCGCACCCGGGGCGACAGCTCCGACAGGCACCAGGCCAGCACTTCCACGGGGCTGTTGTAGAACAGGTTGGGCACGGTGAAATTGACGCGGTTGGACATCAGGTTGAAGGCGATGCCTCGACCGCAAAGGGCGAACATGTGCTTCACCACCGCCTTCGCGTAGGCCTCCATCTCGCGCATGCCGATGTCGAGCTTCTGCGTAAGCGTGCCGTTGCAGACCAGGTAGTCGTAGGGCGCGGCAGGCGCATGCGCGAGAAAATCGCCGCTCTCGAAGGCAGCGCCGGGGAAGGCGCGGCGACCGTAGTCGATCATCTCCGGGACGATATCGATGCCGGCGTAGCGCAGCGCCAGTCCCTTGGCCGTGGCGTAGGCGTGCAGCCCGCCCCAGCCGCAGCCGACGTCGAGCAGCGACGGCGGCGCGTGCGTCGCGCGCTCCGGGTCGCCGGTAACGACCTCCAGCATCTTGCCGTATCGGAACAGGAACTCCTGTTCGTCGTTCCAGTCCACGCCGCGCGGCGAGGCGCCGTGTTCGGCAAACAGCGCCGCGTGGTGCTCCCGGAACAGCGCGACCAGTGCATCGGTGCTCATTTGAGGATCCAGGAGAAATCGATCGCGGGATAGTGCCGTGCCAGCGCCGCAATGCGTCCCCGCTGCGCATCGCTGAGGAAGCGGCTGCCGCGGCCCGCGACCCCCTTGTTGAAGCGTACCTTGCCCTTCAGCGCGCGCGCCACCCCGGCGTCGATCCGCGCTCGCGTGCAATCGACGCCGCAGCTCCCGAGGATGGTCGCGATCGCCTGCGCCGGGTCCTCGATCATTTCTTCGTAGCGCACCCAGACCGGCCGGCACTTCCCGGCGCGCTCGGCTTCGCGCCAGGATACGTAGAAGCTGACGTACCAGGGCATGAACAGGTCGACGATGAAATCGGTTTGCGCCGCCGGCGCGAGGCGGCGGTAGCCTTCGTCCACGAAGGCCATCGGAGTGCGCTGCGCGTCCTGCGCCATGTGGTCGAACAGGCTGACGACAATGTCCTCGAGCCTGCGCACCAGCACGATCGGGGTGATGCCGAAAGCCTCCAGCAGGCGCAGGTTCGGGTCGCTTGCGCGCATGTGCTGCTGCGTGACGGTGTTGTCGCGATAGTGGCGCACAAGCTCCGGGAGGTACAGGTCCTGTTCGTTCTGCTCGAAACCCCAGCCGAAGGTCTGCAGCCGGAAACCCGTGGCGGCGGCGAGCGCCGTGGAAAGAAACGTGGAGCCGCTCTTCGGCATGCAGGCCAGCATCAGGTGCCGGCCCGAACCGGCGAGGAGCTTGCGTACCCTCGGGTGGATCCCCGGGACAAGCAGGTACTGCTCCAGCAGGGCGAGCCGCCAGCCCCAGCGCAGGCCGCGAACGCCCTGGCCGGCCACGGCCGCCGCGTTCCGGATCTTTCCGGATGCGCCGCTCACGGCATCGCTTCCTTCAATGCGTCCATGGTGGGCAGCGCCTGGTCGGCGTCGCCGACCATTGCAACCGGCAGCGGCCAGGAAATGGCGAGCGCCGGATCGTTCCAGCGCAGGCCGCGCTTGGCGGCCGCGACGTAGTACGCCGACATCTGGTACGACATCTCGGTATCGGGCTCCAGCGTCTGCAGGCCATGCGCGAAGCCCGCCGGAATGTAAAGCTGGCGACGGTTGCGCGCGCTCAACTCGAACGCTTGCCAGCGCCCGCGGGTGGGCGAGCCCGGCCGCAGGTCGACGATGACGTCGAACACCGCGCCGGCGGTGCAGCGCACCAGCTTCGCTTCCTCGTGCGGCGGCGCCTGCCAATGCAGGCCCCGCACCGTGCCGCGCGCCGCGGTGAAAGTCAGGTTGCACTGCACCCAGGCGGTTTCCAGGCCGCGCTCGCCGAACTCGCGCGCACAAAACGTGCGCGCGAGCAGGCCGCGTTCGTCGCCATGCGGCTCGGGTTCGACGAGGTAGCTGCCCATCAGCTCCAGCTCCGTGAACTTCATTCGAGCACGATCGCCGCCGGAACCGGCAGCACGAAACGACCGCCCCAGTCGCGGATCCAGGCCAGTTGCGCGACGATCTCCTCGCGCAGGTTCCAGGGCAGGATGAGCACGTACTCCGGGCGCGTCTCGCGGATGCGTTCGGGCGCATGCACCGGGAGCCGCGAGCCGGGCAGGAAGCGGCCCTGCTTGTGCGGGTTGCGGTCCACCACGTAGTCGATCAGTCCGTCGGCGGCGCGGATGCCGCAGTAGTTGAGCAGGGTGTTCGCCTTGGCCGGCGCGCCGTAGCCGACCACCCTTTTTCCCGCGGCCTTCGCGTCGCGCAGGAAGCCGAGCAGGGACTCGCGCACCTCGCGGACGCGCCGGGCAAACGCGGCATAGGTTTCCGGGTCCGCCAGTCCGGCGCGCGCTTCGTCATCGCGCAAGCGCGCGAGGGAGGATTGCGCAGCGCAGGCGCCGTCATGGCAGGCATACAGGCGCAGCGAGCCGCCGTGCGTCGGCAACTCCTCCACGTCGTACGCGGCCAGGCCGTGGCTCGCCAGCAGGCGCTCCGCGGTGGCCAGCGAGAAGTACGAGAAGTGCTCGTGATAGATGGTGTCGAACTGGGTTCCGGCGACGAGCCGCAGCAGGTGCGGGAACTCCAGCGTGATGGTGCCGCGCGGGGCCAGCAGCGCGCGCATGCCGGCGACGAAATCATTCGGTTCCGGCACGTGCGCGAGCACGTTGTTGCCGATGAGCAGGTCAGCGCGGCGGCCCTCGGCGGCCAGGCGCCGGCCGCAGGCCTCGCCGAAGAACTCGCCGAGGGTTGGAATGCCTTTCGCGCGCGCCGCGGCCGCCACGTTGCCCGCCGGCTCGATGCCGAGCACCGGAATGCCGGCGTCACGGAAATACTGCAGGAGGTAGCCGTCGTTGCTCGCCAGTTCCACGACCAGCGAGCGCGGCCCCAGGTCCAGCCGCGCGCGCACGGCCTCCGCGTAGTGGCTGCAGTGCGCGAGCCAGCTGTCCGAGTATGAGGAGAAGTATGCGTAGTCATCGCTGAAGATGGCCGCTGGCGCCTCGAACTGCTCCACCTGCACCAGCCGGCACACGCCGCAAGCGAACGCCCGCAGCGGGTAGAAGGGCTCCGCGCGCGCGAGGTCTCCGGCGCGCAGGAAGAGATTGGACGGCGGCGAGGTGCCAAGGTCGCAGAACGGCTCGCGCAGGGGTGCGGAGCACAGGCGACAGAGGTTGGCGTTCATGACGCCAGGGCCTGGAAGCGCTCGATCTGCCCGGTGCACAGGGCGTGCGCGGAGCCGGAGGTGCCCAGGTGGCCGCGATACCAGTCCACCGTCCAGTCCACCGCCGCCTCGAGTTGCAGCTTCGGGCGCCAGCCCAGGTCCCGGCGCGCACGCGAGGAATCGAGACGAAGCGTTGCCGCCTCGGCCGGGTGCGGGCCCTGGTCGGGCCGCCATCCGGCGCCTTCTCCCCAGCGCGCCGCGAGCCGGGCGGCGAGCCAGGACACCGGGCGCTCGTCCTCCGGCGCAGGGCCGAAGTTCCACCCGCCTGCGCAGCGGCCGTCGCCGGCGAGCAGCGCCTCGGCGAGGATCAGGTACCCGTGCAGCGCGTCGAGGACGTGCTGCCAGGGCCGTGTGGATTGGGGATGGCGCAGCCGCAGGGGCGCGCCGGCCGCGAAGGCTTTCACGGCGTCAGTGACGAGGCGGTCCTGTGCCCAGTCGCCGCCGCCAATGACGTTGCCCGCGCGCGCGGTCGCGAGGGCCGGGCGGCCATCGCCGTCGAAAAACGAGGCCCGGTATCCGGAGGAAACGATCTCCGCCGCCGCCTTGCTCGCCGAGTACGGGTCGCTGCCACCCAGCGCGTCGTCCTCGCGAAACGGGCGCGCCGCGCCGTCATTGCGGTAGCACTTGTCGGAAGTGACCACGACGACGGCGCGCAACGCGGGACAGGCACGGGCGGCCTCCAGCAGGCATGCGGTGCCCTCGACGTTGGTGGACCAGGTCTCGCGGGGATCGACGTAGGAACGGCGGACCAGCGACTGCGCCGCGAGATGGAACACCACTTCCGGGTCGAACGCGCGCGTGAAGGACTGCAGCGTGCCGAGGTCCCGGATATCCGCGGTCGCCCCGGCTTCGAGCCCTTCGCCCACCCTCGCCTCCGCGTACAGGCTGGGTTGCGTCGGCGGCGCGAGCGAGTATCCGGCGACGTGCGCGCCAAGCGACCTGAGCCACAGCGCGAGCCAGGCACCCTTGAAACCGGTGTGCCCGGTAAGCAGGACGCGGCGTCCTCGCCAGGCGTCCGGCGTCACTGCCACACTTTCCAGGGCGCCTTTCCGCTCTGCCACATCTCCTCCAGCATGACCTTGTCGCGCAGCGTGTCCATCGGGTGCCAGAAGCCCTGGTGCTGGTAGGCGGCGAGCTTGCCGTCGGCGGCGAGGCGCCGCACCGCGTCCGCCTCCCACACTGTGTGGTCGCCTTCGATGTAGGAGAGCGCCTCGGGCGCCAGCACGAAGAAACCGCCGTTGGTCCAGTTGCCGTCGCCGCGGGGCTTTTCCTCGAAGCTGTCCACGCGCTCGCCCTGGAGGTTGAGGATGCCGAAGCGCCCGGCGGGCTGCACCGCGGTGACCAGCGCCGGAAGTCCGCGCGCGCGGAAGGTCTCGATGGTGCGGCCGATGTCCACGTCGCAGAGGCCATCGCCGTAGGTGAAGCAGAACGGGCCGTCCTGGACGTAATCGGCGACGCGCTTCAGCCTGCCCCCGGTCTGCGTATCGTCGCCGGTGTCCACCAGCGTCACCTTCCAGGGCTCCGCGTTGGCGTGGTGCACCTGCATGCGGTTGGCCGCCATGTCGAAGGTGACGTCGGACATGTGCAGGAAGTAGTTGGCGAAATACTCCTTGATGACGTAGCCGCGGTAGCCGCAGCAGATCACGAACTCGTTGATGCCGTGGGCGGCGTAGATCTTCATGATGTGCCACAGGATCGGCCGGCCGCCGATCTCGATCATGGGCTTGGGCCGGCTCTGCGATTCCTCGCTGATGCGGGTGCCCAGGCCGCCCGCCAGGATGACCGCCTTCACCGCGCCCGCCCGCGCCGGAAGAAGGACGAGACCCCGGCGATCACGCGGCGCACCGATTCCGGCCGCATGTTCGAGTGCAGGGGCAGGGTGAGCACTTCCTCGACCGCGCGCTCCGTCACCGAAAGGTCGCCCTGCCTGCAGCCGGCGAACTGCGCATGGCGGTGGACCGGGATGAAATGGATTCCGGCGTCGATGCCCAGCCCGTCCAGGTGCGCGATCAGCTTCTCGCGCCGGCCCCTGAGCACGCGCACGCTGAAAATGAACGGCGACACATCGCGGTAGTCGGTCTGCAGCAGGCGCAGGCCGGCGATGCCGCTGAACGCCTCGTGGTAGGCCCGGCAAACCGCCTGGCGCGTGGCGATGAATTCCCCGGCGCGCTTGATCTGCGACACGCCGACCGCGGCCATGATGTTGGTGAGGTGGTAGCGGAAGCCCGCGCTGACGACGTCGTAGTCCCAGGCGCGCTTGTTCTTGTAGCGCTCGGTGGTGTCCTTGTCGACCCCGAGCAGCCGCAGCCGCTGCAGTGTTCGCACCATGTCACCGTCGGGAATCACCACGCAGCCACCGTCGATCGAGGTCACCACCTTGACCGGGTCGAAGCTGAAGCAGGTGATGTCGCCGTAGCTGCCGATGCGCCTGCCGCCGATGCGGGTGCCGAATCCGTGCATGGCATCTTCGACCACACGCAACCGGTGCCGGCGCGCCAGGCGGAACACACCCGCCTGGTCGCAGGGCACGCCGGCGAAGTGCAGCGGGATCACGGCCCTGGTGCGCTTGCCCACCAGCTTCTCGGCCTTGGCGCAGTCGATGCCGAGGTCGGCGTCGCGCACGTCGCACATCACCGGCTCCGCGCCCGCCATGCGGATCGCCTGGTGGTCGGCGACGTAGTTGAACGAGGGCACGATCACCTCGTCGCCCGGGCCGACGCCGGCGGCGAGCAGCGCGATATGCAGCGCCGAGGTGCCGGTATTGGTGGCCACCACGCTGCGGCCCTTCAGCTCGAGGAACGCGGCGATGCGCTCCTCGAACTCCTTGGTGACCGCGCCCATGCCGAGCCAGCCGACATCGAGCGCGTCGGTCAGGTGCTTTAGGGTGTCGACCCCGATGTGCGGGACGAATACCGGGATGCGGGAAAGGGTTGCGCTCATGTGCCTTTCAGAGTCGGAAGATGTCGCCAAGGATATCGCGCCGCGGCGCCTTGAACTGCAGCGCGCCGTCGCGGCGCGATGCGATCATGCCCGGCTCGGTGTCCTCGTCGATCAGGCTGGTGCCCTGGGCGAGGATCGAGCCCCGGCGCACCCGGCAGCGGCCGAGGACGAAGGTGTTGGGGAACATCACCACGCCTTCCTCGAACTCCGGGCCGGCGCCGGCGTTCCAGCCCACGGTTGAATTCTGGTACACCGCGAAGTGCCGCGCGTAGCGCGCGCGGCTGAGCACGATGCCGAGCGAATGGCCGACGAAGAACACCTCCGGCAGTTCGACTTCGTAGTAGCAGTTGAAGGCATTGAGCGACTTGTTCAGGTAGTAGACCCTGGTGGCGAGCGCCGCGTCGCGTTCGCGCCGCCAGACCGTATTCGCGAGGTAGTACAGGAAAACGGTGTTCTGCTCGGTGTGCAGGGGGTCGAAGCGGCCCGGTTCCCAGACGCGCACCCCGTTGATGCAGGTCTCCAGGCGCGCGAGCGCCTCGTCCACATGGCGCTTCAGGCCCGCCAGCGTCTCGCGCCCGTCCGGGAAGAAGTGCGCCAGCTGGCGCTCGAGGTACTCGGCGAGGCTGCCGGGGCCGTGACCGGCGATCTGCAGCGCCATGCCCGCCTCAGGCGAGCTGGCCGAGCAGGCGCCCGGCGAGCTGCGAGAACTCGAGGATGTCCCGGGTGCCGGCGAAGGCGGCGCGCGTGCTCAGGCCGCGGCGCATGACGCGGCGCAAGGGGTAGGCGCCGAGCAGGCGGTGGCCGCGCAGCACCAGGGCATCGAGCAGGTCGGCGGCAAGGCGCCTGAGCGGGCGCAGCGCGGGTGCCCTTGCCGCGGGCGCCGGCGCGCGCTGGGCCTGCAGGTAGTCGCGGATCTCGTCGCGCATCGCCTCGGGCTGTCCCTCCAGGACGCGCGCCAGTTCCGCCATTTCGTCGCGCACCTCCGCGGTGGTGCCCGACTGGCGCTCCACCTGCGCCAGTCCGAAGCAGACGTTGCGGAAATAGGCGGCCGGCTCGATGCGGTAGCCGGCCAGCTCGGGCCAGCGCTTCTGCACGTCCAGCACCGTGTCGGCGATGATGTTGCGGTTGGTGAGGATGCCCTTGAACGGCACGTTGGAGAACGGCTCGTGCGTGAACTCCGCGTACACCGCCCGGATGCGCGCGGTGTCGCCGGTCGCCGCCGCGGCATTGCTGTCCACCGTCGAGTTGTACAGCGTGTAGGGCGCGTCGAGCACGAACGTCTCGCGCCCGGCAGCGAGGACTTGCGTGATCGCCGCCCAGTCCGGCGTGGTGGGCAGGAACAGGTCGCCGCTGCGTGCCTTGATCCGGCGCACCAGGTCCATGCGGTAGGCACCCTGGGCGGGGTGCGGCTGGCGCCGCTTCATCGCGGCGAACTGCTCGGGGGCGCCGCCCAGCGCGAATAGCAGGCGCAGGTTGTCGCGGTTGTCGAAGCGCAGCACCTCGCCGGAGTGCGCCGGCAGGTCGACGCGGCCGCGAATCGCCGCCGACGGATGGCGCGGATCGACGAAGCCGCCGTGGCGCCAGGTCACGATCTCGGCCGAAGCGTGGGCGCGGGCGAGCGCCTGCAGCGCCGCCAGCAGCCCGGGCAGGATGACGTCGTCGTCGGCCAGCAGCAGCACCCAGTCGCCTCTCGCCTGCTCGAGCGCGAACTCCCAGCTCTTGTGGATCGGCAGCCGCGCCGGCGTGCGCGCGTAGCGCACGCGCGCATCGCCGATGCCGCGCACCGCCTCTTCCACGCCGCTCGCCTGGTTGTCGGAGACGATCACCTCGAAGTCGCCCACGGTCTGCGCCAGCACGCTGCGCACCGAGTAGCGAAGAAGGTGCGGCCGCGTGGTCGGGACGATGACGGAGAAATACGGCAAAGATGCTTCCGATGGGGGAGAATGGCGCCTATTTTAATTGAGATGACGACACCGGCCACACTGCCGTCGCCTGCGGCGCGCGCGACTTTGCCGACGGCGGAACTCGCGGCCCGGCTCTGGAGGCTACTCGCGCCGCGTGACCGCCGCCGCCTCGCGCTCGCCCTCGCGCTCGCTGCCCTGACCGCGCTGCTGGAGGCGGCTGCGGTCGGCCTGGTGCCGCTGTTCGTGCTGGTCCTGCAGTCTCCGCAGCGCGTGGCCGAAGCCGGCGCGCGCTGGTTGGGCGCGGACTGGATGCCCGCGGGCGATCGCATGCTCGTCGTCGCCGCCTCCGCGCTGGTGATCGCCTACGCGGCGAAAACCGCGCTCGGACTGGGCTCGCTCGCGTTCCAGACTCGATACCTGAGGGAACAGCAGGACGCCCTGACCGCGCGCCTGCTGCGCGCGTACGCGTTCGCGCCCTATGCGGTGCACCTTGGGCGCAGTTCCAGCGACATGGTACGCGCGGTGCTGGGCGAGACGGGAGTCGTGGTCTCGAGCATGCTGATGTCGATGTTCGCGATCTTCGCCGAACTGTGCGTCGCGGCGCTGGTGGGCATGCTGATCGTCGCGGTGCAGCCGGGGATGGCGCTGGGCACGATCGCCGCGTTTGCCCTGATGTCCTGGGCGTTCTACCGGGGCGTTCGCGGGCGGGTGGCGCGGCTGTCCCGGGAGAACCAGGATCACGGGCGCAAGGCCCTGAGCTGGGTCACGCAGACGCTGGTCGGGATCAAGGAGGTCCGCGTTTCCGGGCGCGAGGAGTATTTCCTGGCGCATGCGCGCCGTCATGCCGGCGGCAGCAATGCCGCGTCGCAGGCGATCAACTTCATGAACGCGGTGCCGCGCTACTTCAACGAGGGCGTCGCGGTCGTCGCAATGGTGGGCCTCGCGTTCGCGCTGATGGCCTCGGTCCCGGGCGGCGACCCGGCGGCGGTGGTCCCGGTCCTGGTGCTGTTCGCCGTCGCCGCGATGCGCATCATCCCCTCGTTCAACCGCATCGTCAGCGCGGTCACCCTGTTTCGCTACGGCGAGGCGGCGCTGCGCTCGGTGGATGGCGAGCTGCGCGCGCTGGAATTGCTGGAGGCGAGCGGCCAGGCGCCGGCCGCTCCCGGGGCGGTGGCCGCGCCGTTCGAGTCCCTCGAAGTCGCCGGCCTTCGCTTCGCCTATGGCGGCAAGGAACGGTTCGAGCTGGAGGTGCGCGGGCTGCGCATCCGCCGCGGCGAGCGCGTCGCCTTCGTGGGTCCTTCGGGCTCCGGCAAGACGACCTTGATGGACCTGCTGCTCGGATTGCACCCCTCGCCGGCGGGCGCCGTGCGCGTGAACGGGCGCGACCTGGGCGATTTGCTGCCGGCATGGCGCGCCAACGTCGGCTACGTGCCGCAGTCCGTGTTCCTGCTTGACGATACCCTGCGCCGCAACGTCGCGTTCGGACTGCCTGACGATCGCATCGACGACGCGCGCGTGCTGGCCGCGCTCGCCGCGGCGCGTCTCGAAAGCCTGGTGGCCGCGATGCCGGGCGGGATCGATGCCGAGGTCGGCGACCGCGGCGTGCGGCTCTCGGGCGGACAGCGCCAGCGCATCGGCATCGCGCGCGCGCTCTACCGCGACCCCGAGGTCCTGATCCTGGACGAAGGCACCGCTGCGCTGGACAACGTGACCGAGGCGGAGGTGGTGCGCGCCATCGACGGGCTCGCCGGACGCAAGACCGTGATCACCATTGCGCACCGGCTGAGCACGGTCGAGCGCTGCGACCGCATCTACTTCATGCGAGAAGGGCGCATCCTCGCCGCGGGCAGCTTCGCCGAGTTGCGTGATCGCGTGCCGGAATTCCAGGCCATGCTGCATGCCGGCGGCGCATCCGGCCGCGCCGCCCCGGAGGCGGCCGCGCCGCCGCCCGGGCCGGCGCCCGCCTCGCGCAACATCACCTGGCAACCGGGCAAGGTCGCGCCCGAGGCGCGCGAGCGCGTGCTCGGCCAGAAGCCGGTCACCTTTTGGCTCACCGGGCTGAGCGCCTCGGGCAAATCCACGCTCGCCTTTGAACTGGAGCGGCGCGTGCTCGCCGCGGGCCGCGCGTGCTACGTCCTGGACGGCGACAATCTTCGCCACGGCCTGAACCGCGACCTCGGCTTCAGCCCCGAGGCCAGGGCCGAGAACATCCGCCGGGTTGCCGAAGTGGCGCGCCTGTTCAACGACGCCGGGATCATCGTCGTCACCGCCTTCATCTCTCCCTACCGCGCGGATCGCGAACTGGTGCGCCAGCTCGTGGGCCCGGAGCGCTTCGCCGAGATTTTCGTCGACGCGCCGCTGGAGGTTTGCGAGCGGCGCGACCCGCGCGGCCTCTACGCCCGGGCGCGCTCGGGCGCGATCAGCGAGTTCACCGGAGTGTCGGCGCCGTATGAGGTGCCGGAGGCTCCGGAGCTGCACCTGCACACAGACCAGATGGATGCGGCCTCCGCGAGCGCACTGCTGTACGACTTCGTCGCGGGACGTTGCTTTGGCAGCCGCTGAGCCGTCCCGCATGAGCACCCTCTCGCGCGCGGTGAAATCGTTCCGCCTCGGCCCCCGCAGCTTCCTGCGCGGCCTGCGCTCGCGCAAGGGGCTTGACGCCGGGGACCTGGCGGATGCGGCGGATGTGGCGCGGTTCTTCGGTCCTCCGCCCGTGGCGGTCGCGCCGGGGGCGCCGGGGCACCTGGTGCTGCTGAGCTACCTCGCGCTGCCGTTCACCATGAAGGTCGAGGCGTTGCTCGCGCGGGCGCTGCAGTCCCGTGGCTGGACGGTCAGCGTGGTCACCAGCGAGTCGGCCGAGCCGCTGGCGCGCGCGTACTTCGGGCCGGCCCTTGGCTGCAAGCTGCTGCGGCTGGAGGACTTCCTTGATTTCGGCAACCCGCCCGACCTGCGCGGGCGCGTGGCGGAGGCGCTCGATCTGGCGCGGCGGGATCTCGCGCTGTTCAAGGCCTACGCCTATCGCAATGCGCCGGTGGCGCTGCACAGCCTGGCGACGCTCTCGGCGGCGCGACCCGAAGGCGTGGTCGGCAGCGATCCGGCGAGCCTGCGTCTGCTGGGCCGCTATCTCAGGCGCACCATCCTGGCGCAAGAGGCTGCACGCGCCCTCTTCGCGCAGTTGCGGCCGACGCTGGCATTGGGCGTCGAGAAGGGTTTCGTCGGCACCTGCGAGACTTTCTACGCGGCCCTCGAGTCCGGCACGGACTACGTGCAATGGGTCAGCTGTCACGAGCCGGAGTCGATCATGCTCAAGCGCTACCGGCCGGAGACCTTCCGCGAGCATCCGTTTTCCATTTCGGATCGAAACTGGGAGCGCTTGCGTGGCGAGCCCTGGCGCGAGGCGTATCGCGAAACGGTGATGGCCGAGTTTGAGCGCGGCTACCGCAGCGGCGACTGGTTCCGCTACAAGGGCCTGAGCGCGCAGAAGACGTTCGCCGGTCGCGCCGAGCTGCAGCAGCGGCTGGGCCTGGATCCGGGCAAGCGCACCGCGATCATCTACTCGCACATCCTCAACGACGCCAACCTGTTCTACGGCACCGACCTTTTCAGCGGCGGATACGAGCAGTGGCTGGTGGAGACCGTGCGCGCCGCGTCGCGCAACCCCGCGGTGAACTGGGTGCTGAAGGTCCATCCAGCCAACGTGCAGCGCAACGCGCGCGTGGGCTACAGCGGCGAGTATGGCGAGTTGCTCGCGCTCGCGCGCGCCTTCGGCCGCGTGCCGGAGTTCCTGCGCGTGGTGCGGCCCGAGGACAGCGTCAGTCCCTTGTCCTTCTTCGCGCTCACCGACTGGGGCATCACGGTGCGCGGCACCGTGGGCCTCGAACTGCCGTGCCTGGGCGTTCCGGTGCTCACCGCGGGCAGCGGCCGCTATTCGGGCAAAGGGTTCACGATCGATCCGGACACGCCCCAGGCGTACCTGGATGCCGTGGCCGGCATCCATCACATCCCGCCGCTCGGCGAGGAGCAGGTGCGCCTGGGTGTGCGCTACGCCTACCACGTCTTCCGCTCCCGCCCGGCGCGCTATGGCGCGGTCCTGGAGGATGTGTACGGCAAGCCGGTGCAGCACCCGCGCCACCGCGATCTCGCTTTCCGGCTGCCGTCGATCGGCGAGGTCCTGGCGCATCCACAGATGTGTACGATCGTGCACTTTTTGTGCTCCCCCGGCGAGGACGATTTCCTGGATCCGGGGTTCGCCCATGGCTGAGCGCTGCGCCATCTGCGGCGGCGCGCTCGGCCGCGAACTGTTGCGCATCGCCATTCCCGACCGCTTCGAGCGTCATGTCGGCATTGCGGCCGAGGGCTATGCGCGCAGCTGGGTGGCATGCGAAGGCTGTGGCGCGGCGACCAACGTGATGGCCGAGGGTAATCGCGCGAAGCTGGACGCGATCGCGGCGGGCTATTACGAAGTGGATCTCGCCGGCGGCTCGGTGGCGGACAAGTTCGCCAGGGTGATGGCGCTGCCGCCAGAGCGCTCGGACAACGCGCAGCGCGTGGCGCGTGTGGCCGCGTTCGCCGATGCCTGGCTCCCGGCCGGGGCCGCTTCGCCGCGCGTGCTGGACATCGGCGCCGGAACCGGCGTGTTCCTGGCGCGCTTCCTGGCGTATTCCGGCAGCCGTGCCTGGAGCGCCACCGGCGTGGAGCCGGACCCGGCGGCGGCCGCCCACCTGCGCGCGCTGGGTCGCTTCACCGTGGTGGAGGGAATGTTCGATGCCGCCTCCGGGCTGGCCGGGTTCGACCTCGTGACCCTGAACAAGGTGGTCGAGCACCTGCCGGAACCCCTGGCGCTCGTGCGCGACGCGGGCGGCGCGCTCGACCCGGCGCGCGGCCTGCTCTACATCGAACTTCCGGACAAGCTCACCGTGTCGCACCGGCCGCCTTCGGATAACATTCTCGGCGCCTTGCACTGCCACCTCTACGATCCGTCGTCCGTCGCCGCGCTGCTCGCGCGCGCTGGGCTTGTCGCGCTCAGGATCGAGCGCCTGTTCGAGCCCAGCGGCAAGATCAGCGTCGCCGCGTTCGCGGCGCGGCCGGAAGCGGCGGCGGCGCGCGCCGGCGGGGTACGCCCATGATGCGCATCATCGCTGAGATCGGTTCGGTCCACGACGGCTCGTTCGGCAACGCGCTGCGACTGATCGACGCCGCGGCGGAGGCGGGCGCCGACACCGTCAAGTTCCAGACCCATCTCGCGGAAGCCGAGTCGCTCGCGGACGCGCCCTCGCCGGGGTATTTCAGCGACGAGCCGCGCCTCGCGTACTTCAGGCGCACCGGGTTTTCGCCGGAGCAGTGGCGCAAGCTCGCCGCGCATGCCGCCTCTCGCGGCGTGACCTTCCTGTCCTCGCCTTTCTCGCTCGAAGCGGTGGACCTGCTCGAGGCGGTGGGCGTGCAGGCCTACAAGGTGCCCTCGGGCGAGGTGTCGAACCTGCCGCTGCTCGAGCGCATCGCGGCCACCGGCAAGCCGGTGCTGCTGTCCTCTGGCATGAGCAACTGGGCGGAACTGGATGCCGCGGTCGCCGCGCTGAAGCCCGGCGGGCCGGTGACCATCCTGCAGTGCACCTCGGCCTATCCCTGCCCGCCGGAACAGGTCGGGCTGAACGTGATCGGGGAGATGCGCGCGCGCTACGGCCTCGCCGTCGGCTTCTCAGACCACACGCTGGGCTTCGCCGCGGCGCTCGCCGCCGCGGCGCAGGGCGCGACGGTGATCGAAAAGCACTTCACGTTCTCGCGCCTGATGTACGGCAGCGATGCCAAGAACTCCATGGAGCCGGGGGATTTCGGCGTCCTGTGCCGCTCGTTGCACGAAGTGTGGAAGATGCTGGAGCGCCCGGTGGACAAGGACGACATAGCGCCCTACGCCGACATGAAGCGCATCTTCGAGAAGAGCGTGGTCACCGCCGCGCCGGTGCGCGCCGGGACGGCGCTCACGCGCGAACTGCTCGCGTTCAAGAAGCCGGGTGACGGCATCCCGGCGCGCGACTACAGGCGCCTCGTCGGCCGGGTCGCGAAGCGCGACCTGCCGGCGGACCACAAGCTGGCGGCCGGGGACCTGGAATGAGCCGGCGCAGGGTCTGCGTCGTCATAGGCTCGCGCGCGAACTACTCCAGCATCAAGTCCGCCATGCGCGCCATCGCCGCGCATCCCGGCCTCGAGCTGCAGGTCGTGGTCGGCGCCTCGGCGCTGCTCGACCGCTATGGCGCGGTGGTGAACCTGATCGAGCAGGACGGTTTCCGCCCCGCGGCGCGGGTGCACATGCTGATCGAGGGCGAGACCCCCGGCACCATGGCGAAGTCCACGGGACTGGGCCTGCTTGAGCTGCCCACCATCTTCGACCAGCTGCGGCCGGATTTCGTGCTCACCGTCGGCGACCGCTTCGAGACCATGGCCACCACGCTCGCCGCGGCGTACATGAACATTCCGGTGGCGCACACCATGGGCGGCGAGGTGAGCGGCACCATCGACGAGAGCATCCGGCATGCGGTCACAAAGTTCGCGCACGTGCATTTCCCCGCCAGTCGCGAAGCCCGCGAGCGCATCATCCGCCTGGGCGAGCGCGAGGAGGACGTGCACATGGTCGGCTGCCCGCGCATCGACCTGGTGGCCGGGATCCTCGCCGGGCCGGAGGATGGCCTCGACACGCACCTGTTCGATACCGGCGTGGGCGAACGCCTGGACGTCAACAAGCCCTTCGTCCTCCTGTCGCAACATCCGGTGACCACCGAGTTCGGCGAAGGCGAGCGCCAGATCACCGCCACGCTGGAGGCGGTGCGCGAGGTCGGCCTGCCGGCCGTGGTGTTGTGGCCGAACGCGGACGCGGGCTCGGATGACGTGGCGCGCGGCATCCGCAAGTGGCGCGAGCGCAAGCTCGACGCCGGCATGCATTTTTTCAAGAACCTGCCGGTGGCGACCTACGTCCACCTGATGCGCAGGACCGCCTGCCTGGTGGGCAATTCCTCCAGCGGCATCCGCGAGGGCGCGTTCATCGGCACCCCGACGGTGAACATCGGCAGCCGCCAGGACATGCGCGAGCGCGGCGCCAATGTCATGGATGCGCTTCCCGAGCGCGCGGCGATCGCGGCCGCGATGCGCCGGCAAGTCGCGCACGGGCGCTATGCCTCGGAACCCATCTACGGCGACGGGCGCGCAGGCGAGCGCATCGCGGCGATCCTCGCGACCTGCCGACCGCGCGTCCAGAAGCGGATCACCTATTGATGCGCGTGGTGGGCCTGATCCCGGCGCGCGGCGGCTCCAAGGGGATCCCGGACAAGAACATCGCGCCCTGCGCCGGCAAGCCGCTGCTGGCGTGGACCTGCGAGGCCGCCCTGGGCAGCCGCGGGCTGGCGCGCACGATTCTCTCCACTGATTCGGAGGCGATTGCCGTCGTGGGGCGCGCGTGCGGCGTCGAGGTGCCGTTCCTGCGCCCGGCTGCCCTTTCGGCGGATGAGACGCCGTCCATCGAGGTCATGCGCCACGCGCTCGATTGGCTGCGCGAGGCGGGCGACGCACCGGAGGCGCTCGCCTTGCTGCAGCCGACATCGCCGCTGCGCACGGCGAGGCACATCGACGAGGCGGTGGCGATTCTTGAGTCCGGCAATGCGGACACGGTCGTGAGCGTGGTGCCGGTCCCGCACCGGTTCCACCCGATGTCCGTGATGCGGGAGGAGGCCGGCGTGCTCCTGCCGTTCAAGGGCGATCGCACCACGACGCGGCGCCAGGACCTGCCTGCGCTATGGGCGCGCAATGGTCCTGCGATCCTCGTCGCCAGGGTCGCGCTGATCGCGGCCGGCGACGTGTACGGCGGCCGCACGATGGGCTTGCCGATGGCGGCGCGCGATTCCATCGACATCGACGAATCATTCGACCTCGAGCTTGCCGACCGGCTGCTTGGCCGCGACGGCCGATGACGGCGGGCGCGCTGCTGGTGATCGGGCGCCGCAGCTGGCTGGCGCGCGAGTTTGCCTCCCGCCACGGCGACCTGGCGCCAAGGGTCATCGGCCATGACGAGGTTGACCAGCCAGAGCACTACGAGGGCGTCACCAGCGTGGTCAACTTCGCCTTTCATCCGGCGCTGCACGAAGGGCCGTACCAGACGGCGCTCGACATCGATGCGCGGGCCGCGCGCCACGCCGCGGGTCGCGGCGCCCGCTATGTGATGGTGAGTTCGCGGCGCGTCTACACCCGCGCGGCGCAATGGAATGCCGCTGAAAACGCGGATGCTTCCGGCCTGGACGACTACGGCCGCAACAAGGCCCGCGTCGAGGCCGGCCTGCGCGACCTGCTCGGTGCGCGCCTGACGGTGTTGCGCGCGGCCAATGTGATCGGCTTCGAGGCGCTTCCGGGGCGCGCGCGCTTCGCGGCCTACCTTCAGAACCAGCTGCGCGCGCATGGCCGCATCCGGCTGACCGTCAGTCCGGAAACCCGGCGCGACCTCGTGCCGGTGGCGTTCTTCAGCAGTGTGCTGCGGGCCGTGATCCTGGACGGGCGGGGCGGGACCTACAACGTTGGCGCGGGTCGCGCGCCGCGGATTGGCGATGCGGCAGCCTGGCTGATCGAGGGATATGGTTCCGGTACCGTGGAATCCGGGACGGCGGCCGTTACGGATGAGTTCCTGCTCGATTCGGCCCGGCTCCAGCGCGATCTCGGGTTGGCGTGCGCGGAGGGTGCCGTTGCCGAGACGCTGCGCGAGGCCGGGAGGCGACTCGCCGCGGGGGAGGCGGCCGGATGAGCACGGCGCCCGGGAACGTGTACTGCACGATCTTCGACGGCGGCTACCTGGCAGCCGCGCTCGCGCTGCGCCAATCGCTGCTGGAGGCGAGCCCGCATGCCCGCGCCGCCCTGGTCTGCACGGATCCGGTCGCGCTGGAGACGCTGCGCGCCATGCAGTTGCCCCGGACGATCCTGGTGCCCTACGAAGCCATCGCCACGCAGGCGCTCGACCGCATGCGCGGCGAACGCAACCGCGGAGAGTTCAGCTGGACGCTGAAGCCCTACGCGCTGCTGCACCTGGCGCGCGAGTTCCCGGAGGCGGCGTGGCTGGTCTATGTGGATGCCGACATGATGTTCTTCGGCGATCCGGACCTCGCGTTGCCGGCAGCGGACCGGCACTACGTGATCACGCCGCATCGCTTCCACCCGTCGTTCACGCGCTACGCACGGACCGCCGGGCTGCACAATGCCGGCTACGTGGCGATGCGCGGAACGCCAGAGGGCCTGCGCGCAATCGAATGGTGGCGCGACCGCTGTTTCGAGAGCTGCTCGGCGGTGCCGACCGTGGACACCTACGCCGACCAGCTCTACCTGGACCGCCTGCCGCAGCTCTTTCCCTACGGCGAGGCGAGCGCCCATCCGGGCCTCAATGCCGCGCCTTGGAATATCGAGCGCTACGACGTGTCCGCCGGCGCGCGGGGGGAAGTGCTGCTGGATGGCGTGCCGCTGCTGCTCTACCACTTCCAGGCCCTGCGCGTGCTCAACAGCTGGCTCGTGGACCTCTATGCAGGCGACCGGCGCCTGTCGCAACCGGTCCGCGACCTGGTCTACCAACCCTATCTTGCGCGCCTCGGCGCCGCGTGGCGCGCGATGCACGAGACCTCCGGCGCAGGTGCGGCAGCCGTCCCGTCGCGGCTGCGCTCCCCGCTCGACTGGCTGCGCCTCGCGCGCGGCGTCCTCATGGGCCGGCACAACCTGCTGCGGCGGCGAATCGCGTCGTGAGCGAAGCGCCGCAGCCGCCTCGCGTCCTGTTCCTCACCCCCGCCGCGTTCAACCGCACCACCGGCGGCGGCATCACCTTCGGCAACCTGTTCGCCGGCTGGCCGAAGGACCGCCTCGCCACCGCGCACAACGATCCGGTGCCGACGACCACCGAGACCTGCGAGCAGTATTTCCGGTTGGGTCCGGCGGAGATCCGGCGCTGGGGCCCGCTGGAGCGCATCGCGCCGGCCGCAGGCCGGCAGCCGCCCGCTGGAACGGCGGGCGCCGGCGGGACAAGCGCCCCGTCCGGCCTGCTGCGCGCGGCGAAGGAACTGGTGTTTGGTCCCCAACTGCCCGACAGCGGCCGGCTCAGCCCTGAACTGGAGCACTGGATCGAGGCTTTCCGCCCCGAGCTGCTCTACACCATCCTTGGCAGCAACGCGATGATGGAATTGGTGGGCGCGGTGCAGCGGCGATTCGCGCTGCCGATGGTGCTGCACATGATGGACGACTGGCCCGCGACCGCCTATGGCGGGGGCGCGCTCGGCTTCCTCGCGCGGAACCGCATGCGCAGGCTGCTGGCCGGCCTTGTGCAGCAGGCGACGCTGCGCATGGGCATCTGCGAGGCGATGTGCGAAGCCTACGCCGGGCGCTACGGCGTGCCTTTCGAACCGTTCCAGAACGCGACCGACGCCGCGCGCTGGTCCGCGCTCGCGCGGCGCGATGCCGAAGCGCGCACGCCGGCGGAGGTGGTCTACGTCGGCTCGGTGCTGTCGTTCGCGCAGCTGGACAGCCTCGTCGACTGTTGCAAGGCCGTTGCGCAACTGGGCGCAGAAGGCGTTCCGGTCCGCCTGTCCATCTACAGCCCGGCGCTGTACGCCGCGCCGCATCGCGAGCGCCTGCTCGCCGGCCCGAACATCGCACTGCATGACGCCATCACCGACGACGAGACGTTCTTCCGCGTCATCGCTGCCGCCGATGCGCTGCTGCTGCCGGTGAACTTCGACGCCGCCACCGTGCGCTACATCCGCTATTCGATGCCGACCAAGGTGCCCGCGTACCTGTTCAGCGGCACGCCGATCCTCGCCTATGGTCCGGAGGAGGTGGCGCAGATCCGATATGCCACCGAGAGAGACTGGGCGCTGGTGGTGGGACAGCGTGGCGTGGCGCCGCTGGCCGCCGGCCTGCGCCGGGTCCTCTCCGAGGCGCCGCTGCGCGAGCGGCTGTCGGCGAATGCGCGTCGCACTGCGCTGGAATGCCACGACGCGTCGCTCGTCCGGGTGCGATTCCAGGGGCGCCTGCGGGCGGCGGCGCAGGGTGGCGGATAGCGCTGCTGGGGTAGAATCACGCGTGTTTTCCGGGACTTGGATGCGCGCGTGAAGCAGGTCTTCTTTCGCCGGGGCGAAGTGGTCATCGAGGAGGTGCCGCCGCCCGCTGCGGAGACCGGGTGCGTGCTCGTGCGCACCGCTTGCTCCTGGGTCTCCACCGGAACCGAGCTAAGCGGCATCCGCGCCAGCGGCAAGCCGCTGTGGGCCCGCGTGCTCACCGAGCCCGACAACGTGCGCAAGGCAGTAGACCTGGTCCGCACGCGAGGCCTGGACGAGGCGCTGCGCAGTGTGCGCGGCAAGGTCGAAGCCGCGATTGCCACGGGTTACTCCGCCGCCGGCACCGTGATCGGCGTTGGTGAGGGCGTGGCCGATGTCCGCATCGGCGAGCGCGTTGCCTGCGCCGGCGCCGGGCATGCCGTGCATGCCGAGGTGATCCGCGTACCGCGCAACTTGTGCGTCCCGGTGCCGCAAGGCCTGCGCTTCGATGCCGCCGCCAGCGTCACCCTGGGCGCGATCGCGCTGCAGGGCGTGCGGCGGGCGCAGCCGACGCTGGGCGAAACCTTCGCCGTCATCGGTCTGGGCGTGCTCGGACAGGTGACGGCGCAACTGCTGCGGGCCAACGGCTGCCGCGTCATTGCCATGGATATCGACCCCGCGCGGATCGCGCAGGCGCGCTCGGCGGGCGCCGAGTTCACGCTCGCTGCGGACGACGCAGAAACGCTGCAGCGCATCTACCGAGCCACCGACGGCTTCGGCGCCGACGGCGCCATCATCACCGCGGCCTCGGATTCCGACGAACTGGTGTCGCTCGCGTTTCGCCTGTGCCGCAAGAAGGGTCGCGTGGTCCTGGTGGGCGATGTCGGCCTGAACCTCAAGCGCGCCGACATCTACGAGAAGGAGCTGGACTTCCTGGTCTCCACCTCCTATGGCCCGGGGCGCTACGACCGTCGCTACGAGGAAGACGGCCTGGAGTATCCCATCGGGCAGGTGCGCTGGACCGAGAACCGCAACATGGCCGAGTACCTGGACCTCGTTGCGGCCGGACGGGTGCGTCTGGATCCGATGCTTCAGGCGCGCTTCCCGCTGGCCGAGGCCGCCGCCGCGTATGCCGCGCTCGGCGCCGGTCCGGGCGCGCCGCTCGCGGCATTGCTTGAGTATCCCGAGGAAGCCGGTGGTACGGGCGCGGCCACGATTGCGAATCCGGCCGCGCGGTCGGCTGGGCCAGGCCGCGTGCGCCTCGCGCTGGTCGGCGCGGGCAATTTCGCGCGCCAGGCGCACCTGCCGGTGCTCGCCGCGCTGTCTGATCGCTGCGCCATCCGCGCTGTGGTGAGCCGCACCGGGCATAACGCGCAGGAGACCGCGCGCCAGACCGGCGCCGCCTACGCGGGCTCTGACTACCAGGCAGTACTGGCCGATCCGGAAGTGGACGCCATTCTCATCGCGACGCGGCACGACCTTCACGCAGCCATGGCGCTCGCCGCGCTGCAGGCGGGCAAGCATGTGCTGCTGGAGAAGCCGCTGGCGCTCACGGCGCGGGAACTCGCGCAGTTCGGCGCCTTCTTCGACTCGCGCGGCGACGGCGGCGCGCCGGTGCTGCTCACCGGGCACAACCGGCGCTTCTCTCCGCATAGCGCGGCGCTCGCCCGCGTCCTGGCCGGACGCCGCCTGCCGCTCGCGCTGGATTACCGCGTCAACGCGGGAACGCTGGCGCGCGACCACTGGCTCTACGGCGCCGAGGGCGGCGGGCGGAACCTCGGCGAGGCCTGCCACATGTACGACCTGCTGGGTTTCCTCGTCGGGGCGCGATGCGTGCGGGTGCAGGCGCAAGCCGGCCCGGCGGCGGGCGCGGGACTGCGGCGCGACGACAATTTCAGCGTCGGGCTGGGTTTCGAGGACGGTTCGATCGCCACGCTGCTCTACACGGCGCTCGGGTCCGCGGCGCATCCCAAGGAGCGGCTGGCGTGCTACTGGGACGGCCAGGTGGCGGAGCTGGAGGATTTCCGCAGCCTCAGGATCGCCAGCGGCGGACTGGAGACGCGCGCGCAGGAGAAGGGCCTGCGCGAGCAGTGGATTGCTTTCTTCGACGGCATTCGCGATGGCGTGCATCCGACCCCGTTGTGGCAGCAGTTCCAGGCCGCGCAGATCGCGCTGGACGTCGAGGCGCAGCTTGCCGGCGGCTAGGGCCGCTCTGCGCGTGGCCCTGACGGCCGCGGCCTGGCTGCTGTCGCCACTGTTTGCGCTGGTCGCGCGCACCGGCTACGGTGTCGAGGTTTGCCGGCGCTTCGGCTTCCATCCGTTGCGGGTGCACTTCTACCAGCCGGTGCCGCGCTACGAGGCGGTGCCGCCGGCGCACTTCGAGCAGCCGCTGGAGCATCCCGGCGTCCAGATCGACATGGATCGGGTCGGCGCGCTGCTCGGGCGGTTGGCCGCGTACGGCGGCGAATGCCGCTGGCCTGAGCAGGCGGGCGAGCCCGGGACTTACCACGGCGGCAACGGCAACTTCGGCTTTTCCTCCGCGGCGCTGCTGCACGCCATGCTGCGCGCGCATGGCACGCGGCGCGTGATCGAGGTGGGCGGCGGCTACTCCTCGCTTGTCTCGATTGCCGCGCTGCAGGCCAACCGGGACGGGAAAGACGGCGGCGAGTGGCGCTTCACCTCGATCGAGCCCTATCCCTCGACCTGGCTGCGCGCGGCCATCGCGCGCGCTGGCTTGGGCGCCGAACTGCTGGAGCGCCCCGCCCAGGACCTGGCGCCGGCGCTGTTCGACGCGCTGGGCGAGAATGACCTGCTGTTCATCGACAGCTCGCACGTCTCGCAACTGGCGAGCGACGTGAATTTCCTCTTCCTGCGGGTGCTGCCGCGCCTGCGCCCCGGCGTACTGGTGCATGTGCACGACATCTACCTGCCCTGGGAGTATCCGGCGGTGCATTTCTCCGGCGCCAACAAGCTGTTCTGGAACGAGCAGTACCTGCTGCAGGCCTTCCTCGCGTGCAACCCTGACTTCGAGGTGCTGCTGCCCGGGTTCCATGCGCAAGGCGCGCTGGCCGGAGAGTTCGCGCGCGCCTTCCCGGCCTACGACGCGCGGCGGCATCGCCGGACCTCGAGCTTCTGGCTGCGGCGCAGGGCCCTGCCCCCGGGCGCTGGACAACGATGAAACTCACGCAGGAAGTCCGCTCGTACTGGGAGGGCGCGCCGTGCGGCACGATGCCGGAGATCGTCGGCGAGGCGCCGGCGCTGACCGCGGAGTGGTTCGAGCGCGTGGAAGCGTACCGCTACGCCGTGGAACCCTTCATCCATTCCGTCGCGCAGTTCACGCGCCACCGCGGAAAGCGGGTGCTCGAGATCGGCGTCGGCGCCGGCACCGATCACCTGCAGTGGGCGCGCGCGGGGGCCGAGTGCCATGGCGTGGACCTGACCCAGGCGGCGATCGACATCACCGGCGCGCGCCTGGCGCACTATGGCCTCGCCTCGACGCTGCAGCGCCTGAACGCCGAGGCGCTTCCCTACGGGGATGCGTTCTTCGACATCGCCTACTCGTGGGGCGTGATCCACCACGCGGAGCATCCGGAACGTGTGATCGCCGAGGTTCGCCGCGTGCTGCGGCCCGGGGGGCAGTTCATCGGCATGTTCTACAGCCGCCGCTCGCTCGTGGCGCTGCGGTTCTGGCTGAGACACGCGCTGCTCGCCGGCCGACCGTGGCGCTCCCTGCGCGAGGTGATCTGGCACCACATGGAAAGCGTTGGCACCCGCTGCTACACCGGCGCCGAGCTGAGGGAACTGTTCGCCGGATTCCCGCAGGTGCACGTCATCCCGTTGCTGACGACCTACGACACGGCCTACCTGCCGCATTGGCTGGCGCGCCAGTTGCCCGATGCGCTGGGCTGGTTCCTCGCCGTCCGGGCGACGCGCTAGCGATGTGCGGGATCGCGGGCCAGTTTGCGTTCGATGCCGGCGCGCGGCCGGTTGCGCGCGACGGCCTCGAGCGCATGGGCGAGGCGATCGCCCACCGCGGGCCCGACGGCGCGCGCACCTGGGTATCGGGTTGCGGGCGCGCCGGGCTCGCGCACCGGCGCCTGGCGATCATCGATCCGTCCGCGCTGGCTGACCAGCCGATGTCCGACCCGGGCGAGCGCTACCAGCTCGTGTTCAACGGCGAGATCTACAACCACGCCGAGCTGCGCGAGGCACTGCGCCGCGCCGGGCGCAACACCTGGAAGACTGACCATTCGGACGCCGAAGTCCTGCTGCAGGCCTTCGCCCACTGGGGCATCGACTGCCTCGCGCGTTTCCGCGGCATGTTCGCCTTCGCGATCTGGGACGGCGAGCGGCGCGAGCTCTGGCTTGCCCGAGACCGCCTCGGCATCAAGCCGCTTTACCACACCCGGCACCAGGGTCGGCTGCTGTTCGCCTCCGAAATCAAGGCATTGACGGCGGACCGCTCGGTGCCGCGAGTGGTGGACGAGACCGCGTTGTTCCATTTCCTTTCGTTCCTCGTGCCGCCGGCCCCGCACACCCTGTTTGCCGGCATCCGCAAGCTGCCGCCGGCGACCTGGATGCGGATCAGCGAGGGCGGTGCGACGCAGGAGCGCCGCTATTGGGACCTGCTAGAACACGCGTGCCCCGGACAGCCTGACAGCGAGGAGCGCGTGGCCGCGCAGTTGCTGGAGCGGCTGGAGGAATCCGTGCGCCTGCACAAGGTTTCGGACGTCCCGGTGGGCGTGTTCCTCTCGGGCGGCATCGACTCCAGCACCAACGCGGTCCTGTTCTCGCGCGGAGAGGCAAGCCCGGTGCAGACATTCAGCATCGGCTACGCGGGCGACAATCCCAGCTACCCGAGCGAGTTGCCCTATGCGCGCCTCGTCGCGCAGAGCATCGGCGCGCGCCATCACGAAAAACTGCTCGACCAGGGTGACCTGGAGTCCTTCCTGCCGCAAATGGTGTACCTGCAGGACGAGCCGATCGCGGACCCGGTGTGCATGCCGGTTCACTATGTGTCGCGCCTAGCGCGGGACAGCGGCGTCAAGGTATGCCACGTCGGCGAGGGAGCCGACGAACTGTTTGCCGGCTATCCCATGTGGGACACCATGGCGCGGCTCGAGCGCATTGCGGCACTGCCCGGCGCCGGGCTGGCCAAGGCCGCTGGCGCCGCGCTGTTCGCGCCGTTCCGGCGCGGACTGGGCATGCGCTACGAATGGATGCGGCGCAGCGCGTCCGGCCTGCCGATATTCTGGGGCGGCTCGGAGGTGTTCACCGAGCCGGCCAAGTTCGACCTGCTCTCGCCGCGGCTGCGGGCGGCCTTCGCCGGCCGCAGCTCCTGGGAGGAGATCGAGCCGTTCTGGGACCGGTTCCGGCGCAGCGGCATGGACCCGCACCCGCTCAACTGGATGGCGTTCCTCGACCTGAGCTTCCGGATTCCCGAGCTGCTCCTGATGCGGGTGGACAAGATGAGCATGGGCGTGGGGCTGGAGGCGCGCGTGCCCTACCTGGACCATCGCTTCGTCGAGAGCGCGCTCGCCATCGACCCGCGCCTGCGCATCCGCGGGCAGTCGCTGAAGTACATCCTGCGCAAGGCGGTGTCCGGCGTCATCCCGTCGCAACTGCTCGAGCGGCCGAAGCAGGGCTTCGGCGTGCCGCTGCGCGACTGGATGCACGGGCGGCTCGAGAGCCTGATGCGCGAGGCGATCGAGGCGTTCTGCCGCGGCACCGACCTGATCGACGCCGCGGCGGCGCGGCGGGTGCTGGCCGCTGGCAGCCCGGAGCAGCGCTGGTCCCTGTTCAATCTCGCGCTCTGGTGGCAGCGGCATGTCGATGCCTGAACCGGAGCCGGGCGCCGAGAACGCATACGGTTTCCGGCGCCGGCTGGCGTTCGCCTCGCGCGCGATCCAGGGCGGGGGCGCGGCAAGCGTACTCGACCTGGGCTGTGGTTCCGGCGCCTACCTGCTCGCGCCCCTGGCGCGCCGCTTCCCGCATGTGGCCTTCACCGGGGTGGACAGCGACTCGGATTCAGTCGCGGCCGCGCGCCGCGACGTGAAGCTGCCGAACCTCTGGTTCCATCTGACCGGTGAATGGCCGCGGGAGGTGCGCCACGACCTGGTTATCGCCTCCGAAGTCATCGAGCATGTCGAATCGCCGCCGGAATTCCTTGCGCAGATCCTGGCTTCGCTGGCATCCGGCGGACGGTTGCTGCTCACGCTTCCCAATGGCTACGGCGCGGCCGAACTGGCCGGCTTCGCGCAATCGCTCCTGACCGTAGCGGGCGTGCTGCCGTTGCTGCAATCGATCAAGCGATCCGTGGTGCCGGCTACGCCGGCGGAAGGTCCGCGCGACAGCTACGCAGTGAGCCCGCACATCAACTTCTTCTCCCATGCCGCGATCCTCGGCCTGCTGCGAGAGTCGGGATTCCGGGTGCTGGAGTTCCAGCCGCGCAGCCTGCTGTGCGGCTTCGTCTGGGACCTGCTGGTGCGCGGCGAGCGGATGGCGCAATGGAACCAGCGCGCGGTGGACAGCCTGCCGCCGGCGTTCGCGGCCGACTGGATGTTCCTGCTGGAGCCCGGCGGCGAGGCGGCGCCGCGGCCGTTTTCGCGCGGCGTGTTCTCCAGACTGCGCCGCAGGCTGAACGAGAAGGCGGCGGGGATCGCGTGAACCCGCGCCGAATCCTGCGCGAATTGGTCGCGATTCCACCAGGCGAACTCGCGGCCGAAGCGGCGTGGCGCCTGCGCCGCCGCCGCTGGCAGAGGACCGCGCCGCCTTCGCCCGCGGATTGCAGCTATGGAGCAGGCGCCGCGCCGCGGCGGGTGTTCACGGCCGCGCCACCGACGCCAGGCGCTGCGGACCGCGACGCGCTGGTGGCCTGGACAGGCCACTACCTCGTGCATGAGTTCAACCTGCTCGGTTCCGGCTGGGTGCGTGTGCCGCCCGCGCCGACGCTCGAGGTGAATCCGGGCAATGCCGGGCACGCAGCGCGACTGCGATCGATGATTTCAGACACCTACGTCGGCATGGACTGGTGCCTGGACTTCAAGTCCGGGTTCCGCTGGCCGGCCACCCAGTGGCAAGGCGACGTCCGGTTCGGTGACGTTTCCGGCGTGGATATCAAGGTGCCATGGGAACTCGCGCGCATGCAGCACCTGCCGCAGATCGCCCTGGCGGCACTGCACGGAATCGTCCCCGCCGCGCGTGCGCAACGAGAGTTGCGCGACGAGGCGCTCGACTTCATGTCCGCCAATCCGCCCGGCTGGGGCCCGCACTGGCGCAACAGCATGGAAGTCGCGATCCGGATCGCGAACTGGCTGCTGGCGAGGGACCTGCTCGAGGCGGCAGGCGCGCCGGCGGACGAGGCCTTCGACCGCAGCCTCGGGGACTGGACCATGGACCACGGGCGGCACATTGCTGCCAACCTGGAATGGCACCCGCGCTACCGCGGCAACCACTACCTCGCGAATCTCGCTGGCCTGGTGTTCTGCGGCGCGGCGCTGGAGGGCGACGAGGCGGACGCCTGGCTCGCCTTCGGCATCCGCGGTATCGAAGAGGAGACCGCGCGGCAGTTCAATGGCGATGGCGGCGGCTTCGAGGCCTCGACCTGCTACCACCGCTTGTCCGCGGAGATCGTCACGTACGCCACCGCGGTTGCGGTCGCCTTGCCGCGGGCGAGGATCGAGAAGTTGCGGCACCTGGAAGAGCGCGAGGTATGCGCGCAGCACGGCCTGCGCGCCGTCCCGCCTGCCGCGGCTGCGCCATTTCCGCCCGCGCATTTCGACCGCCTGCGGCGCGCGGCGCGGTTCACGCTTGCCGTGACCAAGCCGAGCGGGCGCGTGGTGCAGGTCGGCGACAACGACAGCGGCCGCTTCGCCAAGCTGGCGTGGGGACTGCGTGGCGGCGAGGAGGATGCCCTGGACCACCGCGACCTGCCTGCGGTTATCGGCGTGCTGCTGGGCGAACGCATCGCAATCGAGTCTGTGCCGGTGGACATGGACTGGGCATCCGCGCTGGCGCAGGTCGGCGACTCGGGAGCGAGCCGCCGCGAGCGCACCCTCGCCCGCGGCCCTGGACTCCTCGATGGGCTGGAGTCGCTCGCGTTTCCCGACTTCGGCCTGTACATCCTGCGCTCGCGGCGGCTGTGGCTCAGCCTGCGCTGCGGCGAATCCGGCATGGAGCCGCTGGGCGCCCACGCGCACAACGACCAGCTGGCGCTGGAGCTGGTGGTGGATGGCGTCGAGCTGGTGCGCGATCCGGGCAGCTACCTCTACACACCGGATCCAGCGGCGCGTGACGCCTACCGCTCGGCCGCCGCGCACGACGTGCCGCGGATCGCGGGCCGCGAACCGGCGAGCCTCGCCGATGGCATGTTCCAGTTGCGCGGGCGCACCGGCGCGCATTGCCTTTACTTCGGCCGGCGCGGTTTCATCGGGACGCACGGAGGTTACGGCGAACCGGTGTGGCGACTGGTCTGGTTGAGCGACGGAGAGTTGCGCGTCGAGGACCGTTCACGGGCGGGGCCTCTGGATACGCAGTCGGCACCGCCGCCGTTCTCGCCCGGCTACGGCCTGCGGGAGGGTTGAGCGGTGGCACGTCCGGTGGTGATCGTGTCCTTCTCGTACGCGCCGCGGCTCAATCCGCGGGCGTTCAGGTGGACTGCGGTCGCGGAGTGGCTGGCCGCGAGGGGGCATCGGGTGGACGTGGTGAGTTCCTGGGTACGCGACGCGCCGCCGACGGAACTGCGCACGGGCGTGCGAATTCACCGAGCCGGCTGGCCCGCGATTGAGGGCGCGCGCGCCGGCATGGGAGGGGCAGTTGGAGGTTTCACTCCCGGGGCTGCGGCTGGTGGCGGCCTGCGTTCCCTTGCGCGCCGAATCTGGGGCGCCGTATGCTGGCCGGACGTTTCCGCGACCTGGTATTTTCCGGCACTCTCGGTTGCGACGCGCTTGCTTCGGTCGCAGCCGGGGGCGGCGCTGGTGAGCGTTGCTCCGGCCTTCACTGCGGTCGCGATAGGCGCGGCGCTCAAGCGGCGCCACCCCGATGTGCCCTGGATTCTCGACCTCGGGGACCCGTTCTCGTTCCTGGTCGAAACCCCGCCCAACAATCTTTTGCTCTACGGCGCGCTCAATCGGCGATTTGAGCGAAGCGCGTTCGCGCGCGCGGCGTCGGTCTCCGTCACCAATCCCCTGACCGCGAGGCGATATGCCGAGGCATTCCCGGAGAGCGCGGGGAAACTGCAGGTGATTCCGCCGCTGCTGTCCGCGGACCTGGTTCCCGGCGCGTCGGTCGGACAGGATGGCTGCGTGCGACTGGTTTTCATCGGCACCCTTTACCGTGGTGTACGCGAACCGCAGTTCCTGCTCGAGCTGTTCGCGCGCACGCTGGAGCGTGCGCCCGCGGCCGGGCTGGAGCTGCATTTCTACGGCGATATCGGCGCCTGCGCGCCGCTATTCGACGCCTGGCGCGAGCGCTGCCGCGGACGCCTGCATGTTCACGGCGTCGTGTCGAGGGAACGGGCGCTGGCAGCGACCCGCGAAGCCGGCGTGCTAGTCAATCTTGGCAATCAGACCGCCTTCCAGCTGCCGAGCAAGGTGGTAGAGTACGCGGCCTCCGGCAAGCCTGTGCTGAACGTGGCGGCTCACGACAATGACAGCTCGAGCGAGTTCTTTCGCCGCTATCCGCGAGCGCTCGGCGTCGTGGCCACAGGCGCCGCACCGACGGTGGATCAGGTCGATGCGCTGGTGAAGTTCGCCGTCGCCCCGCCCGCGCCGGTGGCCGCCGACCGGCTGGAGGCGTTTCTGAGTCCCTACCGCATCGAGTCCGTGGCCGGTCGCTATCGCGACCTGATCGAGCACGGCGCGACATGAACGCGCACGGCCCGATCCTGTGCGTCGTGGGCGCGCGGCCCAATCTCATGAAAGTCGCGCCAGTATTGCGCGCGTTCGCCGCGCATGCGCCGCCCATCGCGGCGTTCCTGGTGCATACCGGGCAGCACTACGACGAGGCCATGGATGGCCAGGTGTTCCGCGACCTCGGCTTGCCGCCGCCGGACGCGCACCTGGGCGTCGGCTCTGGAAGCCACGCGGTTCAAACGGCGGAGATCATGAAGCGCTTCGAGCCGGTGCTTGATGCCACGCGCCCGCGCGCCGTACTGGTGGTAGGAGACGTCAACTCGAGCCTTGCTTGCGCGCTTGTGGCGGCGAAGAGGGGTGTGCCGGTCATTCACGTCGAGGCCGGCCTGCGCAGCGGCGACTGGTCCATGCCGGAGGAGATCAATCGCGTCCTGACGGACCGGCTCTCGGAGGTGCTTTTCGCGACCGAAGCGTCGGCGCTTGCCAATCTGCGCGCCGAAGGCATAGACATGAATAGGGCTCATCTGGTTGGCAACGTGATGATTGACAGCCTTTCGCGTCATCGGCCGCGCGCGGGCGAAGGTCGCGCCGTCCTGGCGCGCATTGGCGCGGCGGACCTTGCGCAAGGACAGGCGCGCTACGGCATGCTGACGCTGCACCGGCCCTCGAACGTGGACGATCCGGCCGTGCTGACCGGCCTGGTTGGAACCCTGGCGGCGGTAGCGGCGCGCGTGCCGCTCGTGTTCCCTGCGCATCCTCGGACGCGCGCGATGCTGCGCTCCGGCGCGCTGGAGGAAACGCTCGAGCGTTCCGGTGTGCGGTTGCTCTCCCCCGTGGGCTATGTCGACATGCTGGCGCTAATGAACGACGCGGCGCTGGTGCTGACGGATTCCGGCGGTATCCAGGAGGAGACCACGGCGCTCGGCGTGGCCTGCGGCACCTTGCGCGAGAACACCGAGCGTCCGGCCACGGTTGCGGAGGGTACCAATACCCTGCTGGGTCGCGATCCAGGGCGCATTCTCGCGTTCGTTGAGGAGACGATCGAGGGTCGCGGCAAGCGTGGCCGTTCGCCGGAACTCTGGGACGGACGCGCAGCAGAGCGTATCGCCGCGTTGCTCGGCGGCGGCGTCCTGCAGCGTCCCTAGAACATCCTGTAGAGGTCGTCCCGGGGTGCGCCATCGGCGTCGTCTTCCGGCGCGAGTGCCAGCAGTTTCGCGAGTGCCGCGAGGTCCGGTGCCAGCGCGACCAGTCCAGGTTCGCCGCATTGCGTCCAATGGCGGACAAGCGCCGCCAGGATTTCTTCCCGGCTGCCGCCGCCCAGTTCGGACAAGCACTCCGGGGTCATGACGCGCGCGTCCGGTTCGGCAAACCGGCCGCCATTGTCCGAGCGGTCATCGGTGCGCAGGCGAGCCAGCGCGGCATGTATGCGGGCAATCAGTTGCTCGATCGCCGCCTCGTCCTTAGTCGAGTTCAAGCTGCTTCCTCCAATCGGCGTCACCCTCCAGGGGCGGTTGCTCTTCCTTTCGCAGCAGGCAGTCCTCGATCACCAGAAGGTCGATTCCAGCGCGCATGAAGCAAAGATAGGCATCCCGTGGCGAACAGACAATCGGCTCGCCACGAACATTGAACGATGTGTTCACCAGGACTGGGCAACCGGTCAGCGCATCGAAGGCAGAAAGCACGGCATGCAGCGCGGGGTTGTCCTCCTTGGCCACGGTCTGGACGCGCGCGCTGTAGTCGACATGCGTTACCGCCGGAATGTCGGAGCGCGGCTGATTGACCAGCGCAAGCATATCGTCGTCCGCGCCGGCGCGGCCCCAGTCCATCGGCAGGCGCCGCGCCTGCTGCACCGGCGCGACCAGCATCATGTAGGGGCTCGCGCATTCGAGATCGAAGTACTCCTGGGCGCGCTCCGCCAGCACCGCGGGTGCAAACGGCCGGAACGACTCGCGGAACTTGACCCCGAGATTCACACGTGCCTGGGCCTCCGGGTGGCGCGGGTCCGCAAGGATCGATCGCGCCCCCAGCGAGCGCGGACCGAACTCCATGCGCCCGGCGAAGAAGCCGACGATCTCGCCGCGCGCCAGTGCCCGGGCAATCTCCGCGGCGCGCTTGTCGCGCTCCGCGAAGACATGGTACGGCGCGCCGCGTCGCTCGAGGAACGCCCGCACCTCGGACGGCGAGAAGCCAGGGCCCAGCAGGCTGGCCTGCTGCCGGTCCCGGCCCTGAACCGGAACTGGACGTGGCACGCCAAGCACGGCATGGCTGCCAAGGTAGGCGGCGCCAAGCGCGCCGCCGGCGTCCCCCGCCGCCGGCTGGATCCAGAGCCGCTCGAAGACACGTTCGCGCAGGATGCGGCCGTTGGCGACACAATTGAGCGCGACGCCGCCGGCTAGCGCGAGATCGCGGCACCCGGTGTCCTGCCGTGCGGCACGCGCGAGGCTCAGCAGCGCCTCCTCCAGCACCTGCTGGACGGAAGCCGCCAGATCCATCTCCCGTCGCGTGATGCGCGATTCCGGTGCTCGAGCCGGCCCGCCGAACAGTCGGGAGAATCCTTCTCCGATCATGCTCATGCCGTCGACGAAGCCGAAATGCTCGAGATTGAGCCGGAACGATCCGTCCGTGCGCAACTCGATCAGGTTCTCTCTGATCCGTTCTGCGTGCACCGGCCGGCCGTAGGGCGCCAGCCCCATCAGCTTGTATTCGCCGGAATTCACCTTGAAGCCGCAGAATTGCGTGAAGGCGCTGTAGAGCAGGCCGAGCGAGTGCGGATAGCGGATTTCGCGCAGCAGCTCGACGCGGCTGTCGCGGCCGAGGCCAAGGCTGGTCGTGGCCCACTCGCCGACACCGTCCACGGTCAGGATCGCCGCCTCGGCGAAGGGCGAAGGGAAGAACGCCGAGGCCGCGTGCGAATGATGGTGATGCGCGAAATGCAGTACCTTTGGCGCAGCGCCCAGTACGCGCTCCAGTGCCTCGCGCAGTCGCAACTTGGTCCCCAGCATGGAACGCGCGGCCGCCTGCCATTGCGCGGCGCCACCCGGCGCCGCAGCCCGCGCGCTGCGCACCACCCGGTCGAGCGACAGCAGCGGACTGTCGTAGAACACTACCGCGTCGAGTTCCGCGGGTTCGATGAAAGCCTCTTCGAGGCAGTAGTTGACGGCATGGCTGGGGAAGCCTGCATCGTGGCGCCGGCGCGTGAAGCGCTCCTCCTGCGCCGCCGCCACGATCTCGCCATCGCGAAGCAGTGCGGCGGCGGAATCGTGGTACAGCGCCGATATGCCGAGGACGTGGACGCTCATTTTGCCGTGCCGAGCAGCGTTCGCAGCGCCGGCGCAAGCGACGCGGCAAGTGCAGCGTGACCGGCGGGGGTGAAATGCGCGTCCTGGGCGAACCGGAACGAGCGGCGCACTTCCGGCGCGCGTTGCCAGAGGTCGGGCAGGGGATCGTGCACCGCACAGGCGCCTTCACCCGCGAGTTCGGCGAACCGCGCGCGCACCGAGGCCGCGCCGGCAGTGCGCTCGATGTGCTGGTGCATGGGGATCGGCACCACGAGCATCGGCACGCGAGATTCTCGCGCCCACTGCAGCACGATCGCGCGCAGCAGGCGCCACGCCGGGTCGCCGGTGCGGCCATACTCGGGGACTGGCTGGTACCGCGTCAGGCGCTGGGCGAGCGGTTTCAGGCCGGTGCGACCCACCAGGGCACGCAACGCCGGGAAGCGGCCGCCGCGATTCACTACGCCCCGCGTCGCGTCGCCGGCGGAGTCCGCCGGCAACGGCTCCCGCGGGACCGGCACCTGGTGCAGGCGAAGGGACCCGTCCTCAAGCGTGAAGTAGGGCTTGGCGTAGAGCGCCTCGGCACCATCCGGGCCGATGTACCGGCGGTAGCGAGCCACTACGCGACGAATGTTCTCCACGTACAGCCCCAGCACCACGACGTCGTGCTCCAGCCGGGTTGCATACTCTTGCCATAGCAGGTACTGCTGGTCGGTCCCGCTGCCGGGAAGGCCGAAATTGTAAACCTCGAGGTCTGGAAGTTCGCGCTCAAGGATGTCGCCATAACGCTTGCCGTTCGACACGCCGTCGCCTGCGGTGAACGAGTCGCCAAACAGCAGCGCGCGGAGCCGCCGCCGACCCTTGCGCGCTTCGAACTCCGCGTCGCTGCGAAACCCGGATTGGTTGACCCGGATCAGGTATCCACCGGTCTCGTGCGGCACTCGCGCGCGCACCCCTGGAACGAAGGTATGTCCCACCCGCGGGTGGTACTGCACAAACTGGCGGGAAATGCCCGCGAAATCGAGCGTCGCCACCGGTTCAGGCCGCCAGCGCGCGACCGAGCACGCGGCGCAGGTGCTTGGCGAGCGAGAAGGCGACCAGCGCGCCATGCGCGAGGCGCGGGATGCGCCTCTCGTCAGCCAGGGTGCGGTAGACCTGCAGTTCGGAACACTCCATCGCCCAGAGGTCCCGTGACAAGCCGCTCTCGCCGAAGTCCCGCTTGTATGAATAGGCCAGTACTTCCCGCAGCAGCCAGGCTTCCCCTCCATTCAGCACGATCCGCAGCCACAGCAGGTAATCATCGGAGCGGCGGAATACCGGGTCGAAGCGTAGCGGCAGGTCGCGACGCAGCATCACGGTGCGAGTGGCGAAGGCGTTGGACAGCAACATGCGCGCGGCGCCAATTCGCTGGGGCGCCATCGCCGGGCCATGCGGCATGCCGTGCCGGGCGGACAAGTGGCCGCTTATTGCGGCGGCCGGATTCGCCATCATCCAGGCGGTCTGAACTTCGAGCTTGCGCGGGTCCCAGGCGTCGTCGGCGTCTAGGAAGGCGAGCAGGGGTGCGGACGAGGCCTCCCAACCCGTGTTTCGCGCTGACGGCGCGCCGAGATTCGCGCGGTGTTCCAGAACGCGCAGCGCGACCGGCCCTCCCTGCGCCTGCTCGCGCAGCCGGTGCAGCAATTCGAGTGTGCGCCCGTCATCGCTGCTCGCATCGTCAACGAGGACCAGTTCCGCGGGTGGACAGGATTGCGCCAGGATCGAGCGCACCGCTCGCTCGATAGTCCGGGCGCAGTTGTGGCAGGGAATGATTGCGGATACCGCTGTGGCGACGTTCCGGGACATGAATCAACTCTGACGCGCGGGGCGCGCGAAGCCCGCCGATTATAATCCCTGCCCCTTTCCCATGATGCGGAAGGCCCGGGCAGGCGAATGAAGCAGCGAGGCCTCGTATGGGTGCTGGCGGGAGCTTTCGTGGTCCTCGTCGCGGGCGTGAGCGGATTCCTGCTGAATGCGGCTGCGTGGCTTTCGCGATCCGACGCGGCGAGGCCCGCCGACGCCATCATCATCCTCGCCGGCCGCTACGAGCGCTCCATGCACGCCGCCGACCTGTACCGGGCCGGGCACGCGCCGAAGGTGGTGCTGAGCGAGGCGGTGCGCGAGAAGATCTGGTCGCAGCTGGAGGAACTGGGCATCCGGCTCCCGTCGGTCCCCGACATTCATCGTCGCGTGCTGCAGGCCAAGGGCGTCCCGGCCGAGCGCATCGAGCCGCTGGGGCGGCTCGCCCTGAGCACTGCGGACGAGGCGCTCGCGATCGCGGAGCGCTTCGGAAAGCCGGGCGCCAGCGTGATCGTGGTGACTTCGCCGTCGCATGTGTTCCGGGCGCGGCTGATCATCGGGCGGGCCCTGGAAGGCCGCGGCGCGAAGCTTGCAGTCTGCGCGACGCCCTACGAGACCTTCCCGGACGCCTGGTGGCGTTCGCAGGACGCGGCACGCGAGGTCTTGCTGGAGTGGGTGAAGATTGCCTTCTTCATGTCGGGCGGCCGCTTCAGCGCCGGGGCCGCGCCATGAGCCGGCCGCGCCTGTGCTACGTGGTCTCCAGCGAGCTGACCGCAAAGGCTTTCCTGCTGGCGCACATCCGGGCCGCCGTGGCGCACTACGATGTTTCGGTGGTCGCCAACGCCGCGAACGCGTCTGCGCTGCGCGAGCTTGGCGTCCCGGTGGACATCACTCCGGTGGCGATCGAGCGCCGCATCGCGCCGCTGGCGGACCTCGCCGCGCTGTGGACCCTGTATCGCCTCTTCCGTCGCACGCGATTTGACCTGGTGCATTCGGTGACGCCCAAGGCCGGGCTGCTCGCCGCGATGGCGGGCGCGCTGGCTGGCGTGCCGGTGCGCATCCATACGTTCACCGGGCAGGTGTGGGCCACGCGCTCCGGGTTCGGGCGCTGGCTGCTCAAGCGCATCGACGCGCTCAGCGCCGCCGCCTGCACCCATGTGCTGGCCGACAGCGGTTCACAGCGCGATTTCCTGGTGGGGGAGGGTGTGGTGGCGCCGGCGCGGATCGAGGTCCTCGCGCAAGGATCGATCAGCGGCGTGGACGGGGCGCGTTTCAAGCCGGACGCCGACGCCCGGGAGCGCATCCGTGGCGAATGGGATGTCCCGCCGGGCGCGGTGGTGTTCCTCTACCTCGGGCGCCTGTCGAAGGACAAGGGCCTGCTTGACCTTGCGCGCGCGTTCGCCGACGTGCCGGGTGCGCATCTCGCCATGGTGGGCCCCGACGAGGAGGAACTGACGGAAGCGATCCGGGCGGCGTGCGGGGCCAATGCCGCGCGCCTCAGGTTCGCCGGCTACACCGGCGAGCCGCAGGCGTTCATGGCGGCGGCGGACGTGTTCGTCCTGCCCAGCTATCGCGAGGGCTTCGGCAGCACGGTCATCGAGGCCGCGGCCTGCGGCGTGCCGGCGATCGCGACGCGGATCTATGGGCTGACGGACGCGGTGGTGGATGGGGAAACCGGGTTCCTGGTCGCGCCGAGGGATCCGGTCGCGCTTGCGCAGCGGATGCGGGAACTGGGCGGGGACGTGCAACTGCGGCAGCGGCTCGGCAAGGCGGCGCGCGAACGGGCGCTGCGGGATTTCTCGCAGGCGGCGCTGACGCGGGCGACGCTGGCTTGCTATGAAGAGCGGCTGCGCAGCTTGCCGGCCAATTGATTACCGTGGTAATGTGCCGGGCATGGCAATCGCACATTCCAAGGTGACGGCGCAGGGGCAGATTTCGGTGCCGGCAGAAGTGCGCCGCAGGCTCGGGATCGGCCCGGGATCCGTTCTCGAATGGGTCGACGAGCATGGCGCAGTGGTTATCCGTCGCGCTGGACGCTATTCCTCCGAGGCGCTTCACAAGGCCCTGTTTCCCAAGGGCCCGCCGCGCAAGCGCTCGCTTGAAGATCTGGCAGCGGGTCTGAAGCAGGCGGTGCGCAAGCGTCATGCGCGCGATTGACACCAACGTCCTGGTCCGCCTGATCGTTCGCGACGATCCGCGCCAGGCGGAGATTGCGGATTCATATGTTGCGAAGGGCGCTTGGGTTTCGCATCTGGTGCTGGCCGAGGCGATTTGGGTCCTGTCCGCCGTATATGACCTAGATGACTCGCGCATTGCCGCGACAGTGGAAGGGCTGATGCAGCACCAGAGTCTCTCGATTCAGGAGCCCGACGTTGTCGCCGGCGCCTTGGCGGGTTTTCGCGGGAAGTCCGCGCCCGAGTTCGCTGATTGCCTGGTGCTGGAGATCGCGCGCAAGGCCGGACACATCCCGCTCGGCACCTTTGACCGAAAGCTGGGAAAGCTGCCGGGCGCCGAAAGGCTCTAGCTGAAGCGCGCCTTCGACTTCCTCGCCTCGGCCGGCGCGCTGCTCCTGCTGTGGCCGTTCATGCTGCTGCTCGCGTTCCTGATCCGCTGGAAGATGGGCCCGCCGGCGCTGTTCCGCCAGCAGCGTCCCGGCCTGCGCGGAGCGCCCTTCATCCTGCTCAAGTTCCGCACCATGAGGGACGCGAACGGCGCCAACGGCCAGCCGCTGCCGGACGCCGAGCGCTTGACGCCGCTGGGGCAGTTCATCCGGCGCTCGAGCCTGGACGAACTGCCGCAACTCCTCAACGTGCTCAAGGGCGACATGAGCCTGGTCGGGCCGCGGCCGCTGCTGATGGAGTATCTTCCGCTCTACAGCGCGCGGCAGGCGCGGCGCCACGAGGTGCGCCCGGGGATTACCGGCTGGGCGCAGGTGAACGGACGCAACGCGCTCGGCTGGCCGGAGAAGCTGGAAATGGATGTCTGGTATGTAGAGAACCAGAGTTTCCTGCTCGACATGAAAATCCTGCTGCTTACCGTTGCGCGCGTGGTTTCGCGCAGCGGCATCAGCCAGCCGGGTGCGGCCACCATGGAGAAGTTCCGCGGCGATGAGCCATAATCGCGCCATGCGTGATGTCGTCATTTTCGGCACCGGAGGCTTTGCGAGAGAGGTGCACCAGGTACTCGAGGACCTGAATCGTGATCGGCGCGACTGGGCGGTGCTCGGTTTCCTGGACGACGACCGCGCGCATTGGGGTGGCGAAGTGCACGGGCTTCCTGTCCTGGGGGATGCCGGCTGGCTGGAGAAGCACCGGGGAGTCGGTGTCTCCATCGGCATCGGAGGGCCGGCGGCCAAGAAAGGCGTGGCTGAGCGTTGTCGCGCCGCCGGCTGCGCCTACTATCCTGCGCTGGTGCACCCGCTTGCCTGGGTCGGCAACCGCGTCAAGATCGGTGAAGGTACCGTCATCTGCGCCGGTGCGCGCATCACCACCGACATCGAAATCGGCCGGCACGTGATCCTGAACCTCGACGCGACCGTGGGGCACGACACGGTCATCGAGGACTGGGTCACAGTGGCACCTTCAGTGAACATCTCCGGCAATACGCGCCTGGGCGAGGGCACTGACGTGGGCACCAACGCATCGCTGATACCGGGCGTACGCGTTGGCGCCTGGTCGCGGATCGGCGCTGGCGCCTCAGTCGTGCGGGATGTGCCATCGGGGGCCACGGTGGTCGGCGTTCCGGCACGCGAGGTGGGAGAGAGAAATGGCGGTTGAAGCCCCGGTTGAGGATCTGGCGATTGACGGCGGCGCGCCGCTGAGGACGCAGCCTTTCGCGCCCTGGCCGGTGTTTGCCGAGGACGAGCGCAGGGCCTCCGACGCGGTGCTCGCCTCCGGCCGCGTCAACTACTGGACCGGCGGCGAATGCAAGGCTTTCGAGGAGGAGTTCGCAGCCGCGGCAGGCGTCGCGCACGCCATTTCGCTCGCCAATGGCACCCTCGCGCTGGAGCTCGGGTTGCGCGCGCTGGGCGTCGGTCCCGGTGACGAAGTCATCGTGCCTGCAAAGACTTTCGTTGCCACCGCCAGTTGCGCGGTCGCGGTGGGCGCCACGCCGGTGGTCTGTGACGTGGACCCCGACAGCCAGAACCTGTCCGCGGCCACGGTGCTCGCGGCGATCACGCCGAAAACGCACGCCATCATCCCGGTGCACCTGGCCGGCTGGCCCTGCGACATGACCGCGCTCATGGCGCTCGCGCGCGCGAGGAACCTGGTGGTGCTGGAGGATTGCGCGCAGGCCGTCGGCGCGACCTGGAACGGCCGCCCGGTCGGCAGTTTCGGCGACATGGCCGCGTACTCCTTCTGCCAGGACAAGATCATTACCACCGGCGGCGAGGGCGGCATGCTGCTCACCGGTCGCCACGACCTGTGGGAGCGCGCCTGGGCCTACAAGGACCACGGCAAGTCCTGGGCGCGTGTGCACGATCGTGCACATCCGATGGGTTTCCGCTGGTTGCACGAATCTTTTGGCAGCAACTGCCGCATGACCGAGATGCAGGCGGCGATCGGCCGCGTGCAGCTGCGCAAGGTCCCGGAATGGGTCGGCATCCGGCGCCGCAATGTGGCGGCACTGGTGGCTGGACTGTCCGGATTGCATGGCATCCGGGTTCCGATGCCGTCCGCGCCCGCGTTCCACAGCTACTACAAGATCTATGCGCTCGTGGAGCCGGCCGACCTGAATCCGGGCTGGAACGCGCAGCGCATCATGGAGGCGGTAGTGGCCGAAGGCGTGCCCTGCCTGCAGGGCGCCTGCAGCGAGATCTACCGCGAGAAGGCGTTCGTGGATGCCGGCCTCGGGCCGGTGGCGCCGCTACCCGTGGCGCGGGGGCTGTCGGACACCAGCCTGATGTTCCTGGTACATCCGACGCTCACCGAGGCCGACATGCGCGACACCGCGCACGCCGTGGCCAAGGTGATGCGCGCCGCCGCGCGCGCCTAGTTCCGCCGCATGCACCCGCGCGGCCTGCTCGCGTTCCTGCACGATGTCCTGGCCGCGGGGCTGGCCTGGTGCGCCGCATACTGGCTGCGCTTCAACCTGGACATTCCTGAGGACTACCTGCGCGACTTGCTGGCGCAACTGCCCTACGTCTTCGGCGTGCACGTCGCCATTTTCTGGCTGCTCGGCCTGTATCGCGGCCTGTGGCGCTATGCGAGCCTTCCCGACCTGCAGCGCATTCTGCTTGCGGCGGGACTGGGCGCGATTGCCACGCCGGCGCTGCTGACCTTGCTGGGACATGGCGCGCTGGTGCCGCGCTCGGTCTACGTGATCGCGCCCCTGCTGCTGGCCGGGGTGATGAGCGGCAGCCGGCTCGCCTACCGCGCCTGGAAGGAGCAGCGCCTGATCGCGCTGGTGGCGCATCCGGATGCCGTGCCGGTGCTGGTGCTGGGTGCCGGAGACGCAGCGGTGCTGCTGGTGAAGGAACTGGCAGGCAGCCGCCAATGGCGGGTGCTCGGGCTGCTGGATGACGATCCGCGCAAGCGCGGCGGCGAGATCGAGCGCGTCAAGGTGCTCGGACCGGTTGATCGCGTGGCGGAACTCGCCGAACGCCACGGCGTGACGCAGGCCATCATCGCCATGCCCGGCGCCACGCACGAACTGAGGAAGCGGGCGGTGGACCTTGCCACCGCGGCGGGCCTGTCCGTCATGACCGTTCCCGCGCTCGAGGACATCATCTCCGGCAAGGTCAGCGTCTCGGCGCTGCGCAACATCGAGCTGGACGACCTGCTCGGGCGCGACCCGGTCGAGCTGGACATCCCCGGCCTGCAGGGCTTCCTGAAGGGCAGGACGGTACTGGTCACCGGCGCGGGTGGTTCCATAGGGTCGGAACTGTGCAGGCAGATCGCGCGCTTCCAGCCGGCGCGCGTGGTCCTGTTCGAGTTGTCGGAGCTCGCGCTGTACGCCATCGAGAGGGAGTTCCGCGAAGCCAACGCGGGCGTCGAGGTCGTGGCCGCGATCGGCGATGCCAAGGACGAGGCCCGGATGGAGACCCTGTTCGAACGCTGGAAACCGGCGGTGGTGTTCCATGCCGCCGCCTACAAGCACGTGCCGCTGATGGAATCCGAGAATGCGCTGCAGGCGGTGCAGAACAACGTGCTGGGGACGCTCGCGGTGGCGCGCGCGGCGATCGCCGCGGGTACCGGGAAGTTCGTGCTGATTTCCACCGACAAGGCGGTGAACCCTTCCAGCGTCATGGGCGCCTCCAAGCGCCTTGCCGAGCTGGTATGCCAGTCGCTGCAGGGCGGGGCGGGCGCGACGCAGTTCGTCATCGTGCGCTTTGGCAACGTGCTCGGGTCCACCGGCAGCGTGGTGCCCCTGTTCCGCGAGCAGATCGCGCGCGGCGGTCCGGTCACGGTCACCGACCCGGAGATGCGCCGTTACTTCATGTCCATCCCGGAGGCGACGCAGTTGGTGCTGCAGGCGGGCCACATGGGGCGCGAGGGCGAAATCTACGTCCTCGACATGGGCGAGGAGGTGAAGATCGTGGACCTCGCGCGGCAGATGATCCGGCTCTCGGGCCTGGCCGAGGGCGACATCCGCATCGAGTTCACCGGCCTGCGGCCTGGCGAGAAGCTCTACGAGGAGCCGCTCGCGGACGCCGAGCATTCGCTGCCGACGCCGCACCCGAAGCTGCGCATCGCGCGGGCGCGGCCGCCGGAGTCGGATCGCCTGGTCGAGGAGGTGACGGCGTGGCTCGCGCGCGAGGTCGACGGGGGCAACGCCGTGCGTGCGCGCCTGAAGGGCTGGATTCCGGAGTACGTACCCGGGCCGAAGGCCTAGGCGAATGACTCAGCTTCGCCCGTAGCGGTCCTCGAAGCGCTCGATGTCGTCCTCGCCGAGGTAGCTTCCCGACTGCACTTCAACCAGGTAGACCGGCTCGCGGCCCGGATTCGCCAGCCGGTGCTTCATGCCGACCGGTATGTAAGTGGACTGGTTTTCCTTCAGGGTCGCGGTCTTCGCGCCGCGCGTGACGCGCGCCGCGCCCGACACCACCACCCAGTGCTCGGCGCGCTTCCTGTGCCTTTGCAGCGACAGCGCGTGGCCGGGCTTCACCATCAGGCGCTTCACCTGGAAGCGCGCGCCCTCGTCCACGGTCTCGTAGTAGCCCCAGGGGCGGTAGACGCGGGAGTGCGACACATGCTCGCTGCGCTTTTGCCGGTCGAGCTGCGCCACCACGTCCTTCACCTCCTGCGCCCGGTCCTTCGCCGCCACCAGCACGGCGTCGTCGGTCTCCACGACCACCAGGTCCTCGACACCCAGCAGCGAGACGTGGCGCGAGCCGGCGTGGACGAAGTTGCGCTTCGCGTCGCGCAGCGAAACGTCGCCGCGCAGCGCGTTGCCGGCCGCGTCCTTGCCGCTCACCTGCCACAGCTCCGACCAGGACCCGACGTCGCTCCAGCGCATGCGGCTCCGGATCACCGCGCCCGACTTCGTCTTCTCCATCACCGCGTAGTCCACCGACAGAGCCGGGCTGGCGCCGAAGGCCTTGCGGTCCAGTCGGATGAAGTCGAGGTCGGTGGATGCCTTGGCAACTGCGTGCCGCGCGGCATTGAAGATCCCCGGCGCGTACCGGTGCAGCTCGGAGAGGTACTTCGTTGCCCCGAACAGGAACATGCCGCTGTTCCAGAGGAATTTTCCCGAGGCGAGGAACCGCTTCGCGCGCGCCAGGTCCGGCTTCTCCACGAAGCGCCTGATCCGATGCACGGCGCCAGCCATCCGGGAGCCGACCTCGATGTAGCCATAGCCGGTCGCCGGGGCGGTGGGCCGGATGCCGAAAGTCGCGAGCGAGCCGTCTTCCGCTGCCTGCCTCGCCGCGGCCACGTCCTGCTGGAACGCCGCTTTTCCGACCAGGTGGTCCGAGGGCAGAACGAGCAGCAGCGCCTCGGGGTCCGCGACCGCCACCACCAGCGCCGCGGCTGCGATCGCCGGGGCGGTATTGCGCAGCGCGGGTTCGATGATGATCGCCGCCGGGCGGATGCCGATCTCCTGCAGTTGCTCCGCCACCAGGAATCGGTGCTCCTGGTTGGCGACCACCACGGGTGCGCCGCAGTTCTTCAGCCCCTTCAGGCGCAGCGCGGTTTCCTGGAGCATCGACCGCTTTCCCGCGAGCGGGAGGAACTGCTTGGGCAGCAGCTTGCGCGACAGCGGCCACAGGCGGCTGCCCGAGCCGCCGGCGAGGATCACCGGAACGATTTTCATCATCCGGCTATTCTAGGGGCATGAAGGTCCTCGTCATCAAGCGCGACAAGCTGGGCGACCTGCTGCTCGCCACGCCGATGCTCGCGCAGCTCAAGGGCGCGATTCCGGGCGTGGAGGTCCATCTGCTCGCCAACGACTACAACGCCTGGGTCATCGAGGGGAATGCCCATGTCGATCGCAGCTGGGTGTACCGGCGCGTGCGTTCAGGCGGGCAGGTATCGCTCGCCGCCGCCTGGACCGGGATCCGGCAGGGCTTCGCGCTGCGCGAGCAGGCGTTTGACTGGGTGATCGTGGCCAACGGCGACGAGTCGCCGCGCGCGATCCGGCGCGGATTGTCCGTGAACGGAAAGCGCACGGTTGCCGTGTGCACCGACGCGTCGAATTATCCACGCCTGAGCGATCCCCTGCCGATCGACGATTCGCTGCACGAGGTCGAGCGCATGCTCCGGCTTCTGGGCCCGCTGGGCGTGCCCATGCCCGCGCAGGCCGGCGCGCCGCGCTATGTGCTGCCGGCGCGCTCGGCGGCGTTCGCGGCGCAGTGGCTGAAGGCGCGCAACCTCAAGGTCGGCGGCTACATCGTCCTCGGGCTCGGCGCGCGCCGGCCGAAGAAGCAGCCCTCCACCCGGCAGGTGCTCGACTGGTCGGCGCACTTCAAGCGCGAGTGGGGCCTTGATACCGTGTTCATGTGGACGCCGGGAAAGTCGGACGACCCGATGTATCCGGGGGATGATGCGACCGCCCAGCCCGTCCTGGATGCCCAGGCACCGCAGATCATTGCGCATCGCGGACCACTCTGGGAGGCGCTGGGATTGGTCTGGAGCGCGCGGACGTCGCTCTTCCCGGACTCGGGGCTGATGCACTTCGCGGCCGCCAGCCCGGGCGGGGTGCTGGGGTTCTTCGCGGAGACGGATGTCTCGCCGCATCCGCGGCAGTGGGGGCCGCGTGGCGCCCGGGCGGCGTACCTGGAGGCGGAGAAAAGCGTGCCGGAGCTGGGCGACGCCGCGGTGCTGGAGGCTCTCGCCAGGTTGGCAAATGTTACCGATCGGTAACATTAATCCGGTCGACGGCACTGTCTGGCGCCGCTGGGGCAGCGGCCCGGTGATCGTGCTGCTGCACGGCGGGGCGGGGAGCTGGTCGCACTGGCGGCGCAATGTCGCGCGGCTTGCGGCGACGCGGACCGTGTGGATTCCGGATCTTCCGGGGATGGGCGAGTCCGCGGATGCGCCGGCGCCGCGGGACCATGACGCCATAGCGTCCGTCATCGCGGGCAATCTCCGCGAGCTGATGCCCGGGGGCGAACGCTTCGACCTCGCCGGATTCTCGTTCGGCGGCATCGTCGGCGGATTCGTCGCCGCGAAGCTGCCGGGACGGGCGCGGTCGCTGGTGCTGGTCGGGGCCGGAGGCCTGGGGCTGCGCAAGGCCAACGAACGGATCCTGAAGTCGTGGCGGGCGCTGGAGGATCCGGCGGCGCGCGAGGCGGCGCACCGGTTCAACCTGTCCGCGCTGATGCTCGCGAAGGGCGCGGCGGTCGACGACGAGACGCTGGCGCTCTATGTGGCCGACGTGGTGCGGACACGGGTCAACAGTGCGCGCTCGTCACGCACCTCTGCGCTGAAGGAGTGCATCGTGGATCTGGGCATCCCGGTGCACGGCATCTGGGGCCGCGAGGACGTCACCGCACATGGGCGTTTCGAGGACATTCACGCGATGCTCCGGGAAGCGCACCCGCAGGCGCAGTTGCACGTCATCGAAAGGGCGGGGCACTGGGTGCAGCACGAGCAGCCCGAGGCATTCCACCGGGCGCTGGAGGGGACGCTGGCGCCTGCCTGATGTAACCGATCGGTTACATCAGGACGAAACCAGGCGAAATCAGGGACGGACCACGAATTCCAGCGGAAATCGTTGTCCGTCCCTGAGTTCGCGAATAATGTACGTAAACCCCCGGATTCCGCCGCGGGTCGTTGTAAAACATGAAAAGCCCGT
>JBQTJX010000053.1:0-13151 GCA_052386675.1 Betaproteobacteria bacterium
GGGCCGGAACCAGAGATCGCGGATGAAGCCGGGTACCGCGTCCTGCTTGGCGCCGAAGGCGGGCACCCACCAGGAATGGATCACGTCGGCGGCGGTGGTGAGCATGCGCACCTTCTTGCCCACCGGCACGACCAGCTCTTCGTCCTTGCCGACCTCGAGCAGGTAGTGCTCGCCCTTGGGCGCCTTGCCCTCGATCTGCTCGCGCGGCGTGCCGAGCGTGGCCATGATGTTGATGCCCTCGCCCTCGCCCTTGAGGTAGTCGTAGCCCCATTTCCACTGGTAGCCGGTCACCTTGATGGTGAGGTCGGGGTTGGAGGTGTCCTTCTGCGCGATCACGGTGCGCGTGGTCGGCAGCGCGATGCCGACCAGGATCAGCGCCGGGATCACGGTCCACAGGATCTCGATGGTGGTGTTCTCGTGGAACTGGGCCGCCTTGTGGCCCTTGTCCTTTCGGTGCGCGTACACCGAATAGAACATGAAGGCGAACACGCCGATGAATATGACCGTGCACAGGATCATCACGTACTCGTGAAGACTGTGGATGTCGGCGGCAAGCTTGCTGCCGGCCGGCTGCAGGTTCCACTCCAGCGCCATGGCCGCGCCGGAGGCGACGGCGGCGGCGAGCGCTGCGGCCAGGGTTGCGAGGATGCGTACAGGCTTTCTTGCCATCGTCTGTCCTTCCCGGATCAAACCTCGTTATCGCTCGAATCCCCGCCCGGCGCGCCGTGCGGAGGCGAAGCTGGCAATAGAGGCGCAGAACAGGAAGAAAAGCCGCGCAAATTTACCATAGCCGGCCCCCCCGCTCAAGCGAGAAGACGATGAAATTGCTCGGGTTTCGCATCAATTCGTCTAATGCGGACGGCTCGCGAACTGCACAATTCTGCTGCCGTCCGCCCGCTTGCGCGGCGCGCCCTTCCATGCGTGCCCGTACACCACTTCGAAGGTGACCGGCAGGCGTTCGTCGCGCATGCGCGCCGCAAGCGCTGCATCGAGCGCCTCGCGGAAGCGCCGTCCCGCCAGCCCGCGCGGGCGCGACGACGCGGCGCAGGTCTGGCCACTGGCGCGCAGGTCCGCGAGCAACGCTTCGCCGCCCGCGTAGGTCACGGTCAGCCGCTCGGTGTCCATCACCGGCGCCGAGAAGCCCGCAGCCACCAGTGCGTCGCCGACATCGTGCATATCGGCGAAGCGGTGCACCCTCGCGGCGCCTGCGGCGGCGCGCAGTTCGGTCAGCGTGTCCGGACCCAGCGTGCTGAACAGGAGCAGGCCATCGGCCGCGGTCGCGCGCGCGAGCTCGCGCAACGCGGCCTGCGGATCCGCCGTCCAGTGCAGCGCCATGTTGGACCAGGCCAGGTCCATGCTGCCGTCGGCGAGCGGCAGCCGCTGCATGTCTCCGCACACCCGCATGGCCGCGGGCCGCGCGACGAGGCGCGACAGCAGCGAGCGCTCCCGGCGCAGCATCGGCAGGGCGAAGTCAAGTTCCACCAGCGCCGCGCCCGGGTAGCGCCTCAGCAGCGCGGCGGATTCGCGGCCGGGTCCGCAGCCCGCCTCCAGAACGCGGCGCGGCGCGATCTTCACGAAGTCCAGCCGCTCGAGCATCCGGCTGCCCACCTCGGCCTCCAGGCGCGAGGCCGCCGCGTATGTCGCCGCGGCGCGCGCGAAGCGAAGGCGCGCGACGCGGGCGTCGACCTGCATGACGCGGGCGTCGATCTCGGGCATGGAACCATCCTAGCGCACAATATCCGCGATGCCCGGCCCAGTCCTCACGCGCGTTTCGACCGCGCTCTTCGGTGGCGCCTGCTTCCTTTGCCGCGGCGCGGCCCGCGGCCTGCTGTGCGCCGCGTGCGATGCGGACCTGCCGCGGCTCTCCGGAGCGCTATGCCCGCGCTGCGCGCTCGAATCGCCTGAGGGCGCGGTGTGCGGCCGTTGCCTGTCCGGGAAGCCGCACTACGACGCCACCGTCGCGGCGCTTGCGTACCGGTTCCCGGCCGACATCCTGGTGCACGCGCTCAAGTTCGAAGGCGAACTGGCGCTCGCGCCGCTGCTGGGCGGCCTGCTCGAAGCGGCTGTCGGCGCGGCTCCCCCCGGGCGCGTGGACGCGGTCGTCCCCGTGCCGCTCGCGCCTCGCAAGCTGCGCGAGCGCGGCGCCAACCAGGCGATGGAGCTCGCGCGCCCGGTGGCGAAGGCGCTCGGCCTGCGCCTCGAACCCGGTCTGTGCGAGCGCGTGCGCGACACCCAGGCGCAGGTGGGCCTGCCGCATGCGGGACGCGCGGCCAATGTGCGCGACGCCTTCGCCTGCCCGGGGTTGGTCGCGGGACTTTCGGTCGCGGTGGTGGACGACGTCATGACCACCGGCGCGACGCTGGACGAGGTCGCCCGTGCGTTCAAGGCCGCGGGCGCCGTGCGCGTGGTCAACTGGGTGGTGGCGCGCACGCCGCCGCCGGAGGAGAACGCCGCGTGATCGAGGTGATCCTGGTGCACCCGGAGATTCCGCCCAACGCGGGCAACGTCATCCGCCTCGCGGCCAATACCGGCACGCGCCTGCACCTGGTAGAGCCGCTCGGGTTCTCGATGGGCGACCGGCAACTGAAGCGCGCCGGCCTCGACTACCACGAGATGGCGAACGTGACGGTGCACCGCGACTGGCCGGCCTGCCTGGCGGCATTCGACTGCCGCCGGCTGTTCGCCTGCACCACGCGCGGCGGCGTCAGCGCGTTCGACGCGCGCTACGCGACGGACGACGTGTTCGTGTTCGGATCCGAGACCCGGGGCCTGCCCGAGGCGATACTCGACGGCTTTCCCGGGGACCGGCGCCTGCGACTGCCCATGCGGCCGGGAAACCGCAGCCTGAACCTGTCCAATGCCGTCGCGGTAATGGTCTACGAGGCCTGGCGCCAGCTTCGCTTCGACGGCGCCGACTAGGCGGCGCCTTCGGCCCGCGCGTCGCGCGCCATCAGCCGCTCCACCGCGTGCGGCGGCGCCAGCCGGCCGGCCAGCACCTCCACCACAGTTTCGGTGATCGGCATCTCCACGCCGCGCGAGCGCGCGAGCTTCGCGACTTCGGCCGCGGTGCGCACGCCCTCGGCGACGTGGCCCAGTGCGGCGAGGACTTGGTCCAGCGCCTTCCCTTGCGCGAGTTCCAGGCCGACGCGCCGGTTACGCGACAGGTCGCCGGTCGCCGTGAGGATGAGGTCGCCCGCCCCGGCGAGACCCATCAGCGTCTCCGGCTGCGCGCCCAGCGCCGCGCCGAGGCGCGCGATCTCCGCCAGGCCGCGCGTGATCAGGGCGGCGCGCGCGTTCTGGCCCAGGCCCAGCCCGTCCGAGATCCCGACCGCAAGCGCCATGACGTTCTTCACCGCGCCGCCGACCTCCACGCCTGCCAGGTCGGTGCCGAAGTAGACGCGCAGGCGGCCGCCGTGGACCAGCGCCGCGGCTTCGCGCGCGAACTGCGCGTCGCGCGAGGCGAGCGTCAGCGCGCAGGGCAGCCCGAGCGCAACCTCGAGCGCGAACGAGGGCCCTGAAAGCGCGCCGAACGGGACGCCCGCGCCGAGCACCTGCTCCGCGACCTGGTGCGGCATCAGGCCGCTGCCGGCCTCCATGCCCTTGCACAACCATACGGCCGGAACCCTGCCGACGCGTCCGAGCGTCTCGCGCAGGCCGGCGACGGTGGTCGCGACCAGCGCGAGCGCCGCGCCGTCGAGCGCGGCACTGGCATCGGCGCACATCGTGAGCGAATCCGGAAGCGGGATCTCGGGCAGGTAACGGCCATTGCGGCGATCGCGCGCGATCGCTTCCGCCTGGGCGCGGTCGCGCGCCCAGAGGCGCACGTCGTGCCGGGACGCCAGCACCGCGGCCAGCGCGGTGCCCCAGGCGCCGGCGCCGAGGACCGCGATCCGGCTCACGCGACTAGTTTCCCCAGACCGATCCGGCGCGCAGGTAGCCGATGGCGCCGTCGGCGTGGCGCACCCGGATCCAGCCACCGGGGGCGATCTCGACCAGTTCCAGGGCGACGTTCTGCGCCGCGCCGAAGGCCGCCGGCGCGGCATCGTCGGCGCGCTGGCGCGCCACCGCCGAGGGCGCGGTGACCAGCACCATCCGCCGTTCGCCCAGGGACTTGCGCTCCACCCAGGTGAGCGCGCCGGTGTGGTCGCGCACCTTCACCCAGGCGTCGAGGTTCACGATCACCTCGAGCGGGTAGTGCTTCGACACCACGTAGAGCGGCTTGGCCGCGCGAGACGGCGCGTCGTAGAGAACCGCCGCGTTCTCCTCGACCGACCGGTAATCGGCCGCGGCGGCGACGGTGCAGGCCGACGCGAGCAGCAGGGCGAGCGCCGCGCGCATGCTAGTTCGCGACCTCGATGCGCGAGCCTGCGCCGGCCTGCTGCTGGCGTTGCTGCAGGTAGGCCTGCTCGAAGGACACCGCCTGCAGCACCACGGGCGGGAAACCGGCGCGGGTGACGATGTCCGAGATCACTTCCCGCAGGTACGGGTACAGGATGGTCGGGCAGCCGATGCCGAGCAGCGGCTCGAGATCCGCCTGCGGTACGTTGCGCACCGAGAAGATGCCGCCCTGCGAAGCCTCGGCGAGGAATACCGTCTTGCCTTCGGCGCGGGCGGTCACGGTGGCCGTGACCACCACCTCGTAAAGACCGTCTGCGAACTGCGCCGCCTCGTTGCGCAACTGCACTTCCAGTTCCGGGCTGGCCGGCTGGGTGAACACCTGCGGCGCGTTGGGCACCTCCAGCGACAGGTCCTTCACGTACAGCTTCTCGATCTGGAATGCGGGCGCGCCCGCCTCCGGTGCTGCGGCGTTGCTTGCTTCGTTGGCCAAAGGAATCTCCGGTTGGGTAGGGATTGCGGCGACGCGCCCGGTCAGGCGGCCCCGAGCAGGGTGTCCAGCTCGCCGGCCTCCTCGAGCGCGTGCAAGTCGTCGCAGCCGCCGACGTGGTGGCCGCGGATCCAGATCTGCGGCACGGTGTGCCGGCCGCTTCGCTGCATCATCTCCGGGCGGCGGGCCGGTTCCAGGTCCACGCGCACCTTCTCGATGTCGCGCACGCCCTTGGCCTCCAGCAGCCGCTCCGCCGCCCGGCAGTAGGGGCACGAGGCGGTGAGGTACATCAGGACGCGGGGCGAAGCGGTCACCTGGTCACCTCCGCGGCATTACTTCTCGACCGGCAGCCCGGCCTGCTGCCAGGCGTTGAAGCCGCCGGAAAGGTTGACCACCTTCTCGAAACCCATCTTGCGCAGCTCGGCCATGGCCCCCAGCGACCGGTTGCCGGTCTGGCAGACGACAATCAGGGGCTTCGCCTTGTTCTTCTGCAGGTCGCCGGCGCGCTTCGCCAGTTCTCCGAGCGGGACGTTCTTCGCCCCCAGCACGCGGCCCTTGGCGAACTCGGCCGGATCGCGCACATCCAGCACCACCGCATCCTCGCGGTTGATGAGGTGCGTGGCCTGCAGCGTGTCCACGCTTGCGCCGCCGGCGCTGGCGCGGCGCACCGTGGGCCAGATCAGCATCGCGCCGGAAACGAACGCAAGCGCGATCAGGTGCCAGTTGTTGGTGACGAATTCCAAGGGGATCCTTCCCGGCGGACGCTGGCGTCCAAGACTTCAGTGCGCTCATTATAATTCACCCGCATGTCGACCCCCACGTCGCCCATCACCCACCGGCTCGTGCTCCTGCGCCACGGCGAATCCGACTGGAACCGCGAAAACCGCTTCACGGGCTGGACCGACGTCGACCTGTCGGAGCGCGGGGTGGAGGAGGCGCGCGCCGCCGGGCGCCTGCTGCGCGCCGAGGGCTGGACCTTCGACCTCGCCTACACCTCGGTGCTCAAGCGCGCCATCCGGACCCTGAACCTTGCCCTGGAGGAGCTTGACCAGCTCTGGATCCCGGTAACCAAGGACTGGCGCCTGAACGAGCGCCACTACGGCGCCCTGCAGGGCCTCAACAAGGCCGAAACGGCCGCGAAGTTCGGCGAGGCGCAGGTGCTCGCCTGGCGGCGCGCGTATGACACCCCGCCGCCGTCGCTGGAGGCCTCGGACCCGCGCAACCCCTCCGGCGACCCGCGCTACGCCGGCGTATCCGCCGCCAGCCTGCCGCTCACCGAATGCCTCAAGGACACGGTGGCGCGAGTGCTGCCGTACTGGGAATCGGCCATCGCGCCGGCGGTCCGTTCCGGCAAGCGCGTGCTCATCGCCGCCCACGGCAATTCGCTTCGGGCGCTGGTCAAGCACCTGGACGGCGTCTCCGACCCCGACATCGTCGGCCTCAACATCCCCACCGGCGTGCCGCTCCTGTACGAGCTGGACGCCACGCTGCGCCCGATGGGCCACCGCTACCTCGGCGATCCCGCGGAAGTGGCGCGCCGCATCGCCGCGGTTTCCGCCCAGGGCAAGGCCAAAGCCTGATCCCTTCGTTCGCCGCAGCCCTGCTGGCCGCCGTGCTGTTGGCTGCCACGTTCGCGGCCGGGGCGGCGACGGCCAGGGAGGAAGACCTCGCCGCCCTGCGCCAGAAGCTCTCCGCCCTGCGCGGCGAGCTCGAGGAACGGGAATCCAGCCGGCGCGAGGCGCGGGAGGCCTTGCGCGCCTCGGAAACCGCGATCTCGGAGGCCGGCCGCGCGCTGGCCAGGCTTGAAGCGGATGCGCGCGCCGCGCGCGCCGCGATCGCCCGGCTCGCGGAGCAGCGGCAAGCCCGGGAACTCGCCCTCTCGGACCAGCAGGCCGCGCTCGGGCGGCTGCTCGCGGCCCGCGCCGTCGCCGACCTGTCCGGGGGCGCCCCTGCGGCGCTGCGCATCGCGCTCTCGGGAGACGATCCGGCCGAGGCCGCGCGCAAGCTCCACTACCTCACCTATGTCTCCAAGGCGGCCGCCCAGCTGATCGACGGCCATCGCGAGGGACTCGCCGAACTGGCGCGCCTGCGCGATTCGTCCGAGGCGAAGGCGCGCGAGCTGGGCGGCATCGAGGCCGGCCAGCGCGCCGACCGCGACCGGATGCTCGCCGATCGGCGCGAGCGGCGGCGGGTGCTGGAACGCGTGGCCGTGGAGATCCGTCAGGCGCGCAGGGAACTGCGTGTCGCCGAGGGCGACGAGAAGCGCCTTGCCCGCGTCATCGAGGAGATCGGCAAGGTGCTCAGCGTCCGCCCCGGGGCGGGCTACGGCCGGGTCGACCGTGTCCCGGACGCCGCATCGGCTTCGGGGCCGTTCTCCGCCCTCAAGGGCCAGCTGCGCCTGCCGGTGCGGGGCGAACTGGCGCGCCGCCAGGGCCCCGCCAAGGGGGTGTTCATCCGCGCCGCCGAGGGCGAGCCGGTGCGCGCCGTGGCCGCCGGCCGGGTGGTCTATGCGGAGTGGATGCGCGGCTTCGGCAACCTGCTCATCGTGGACCATGGCGAGGACTATTTCTCCGTCTATGGCAACAACGAGACCCTGTTGAAGCAGGCCGGGGACGCGGTGGCCCCGGGCGAAACGCTGGCGACGGTCGGTGCGAGCGGGGGCAACGAGGAAACGGGCTTATACTTTGAGCTCAGGCACCTCGGACGGGCATTCGATCCCCTGGGCTGGGCGCGCAAGTAGGCCGGACTCCGGATGAACTTCGCGCCCGGCGCACCGTCGAATCCATTCCCGCGCGGCCACCGGCAAGGAAGGGCATGAACAAGTACAAGCAGGTCGGGTTGATCCTCATGGGTGCCGTCGCCGGCGTCCTGCTCAGCCTGAATTTCCAGGCCATCGGCCAGCTCGCCACGCGCTCCCCGCTCCCGGTGGAGGAACTGCGCGCGTTCACCGACGTCTTCGGCGCCATCAAGTCCAACTATGTCGAGCCGGTCGAGGACAAGAAGCTCATCACCGAGGCCATCAACGGCATGCTGGCGGGCCTGGACCCGCATTCGGCCTACCTGGACGCGGAAGCCTTCAAGGAACTGCAGGTCGGCACGCAGGGCCAGTTTGGCGGCCTGGGCATCGAGGTCGGCATGGAGGACGGATTCGTCAAGGTGGTGTCGCCGATCGAGGACACGCCCGCGTTCCGCGCCGGGGTCAAGCCCGGCGACCTGATCATCAAGCTGGACGACACGCCGGTGAAGGGCATGACGCTGAACGACGCGGTCAAGCGCATGCGCGGCAAGCCCAACACGCAGATCACGCTGACCATCGCGCGCAAGGGCGAAGCGGCGCCGATCGTGGTCACGCTGACGCGCGCGGTGATCCGCGTCCAGAGCGTGAAGTCCAGGGTCATCGAGCCGGGCTTCGGCTGGGTGCGGGTGTCGCAGTTCCAGGAGACCACCGTCGAGAGCCTGGTGCGCCACGTCGACCAGCTCTACAAGCAGGGCCCGATGAAGGGCCTGGTGCTCGACCTGCGCAACGACCCCGGCGGCCTTCTCTACGGCGCGGTGGCGATTTCGGCCGCGTTCCTGCCCTCCAAGGTGCTGGTGGTGTCCACCGACGGACGCACCGAGGACGCGCGCAAGAAATTCCACGCCACGCCGGATGACTATGCGCGCGGCTCGCGCGACGACGTCCTGAAGTCGCTGCCGGCCGCGGCCAAGTCCGTGCCGATGGTGGTGCTGGTGAACGGCGGCTCTGCCTCGGCATCGGAGATCGTCGCTGGCGCGCTGCAGGACCACAAGCGCGCCACCATCATGGGCACGCAGACCTTCGGCAAGGGCTCGGTGCAGACCATCATGCCGCTGGGCAACAATACCGCGATCAAGCTCACCACCGCGCGCTACTACACGCCGAGCGGGCGCTCGATCCAGGCCAAGGGCATCACGCCCGACGTCGTGGTCGAGGAGCCGGGCGCCGCGCAGGCACGGCTGCGCGAGGCCGACCTCAACCGGCACCTGGACGACGGCAAGGGCGACAAGCCCGCGGGCGCCAAGCCCAAGCCCGCCGCGCCGGCGCCCGCCGCGCCGGCCGACATGAAGCCCATCGAACTGGGTTCCAAGGACGACTTCCAGCTCCAGCAGGCCCTCGCCTTCCTGAAGGGCGAACCGGTCAAGAGCCAGCCGCCGGCAGTGGCGCAGACCAAGCCCGCGGGCAAGGCGAACTAGGACTGGACGAACCCGCAGTTGGCCTGCCGCTGAACGACGCGCAGCTCCTCCGCTACAGCCGGCACATCCTGCTGCCGGAGATCGGCATTGAGGGACAGGAACGCCTGCGCGCGGCCTCCGCGCTTGTCGTCGGCGCCGGGGGGCTTGGCTGCCCCGCGGCGCTGTACCTCGCCGCTAGCGGCGTCGGCCGCATCACGCTCGCGGATCCCGACGTGGTGGACCTCACCAACCTGCAGCGCCAGATCCTGTACCGCACCGAATCCGTCGGCCTGCCCAAGGTGGAGCAGGCGAAGGCCGCGCTGAACGCCATGAATCCCGAGGTCGCCATCACCGTTCTGCAGAAGCGCCTCGAAGCCGCGGACCTGGCCACGCTCGTCGGCACCGCGGACGTGGTGCTCGACTGCAGCGACAACTTCGCCACGCGGCATGCGCTGAACCAGGCGTGCGTCGCCGGATGCAAGCCGCTGGTGTCGGGGGCCGCGATCCGCTTCGACGCCCAGGTCTCGGTATTCGACCTGCGGCAGCCCGGTGCGCCGTGCTACGCCTGCCTCTATCCCGAGGACGGCGACGCCGAGGAAGTCCAGTGCTCGCAGATGGGCGTGTTCGCGCCCCTCACCGGCGTGGTGGGCGCGCTGCAGGCGATGGAGGCGGTGAAACTGCTCGCCGCGGCAGGCGGCACGCTGAACGGCCGCCTGCTGCTGATGGATGCGCGCATTCCGGAATGGCGCACCGTGCGGGTGAACAGGGACCCGGCGTGCAAAGTGTGTAGCGCGCCGTGATCCGGCTGACGAACGTCACCCTGGCGCGCGGCGCCAAGGTCCTCGTCGAGGGCGCGGACGTCGCGCTCAACCCGGGCGACCGCATCGGCCTCATCGGCTCCAACGGCTCGGGCAAGTCCAGCCTGTTCGCGCTGCTGCGCGGCGAACTTCACGCCGACAAGGGCGACGTCGAGTTTCCAGCGCGCTGGCGCGTGGCGCACGTGGCGCAGGAAACGCCTGCGCTCGACCGCCCGGCGCTCGACTACGCCATCGACGGCGACACCACGCTGCGGCGCCTGGAGCGCGAGCTGGTCGAGGCCGAGGAAGCGCACGATGGCATGCGCATGGGCGAAGTGCACGCCGCGCTGGCCGATGCCGGCGCCTACACCGTGCGTGCCCGCGCCGAACAGCTGCTGCGGGGGCTCGGGTTTTCGCACGCGGAGATGCAGCAGCCGGTGGCGAGCTTCTCGGGCGGCTGGCGCATGCGCCTCAATCTGGCGCAAGCGCTGATCTGCCCCTCGGACCTGCTGCTGCTGGACGAACCCACCAACCACCTGGACCTGGACGCCATCCTGTGGGTCGAGGAATGGCTGCGGCGCTACCGCGGCACGCTGCTCGTCATCTCGCACGATCGCGACTTCCTCGATGGCGTGGTCGAGGTGGTGGTGCACATCGACGGCGGCAAGTTGAAGCGCTACGGCGGCAACTACTCGGACTTCGAGCGCCAGCGGGCCGCCGCGGTGGTGCTCGCCGCCGGGCAGGCCGAGAAGCAGGCGCGCGAGCGCGCCCACCTCGAGTCGTTCATCGACCGCTTCCGCGCCCAGGCCACCAAGGCGCGCCAGGCGCAGAGCCGCATGAAGATGCTGGCGAAGATGGAGGACCTCGCGCCGCTGCACGCGACCGCGCCGTTCTCCTTCGAGTTCCGCGAGCCGCTGCGTTCGCCCAACCCGCTGCTGGTGCTGGAGGACGTGGACGCAGGCTACGGCGACAACAGGATCATCTCGGGCATCAACTTCTCCCTGCAGTCGGGCCAGCGCTACGGCCTGCTCGGGGTCAACGGCGCGGGCAAGTCGACGTTCATCAAGACAATCGCCGGGACGCAAGCGCCGCTTTCGGGCACCACGACCTTCAACAAGGGCCTCGCGGTGGGCTATTTCGCCCAGCACCAGCTGGAGATGCTGGACGACAAGGCTTCCCCCCTTCTCCACCTGAGGCGCATCTCGCCCGAGACGCGCGAGCAGGACCTGCGCAACTTCCTCGGCATGTTCAATTTCCCCGGCGACATGGCCACCGGGCCGATCGCCACTTTCTCCGGCGGCGAGAAGGCGCGCCTCGCCCTGGCGCTCATTGTCTGGCAGCGCCCCAACCTGCTGCTGCTGGACGAACCCACCAACCACCTCGACCTCGAGACGCGCGAGGCGCTGACAGTCGCGCTGGCGCAGTTCGAGGGCACGCTGGTGCTGGTTTCGCACGACCGGCACCTGCTGCGCGCCACCACCGACCAGCTGCTGGTGGTCGCCGACGGCAAGCTGGCGGAGTTCGACGGCGACCTGGACGACTACCGCGAATGGCTGTTCAGGACCAAGCTGAAGCCGGACGGAGAAGAGAAAGTCGCGGCGAAAGCTGCGGAAAAACCGGGGGCGCATGAGCAGAAGCGCAGCGCACCGCCAAAACCGTCAGGCAACCGCAAGCCCATCGAGACGCGCATCAAGCGCCTGGAGGAAAAGATGGCGAAGCTGAACGCGGACAGGAAGGCGATCGAGGCGAAACTGGCCGACCCGGGGATCTACGGCGCCGCGAAGCACGACGCGCTGCAGGCGCAGGTGGCCGACCAGGCGTACAACGCGAAGGAACTTGCCGAAGTGGAAGCGCAGTGGCTGGCGCTGCAGGAGGAACTGGAACGAAACACCGCCTGACCGGCCTCAGGTTTGCCGTGGCGCGGCCGATAGGCATTTGACCAGACTTCCGCAGCGACGCGCGCATGACGACTATTGGATCGACCGAACTGTCGGAGCAGGCCGAGCGGATCGCGCGCGAAATCGGCATTCCGCCGTGCCCGGCGATCCTGACCCGGTTCGCGGCAGAGATGCGCGCCCCCGACCCGGACCTGAAGAAGCTCGCCGGACTGACCAGCGCGGATGCAGGGCTCTCGGCAGCAATCATCAAGACGGTCAATGCGCCGTTCTACGGGCTGGTCTCCAAGGCCACGACGGTGCAGCAGGCCCTGACCATCCTCGGGCTGCGAGCAGCGGCCAACCTGGTCACCGGACTGATGCTGCGCAACGCTTTCCCGGCCGGCGGCAGCGTTCCCATGCAACGCTTCTGGGAGACCTCTGCCAGGCTGGCGCAGACAGCGGCCACGGTCAGTCGCAGCATCAGCGGCATCAACGCCGACGTCGCGCATACCTTCGCCCTGTTCCGGGACTGCGGCAGCGCCGTCATGATCGCAAAGTTTCCAGACTACGACGGCGTCATGGCGGACATGAAGATGCGCCCCGGAGCCCAGGTCCTGGTCGCGGAAGACGAGCGCTTCCGCTACAGCCACGCCCGGGTGGGATTCGCGCTCGCGCGCGGCTGGATGCTGCCAGAGGCGATGAACCAGGCAATCCTTCACCACCATGCGGTCGACCCGGCCTCGGGCGGACGGCATGACGCCGATGCCGCCGATGCGCGCCTGGTGGCCATCGGGCTGCTCGCGGAGCAGGTCGTCGCGATGCGCTCCGGTCGCGGACTGTGCCCGGACTGGAGGACCGGGGAGGCGTTCGTGCTCGAAACCCTGGACCTCGCCGCGGAGGACGTCGTGGCGCTCGCGCAGGAACCGCTGGCCGAGATGGCGTAACTCGCGTCGAAACCGGCGGACGGCCTGGCCGGGGCTCTTGCTATGCCAGCAGGAAGCGCTTCTGGGCGGCGTAGTGCTCGACGGGCCCCTTCGCGAAGCCGCTCTTGGCATATTGGTGCAGGCAACCTATGGCGTAGCGCGTCAGCGCACTCGCCTGCGCGGTGACTTCGCCGCCGTCGCCGCCAGCGCCTGCGGCGCTCCCCGCCGCGCGCAAAGCCTGCTTCAGCGACGCTTCGAAGCGGTCGAAGAACTGGTTCATGCGCGCCTGCAGTCGCTCGTGCTCGCCCACCAGTGCGTCGCCGGTCATCACCCGCACCATGCCCGGGTTCTTCTCGGAGAACGCGAGCAGCATCTCGACCAGCTTGTCGGCCTGCTTCGCGCCGTCGGGCTCGTCCTGGGCGATGCGGTTGGCGAGCGTGAACACCGAGTTCTCGATGAACTCGATCAGGCCCTCGTACATCTGGGCCTTGGACGCGAAATGGCGATAGAGCGCCGCTTCCGAGACCTCCAGCTTCCC